>NZ_JANUXY010000010.1 GCF_024814435.1 Staphylococcus americanisciuri
CATCTTTAACTGTTGTTCCTTCTGGTAATTTTGTTAAGTCAACGTTGTCTGTTAGGTCGACTTTGCCGCCTTTTTCTACTACTTCTGGTGTTACTTTTGGTTCGTTTTCGTCAGCTTGTGTTTTTGCCGCTTCTTTTACTGTTACCGGCACATCTACTGTATCTTTTGAACCATCCGGATATGTTACTTCCACTTTTCCTGTGTAACCACCTGGTTTATTTGTATCAATCGTTCCAGCTGGTGTTACGTCTGCAACTTTTGTTCCTTCTGGTAGTTTTGTTAAATCAACGTTGTCTGTTAGGTCGACTTTGCCACCTTTTTCTACCACTTCTGGTGTCACTTTTGGTTCGTTTTCGTCAGCTTGTGATGCCTTAACTGTTACCGGCACATCTACTGTGTCTTTCGAACCATCTGGATATGTTACTTCTACTTTTCCTGTGTAATCACCTGGTTTATTTGTATCAATCGTTCCAGCTGGTGTTACGTCTGCAACTTTTGTTCCTTCTGGTAGTTTTGTTAAATCAACGTTGTCTGTTAGGTCGACTTTGCCACCTTTTTCTACTACTTCTGGTGTCGCTTTTGGATCATACTTATCTGCATCAGGTGTACCTTCTTTTACAGTAAATTTTGCTTCAACTGTATCGGTTGTACCATCTGCATAAGTAACAATAACTGGTACTGTGAAGTCTTTGCCCACCTGGTCTTTAGTTGGTGTAATTGTGATTTCACCCGTTTTTGGATCGATGTTAATACCCGCAGGAACATTTTCTGCATTAGGATCAATCTTGAATGGGTTATCTGTTGCCAATGGTACATCACTTGTCGCAACTTCATTACCATTTTTCTTAGTAAATGTTGGTGTTACAGATGCTTTTTCACCCACTTTTGCTGTTGTATCTTTATATGCCGGTTCATGAATAATATTTTGATCAACAACTGCTGTAAATGAATCTACTGCAAGTGCATCAGATAATTCAGTTGTTTTTGTATTTGGTAGGAAAATGGCTGATGTATATGTCGCATTTTTATCTAAGTCTGCTGGTACTGTAATTGGTACTGAATCAAGTGTTCCATCTACGCCAGAGACTTTAGAAACTGGATCACCGATTGCCACACCATCTTTAAACCATTGAACTTGGTATTCATGCGATGGCAATAAACCACCTGATTTAGATTCAACTGTATCTCCTGGTGTCGCAAAGTTGTCAGTAGAATCATAAACCAAAATATCATGCATTGGTTGTGGTGCTAATGCAGCAAAGTTTTGATTCGCTCCGTTTGCAGCTGCTAACATTTTTGCATCAAAAATATCTGCACCCGTAGATGCTGAAGTGAACATATTATTTTGATAGTTGTTACCCCAGATTGCATAATCCTCAATCATTGGTGTGATATACATGTAATCAGAGTTAATATGTCGATGTTTTTGACCAATAGTTCCATTCCACTGTAAAAGACTATTGTGCGCTACATCTTCATCTTTCACTAATTGACCATATTCATCATCTGTCACTTTATGAGAAATTTTCGCACCACTATTTTGTTGTGTTGCACTAACGCCGTATAGACCTTTGAACGGAATGTAATATTCGCCTTTTTCATCAACTGTACCTACTACTGTTTCAGCAATGTGAGAACCTACACCATGTTCAGCTTGGTATTTTTTAACAATCTCAGCTTGTGCAGCTTTAAAATCCTCGATTGTATACCCTTTATTATTCTTTTTCCACTCATCGAATTGACGTGTTACTTCGTCATTAACGTATGAAGCCACTACTTTAACACCTGTTGCATTTACATCCCACGTGTCTTTTTTCCATGCACGTGAGTCAGAACCAGATGGGTCATTTGTTTCATACCATACTGTACCTGATACTTTACCGTAAGCACCATCATTCGGCCAGATGCCATCTGCATTTGGCGATGTTGTCCACTGATCTTTTGGCTTCATTAACCAGTCATTTTGATTTGTTTTTTCTTGAACTAGTACTTGACCATTAACTATACGGTTAATACCAGCTGTAAAATCCCAAGATTCATTTGTACGACTTACACGTGTATGGAAACCATATTTTTGGTCACCATGTTTAATAACATTATATTTTTTAGGATCTGGATTTTCTACCCAAGTTCTTACGGCAAAGTTATCATCACCTGCTAATTGGAATTTTTGTTCTTTACCAGTACTATCGATTATTGGTTGTGAAAGATCAAATACATAAGAACCATCAGGATTTGTTATTGTGTAATAAACTGGCGATACAAAACCTTTGCCATTTACCCATTGCAAGTAAATTTTAGTGTTTGGTAATGGTTCAGCACCAGCTTCATTAGGGTTGTTGATATTGCCACCTCTATAAATCCAAGCTTTACCTTCATAACCCTGATGTTGACCTTTTTGACCTGGCGCATAGATTGCGTCTTTTTGTGCCTCTTGTTGTAACGCACTATCTACTGCACGTGTTGTTGTATTTGTAGTTGCAGCGCGTGTTGCTGTTGCTGGTACTGAACGTAACATTGATGTAGCTAATGGCTTCTCAACCACAACATTTTCATTTGTTAATGCTGTTTCTTCACGTACAGCTGCTAATGTCCCATCAATATTATACTTATTTTGCTCATTGGCTAAATAATCAACAAGCGCTTGTTGTAATGCTTCGGGTGTTACATCTGTTAAGTTACCGTTTAAGTTACTTACAATTTTGTTTGCTTCTTCCGATGAAATATTCTTTTCAGCTGCTAAGTAATCCGCTGCTGATGCTTGATCAGTTACTGTTTTAATATCAGTTGCAGATGCTTTTTCAGGCTGTTCTGTTGCGGCAGATGTTGTCGCACTTGTAGCTTGTGTATCAACAGCAGGTGTTGTATCGGCTAATAGTTCTTCAGCTGATGTGTCTGGTGCTGTTACAGTATCTTCCACTTTTTCATCTGTTGCTTCTTCAGCTGATGTGTCCGCTTCTGTTGCATCGTCCACTTTATCTGCTGTTGCTGCTTTTTCTGTTGTTTTATCTGTCTCTGTAGGCGCTTCGCTAGTTGCTTCTTCCTCGGATGCTAGGCTATCTACTTCTGTTGCAGTCTCCTCATCTGTTGTTTTTTCATCTATCGATGCTTCTTCTGTTGAAGCTGAATCTTCAGTTGCCTTATTATCTAGTTCTTCAGCTTGTACATCATTATACGCACCAAATACTAATGTTGCCCCAACTAAAATCGAGGCTGTCCCAACTGCGAATTTGCGAATCGAATACTTGTTTTGCTTGTTAGGCAAAAAATCGAAATGCTGTGAATTTGTGGTTTTTTTATTAGCCATTTTATTACTCCTTTATAAGTAATTAATGTCCAAATCTAATTTAAATTTATATTGGACAATACACTTAGAATGCTAACATATAACTTATAATTTAATGACTATTTATTTCATTCTAAAAAACTAATAAAAAATAATAATTGCATATTTAAAAATATGACAATATGCTTTAAAAATCACAATTATAGTGTCAATTAGTCACAAACATATATAGATAAGTTGGGACATTTTTGTTCAAACGCACAATATTAAGAGGTAAAATATAATTAATATTTATATTAAGTTTAAAGTGTGTTATATATTGTCTAACGTAAATTAAAAATTTTGGTTAATCGTATTTGATAAACCACATTGATACGTATTAAGAGGATGATCCAGTCAAATCCAGATGTAGGGAACATCATAGAAAATGGTGATTTGGATTTTCAGAGGGAGCAGTAATGAAATGGTAAATCAACATTGGGCACAAATGGTTGTTAAAAAAATCGCGTCAATTATAAAAAAGGATGTGCAAGTAGTTAATAAAAGCGGTCAAATTATTGCATCATCAAACTCAAGTCAGCTTGGTGATATACATCAAGCTGCACTACATTCTATTCAACGTAACCTACCTATAGAAATAGAAGAAGAAGATATGAATTTTTGGAAGGTGAAATCACCAGCAGTTATCTTACCTTTCGAATATCAAGATACGACATATGGAGCACTTATAATCTCAGGAACACCTGAAGAAGTACGAGAATCCTCTCGTTTACTGAAAGTTACTGCAGAATTTATTATCGAGCAAGAAATTGAGCGATCAGCTAAATTTAAAAGCTCTTTATCTCGTACACAAATGTTATCTAATATACTATTCAATAAAGATATGACCTCACATAGTTACAGCCGTAAACAAATCATTGACTTTCTTGGCTTGAATACCAAAGTAGCTGTTGCATCTATATTCATTAATACAACTAGCAAAACAAAGATTCGTTCCATTAAAAACACGCTCAGCAATTGGCAACTCTACGATGATGACATTCTAGAATTAACACCCCAAGACTTACTTTTTGTTTTTAAAACAAATTCAAATCGTGGTAAGACACTAGAAGAATTAAAACAGTTTATCGCTCATTCAATCTCTCTAGATATTTTTGAACGAACGCTTATTACTGTGGGTGATTTCAACATAGGTATTCAAGGTTTGATTCAATCTTATAACGAAGCCCAGTCACTCAGAAAATTGGTGTTATCAATGAACCAAACAGAAGGCCTCTATACTTATAAAGATTATGAATTCGAAGTGATATGTCAAAATATCCGTAAGTATTCTCCTGACAAAGAAGCTTCATTAATTGTAAACTATAAAAAACTTGCTTCTTTTGGTGGCGATAAATATCTTAATGAAACAGTAGAAGCATACTTCCGAAACCACGGTAAGCTTGTTAAAACAGCAAATGATCTTTACATTCATCGCAACACATTAAATTATCGCATTAAAAAAATTCATGAAATCACTGGTTGGGACTTAAATACAATAGATGGCATTGTTTTACTGCGCATTGCACAGTATCTCTATAAAACACGCTAATCACTTATCATGTACTAAAATAAAGGTACAATTATACCATTTCATATAGTAAAAGTTGTTAATTTCCACTTTAGGAATTTAACAACTTTTTTTATGTAATATATAACAAACTAGCATGCGTTCATCTTCAGAATATATACTTTTTTATTCGCAAAATGATTTTCTTGTTTCTAAGTCTTGAGATATTTTTCATGAAAAACTAGAGATTTCCATCTGTTCATTTTCTTCTATAAAAATAACTTTAAAAACAACTTTCTTATAAATTGATAACAATTAAATCTTACACTTTCTTATATAAAGATAGTATATATATTATGGTAAATTTATTACCCGCATTTTATGAAAAGAATGTTTATATCGTACAAAACCTCATTAATAGCAATACATTGCTTTATTAAAAACCCTTTCATTACTACTAATTTTATGTTTTCTTCACCTTTAATGTTAATTTCCAATTATTTTTTGACAAAATCAAAAAAATTGTATATAAAATTTAATAGTACATATACGATTATATGGATTAAATTTTATGAACATAACTTTATTACGTGTGGAGGTTACAACTGTGTTCCCAAAAATATATCATTTAGACACTCCCATGATGCAACCTGCTCGTTGCTTTGATGGTATCCTACTTGTATTACCACTCAATCAAGACGCAACTGTTATTAAAAAGGAAGGTACCACATATAGCAACGAAAAAGTTTATTTAATTAACGAATCGGATCTCTATGAAATTAATACACACGATGCTTTGTTATTTTTCTTGCCAAGCAGATTATTCAAAGCCATCGACATCAATATTTTTAGTGCTGACTTTGCGATTCGAGAACATGACGTACTGCGCGCTGATTTATTCTTACTCTTCAAGTATTACCAAGCTGGTGAACAAGATGAATCTCCCGCACAAAACCTTATAGTACATATCCTCAAAGGGTTTAAACATCTGACACATACAACAAGTTCACATTCCATAGATTATATGCTACATCAAATGATTAACTATATACGTAATCATTTACAAGAACGTATTACATTAGATGTGTTATCGAAAAAATTCAATGTATCACCATCCTATATATCGACACTGTTTAAGCAGAATTTAAATATAAACTTTTATGACTATACTGCTTCGCTAAAAATTGCGAAGTCTTTAGAACTACTCTCAATTGACGACACAAAAATTAAAACTATTGCAGCATTTTGGCACTATCCAAGTCCAACAAACTACATTATTAATTTCAAAAAATACATGGGCATAACACCCAAAAAATACAAGTCTCTATCATTAGATGAATATGAATTAGACGTACCGAACATTACATCGGACATGTCTACTCTAAAACGCTTATATCTTAACTCAGCTAATGATACACATCAAACAACGATTTTTATTGATGATACATCCATTGACCAACCTCCCTTGACGTTCTTTAATCTCGTTGACATCGGGTTTTACCACAATATAGACAGAATGATCCATACACCAACCTTTTACTACAATGACTTCATGAATTATAAAACTACATCTTATATCTATATTAATGAACCTATTGAACATATCATCACAGATAATATGCAAAAGATTATCTTGAAGTTGAGAAAGTTGTTTCAGATGAAGCTCTCTATTGCGATAAAGTTAAACGATATTCAAAGCTATCATTACGTCGTTAAAGCAATTGAAGACTTACATTTTTTAGAAAGTGCGCATCTACCTGCTGCACCATTTTATGACAGTAAGTTACTATTATTGTTAGATTCAAAACATTTTAACGTCAATGATATTAAACGTATTAAACGTAATATATATGGTATACGCATTGCGATTGCTTTAGATGTTACAGATTATTTTCTCGAAGGTCATTCGATTGACGAGACTGTCTATGAACTTAATCCAGACTATTTCGTATTAGATTACCAGAAAGTTAAAACACATTATCAAGCTACAACACAACAAACATATAGTGAGCTACAAACATCTTTATATCGATTCTTGAAAACCCAGATTAAGAAAGATAAGGCAATCTTTTTGAATTATGATGTATTTTATACACCTGATGTTCTGAGTAACACTGGCTTGTTTTTAAAAAAATTATTAAGTGTTCAACCTTATCTTGCAGGTGCTACCATTGGTCTAATACAATCACCGACACAAAAACATCATGTCGCACTCTTTGATAGCATTGAAAATAAAACAACTATTTATTTTCTTGGTATTATGATGCTTAACTTCTCTGTATATCCATGCTATTATGGTGAAAATTATATTTTGACACGTACGAAATATAGCTATAACTTACTTTTGTATAATGCACAATCAATCGAACAAGTCTTTTATATCACACTACCTGATAAACATACTACTTCAAAAACACTTGTCTCAACAGAAATACTCAACAGTGACCACGGCGATGCAGATAGTATGATTTGCGCTCGCGTTAGAGATAAACATCATTTCCCAAATTCACTAAGATATAAACTGAGTCAATGTAATACACCACACTTGAATGTGGATGAACACGACTTTAATGATGGTGCTTATGTAACACATCTCCCCAAAAAATCTGTTGCCATGATTACGCTTTATACCTCATAGGAGAATGATGCATCTGTTATTTTTTTACTTGTTAGATGCATCTTCTTATTTTAATATATATTCACAAACTAAGATTTCAGACCTCATTTCACTTTTCTGATTGGAACTCATTGTACGCGTTTATCCGTTCACCCACGTTTTGGTCGTTCGCACAATAAAACAGACATAATGTTACTTTTGGGTTTTATTTAAACTCCATTTTCTTTACCATTTTATTGAGCTAAATTAAATATGTATTCATAATTTTGTCTTTCTATTTATAACGGAGATGATAGCAATGATAAAATAAAGTAACCCAATTAAAAATATTCTTTTTTTCACATAAAATGCTCTATCGCATAACTGCCTTTTTTATCATAATTTTTAACAATAGCAACTGGACTTAATCGCTTTTTGATGTTGTCAAACATGAACAGTAGCTAATTGATATGTGTTGATACTTTTAGTTTGCTACTTATATAATCATTTTTGCAAAGGTACTACAATGAGGCATTAACAAATTTTTCTGTAGTGCCACAAGTTCTGCTGAAGTGCTCTTTTATCTCTCCGATTAGTAAACTTGCCAAAGACTCACCTTGTTCAATTTTACTACTAGGAATGCATAGTTTCTCTCTACTGTTTACTTGAACCAACTTTAAACTATACGCACATCACGACATGTCCTTCTCTATTTTTATCAACATCACTTATTGCTTTAAATCACTTTCTTGATGTTATCTTGAGCTTGTCGATAGACTTCACCTATACGTTGAGCCGCCATACGCCCTCCCATAATATTGCGTGCAAACGGTCCTAATTCAAGGTCAGCAAGCATTCCTGACACAAAAAGTTTTGGCAACCATTCGAGTGATGTATTAATAACAGGAAAGCCCTCAACTAACTTCGCACCATGACGCTGTACGAGCGACTGGATCAGTGGCTGTTGCATTAAGTCTATTTTGAAGCCAGTTGCTAAATAAATACCATCATAGACTACTTTCTTCCCATCGCTAACAATTGTGTGTGCCTCAAGTGCATCAACCGGTGTTTGGTGAATCATTAAGCACTCTTCTTTTTCAGCACGCATGAGTTTCATATACATCTCTTTAGGCATCGATCCTTTATGGCGTTCATGACGGTTGATAGCAATACGTTGTTTCAAATCTTCCTCACAGTGAAAACCGCGTAAATTTTTAGGGCCTAACCAACCCGGATCTGCATCAAAATCAAAGACTTCCAATGGCTTTTTCAACCACAAATGAATCGGTGTTGAGCGCTGTTCAGCGAGCAACTTCAACACTAAATGTGCAGCTGAAATTCCGCTCCCAACAACATGTGATGCAGTTGTTTGTGTATTAAAATCTGGCTGATGAATATGTTGAACATCTGGTTGATTGACATACATATCTGGAATATAAGGTGTATGATGCGTTCCCATAGCCAAGATGACATGTTGCGCAGTCAAAAGTGTATCGTTGTCTAAGCGGACATGCCAGTGTCCATCTCTATACGCAATGTCACTCGCACGTTGCTGAATATGACAAGATGATAAATCATATCGCTGTATCCAATAATCTGTGTGGTCGAAAAACATATCTAATCTTGGGCGTTGATAATGTCCCATCATCGCTTGTGTATATTGATGTTTTTTTGCAAATTTTTTCAGATCAAAAGGTTCTGGATGACAATGATGAACAAGTGGTGAACGCAAATATGGCATGCTCAAACGTGTTGTTTGCATTTTAAAGTTTTCCATTAATGCATGATTAGGATCTACTATTCTTAACTGTTTCGCTGGCAACCCTAAATAACGTAATTGTAGCGCAATTGTCGTTGCATGCACGCCACCACCGATGATAAGCCATTCGTACATAATATCTCTCCTCTATTGTAAATCGAAATAATTACGTTTTATAATAAAGGATGTCTCCTTACATTGCAAGACTGAACCTCCTCACATTATTACGCAATCGCACGAAAAAAAGCCATCTACCTAATAACTAAGATAGATGACATTTATCATATATAAGATGTGGACGTATATTATACGATTGGTGAACCACCTGTCACACCATAAACTTGTCCTGTAATAAAACTTCCACTCTCAGAAGCTAGTAAGACATAGATGTCCGCAAGTTCAACAGGCTGTCCAGCACGTTGTAATGGTTGATTCTTACCAAAGTTTGGAATGCGCTCTTGTGGTTGACCACCACATATTTGTAACGGCGTCCAAACTGGCCCAGGTGCTACTGCATTGACACGAATACCTTTAGGCCCAAGTTGAGCTGCTAATCCTTTGGCTAATGATACATTACATGATTTCGTCATTGCATAATCCAATAAATGTGGGCTCGGTTTTACCGCTTGGATAGATGACGTTAAGATAATACTTGCGCCTGCCTCTAGATAATTAAGCGCCTCTTGAATTGAATATACCGTTGAAAAAACATTCACTTCAAATGTATCTGTTAATTGTTTTGGGTCTAACTTTTGAATATCATATTCAAAGCTTTGCATTCCTGCATTCAATACAAGGATATCTAAACCACCTAGCTGATCGTAGGCATCTTTAACCATTTGACGTGCATAATCTGCAACACGTAAGTCTCCTGGTAATAACACCGCCTTTTGCCCAGCTGCTTCAATCACTTGCTTCACTTCTTCTGCGTCTACTTGTTCATCTGGGTGATATGCAATTGCCACGTCTGCGCCTTCTTTCGCATAAGCAATTGCAGCTGCACGCCCAATACCTGAATCACCACCTGTTACAAGTGCTTTTTTGCCTACCAACTTCTCAGCACCGCGGTATGATGTTTCACCGCAATCTGGTACGGGTGTCATATCTCGTTGAATCCCTGGATAAGGTTGTAATTGTTGTTCATATGTGTCATGAAAATATTGTGTTAATGGATTTTTGTTTGACATACTAAAACCTCATTTCTCAATTGATTGTTCATGCTCAACGTACCAAAAAAACTCAGAAAAACAAAGTAAATTGTCTTCCTGAGTCAGTGCATAACTGCAGCAATCATCAACACGAATACCAAATAACTTGATAAATGTTCACAATCGTTACTGATATAAAATATTTATTATTCACTCTGCTTTTTGGCATTCCATTTAAATCTGCCCAAAATTATCAGTGCACCCAACATACTAATTAACCAGCTACCAATTGTATGCAGTTGAGACGATATGACACCTTCATGTCTTCCTGTCTCAGGTAACAATACCTTTTGATTGTTTGACAACTTATCATCTAGCTGTTGCGTCAATGCATGGTACGCCCTTTCATCATTAACAGTATGGTTACGTAAATATTTCGTGCTTATCTCTTGTGGCTCTTTCGTCATTATCATTGGAGTCTTATCGTTTATTCCAACGTCTTTTAACTGATACCATGATGAACTTACTGAGTTACCCTTCGTCAAATGTGCCTTTTGAACACGCGATTTCAAATCTATAACGACGCCAGTTGACGCTATAATCGGTTGTTTCATGTTTGTTTTCGTTACTGGTGGCTGTTCCGCCGTTATGACAGACTCCTCAACCACATCTGAATGTTGCATTTCAGCATCGAGTGATTCAGTGTTCTCGTCTGTTGTTACGGGTTTGTCATCAATGGACACTGGTGGCGTTATCGTCTGTGATGTTGTACTGTGTGTAGCATCATTCACTTCGTTATCGACCGGTGTCTCAATTGTATGCGCTTCATCGTTTAATCTCTTAATCTGTAACTGTGCACTATCTGAGACTTGACCAGCCTTATCCAATGCTACAGCTCGCACAATATCTTGATTCTGTAATTCGACAGTTTCAGGCAACGTTATATACCATGCCCCATGTTCATCAGCTTGTACTGTATACATCTGACCATTAGGCAAGCCAACTTGTACACGTACTCCCGCATCACTATGCCCCAATATGCGATTTCTTACTTCATCAAACTGTTCAAACTCTGGCGTTGACGGTGGAGGCGGCATCACAATTGTCTGACGTACAAGCTCTGAAAGTTTATACCCTTCTTTGTACGCTTGAACTGTCACTTCTCCTGACATATTCAACCTTTCAGTCTCTCTAAGTTCCAATGACCATTTACCGTTATTATCAGCAGTCACTTGGTAAGTCTGTCCTGATGGTACTGTCACCATTAACGAAGCGCGTGCTACAGATGTCCCTTGAAGCTGCCCCGCGCCATATCGAACGTCCTCGATATACGGTGATGCCAAACGTGTCTGTGGATCTAAGTATGGAGTCAAACGTGCAATCAGACGTTCACTCTCCGGACTATGAACTAACTGAAGTGCTTGAACAAGTCGATACAGCGGCACACGCATATCACTTTCAGGGAGTGATTCCTTCTTTGCTAACCAAGCTTCCACATCTTTTTCTAATGTTTGAACATAGCGTCTATTTGCATCTTGTTGTGTTTCATTATTCACAATAAAACCTTTATCCGTCAGTGTATAAGTGACTGTTTGCATATCCGCATCTTTCATTGCAACTGTTTCACCCGTTTCAATACGTTGAACGACACGACGTTGACGAGGCTCTCGATGTGTCACAGTGATTGTATCTCCTACTTGTAACTTTCGATACATAGTTACTGCTTCACCTGATTGATTACCTATCATAGATTTGTCTACTAGCACTCGACCATCACGGGTACGCACAGTCACATGCGCATATTCATCAGAAAAATATTCATGTGGTTTTTTGGCATATTCTTGGTAATTTAAATATCCCGTTTGCGGTTTATATACCATGCGCGCAAACACCTCATCTCCAAGTCCTTTCAAAAGAATTTGTTGTGAAACGAATTGTTGCGGTTGCGCACTTGATGGATAGTTTAAAGTGATTTGATTAGAACCATTTTCACGCACTACAAGATACGCATGCTCTGGTAGCCCATTATTCAATGTTGCAGGGGCTACTATTTGATACACACCTACACGCAAATGTTTAAATTGTGCTATTCCATTATTAACTACCGCTTCTGCAACTTTTTCATTCCCATCTAACAACACAACTTGCGCATTGTCACGAAGTTGTTGCCCTTGCAGATTCATGTGTACAGTTGCTTGTGTCTGAATACGTGTATCTTTAAGGTCTATTGATTTCACTAGCTCGTATGCTGTCGCCAAACCTAGACGATCCATATACTTTTGACGTTCTATCTCATCTTCAATAAGCATTGCTAACGGATAAGCATATGAGTGACGAAACGCATTCACTTCGTCTCTCAAAAGACGTGAAATGTCAATATTATACAGATCAAAATATGCCAAGCCATTCACGCCCTGTGCTGCTAACCAATCTTTAGCCACCCATTTAGGTACATCAACTGCAGTATTCCCTTGTGCTGCTTGTTCTCTTATCGCTTGGTACATACGTGTCATACCATCAATCCCCGTCAACCTAACTAAACGCGTCATAAAATCTAATTTGCCTTTGAAGCCACTCGTACTGAATTCCAACTTATTGTTTGATGATAGCAATTTTTCATGAATATCTTGCTGAAACCCTTGTTGATTTTTACCATACAACCAGCCATTTTGTTCGTGCTGAATGGTTTGCTCATATTGATTTGCCAAGACATTGTTGATAACTTCGCCTAATCCCATACGATCATCTTGCTTCATCCAACCATCATAGCCATGGCCAATCTCGTGTAGCACTAACCAACCACGTTGTAAATAAGGTGCAATGGACGGACTATTCGTCCCTGTATGATCTGTAGACCAATAGGCAGCACCAAAGCCATTTTTATTCGCTACAATAAAGTATTTATTCCCAATGTTAAAGTTAACTGACATCGCATCATCAACAAATCCTGTCCATTGATTGTAATGACTGATCACATCTTCATAATAGTCTATCATCTCATCTAATGACTTAAATGATGCTTTATTTGTTTGTGTTTTCATTGATAGAACATGTTCTCTATCCTGACGTGGTATTAACATTGCATGATGCGTACCATCCACATACGCATAGGCTGAATCTTGATCAATCCACTGCTGCTCAAAAGCTGCTTGATTTTGACCTTTTCGATATGTCGGTAATGCTTTGTCTTTTTGCTGCTCAACATAATATACTACATTCGGTAAATACGTAAGTCCTCTTGGCATATAGACAAATGCCGCACTATCTATTCCTGTCTCAATAGACACCCATTCCCCTGTTTTCGGAATCACTTTGTTTTTGTTGTAGTGACCATCATTCGTCATCAAACTCACACGCAAATCTGTCGACCTCTCAGCCCCCGCTTGCTGAATGTATAGCTTGGTATTCGCTGGAACAATAATTCCTAAGCTATCTCTCGCTTGATACGTGCCACGTTGCATTCCCATAGACTGGGCACTATTTGAATTTTTCAGTACTGCTACCGGTTTCTGATAAATACGTTGTGTCTCACCATCTACTAGTTGTTCACGTACTTTAGGTTCCATATCCATTGATACATGTGTGTCATTTGCGCTACGAAACCCTGTTGAAGGACTTATCTCGTCTGGTGTGTCGCTTCGTTCTATCCCATTATCTTGTCTCTCTGTTTCTATTGCTGTGCTACTTGTTGCCCCCTGCAAATCATTACTTGGTGCTTCCACTGACGATACATTCGAGCGCTCTGTTGACACTGCCGTATTTGCTACGTCTTCTTGATGAGGTTCAGCCGCTTCGTTATTAGATGTATTAGCCGTTGTCTCTGGTTGATTTGAAATATTTGTTATTCCTTCATCTTCCGCTGCTTGCACATTGCTAGAATGCCCTATCCATAATAATGTACCGAAAACAACTGATACCATTCCGATATTTAATTTACGCAGTCCATACTGACTTCTTCTTTCAAACTCCACCTTTTCTATCATCCCTTTCCACATTAATATTCATTCATAGTATTATAATGATATGTTACCAAAACACCCGCATTTTATGAATAAAACGATGCAAGTATGATGATTTATATGATTATTTTGTAAAATTTAGCAAGTTACATCTAAAGTTTGATATATTTTCGCTACTCTAGACTAATGTAATTGAACCCCATATCGCGTAGAATAAATTCACATCATAGAAAGGAAGTGACAATTATGCGTTTAATTGGGAGAGTCATCCTTGCACTTGGACTTATGGTACTTGTGGCAAACTACTTAGCACAAGATAAGCCCATGTCCATCACAGAAAGTAAAGATTATTTAATGAGGCAAGAGCCTGTTCAACAATTCTTGAATAGTAAAACAATGCAAGCCATTGAAAACTTTGAGTTAGAAGAGATTATGCCTTCTG
Source organism: Staphylococcus americanisciuri (assembly GCF_024814435.1). Taxonomy (GTDB): domain Bacteria; phylum Bacillota; class Bacilli; order Staphylococcales; family Staphylococcaceae; genus Staphylococcus; species Staphylococcus americanisciuri. The sequence continues at coordinate 14,740 of NZ_JANUXY010000010.1, forward strand.
ACCTGCTGTAAATGAAAAAGCCATATATTTTGACTTATCTCGTCAAAGTATATGGCTTTTATCTATTCTTTATTCAGTGCGGGTTTTAATAAAATACGAGTGAGCACCATCAACACGAGTAATAAAATCATTGTTACACTTAATACGATGCTATATGGCACAACGCTTTCAGGCCCTTGTATCCCAATCAATGGTGCAATAGAACTACCAAGCACAAATTGGAACAATCCAAGTAAACTTGATGCACTACCACTCCCACCAGTACGTGCTTGCATAGCGAGTGAAAATGCAATTGGCCCAATGCCTGTCACCGGCGCCACACACAGTATAAAGCCTCCGATTAGAACCGGTAATGGTAAATGGCATAATAACACTACAACTACTAACGCAGCGCCTAACACTTGTACAACAATCAATCCAGCTAACACACTCAACTGATTGAAGAAGCGTAATAAAATATTCGCCACTTGACTCGAAATAATCAAACCAATACCTGTTAATACCATTAGCATACTAAAATTTTGTGGCGATAATCCATAGACATTTTGTGTGATGAATGGTGCACCTGCGCCATAGCTAAAAATCATCACATATGTAACGCCTTGTAAAAACATTGGGACTAAAAAGTGTGGCGTTTTTAGTAGACGTCCAAAATCTTTGAAAATATCTCCAAAGTTATCATGCGTTTGATATGTTGCATTCAATGTCTTCATCTTTGGGTGCGTGAGTACGGCTAAAAACATCACCGCACCAATAACTGCCAATGCTACAAAGATCCCTCTCCATTCAGTCACTGTTAATATAAGCGCACTCACTAATGGTGCTAAAATAGAGATAATACCATTTACAACCATCAATGCTGTAAAGAAGCGGCTCAATATTTCGCCTTGATACAATTCACCAACTGTTGCACGTGCAATCACAATCGCACCACCACCTGCAAGCCCTTGTACAAGGCGCGCCATAATAAATAGACTCACACTACTACTCAACGCACTGGCTAATGAAGCAATCATGACTAACGCTAAAATTGTTAATACTAATGTTTTACGAGGTACGCGATCAGCAATCACACCAAAGATAAACTGCCCAAATGCAATTCCAATCATCGCAATAGATAAGGTTAATTGAACTTGGGATGTCGACGTACCTAGATCTTGTTGAACCAATGGTAATGCAGGGCTATACATATCTGATAACATCGGACCAAACGCTGTCATCGCCCCTAATAAAATAATAAATGATAAATGAGATAAATCTAACTTTGTCTTTGTCATATAACTTTTCTCCATATCTCTCTATAATGTCAAAGCTTTTATCTTACTTTTTTTCAACAACCGCACGTATATAAGCTGCATCAGCACCCTTAATTTTAAGCGGTAAACCAATAAAACGATAGTATCCATCGGTAACATCGTCTAAGCATAAGTTTTCAAGATGATACATGTGATGCTGTACCAAACGATGATGGTTATCTAACGTTTCTGAATTAATCGGATCTACTGAAGGTACATCAACACCTAATACTTGTACACCAAGATTTGCTAAGTAATCAATGGCATCACTTGTTAATGTTGTGATGTCAGACGGAAACACCATAGGATTTGCGATATTGCGTGTCTTCAACAATACAATCGTTCCTTTTATCGAACATTGCTGTAAATCATCTCGGGTGATTGTTGTTGTCTCTGTAAACGTCAATATTGTCGCATCGCCAATCAGACGTTGTATATCAAGTTGATCTACCGTCCAGCCGTCATTCGCTACATGTTTTGCCGCATCGATATGTGTACCTATATGATTACTACCAGAGATTTCGCCAATATTCGCAACACCATTGTCATCTTTTGTTGAGAAGAAACGCAATGCAAATGGCGTATCTCCCGGCCATGGGGCAATTGCATCAGATAGCGTGTGTGTAATATCGATCCACATTATCATCACTCCTCCTACCAATTGTCTTATGTATAAGAGTAACTGCCAGAGCAATTATTGACAACATAAACTTCTATGATAATTGCAAAATATGCCATAAAAAATAAGGCATGACAATAAAATCTGTTGTTCGACTTTATTGCCACGCCCTATCTATCGTTCATTACTCTGTTACATCTGATTCCTCAATACTAAGCCACTCATTAATATTCGATTCAATACTACGTAATTCACCATCATGTGGCTTATCCAACACGCGCAAGAAATCGAGATGCCCAACTTCTGGATAAATAACACTGCGCACATTCGCGCCTAATGCCTCAAACTTTTCCATCGTTTCTTTGGAGTCTTTGTTAGGAAAAATAACGTCATCTTCTCCTAAAAGAAAAAGTACATCAGGCATTTGTGCAATCTCATCCAAGTCAGCAAGATAATCTGAACGCAATGTATACAACAAATCAGTGACCATCGCATCAACTGGTGCAAAGTACTCTGTAAAGTTAAATGTGTTTTGCTGCTTTTTTGAAATACCTTGATCTAATATAAGCTCAGGAATGCTTTTAATCATCCCATCTTGGTTATCGGAATTCATATCTTTGACCAATTCCATCAAAAGCTTGGATATACGTAATTCTTTGAAGTCAATCTTAGCCGCACTATTCAAATACACCAAATGTTTGATTGGCAACGTGTTATAAGCAGCAAGTTTTGTGGCAATCAAACCACCCATTGAGTAGCCGATAATAGCCATTTCTTGAATCTTTGCATCGTTCACGATTGATACAAGCGCTTCATTAATTCGCGTTGCATAATCGACTAAACTATGAGACATGCGATCTAGTTCTGTACTCTCACCACGTCCAGGGCAATTGATGAAAATCAAGCGTACACCGTGTAAATACTTAGCAAAAACCGTCATAATCTTATATGTCATAATTGCACCATGAATCAATACAACAGCACGGTCTGACTTGCTATCTCCCATCGTCACAACTTCGAGTTGTGTGTTGTCATGGTCTACTAATGTCATAATCGTTTGTTCATAATTGTTTAGTGACATAAACTATCCTCATACCATTCTATATATAATCTATTTCCGATAAATATATTACATGTATATATTATAGTAGATATACGTCACTTTGAGAATGCTACTATAGCTGTAATTTTTAATATTGTTTGACACCCCATAACTTTTCCTCACACTTTTGGATAATATATTTCAACACTTGAATACGTGCCGTTTTCTTATGATCTGCTGGCACAATCAACCATGGGGCATATGGTGTATCTGTCTTAACAATCATATCGTGACTCGCTTCCAAGTATACATCCCACTTCTCACGATTTCGCCAATCTTCATCAGTAATCTTCCATTGTTTGTTCGGGTCTTTTTGGCGATCCTCAAAACGCTTCAATTGTTCATCTTTATCCAATGATAAGAAAAACTTCAAGACAATAGCGCCATCATGCGTCCACATCTTTTCGAACGTATTAATCTCCTCATACGCACGCGACCATTCATCACGTGTCGCAAAACCTTCTACACGCTCAACAAGTACACGTCCATACCAACTACGGTCAAAGATGCTAATATGCCCACTCTTCGGCATCACTTTCGCAAAGCGCCATAAATAATGATGGTTAAGCTCTACATCTGTTGGGGCACTCGTTGTATTCACTTCATAGCCTGTTGGATCGAGCAACTGGCGTACACGCTTAATGTTACCGCCTTTACCTGCCGCATCCATACCTTCGTAAACAAGTACTAACGGAATCTTTCTTTCATACAAGGCAAATTGCAACTCACGCAAACGCAACTGCAATGATTCTACAACTTCTTCATATGTGCGCTTCTTAATTTTTGTCGTCGATGGGTTGAACATATCTGTTGCAAAACCTTCTGTAAAACAACCATCAACATCACGTTTGCTTTGTTCTTTTCGTTTTATCGCTTTTTTCAGACGCTTAATTAGATGGTTATACATATGTTCAACAGCTACTTCACGTTCTGTATAATCAATCACTTTCCAACTCTTATCTAATAACGTAGCAAACGAATCTTGATAAACATCTGCTGGAACAACGTCTTCATATTCTTGTGCTTTCCAATTCGTCAGTGGATTATCTTTCATCTGTGCAATATGTTCTTGACGCTTTTCTTCATCTATATCGATATAATATTTAATGACTTCATGCTGATCATTTATCAACATATCCTCAAATGCCTGAATATCGTGGTATAGGGTATCATAATCTTTCAATACCTCTTGCTTGATATGATGTACTTTATAGTCGATATAATGTGCATACCAACTGCGGAAATAAATATTAATATCCCCTTTTGATGGCAATGTTTCCCAAAATGTTTGTAAAAATTGGTAACGTAAGTCTTCATCAGACGGCGTCTTTGTGGCAATAAAATGTGTATACTTAGCATCCAATGTGAGCAATAATTCGTTCGCAAGGCGTGTCTTACCTGAAGCTGGTACACCCTCAAAAACAATCATTACTGGAATCCCTAGTGCATGTGTTTTACGCGTTAACTCTGCTGCTTGTAACTGCAATTGTTCTAATTTTTCGTTCATATTCTCACCCCTGTTACTTCTATTATACTGAATGAAATTTCTTCTTATCAATATTAGAACGAAAAATGTGATGACTTGAAATAAGATATGCTTCTTACTGCTTACTGAAACATAACAATAAATCAATGTACGATGATTTTGCACTTTTGACAAATGCCCAATAACAGCGTTCATTTTAAACATTTTTGCATTACAGTTTAAATGTTAGATGTAACATTTGTAATACAATAGATTTTGTAAATATTTATACATATCCCTTTTATATAAAGCTTTTTTACATTTCACACATCAAAATTTTGCGCCCATTTATATAACAAAAATATTACAAAAACGCATATTGTAATCATACTGTAATCTTTTGTTAATTGCTGGACATTTACAAATACCTTTTCGCTTGATAGAGTGTGGTTGTTAAATTTTTTTGATACAACTTTTGAAAATGAGAGAAAATAAGGAATTATTATGGAGGACTTATTTACTATGAAAAAGACATTATTAGCTTCATCATTAGCTTTAGCAATCGGTGCAACAGGAGTTGCTACACATACAACAGACGCTCACGCAGCAGAAGAACAAATCAATAAAGCAGAATTAGCACAATTAGCTTTAAATAACGACGCTTCATTAAGCGAACACGCTATTCACGCTGGTGCTTATGACTACAAATTCACATTAGACGGTGTGAACTACCACTTCTGGTCAGACGGCGTATATTTCGGTTATGAATACAATGCAAACGGTACGACTTCAATTGTTCAACCAACTGCAATTGCTGACGTAAACAACGTTGCAATGACTCAATCAGAGTACAATAATGCATCATACGTTCAAACACAACAACAATCTTATTCTTACCAACCAGCTACACAAGCTGCGCCATCATACAACTATAACTACAACACTAGCCAAACTTCTTACAGTGGTGGTAGTGTGAGATTAGCAAATGGTAACACTGCAGGTGCTTATGGTTCACGTGCAGCACAAGATATGGCAGCACGTACAGGTGTATCTGCATCAACTTGGGAAGCAATCATTGCACGTGAATCTAACGGTCAATTGAACGCATACAACCCATCAGGTGCATCAGGTTTATTCCAAACTATGCCAGGTTGGGGTCCAACAAACACTTATGATCAACAAATCGCAGCTGCTATGAGAGCATATAATGCACAAGGTTTAAGTGCTTGGGGCTTTTAAAGTAAACTTTACAACTGAAAAAAGAGTCTCTTTGTTAGAGGCTCTTTTTTTGTGTGGCTTCCCCTATTAGCCTTTCGCATAACTCAATTCATCTAAACGTCACATGACAACCGTATATAGAATACGTCGGCACATTATCTTTTATTTCAATTATGTTACATTCAGACGTAAAAATGTTTACAGCTATTCATTTCGGATATTTTATATGCTATGATTCTTTCAGACAATATGAAAAACGAAACAACAGAGGAGACTTTTTAATTATGAAAAAATTAACTACTGCTACAATCGCTACTTTAGGCTTAGTTACATTGGGTGTTGCTTCAGCAAGTGACGCATCTGCTGCTGAACAACTAAACGTTTACTCACAATATACAACTACATACTCAGAAGTTACAGGAGATTACGTAACTGTTGATGCAAATGGTAACAAACACCACACTTTAGATGGTAACTGGGATCCAACAATGTTCAACAACGAAAGCTACAAATTCTGGGAAGTTGATGAAAACGGTACATACGACTACTATTACTATACATTTGATAATGTAGATTACAGCTATGCAACTAACTACACAACTGTTGCTACACCAGTTGTAAACAATAATTACGACTACAATACACAATCAACAAACTATGTAGATGCTGTACCTTATGTTTACACAACAAACACTAACTATACACAACAACCTGTAGCTGCACCTACAAACAACAATGCAAGCTACAACTATACAACAACTGCAACTACGACTACTACATCTGCACCAGTAGCAACTGGCTTAACTTACACAAGTGGTGGTCAAGGTAACCTATACACTGCTGGACAATGTACATACTATGCATATAATCGTTCAGGTGGTCGTGTTGGTTCACTTTGGGGCAATGCAAATAACTGGGCAAACGCAGCACGTTCAGCTGGTTACACTGTAAACAACACACCAGCAGCTGGTGCAATTATGCAAACAACAGCTGGTGGTTACGGTCACGTTGCTTACGTTGAAAACGTTGCGGCTAACGGTTCTGTAACAGTTTCAGAAATGAACTATACAGGTGTTGGTCAAGTAAGCACACGTACTTTATCTGCTAGTCAAGCAGCTGGATACAACTACATCCACTAATTTGAATAATAGATATTACAGAGAGTGATTCGTTCACTCTCTTTTTTTGTTGTTTATCCTAAATCTTGTTTTTTACGCTGCTCTTCTGCGTCATTCAAGCCGTTTACTTGTATCTTATGACATGTCCATCTACAATGGTACACATCAAAATACGACAATCATGACGTTAGTCATAACAAACGATAAAGGAAAACATATGCAACGTTTATTCAAAATAACTTTTTATATAGCATTAGTCGCCATCATACTATACTTTGGCTATACGCATACGCAACAATTTTTAAAATCCTCTTCAGATTGGTATCAGGACAAAGGACGCCACCTATTCCAAATGGATCGACAAACCCAACCATTTGGACGTTATAAAAATGGGCTGTCATTTAATGGTGACAACCGTCATTATGGCGTTGACTATCATCTACCAGAAGATACACCTATTCTTGCTGCTTCTAACGGTGTGGTAACACGCACTTTTCATAACCAGTACGCTGGAAAAGTCATTGAAATACGTGAAGATAACAATACCTATTATCAATGGTATGCGCACCTCAATCATTTCAATGTTAAAGCCGGTCAAGTTGTTAAACAAGGCAACGTAATTGGTCATTCAGGCAACACAGGTGCATATACTACTGGTCCTCATTTACACTTTCAACGTATGGAAGGAGCTATCGGCAACGCTAACGCTATAGACCCTGAACCATTTATTGAGAAACTCCCAGATAAGCAATATAGCCTGTTCCATATCGAATGACGACAAAATCCCCCTCCAGTTCCTATTCGCTGGAGAGGGATTTCGCTATTTTTCATCATGCTGAATGTCTAGATGCACACGTTGCATTTTACTTTCTACATTGGCAATATCATCTGCACACTCTTTTAATAATTCATGATAATCATCTGTATTCTTGACAGATTTATAATGTAACTTATGCTCTAAGCTTGCCCACATATCCATACCAATCGTACGCAGTTGCACTTCTACAGGTGTCTCAACCACACCGTCTGTTAAAAATAATGGCACTGTCACAACAAGATGTAAACTCTTGTAACCATTCTCTTTTGGCGATTCTACGTAGTCTTTACGCCTTAAGAGATTGACATCAGACTGCTGTAATAATAAGCGCTCAACAGTATAAATATCATCAAAATAATTGCATATCACACGAATACCGGCAATATCATATATATTTGCTTTCGCTGCATCTGCACTTAACTCTAGACCTTTGCGTTTAAGCTTTTGGATAAGACTTGGTAACTTTTTCACACGGCGCTCCATATGATGAATCGGATTATGTGCCGTTTTAACTTGGAAATCTTCATCAAGAATGCGCAATTTCGTACTAATCTCTTCTAACGCTGCACTATAAAGATGCTCTAGCTCAACGAATTGTAACACCTTGTCCAAACTATCCGACACTTCTAAGGTTTGATGGGTATATGCCGCAATTTCTTTTTTTAAGTTTTCAATATTAAGTGGTGCTGTTTTTTCAACAAACATGAGACTCACTCCAAACTTTTATGTACTCTATTCTAGCTTACTATGTTATGACAAACGATGGCAATCTTTGTTATTTCTTCATAAACAAAAAGTCATTAGATGACTGGGGTATTGTCCCTAATGACTTTTCAATGAGATTGCATCTCTAATGATAACTGCGGATTTTCTCTACAGGTAAACGTGACGTGCGTTTTCCTTCTTCAACGCCTTTACCAATTGCTACAATCACAACAGGTACATAACGCTCAGGATCTAGTCCAAATGTTTCTGCAATATGTTCATGATCAAAGCCACCAATCGGATTCGTATCATAACCGAATTGACGTGCTACAAGCATCAACTGCATCGCCGCCAAACTACTATCCACTTTAACAATATCATTCATTTGTGCAGGTGTAAGTTGCTTATACATACCGACAAAGCGACTAACCAAATCGTCTTTCACCTCTTGTGGCATAAGACCTTGTTCGACTGCCGCACCATATATATCTTCTATATATTCGTAGTTCAACATATCTCCAAATATAATAATCATTGCAGCAGATGTATCATTCTGACGCGTATTTAATTGCACTAATCCACGTAACTTATCTTTACCTTCTTCTGACTCAACAACTACAAAACGCCATGGTTGCATATTGATTGAAGATGGTGCTTTCGTTGCACGACGAAGTATTTCATCCATTTCGTCATGTGGAATTTTAACATCTGGATCAAACACTTTTACAGAGCGTCGCTCCATTAATACATTATTAAAATCATTATTTACTATCATTATGCTAACTTCCTTTCTATTTACTAGAAATTCATCTAATCACACGCTATTTAATTATATTTTATCGTTCATAGCCATTCAAGTTTTAAGTGTTATACTAGATATAAGTAAAGGAGGGATGCACTTGAACAATGATCATAGAAATTTAAACCAGCAACTTTGTTTCCTATTCTATGTCTCTTCTAAAGAAGTCATTAAAAGTTATACCGCACATCTTAAAGACTACGATCTCACTTACACAGGGTATATCACTCTTTCTGCATTTGGTGATGATGAAGTCCTCAATATTAAACAACTCGGAACCCGTATTTATTTAAATTCTGGAACACTTACACCTTTAATTAAAAAGCTCGTCACTAAAGGCTTAATTACGAAAAGCCGTGATGATGAAGACGAGCGTAATTTGAAACTCTCGCTAACGCCGGCAGGCAAAGCATTAAAACACAAAGTACAAAATATTTCTTGTTATGTCGGGCAAGAAATGACTATTGATAAAGAAGACGTAGACACACTTGTTAATATTTTAGATCGCTTTGTCCGTCGAAACTTTCCATATAGAACGACAATATCTCATGACAATCAAAAATAGAATTTATAATATAAAAGCATTGTACGCGTATGTCCTTTATACAGTACAATGCTTTTTGTATTTAAAACTTCTCCCAGTATTTGCGGAACAATTGCGACACAATAACATGTAAAGGTGCTTGTACAATACGGTATAGCCACCAAGGCAGTCTCGGCACAAAGTCGTGTAGCCCAATCATGCACGCCGCTGTATCATGACCTAACCGACGAATTTCAAAGCGCGATTGACGTGCGCTCGAACCAACTAATAAACCACCTGTTATATTCATAATGACCCTTGAAGTACGTTCACTATGTTTGGCGTGTCGCATTTTAATCAGTGGAATATTGAACGGTGACAACAAGATGGTGAAATTTTCACCATCATATACACCATTGATAAGACGCCCATGCAGTGTTCTTAAAAATCGTCCATACAGCGATAAAGCCCCCTCCATTGTAATACCTATGGGAATGTTAAGCGTTTGAATAGATCGAACTGAATGAATATCTTGTGTGACTTGAGATAAGATACCTGGTTTAAAATCCAAAGTTTGCGTACGAAGTGTGTTATAAGTAATTGGAAAATCAAAAAGTTCAAACGCTTCTCTCAATAATGGAGATGTTTTGGTTTGAATTACCATGATATGCTTCACATTCGACTGATTGATTGCTACTGCTAGGTTATGGTATACAAGCGTCGCGCAAACATGCCGACTCCCTTGTGTCAACGATGTATAGGAATGGACTGGATCGCCTATAATGCTAATAAAGTCCATATTCTTCACCGCTTGCTGCACATCAGCTAAGTCAAATAAGTCAATTGTTTTTGTATGACCTTCTGTTGTTTGTGTCACTCCTGGTGCAACTTGTACATAAACCTCATATCCTTCAGCTAGTAATGATGCTACATAACGCGTTGTATAGGAATGACCATCAGTTAGAACTAAAATCTTTGCCATCGCTCTCACACTCTCATTTCTTATCAATTACTATCATTATAGCAAAATTATTCGTTAGACTCGCTTCTACTCGCTCTTATATTAATTAAAAAGCTTGCCCAAACGTACTATACTTCAGTCAATATTATTCCACCCTATATCAAAAATCTAGATAAACTAAAAGAAGGCAAAGCATAGTGCCCTACCTTCTTTTATGACGATAACTATTTATCTAATTTTAAACCTTTTTCAAGTTCATCTACTTGTTTTGTTGTTGTAGTGACTGAACCAGAAGCAAAGTACCATAATTTAGGATCCACTTCTACAACATCACCATTTTTAATAGCTTTAACGTCTTTAACGACATCATTACTCAATACTTGTTTCGCCGTTGATTGGCCACCGATTGCTTGTCCACGATCCATCGCAAAGATAATATCTGGGTTTTTCTCACTCACATATTCATTTGTTACGTTTTGACCATGTTTGCTTGATTTAACATTATCATCAGCAGGTTTGAAACCTAATGTATTATAAATAAAACTACCGAAACGATCTCCAGCGCCATATGTTGATAACTCGCCTTCATTCACTAATAAGTACATTGCAGTTTTATCTAAGTCTTTTGTTTTTTCTTTCATGCTAGCAATTTTTTTGTCCATTTTATCAATCAGTTTTTTCACTTCATCTGATTTATCATAGATTTTACCGATTGTTTCAGCGTTTGTTTTCATTGAATCAACATAATTGTCATAGTCTACACCCATATATACAAGTGCTGCATCTGGTGCTGCTTTCTTCAACTCATCAATCACTTGTTGGTTCGCTGTACGTGGTGATAAGAAGATGACTTGTGGTTTTACTTTTGCAACTGCATCATAGTTAACTTCTTTCAAGTTACCTGTATTTTCATATTTATCTGCTTTGAAATCTGATAAGAAGTCCGGTAATGTTGTACCATTTTCACCTTTTGGTAATGCTGATACTTTGTCTTGTAATCCAAGCTCTTTCATAACATCTAACGTACCGTAATCTAAAACAACTGCTCTTTCAGGATTTACAGGCACTTTAACTGTATCTTTGTATTCCTTGTCTTCGCTACCATCTTTGGCTTCACCCGACATTATGAAATCATTTTTCACTTCAACTGTTTTTGGCTCACTACTGTCCTTACTTTCTGATTTTTTCTCACTTTCATTGCTATTTCCGCATGCTACTAATACAAGCATCATAGCTAAAACGATAAATAATCCTAACTTTTTCATCATTTTCCTCCTGTTATTTCAGATAATGTTTTATTTTGAATCTGATGAAACATACACGGTATTTCATCGAAGTAAATACAGATTTGTTGTCCCCGAATCGTTTCAATTTTGACATCCATTTCATAAAGTTGTTTCAGTATTGCTGAATCAATCACTTCTCGCTTGTTTGCCGCCTTAATCAGCTTGCCATCTTTCAATGCCACAATATCATCTGAATAAACAGACGCAAAGTTAATATCATGTATAACGATGACAATCGTTTTATTATGAAAAGCTGCCAACTCTCGTAATGTCTGCATAATTTGAACGGAATGTTTCATGTCCAAGTTATTCAATGGTTCATCAAGCAAAATATAATCAGTATCTTGAGCAATCGTCATTGCAATATAGGCGCGTTGACATTGACCACCAGATAACGTTTTTAAATAGCGATGACGAATCTCATCCAGCTTAAGCAGTGAAATCGCTTCGTTAACCTTCTCTTTATCCTCTTTTTTCAAATAACCTTTAGAGTATGGAAAGCGCCCAAAGTTCACAAGTTGCTCAACTGTGATATTTAATTCTGTATGATTCGTTTGTTTCAAAATTGATAGTTGTTTCGCCAAGTCATTACTGTTATAGTCTTCAATGCGTTTTCCTTCAATTTGAATATCCCCAGAATCATAATCGCTCAATCGACTTATCGCTGACAGTAAGGTACTTTTCCCTGCACCATTTGGTCCGATGAGTGAGGTCAACCGCCCCTTGTGAACATCAACATTGATATCCGTCAAGATCTGTTTGTTATCAATCGATTGGTTCAACCCGCGAATACGAATCATGCTGTCGTCCTCCTTCTCATCAATAAGTAAATAAAGTACATACCACCAATTAAGTTAATCAAGATACTCACCTGTGTCGTTGCTTCAAAGAGATTCTCTACGATCCACTGTGCTAAAAATAAACTAATCCAACTGATACACATCGTTGCTGGTAACATGTATTTGTGTTCAAATGTTTTCATCAACTCATGTGCTAAGTTCACAGTCAATAAGCCTAGAAAGGTAATCGGTCCAACTAATGACGTGGCAATAGCGACCATTAGCGCCACTAAAACGAGTAACAAACGCGTCAGTTGGTTGTAATGAATACCTAAGTTAATCGCTTGCGCACGACCAAGTAATAAAACATCCATGTACGGTATCATCCAAAATGAAATGATGAGCAACACGACCAACACCGCGCCACATACCATGACTAATCGGGGGTTAGACGCATCAAAGTTCGCAAACATGTTACTCTGAACAACTAAGAAGTCTTCCGGATTAATGAGTAATTCTAGAAATCCTGTCAAGCTCCGGAAAAAGGTTCCGAGTATCACACCAATTAAGAGGATGAAATATACAGAAAACTGACCGACTCTAAAGATACCTTCGAACAACAGTAAGGCAAACACAACCATTGCTACAAGTGATAATAAAAAGTTCAAGTAAAGGTTTGTAATGAACACAGAACCCGTTCCAAATACAAACAAAATTAATACCTTACTGAAGAGATACACAGCATCTAATCCCATAATAGAGGGTGTCAGTAATCGATTTACTGTAATAGCTTGGAACACGACCGTTGAAGCTGCAATCGCTGCCCCAACAAGAATGATTAAGAAGAACTTTCTCAAGCGACTTGTAATCTGATAGTCAAAGATTTCGAAGTCAATGCCGATTAAGAGGTACATCGCTGCCACAATGATCGTAACAACACCTAAGATTAATAACTTACGCAAAGGATTATTGGACATAATGACGTCGCCCCCTTACTAGTAGAACGATAAAGATGAGTGTACCAAACACACCAATCGTTAAACCAATATTAATCTCATATGGGTATACAATGACGCGACCTAAAATATCTGAAATCATGACAAAGATAGCTCCTAATAATGCTGTATGCGGCAATGCATGTTTCAAATGATCTCCGCGAAAAATCGACACGATATTCGGTACAATCAAACCTAAAAATGGTAATGTTCCTACCGTCACAACAACTAGTGCTGTAATCGTCGCTGTAATAAACAAACCAATGTTCATAATCATTTCATAATTCAGACCTAAGTTCTTACTAAAGTCTCTCCCCATTCCTGCAATGGTGAACTGATTGGCGAAAAGATATGTAAGTATTAGCAGTGGTATGCTTAAATATAAGATTTCATAACGTCCACTTGTAATAATGGCAAAGTTACCATTCAACCAATTGCTAATACTTTGAACCGCATTCGTACGCAGTGCAATGAATGTTGAAAAGCTCGATACAATGCCACCTAGCATAATCCCAATTAATGGGACGAAGATGACATCTTTGAACTTAATACGCTGAATCATTTGAACAAAGAGAAATGTTCCAGCTAGACTACACGCTACAGCGAAAGCAAGCTTGATAAGGATGTGTTGTGATGGAAAAAAGAGCAATGAAATTAAAATGCCGAGTTTTGCCCATTCCATCGTCCCCGCTGTTGTTGGACTCACAAACTTATTCTGCATCATTTGTTGCATGATAAGACCTGCAAGTGCCAATGTACTTCCTGATATCAAGATACTAATCGTTCTAGGTATACGACTGGAGAACAAAATATTCAATTGATGTTCATCTAGTGAAAAAAGTGCATGAATCGGTACACTACTTACACCGATAAACAAAGAACACACAGTTAGAACACAGAGTATTGCAAACAACACATAACCATTCATTAAATAGCGCATCACTCTGTCTCCTTTATTAAAACAAACGATGATAACGACAATGCAATTGAAAATCATTATCAATAAGAGTGTATCATCTTTAGTTACATTTATCAATTGAATTTCATCTAATTTTTTTGAATAAGAATATTTAATTTTAATAATAAAAAAGCGTAAGATTGCGCATACTTGAATAACCAGTCACACACTCTTACACTCTATACAATTTCTTAACCACGACTAATAAATAACAACATCAAAAATAACGTTGTTAGAACAGCTGCGATAATCATGGTGTTCGTTGCTCTATTGCCTTGATTACTACTCTTTAATGCACGAATGGCAATGATCCAGCTCACGATAACTGCAATCGCTAATATCATCAACAACACATTCATGTTGACCATACACCTCCATTAGTGTCATTTCGCACGCTTATCTTAACATAAAATCATTTAAAGATGTGCAATAAAATGTCTGTATGTGCATGAATAAAGTCTCATAGTATAGACATATGTTTAGTTTTATCTAATAACATATTGCTTTATATTTAAGATCCGTCGCACTAGCTTGTAGACTTCTACGGATAAATTTAGAAATGACTTTATCTTGCATATATCACTCAAATAAATCCATTAATTTGTCATAGTTCAATGTAACGAAATGCTGTTTTAAATCATAGCTAACTGTGACGAATGATCACCTTCATAAATTCTCGCCTTTTTAAAGATTTACTGCTCCCCCAAAACAGAATATTAACTTTTTAGAGGTATAAAAAAACGCCACAGCACCTTGGGGGAATGCCATGACGTAAATGAATAGAATTAATAAAATAGCATTAATAATACAGGAAGCATAATGGAGCTCAGTACGGCTGACAATATCATGCCGATAGAACTAAATGCGCCAGACTCTATATCCATCTCTAGGGCTCGGGCAGTCCCAAAAGCATGAGAGGCATTACCAAATGTCATACCACGTGCAATAGCAGACTCGAAATGCGTCATACGGATGAGTAGGGCACCCAACATACTTCCTAGTAAGCCAGTTGCGATGATAAACATAATCGTCATTGTGTCTTCACCGCCGAGTTGATGTGACACTTGAATACCCACCGCAGCAGTTATTGAACGCGGCAGTAATGTCACAATTTCTTCACGGTGATAACCGAGCAGTTTGAGAGAGAAAAAAATTAGGGAAAAGTTCAATATAACTGCCGTTACCACACTCATAAAAATAATCTTAAAGTTTTTCACAATCTTGTGTCTGTTTACATACAGGGGATATGCCAGACACACTACAGTAGAGCTCAGCAAATGATTAATCCATTTACCGCCAACCATGTAGGTATGATAGTCTATATGGAACAGAAGGAGTATTGCTATCACACCAAGAGATGCTACCAATGCGGGGTTCAGTATTGGTGTTTTGAACTTGTCATAGAGTTTTTTCGCAACGATATACATTATAATTGTGAGCGCAATCATTGTAATCGTCTGTAGCGTTGTCATATATGTCGGTTAGATCCTTCTTTAGAGAATACTTTACCCATTGTCATTTTTTCAGCCACTATTCCTGAAGTCAATGCAACGAGCAATGTTCCGATAACAACTAATGCGAAAAAGACTACAAAGTTCATATCAATCTCAGTGATAACATCCATCACACCTATCACAGATGGAACGAAGAAAAACACCATTGTCGCGAGTAGGAAACTTGCACCATCTTTCACCCATGTAACACGAACAATTTTGAGTTGCAGTAAAGTATAGAACAATACCAACCCTACAATGCTTCCTGCTAAAGGGATATGGAAAAATGTTTGAAGCCAACTACCTAGACGTGTGATACCGTAAATCAGGGAAATTTGCCATATCACATTCAAGTACTTCATTACTGTCATCCTACTCACCTCTCTTCGTTTCGATAAACCCATTATAGTCTCTATTGACCTATTATAAAAATACAGGTTTTTCATAGAACCTATTACTTTTAGTTATAGGTCATCTGTATAAGGTACCTCAGTTAATGGGAGGTGAATATTAACATAATCTAAAAAGGTTTCTGCTGCATGATTGAGCGGTGTATCCTTCTTCCAGATAACACCCATTTCCCAGTGCAACATCTCATCTTGAAGCTGAATCACACGTATATCATCGTTTTGGCGAATAATACGCCCAATCGTTTCTGGCAAAATGCTAATGCCCATTTTTGCTGTTAACAAATGCTCAATAAAATGCCATTGTGAAATGCGTGACACAATATTCGGTACAAAACCTGCTTTCCTTGATGCTTCTACAATACGGTCATTCAAATAGAAATCTTCATTGAACAAAATAAAATCTTCATCTTGTAGTTCTAATAACGAAACCGTCTCCTTATGTGCTAAACGGTGCGAGCGATGCATCACAACTTCAAAACGCTCTCCATATAGCGGAAATGCATCAAATCTTGCACTATCCACCGGCAAGGATGTCACTCCCAAATTAATCTCACCGCTATCAATCTGCGCTTCTATCGTCTTACCACCGTTCTCTACCAGACTAAAGGTGACATTGGGATATTGTTGATGAAACAACCCCAGTACTTCTGTAAAACGTGCCATGTCCATAATAGCGGACAAACCGATTGTGATGTGCCCCGTCTCAACATTTACGATACTTTGGATTTCATTAGGTAAATTTTTGTATAACAATAAAATCTCGGCTGCTTTATCATAAAAAACTCGCCCAACATCTGTTAAGCTCAATTGTCGTTTGGTACGATCAAATAACGGTTCCCCTAACTCCGCTTCCAGTTCTTTGATGGCTTTACTAATCGTCGGCTGTGCAATATATAATGTCTCGGCTGCTCGTGTCATTCCACCTTCTTTAACAACTTCAACAAAATACGTCATTTGTTTGATATCCATATGATCCACCTCACTTGAGACTATTGTACATCAAAATATTCTATAAAAAGGTACCAAATACATGACTTTTTCACATAGTAAGTTTTTAAACTAGCACGCATCTATAATAAACAATCAAGCGAAGAGATACATATTTAGTTGATTGTCACGATATGATATTGCAAAAGCAGTGATTAATCTTGATGAGGTCGCTTCTACCCTACCATTCTGAAAATGTTTCAACCATGATTCACAATAGTTTGAAGCCTTTAAAGAAAGTATGTCATTGAACTCCAAAATACTACAACATGTAGCGTATTAGCAACTTGCAAATATTGTAGTAATAACTAAAGAAGATATTATTATATGTCGCAAAAGACACAACCTGTAACATGTCGCTATCTTACGTGACCGTTTAGAAAACGATATGATAAAAGCGTAGTATCAGTACTTCTATTACGAAGCCTTTACTACGCTTAGTTTATATATGATGAACAATAATAGTTATAAAAACGAAACACAATGAATTTGTGTACTGAGAAACTGACTGTCAGTATTCGAGAAGCAGCGCCTTGGGCAAAACTCCGTAATTCAATAAAACATCAAAGTTATTTTACACATCACTCTGACTTCACGCATATCCTAAACAGTCCTCTCACAACTTCGGGTAATATAGTTATTTAACGATAAGCACTGGAATATTAACACGTTTCGCAATTTTATGTGTAACGTGTCCTAACACATGCTTAATATCCATTTCAGAACGTTTATTACTCATAACAACCACATCATAGCCGCCTTCTTCAATTTCAGCGACAATTTCTTTTGTTGCTGAGCCAGCTTTAAACTTCACTTCATACGATAAGTTCAACTCATCTAACTTATCTAAGAATGGTTGAAGCTCTTCTTCCTTCTCTTTCACAACATCATCGAAATGTTTACCTTGATAACGCACATAATTCGCAAGTTCTGTTTCAGAAACAACATTGAAAACTACAATGCTGCTCGTGTCATCTGCTTTTGATAGCTTCACGAGTTGTTCAGGTACATTGTTAAAACTGTTGCCAAAGTCATATGGTACAAGAATTTTATTATACATAGCAATGCCTCCTCAGTTGTTACGTGCTCTATAATCATAGCGCTAACTATTGAATCTTGTTGCTTATCTATGTCACCTTTATTTTACCATTTTTAAAACGCTTCCACAAATTTATCAATTCTCTTAACATTTTCACCCTTTCACAATATCAACTATCTAATAATCAAAAAGTTGTTTATAATAATAACTATAATATGTTTTAATTTTATCTTTTTACAAATTCAATTAACAAAGGTGTGTATACATTGCAATTTACAGAACTGACGGAACAGGAGTATCGTAACTTCATCAAACAACATTTTAGGCAATTTTCGCAATCTATTGAACATTATCGTTATCGCCACAAACACGGTAAAACTGTTTATTTACTTGGGGTAAAAGACCACTCAGGCGAAGTTATCGCAGCTGGTTTATTTACTGCTGCACCAATTATGCGCTTTTTCAATTATGTATATAGCCATAGAGGACCTGTAATGGATTACAATAACGCCACATTAGTGAAATACTTTTTCGAATCGTTAACGCGTTATCTTCGCTGGAGACGTTGCATTTTTGCCTTAATCGATCCTTATATTCCCCTAAATGAACGCGATCATAATGGGCATATTATCGTACAACATGATCAACAATCATTGTTATCACAGCTAACAAAACTTGGTTACCAATACCAAGGGTTAACAACTGGATACAGTGACCTAAGTCAAGGGCGTTGGCTATCTGTCTTGCCTCTGAAAGGTAAAACAGAACAAGATTTATTGAAGGCAATGGACTATAATACTGCTCGTAGTATCAAGAAGTCTCGTGATATGGGGGTTCAAGTTCGTGACCTTACTCGTGATGAGTTAGCTACGTTCCATGCACTATATAAAATGGCCGAAGAAAAACATGGCTTCTCCACTTTTAGTCCAGACTATATCGAACAATTTTTAGATATGTATCCGACAAAAAGTATGATGAAGTTGGCATATCTCGACTTAGATGAACATATGGCAAACTTACAAATAGAACTTAAACAAGCTGAACACCGACGTACTACATTACAACAAGCTGTAGATGAAGCACCAAAATCCAAAAAGCGCCGCAATGTATTGAAAGAACAAGAAATTATTTGTGAAAGTCTTAAAAAACGTTATTCAGAAGCTCAAGCGCTCCAAGCAGAACATGGCAACATACTTCATTTGGCAGGGGCTATCTTTGTGGAGAATGAACATGAGCTCGTCTACATGTACAGTGGATCTAATCCTGCTTTCAACAGATATATGGGGAACTACACTTTGCAATGGGAAATGATTCGCTATGCCCTAGAACAAGGACATACCCGTTATAACTTTTACGGTGTGACAGGTGTCTTCTCACGTGATGCTGAAGATTACGGCGTTCTCGATTTCAAAAAAGGATTCGGTGGTTATATTGAAGAACTTGTAGGTGACTTCATCAAGCCTATCCACCCACTTCTTTATCGTTTATACAACATAAAACACCGTCGATAATTTAAAAATGTAGCTGAGAAAACGCTATTAAAAATAAGATAAAGGTATGTACATAATCGAAGTAAAAAGTGCTTTCTTAAGCCTTTTTCACGCTTAATACTAGTAGTCAAAAAGCAGGCGTTTCAGCATAACTTGGGCTTATTGATAAATACTTCATAGTAGTACGCCTGCAGGGATAATGAGATATGTTACAAGATGAAAATGTCATCATGTATCAATCAGCTACTGCCTAGGTTTAAATCAATTTTGTGCAGTGCTCGAATTCTACTCAAACCCTAAGCACGCCTTTCACAATCTTATCTCAGCCTAGCTAGGGTGGCATAACGGAACCTTTTTAGAAAAACGAGATTCCGTTATCCCATTCCCAATCATACTTTCATTTTATATGCTTATTGAGATGCTCGAACATGTTCAAAATATTGTGCATCCAGATGGTTCACATCAAGGTGCTCAATTTGCAATGTGGTGTGTGACAAGTGATACTGTTCCTTAAGCAATCGCTCCAGCTTATTTATTGTCCGATAAGCATCTTCGCTAGAACGACTGTCTAATACAATATGCGCACTCATTGAATGATGGTCAGTTGTAATAGACCATAGATGAAACTCATGCACATCTAAGACACCCTCAACAGAAGTCATCGCATTTATAATTTCATCAATATCCAATCCTTCAGGTACAGCTTCCATAAGTATGTGCCATGTATTACGCATAATTTTATAACCTCCGCGCAAAATCACAAGCGCAATGATCATACTTAAGATTGGATCTATTAATTGTATGCCCGTCAAATGAATTAAAACTACTGCTACAATCACACCCACTGAATTCAATAAATCTCCCATAAAATGCCATAACGCACTTTGGATATTAATGTTGTTTTCCGCTTTAAGTGAGCGTACGAGAATTATCGTCAGAACGATATTCACGAGAAGCCCAATCGTTGCTATACCAAACATCAAAGTACTATCAATAGATTTCGGATAGATTATACGGAGAATCGCTTCATAAAAAATCCACAATGAGATAAGTACCAGTGCTAAACCATTCAAAAATGCCGCCAATATTTCAAGTCGCAAAAAGCCAAATGTATATCGTGAGGTCGGTGGACGACTTGCGAAATAGATAGCAACCATGGATAATCCAAGTGCAGCGACATCACTCAACATATGAAATGAATCGGATAATAACGCTAAAGAATTCGAAATAAGTCCTCCGACAAACTCCACAATTGTAAATAATAGTGTAATGATTAGTGAGAGCCACAATGTTGACTTAGAATGTTTCTGTTGTTTGCGATGCTCTACGTGATGAAAATATTGATGTCTTACCATAATACCCTCTCCTTCTATTCTTTCTCACTATACTACAATCTATACTGCACAAAGCGAGTTATTACTCGTACAATTATGTGTCAAAAATAATTTGAGAGAGTAAACTGATTTTCAGTCCACTCTCCCATAGATTCATGCAAGCTATTCATTTACGTATTGATATAGCAAACATTATCTAACATTCACTTTATTTAATAATATCAATAAGTTCTTTCTTAGATGCTGAACGTGCTGGAATCCAACCGAATACGACACCAATGAATGTAGAAACCCCCACTGCAAGTATAATAGAACCAAGGCTCACAGCACTCTTAATATATTCTGGTGTCAATGCATCGACAAGTGACGCGATTAAAATACCGAGAATCAAACCGATAATACCACCGATCAAACAGAGTATGACACTCTCAATTAAGAATTGAAACTCAATATGGCGACTCTTCGCACCAAAAGCACGACGAATCGCAATTTCTTCGGTACGCTCTGCCACAGAAATATACATCACATTCATAACACCGATACCCGCAATGAAAAGTGAGATACCTGCCACAGCAGCAACGAAATACGTAATCGAGTCAAAGATTTTGCCGACACTCTTCATCATTTCCTCTAAGTCTGTGTATTGATATTCACCAAACCCCGATGCAGAACCACTGCGATTCAACTTATCTGCAACGTCATTCGCGATGGTCTTCTTATTTTCTTTCTCATCAAACAAGATTTCGAGCTGTGGAGAGCCAGACTTAAGATTCGGCAAGTAATGTTTTACCGTTCTTGTCGGGATGTTCACTATATTTTGAATTTGTGCATGATTTGATATCCCTACAACTTCAAAACCCATCCCATCGATATAAATCGTCTTGCCTATTGCATCTCCTTTAAAAAGTTCATCTGCCACTGATGATGAAATCGTCGCTACCCGACTTTCCATCATATTATCGTCTTCTGTAAAGCCCGATCCTTTCTCTGGACTTTCTACCGCTTTCTTTTTCACAACAGAAATATTCGCTTCTTTTTTCTCTGTACTTGCTTTAGAAGAAAGACCGAATGTATCATCTTCTTTGATGCGTGCATCCTTTACGCCTTTAACTTGGCGCGCAAGGTCAATATCTGCATCTGTAAATGGATTTCTGTTCGTCGCATTAAAATCTTGAGGCAAATAATCAATAAGTGCTGCCCCTTTTGAAGCACCAGCATTACTGAATTCTTTATTAGCTGACTGCTTGAAACCATTACCTAACGACATAATCGTAATAACAGCTGCTATACCAATAATAATCCCAATCATTGTAAAAATATTACGCCGTTTGTTCTTCATAATAGATAAAAGTGAGACATGAATGATATTCGCCAAACTATTCATGTTGATTCACCTCTTCTCGTTGAATACGACCGTCTAAAATATGAATGACACGATCTGCTTGTGCGGCTACTTTTGGATCATGCGTTACGACGATCATTGTTGTATGGCTTTCCTTGTTCAGCTGTAAAAACAATTCCATAATATCTTGAGATGTTTTGGAATCCAAGGCACCTGTTGGCTCATCGGCAATAATAAACTTAGGTTTGTTAACAATCGCCCGTGCAATCGCTACACGTTGTTGCTGACCACCAGATAACTTGTTCGGCACAAGGTTCTCCTTGTCGTACAGCCCTACTCGATGCAAAATATCGATAACACGCTGTTTACGTTCACGTGCACCCAATCCCGCATACAACAATGGAATACTAACATTTTCTAAAATCGTATTGTTCTGTATTAGCTTAAAGTTCTGAAATACGAATCCTACCGTTTCATTACGAATTTCAGCAAGCGCATTATCCGATTTTGTTTTGTAGTTAGCTCCGCCGAATAAATAATCACCATCATAACCTCTGTCGATAAAACCTAGAATATTAATCAATGTACTTTTACCTGAACCAGAAGGCCCCATGATGGCAACAAATTCACCCGCTTCAATGCGTAAATTAATATCTTTCAAAATATGATTCGTTTCGTTACCGTTCTTAAAGTGACGATTGATATCTACAAGTTCTATCATTCAGACACCTCAACTTTTTTGCCATCTTGCACTTTGCTATCAGGATTTTTGATGAGCTTGTCACCTTTCTTCACACCTTTTTTAACAATCAGTGTGCCATTTTCTTCATCATACTCTACTTTTGTTTTATGTGCTTTACCTTGTTTGTCTACCACATATACGTAATTATCTTTAGTCAAAACTTCTTTAGGTAGCTTCAACGTATCTTGTGGAATAGCCGCCTCTACTGAATAACCATTGCGTACTTTAAAGTCTAAATCTCCCACTATCACTTCATATTTCGATGTTTCATTGCTGTTACCGCCAGATGGGTTGTTTTGAATTGGATTATTCGTCGTTAATGACGTGCCATTTTCTTCGCCTTCTCCGCTGCTTGCTTGTGCGCTTACACCTGCAGCGCTCGCTTGTGCTGCACTACCTTCTTGCTTATAGCTTGTTGGCAACTGGCTAATCTTAATAATCTTCCCTGTTCCTTTTTTGCCTGTACTATTCACTTGAATGTTGACCTTGTCGCCTACTTTAATTTTGTCCAAGTCATATTCAGAAACTGTTGTTTGAATTTCAGGTTCGTCTGAAATTAATTGTAAGATTGCTTCACCCTCGCCTACATTTTTGATGTTTTGTAGCGATACTGTCCCAGGGAATGTTGCATAAATACTGTTGTTCACTTGACCATCATAGCGATTCAATTGTTGCCATGCTTTATTAATTGCATTTTGATCGCCATCCGCTTCTGCTTGATTCACTTGATTAACGAGCGATTGACGCTGTGTCCAATCAATCGCATAATTAATTAACGGTGTGCCTTGTTGAACATACTGACCATCCTCAACTTGAACACTTACAAAATCCCCAAGCTGTGAATTATTTTGATATGTTTTTATTGTATTTGGAGAGACTTTCCCTGTTATACGAATTGGATTATCTGCTTTCACTTGATATGTATTATAACCATCCTTCTCTGTTTTACCATCACCAAATACTTTGACTGCCAGAGCAATGCCTAATAACAGGACAAAACCAACAATCGATAAAATAATAAGCGTACGCTTTTTCAACTGAATAACCTCCTAGTTACTTTTTAAAAATTTTTATACATTCCCTATACATTAGTTATAACGTACATCTGTATACGATTACAAATACTTTCAAAAAAATTTCTTTAATATTGTTATCACTTTTGTCACATAAATTGACGCTGAATATTCTGAAATAAAATGAATATTATTAAACCAAAAAGCAGGGCTGGGACATTAACAGAAAACGCTATCCCAAGTAAGAAAATGCTGTAAAAGGCAGTAACTGACTGGCGTGAAAATAACAGTCATTTAATAAAAATGCTTATATTTAGCTTCCTCGTATAACGCTCTATATCAGACTTTTCACGAATGCTTCTCTTTCAAAAATCTATAGGTGAAATACATTACCTAAATAATCATTTAATAGTAAAATTGCCTACAATGTATTTTCCTTTGTATTAGGTTTGGATAAGTATCGTACCTCTAGTTAATCTAAAATAATGGATTTTTTGTTTATAATTAATTTATAGAAAATTCTTTTAAAAATTTTTTATAAGACACTCGTGTAATGCTATAATTGATTTATTACTTATAAAGGAGTGTTAAACTGATGGATTATTCTAAATTACTACATATTGACATTTTTGCAAAACAGCGATTCGAGCCTAAAGTAGGTCTGAAAATGCTTGTCTTTTTGTTGTTAGTCGTGGCTACTATTACTATCACTAGTTTCACCACTGATTTTTCTGCACTCATTTCAGAAAACAGTACGGTTCAAGGTGCAGATGCTGAACAAATTGCAACCTTTACAAAATACGGTGCTATGATCGGTGGCTTTGTAGGCGCACTTATTTCAGTTGGTTTTATTTTCCTCGTCCTTTTTATAATAGATAAGATTTTCAAATCTGAAACACGTCCAAAAAGTGTCTTTTCAGCCGTACTACTACGTGCAATTGTTGTCTATGCCATTCAGCTTGTGGCACTCATAATTCAATGGATTGTAGGACTTGATTCAACACAAGTAAACATTACATCACTCAATGCATTTAATCCAGATAACGAGATATTGGGTGTTATCAATCTAGTAACACTTGTTTCGGCATGGTTGTTCGGTGTGACACTTCATTCAACAATGCAGATTGACAAACGCTGGTCATGGATTTTTACAGCGATTTATCTCGTATTATTTATCGGATTACCATTAATTTTTGCACTTATTTAATAAAGAAATCATCCCCCAAGATAATGGCTTATGTCATTTTCTTGGGTTTTTTGTGACTATTATTTATTATGCTCAAATCAATCATTTTATAGATATTATAATGACGAGTACTCACAAATCATTAAAACTAAAAGCAAAATTGTAACACATAACATGCACGCCTGTGTTGTAATATAACACTCGAGACTATCTATCTTAAACACTTAGGCGCTGAAACTAAACAGTTAGGCAATATCAATAACAAACCTTTAAAAAATTGATAACATGAGATTATATAAAAAGTGATAAACGAGACTAATATTATTACATTTAAGTCACTTAGTATACCCAATGCGGTAAAAGTAATTTTAGCAATTTAAACACTTAATATACTAAATTATGTCATATCATTATTAGAAGAAACAGAAGTTCTAAGTTTGCTTAAAAATAATAGAAACAAATAATATCCAATTTAAAGGAGCGCACATTATGTTTTTAGTAGAATTAAAATGTAGCAATTGTAATAAGAAACTAACCAAACAAGATGAGGTAGTCATTAAAACAAAAGTGTCTGCATTAAAAGGCATAACAAATTTAAAAAGCTGGACAACTATGCAAAAAATTTATTGCAAAGATTGTTTTACCACTAAATAAAAATCATTTTATTGGCTTATTTCTATTTACCACATCAGTTTTTATACACTAAGATACGTCATGACATCATATTAGTGGGACAACGGAATCTCAGTTTCTAAAAAGATTCCGTTATCTCCTCCATTTTCTCTCTCACTGCTGATAAATACATCGTACCAAACTTAACAAGATGCACGAGTAACAAATAAAGTTCGTAAAACTGAATGCGGTCATGTGCACCGTCTTTAAGTGGATACGTCTGATGATACGCTTCATAAAAATCTGATGAGAATCCTCCAAACACCTTGGTTGCACCCAAGTCAAACTCACGATCTCCATATAGCGGTGATGGATCAAAAAGTGCAGGTGTTCCATCAGTCAAAAACATATAGTTGCCTGCCCATAAATCTCCGTGTAACAAAGATGGCTCGCTCTCATGTACTTGCAATACACAAATCATGATGTCATAGACGCGTTGAAAGCGTTCTGAATCATATGCAGTCCATAGCCCCTCCGCTTCAATACGTTGTACTAGCGGGTTAACTCGTTGATGTAGAAATAAATCATGCCATGAATTCTGCCACTGGTTATCAAAACTAATTGCACTTCCTTTGTAAGGTAAGCTAAAGCCAAATTGACCATTCGGATTCTTCACTTGATGTAACTTTGCAACAAGTTGACCTAATGCCTGCTGGCTGCCCGATGCACCTTCTTCTAAATACGTTAATAGTAGATAGGCATCTCCATCGATACATCCATTCGCAATAACTTTGGGAGCTGTAATACCCTCTTTTTCAAATGCTTTAAGTCCTGCAATTTCTGCTGCATAAAAGTCAGCAAACTGTTGTGATTGCACTAATAAAAAATATGTTGCTTCTGTCGTTTCTATACGAAAAGCTTGATTCACATCGCCACCACTAACTGGTGTGACTATTTTGATACCATCGATTGGTAACTGTTGATACCATTGTTGCTTCATATTCTAACCCCCTTATCAACAGTCTTAACTGCAATATACCCTCTTCCTTATCCGACTAATCAGATTGTTTTTAAACTTTTATATGATTCGATATACTTAATTTATCGATAATATTTTGCAAAGGAGCATGTCTTATGACTGATAAACGCCAACAATTAATGGATACTTTTAACTATCGCTTTGCATCCAAACGCTTTGATGCCGATAAAAAAATTGACGACAAAGACTTCGAGACAATTTTAGAAACAGGTCGTCTCTCGCCTAGCTCCCTTGGCTTAGAACCTTGGAAATTTCTTGTTATACAAGACCCAGAGTTACGCCAAGCACTCAAACCAATCAGCTGGGGCGCACAGGGACAACTTGATACAGCTAGCCACTTTGTCATTATTTTGGCACGTAAAAACGTAACACCTCAATCTCCTTATTTCCAATACCATGTGCGTGAAATTAGACATATGTCAGAAGAAATGGTATCGGCAATGGTTGAAAAGACAACAAACTTCCAGCGCGACAACTTACGCGTCTATGACAATGATCGTGCTTTATGGGATTGGGCGAGTAAACAAACGTACATCCCACTCGGCAACATGATGACATCCGCAGCCTTTTTAGGCATTGATTCATGTCCTATTGAGGGCTTCCAATACGAGAACGTTGCCAAAATCCTTGAAGACAGAGGTTATCTCGATACAGATGAATTTTGGCCATCTGTTATGGTCGCATTTGGCTATCGAGACGCAGAGCCTTCCCGCCCGAAAACACGCCGTCCTGCTGAAGACGTCATTCAATGGATTTAAGAAAAGATATGAGATAAGTATTTAAGACTCGAGCAAAATCTAACACTTGTGTTTTCACTTACTCGAATATGTAACACCCATTCACGCTGCCATATAATCGTCGTAAATGGGTGTTCTTATGTTATGCTGTCGCTATCTCTTTTTCTGCTTCAATGCGCATTAAATAGTCAGTCAGTTCATCGTAAAAGTCAGTCAATTGCTTTGCACTATGCTTAGAATCCAACGTATCATTACCGATAAAATCACTATGATCCCAGCCAGCCATCGTTGGCATCACTTGCCACACACCTTTTTGAAGTGGCGCATCAGTGGTTACATCTACATGTGCTTCTCCTTTGGGATACTGTGCCGAAACAACAGACACTAAGCCATCATTCGGACGCCAAATCTCTTCTGCCACACTACCAATCAAGTTTCCAGTCAATACGTGCGCAAATGCCATACCGAAATCAATCATATGCTTACCCGATAGTGTTTTGTGTGTCGCTTGTCCACTGAATGTTTTGTAATATATATTTGGATTCACAGATACCTTTTCATTCAACTGTTCAGCTCCAGCTGTTGTAAGGTCATACAACGCCGTATCTTCAGAATCCCACAATTGACTTTGTGCAACACGTTTACCATAATCAATGAGTGATTCACCCACACGCTGCTTAAATCCCCAATGATACATACCTAAATCGATTGTACCTGCATGATTACCAAATGTACGTGTAAAACCATATAATAGATGACGAATAAAAGGAGTGTTCCCTAACTGATCTGCTGCATGTGTTCCATTATGTGGTGTAGCTATTGTTGTGATGGATGTCACCATATCTTCATGTCCTCCTTGATATAAAGGACTAATCGTTCCACCATGTTGCTGTTGATACACCAATTCTTCTTGATTGCCGTTTCGCAAATAATGTTCTAGCAGACGAATCGTTTGCCCACCCATACTGTGACCTATCAAATGAATGGGATTCCCCGGTTGCCAGTCAGGATAGATGCCTTTGTAAGTTTTACCATAACGTTCATGTCCATACTTCTCCGCATGTGCTGCACCGTAATCTGCACGTCCTCCAACAATGTAATGATATAAATCTACCGCACGCTCATGATTACTTGCTAACGCACTCACACTCGCTTCGTACATTTCATATCCTTTGTTACGCAAGTGTTCTTGTAGATTCGCTTTCGTACCACCCCAATAGTTCATGCCTTTAGGCGCAACCTCTCCAACAAGCCCCATAAAACCATGGACAAATACAAAAGGATGCTGATTGAGTGGTTGTTCCGGATTTGCTGTCACAACAGGTGATGCTGTTTTTTTTAAAGTTGCTGCCGCTGTCTTGTTATCGCCATTCTCTTGTATCGACGCCTGTTCCTTTTCATGCACTTCTACTGCTTTTGTATTCTGTGCAAGTCCTTTTTCTGCTTCTTTGACGTCTTCTTCAGATACTTCTATAGTAGACGTGTTAGATTGCATATCATTTTTCTGTAATGTAACTATCTCCCTATTCTCTGATACAGAAACAGGCATTGAGGAGGCATTCGCAGCATCAACTGTTTGATTATAATCACGCTCTGATACTGTTTCAGAAAGACGTGTATCGATTGGTGCATACACTTTAGCCTGTTGTTGACCCAACTTCTCCTTTGCTTGACCCGTTTCTTGTTGTGATGTCATCTCACTCGCAATATATCTTGATTCGACTGCAGCTTCATCCGTTTGCACTATTGCGGTTGTCTCATATGCTTGTTGTTCTAAAGGTTCAGGCGATATCTCATCCGCGTGTACACTATGCGCTTCCCCGATAAATAAACCAGTCGCTACAATAACTGATACTGCTCCATATACGGACTTCCTAATCGAAAATATATGACTCTGCTTTTTCATTCCCTCATCTCCTATTCTTATATAAAATGTTTACATATAATGTAACAGATTAAATAATCATAGAAACTAATATTCCCTAACTGTATTGTTTGGATGCCTAACTGTTTTAAAAATCATTACCTCCCTCATTAAATGACCCACTTCATATCCATCGCAAGACGGATGTTTTTACCACGCGAACTATTTATGATTAAATTATCAATTAATAAAATAAACTGCTTAGGAGTGAGTACCATGCGTTTAAAAGATATCGTTACAAATGCATATTACGATTTGTTGAATATGAAGATTAATGCAAAGAATATCATCATCACTGCTTTAATCACCTTCTTTGCAAGCTCTATTATGACACCTTTTTTAGGCATTCCAGTTGGGCTGTTATTCTCTGGATGGCTGATTGAAAACAAATTAAATGACTAATGCCAGAAACCTACACGAACCTGATAAACTAATATTAGGTTTGTGTAGGTTTTTTTGTTATTAAAGTACAATTTTAAAAAATACTTCAAAAATAATATTTCACCAATTAGAGCATTATTATATAATATTACAAATGACACTTAGCCATTCGCAAATTTATATCATTCATGAAAAGAGGTATTGATTATGCTCAATTATTTACAACGTATTGGTCGCTCATTGATGTTGCCTGTAGCTGTATTACCCGCTGCCGCTATTCTAGTTGCGATTGCGAATATCATTGCAGCTACAATCGGTCAAAATGCTGCCTATGCATTTTTCTTTAACGCAGGTATGGGTGTATTAGAAAATCTAGGTCTTCTCTTCGCTATTGGTGTCGCCATCGGGATGGCAAAGAAAAACGATGGCGCCACAGCACTTGCTGCCATTGTTGGTTTTTTAGTTGTTGATAAGATGTTAGATCCTGAAAACGTAGCGGTCTATTTAGGTATTGCTGAAAAAGCTGTCAACCCGGGCTTCACTAATATCGGCTTTGGTAATGTCTTTGTAGGTATCGCAGTTGGCTTGATTGCCGCATCTTGTTACAACAAGTTCTCAGCTGTGGAGTTACCAGATGCCTTTGCTTTTTTCAGTGGTAAACGACTCGTGCCCATTATGACGGCTTTATTCTCGGTAATTTTAGCATTTGTATTGTTATTCATCTGGCCGTTCGTGTACAGTGCGCTCGTTGCATTCGGTAAAAGTATTATTGACCTAGGCGCAGTTGGTGCTGGTATCTATGGTGTCGCAAACCGATTGCTCATTCCACTCGGCTTACATCATGCATTAAATGCGGTGTTCTGGTTCGATATTGCCGGTATCAATGATGTTGCTAACTTCCAAGCACAAACAGGTACAAAAGGTATTACAGGTCGATATATGGCTGGTTTCTTCCCAATTATGATGTTCGGCATACCAGCTGCGGCATTAGCAATGTACCACACAGCACAAACAAAATACCAAAAACAAGTTGGTAGTATTATGTTCGCCGGTGCGATTTCAGCATTTATTGTCGGTATTACAGAACCTATTGAATTCGTCTTTATGTTTGTTGCACCATTATTATATGTTGTACATGCACTTTTAACGGGATTATCTCTCTTTATCGCAGCATTATTCCATTGGACAGCAGGCTTTGCATTCAGTGCTGGACTGATTGACTTTGTATTATCGTTAATCAATCCATTTGCGAACCATCCATTGATGCTCGTTGTTCAAGGACTTGTATTCTTTGTATTGTACTATGTCATCTTCCGTTTCCTTATTGTGAAATTCAATCTCAATACACCAGGACGTGGTACAAACATTCCAACTTCACAAGTAGTTGACTCTGCTGATACTGTATCTACACCTTCAGCAAGCAAATACGCACAAACTGCTACTACAATTATTGAAGGACTTGGTGGTAAAGAAAATATTACATCTCTGACAAACTGTGCAACACGTTTACGCCTTGAGCTGGCAGATAATACGAAAATAAACGAAGCACAACTCAAATCTGCAGGTTCTGCGGGTATTTTGAAGAATGGTCAGCATGCGACTCAAGTTATTATTGGTACGCATGTCCAACAAGTCGCTGATGAAATGGAGCGCCAATTAGAACTATAAACGATTATCTAAATTACAGACATTATAACTCTCAATAATATGGTACGATATGAATGAGCCGCTTTATTTTGGCTGTCGGAATCCAAAATGTTTTTGGCATTGAACATTTCACAAAGAAAGGTGAGCAAAGTGACAATACGCAAAGCAATCATACCTGCAGCAGGTTTAGGCACACGATTTTTACCTGCTACAAAAGCCATGCCTAAAGAGATGCTTCCAATCTTAGACAAACCGACGATTCAGTATATTGTTGAAGAGGCTGCTAAAGCGGGCATTGAAGACATTATTATTGTGACAGGTAAGCATAAACGGGCCATTGAAGACCATTTCGATATACAAAAAGAACTAGAAACCACACTCTATGAAAAAGGTAAGTTAGAGTTGCTTGAAAAAGTTCAATATCCAACTGACCTTGCAAATATTTTCTATGTCAGACAAAAAGAACAAAATGGGCTAGGTGACGCAATTTACACTGCAAAGCAATTCATTGGCAATGAGCCTTTCGCTGTATTACTAGGCGATGATATTGTGGAATCAGACACACCTGCTATTCAGCAATTGATGACACAGTATGAAAGAACAGGACAATCCGTAATTGGCGTTCAAACTGTCCCAGAATCCGAAACACACCGTTATGGTATTATCGCACCACAATCTCAAGATGGTCGCCTATATGACGTCGCAAAGTTTGTTGAAAAACCTGAAAAAGGTACTGCTCCATCTAACCTTGCAATTATGGGAAGATATGTACTATCACCAAAAATCTTTGACTATCTCGCAACACAAACGGAAGGCAGTGGCGGTGAGATCCAATTGACAGATGCTATTGAGCGTTTAAATCAAAACGAAAAAGTGTACGCTTATGACTTTGAGGGGATGCGCTATGATGTCGGTGAAAAAATAGGTTTTGTTAAAACAACGATAGAATACGCATTAAAAGATGAAGAGATGCAAGCTGAAATTAAACGTTATATTCAATCATTAAATCTATAAAGCAAGGAGGCTTACATTTTGAGAGCACAATGGGAAGCAAAACTTTCTGAGAGTCTCGTTGAACCTTTTTACCGCTTACAATCTGAACAAGAAATTGCTGAAGGCTTTTCAGATGTTTTAGCTTTTGGTACAGCAGGCATTCGAAGTACGTTTGGCCTTGGCTCTGGTCGCCTGAATAAATTTACCATTCAAAAGTTTGCACTAGGATTAGCAAAATATTTAAAACAATACACTGCTAATCCCACAGTCGTGATTCATTTTGATACACGCCACCTATCTCATGCATTTGCAATTGAGATTGCCAAAGTTTTAGGTACAAATGGTACGCGCGTAATTTTGCCAGATACATTCAAATCTACGCCAGAGCTATCATTTGCTGTTCGACATCTTCAAACAACAGCAGGTATTATGATAACGGCTAGCCATAATCCTAAAAATTATAATGGTATTAAAGTATACGATTCAGATGGCGGACAATTGTTAACAGAGCCATCAATGATACTCAGTCAATATATTGATTCAGTAAAAGATCCATTAAATATCCCAACAACTGAATTGGCAACCTTGCAACAACAAAATATTGTCATGCCGTTGAATGAAGCCACGACCCATGCTTATCGACAAAAAGTGAAAGATCTCGTCGGTACCATTTCAACAGCATCAACCAAAACAATTCTAACAAGTTTGCATGGAACAAGCTTACCTTTGCTAGCAAACATTTTAGACGACGTTGGTTATACAAATTATGTCATCGCCCAGGCACAATCGACTCCTGATGGTGACTTTCCAACGGTGCATACTGCCAATCCAGAATCTGAAGATACCTTTGATGTGACTAAGGTGTTAGCAGAACGTGAAGATGCACAATTGATTATTGCAACCGATCCAGATGCTGATCGATTAGGTTTTGTTGAAAGATACACAGACGGTACAACACGCTATTTTAACGGAAATGAAATCGGCTTGCTCCTCATCAAATTGAGGTATGATATGCTATCTAATCACACGCAAGATCTGTTTCTAATTAAGTCTGTTGTGACAGGTGCTTTAAGTGAGAAAGTCGCTAAATCACTCGGCATCAAGGTTATCAATGTCTTAACTGGCTTCAAATACATTTCTGATCAGCTGAAACACCTAGAACACTCATCAACTCAGTTACTCTTAGCCTATGAAGAAAGTCACGGTTATTTGGTACAAGATTTCTCCAGAGATAAAGATGCCATTCAAGTTGCACCATTATTAATCAAATATAAAGAACAACTTACGCAAGCAAATAAAACATTTAAAGATGTATTAATGGACATCTATCAAACGTATGGACATTATCAAGATCGGACACTTTCACCGACATTTGCTGGTGCAGAAGGTAGCACAAAAATACGTGAAATTATGAAGACATTCGAACAACTTGAAACCATAAATATTGAAAATCTCACACCATTGTATATCGAAAACTATCGTACATGTGAATCATTTGATGTAAATACTGGTCGTACACAAAAGCTCCACTTACCACAAACAGACCTTATCAAAATGATTTTCTCAGAGGGATTTATCGCAGTGAGACCCTCTGGCACAGAACCAAAAATGAAGCTCTATTTCTCATTAAACGTTGATGACTTAGACAGTGTGATCAATGCGTTTCGCACACAATTCAAGTTATAAATTCTATAAGGAAACGACCACAATGCCTCGACATTGCGGTCGTTTTTTAAGTATTCTTTTGTATTTCCTGATGAATCAATTCACCGATATATTCAGCAGCTTTACCATTTTCTAAGGAACAAAAACGTTGGTAGAAAGCTTCAATTTGTTTTTGATACGCCACTTGTATACTATTTAAATTCTGTAAACCTTGTAATAAATCATCAGATGTTTGATAAATAGGCCCCGGTAAATCTTTCAAATAATCAATATAAAAACCACGCAAATCTTTGTCATAATTATCTACGTCATATGCATAAAACAGTTGCGGTCGCTTTAATATGCCAAAATCAAACATTACAGAAGAGTAATCCGTCACTAATACATCACTAATTAAATACAGCTCAGAAACATCTTTATATTCTGAGACATCATATGCAAAATCATCCATTCCGGATAAATTTATTTTATTCGCAATAAAATAATGGAGACGCAATAAAATAACGTAATCCTCACTGAGTACCTGCTTAAATTTTGCAAGGTCTAACTTGAGGTCAAATTGATACAATCCAGCATCAGTATATTGATCATCACGCCATGTCGGAGCATACAAAATAACTTTTTTATCTTTAGGAATGCCTAGATTTTGACGAATTGTTTGCAGATATCCTTCATCATTTTGACGCTTCACAATGACATCATTTCTTGGATAACCAACCTCTAGAATTTGGTCTGGCTGCATCCAGAAGGCAGATTGAAATATTGCTGTTGAATAGGCATTAGGTGAAACAAGATAATCCCATCGACGTGTTGCCCAATAAAAATGTTGCTTATAATCAACCGTCGTCGTATTCGGAATGCGAACTTTTAACATATCATTCGCCAAACGCTTCAACGGCGTACCATGCCATGTTTGAACATAACACTGATTAGATTTTTTCTTTAAAAATAATGGCACGCGGGCATTCGACACCCAAATATGTGCTTTTTTAAATATATCGTAATATGCCGGACTCCCCTTCTCTATTTTGTGGCAATCACTTGGCAATGTTGTGTCATTGATGTCTTGAAAAATCCAATAATACTGGTAGTCTGGATAACGCTGTTTCATATACTCATATATATATTTAGGACTATCGTTATACGTTTTTCCACCAAAAGATTCAAATACTATGACATCATTTTTAACGGCACGCTCAGAATTAAATAACATATATTTAGCATATGATCGCTTGTTCGGACAAAACAACAAATCCTTAATAAATCGGCTCTGATATCTTTTCTTATTCACAAAACGGGCAAGCTTCACCGTTTTTTTGCTCAGTAATAACAACTCTAAACGAAATAATAAATTCTTTTCTTTCTTTAACACTGGTTTTAATAATCGTACAATCGGTGCTAACCGTTGCCCATATGTCTGATAACGCTGTTCAATATCAAATAAACTTGGTTCAAATTCCTGACGAATAAATGTACGCATTGCTTCCAACACACTATAACGCATCTCTGGATGACCCTGAGTACGTTGAAATGCATCATTAAAGCTGCTGATATAGTCATCAAAGCGAACATTGATTGGACGTTCAGTCAACTGTGATGACGCAAACGGATCATAGACTTCACCCTGATAATAAAATGAGACGCCTGACAACCGCACAAAACGATGACTATGCAAGCTATAATCAATTAAAAATGAGATATCCGAGTAGATATTTAAGGAGGTGTTCAACAGTAAATGATTTTCATGAGCAATTGACGTCTTAAATACAATATTGCATACAGATTGATGTTCCAACAGTACAGCAGGTGACGTACGCATCTCTCCATGTTTAACTTGCAAGTCTTCTACGTGATAATTCGTCTGAGGCGTCACAGTAAAAGAGGAAATAGGTGCAATTAACGTATCTAAAGTCCCATCCAAATACACTAAATAGCTATCAACCGCATA
This sequence comes from Staphylococcus americanisciuri, assembly GCF_024814435.1. GTDB lineage: Bacteria > Bacillota > Bacilli > Staphylococcales > Staphylococcaceae > Staphylococcus > Staphylococcus americanisciuri. Next base: position 51,362 of record NZ_JANUXY010000010.1, read on the forward strand.
AGGTGCTAATGTATCATCTGCATCTAAAAACATAAAATAAGACGTATCAACTTGTTTCATCGCCTTATTACGTGCCTCACTATGCCCCTGATTATGTGCAAGTGTGACCAACTGATAAGGTCTTTGGTACTGTTCCAATAATCCCTTCGCAATCGTAACTGATGCATCTGTTGATCCATCACTCAATAGTAATAAATCAAAATTTTGATTCGTTTGTTGAACAATAGACATGATACAGGCTTCAATATATAATTCTGCGTTATAAAATGGAACAATCATAGTTAGTTGATTTTTCATAGACAAACCTCTTCTCATATTTACATACAAAGAATACCATTCACACAAATTCAATGTAAAACACTTTCTCCAATTCTTTATGATATAAATCCACATAAAAGAGGTAGGACAGACATCTCATTTTTCTAAAGAGATTCCTTTGTCCCACCTCTGCTCAGCCGCTGTCTTTTACAACATTTTTCTCACTTTGGATCGTGTTCTCTATTTAATGTCCTAGCCCCTCGTCTCATATCATCACCGCTTAGCGCAGCAATTGATAAAATTGTTTTAAAGCTTGTTCATTATGTTGTTGCGCATCAAATTTTTCATATATTGGTGCCTTATTATTCATAAAATCAAGAATACCTCGTCCTACATGTTCAGGTGTATTGTCTACCAGCATGCCGTATTTACCTGAATCGAGCACATAACGGTTGGCAGGAATATCTGATGCAAGTACCTTGGTTCCAATAGTCATCGCTTCTAATAACACCATTGATTGACCTTCATAATGTGAAGACAATACAAATAAATCACATTGTTTCATAATATTAAACGGATTACTTTTTTGCCCTACTAAATAGACATTGTTATCAAGCTTCAAGGAGCGGATTAAGTTTTCCAATTCTTTTCTTATTGGACCTTCTCCTAAAATATACAACTTAGCATCCGCATTTTGTTGAACAACTTGCTTAAAGCTTTTAATTAAAATGTCAAACCCTTTCTCAGGAGACAGACGTCCCATTGCCATCACTTTAAAATCTGTATCGTTGAACTCGATACCTTTGATTTGATTGTTTTTCAGAATTGCAAGCACTTTTTGATCATGATTAATAAAGAAATCACTCTCATCATTCTTAAGTGTTTCAATACGGTTAATATTGATAGTGTTCATAGCTGAAGTGAATTTATTGCTGATATTCGGTTGACTCAAGTTACGCATATTCAACTTAGATGTTTCTTCTGAGACGCTGACAAGGTGATCAAACTGCGGGTACATGGAAATGACACCTTTCAAGTTCAAATAATGCGGCTTCTTCCCATCGATTGTTCGATTCATATCGCTTTGGATATCGCTATGCAAAAAGATTAACTTTTTCTTAGATTCTGTGCCTAGTAAGATTTTAGACCAGAACATTGAATAACCACTGAAATCAATAACATAGTCAAATTTTGCATTACCAAATATCTTTCTGAATTCTCTTTTGTACACATCATTTGGATACAATTTCTTTTCTAGTTGAGATTGAAGACCTCTATTTTTAATAAATGTATTTTGATATGTCTCAGCAGTCGTCGCCAGTAATGGGCCTTTTCTTAAAATGATTCGCACATTTTTATTCACTTGCGCCAAATTACTTAAGACATCATCGTTTTTGCTATTCCCCAAGAAAATCGTCACATCATATTTGTCATAATCTATGTTCTCAAGTAAATTAATTGCTGACGTAGTAATCCCATTGTTCTTCATACCACCTGGATACATTAGAATATGCTTTTTGGCATATTGCATTTCGACTTTCTCGTCACTAAAGATTGACTCAACTAACCTCTCAGTTACGTGTCCATCATCATAAGGGACATACAACTTTTTAAAGTTCTCATAATTCTCTTTATAGTCCAGATCATTATTTTGTGCTTTGTGAATTTGTACAATCAAATCTGCTACATTATCAACAGACGGACCCGGTAATTTATCAATATCAATATATAGACCGCGATTATACTTGTACTCTTCATAATCTGGAACATAAAAAATAATTGGCTTATCAGTTACCAAGTAATCGAAGAAAATACTTGAATAATCAGTCACTAACAAATCTACAGCACTCAACAATTCGTTTGTATCAAATGTATCTGGCACCAAATATGGTAAGAGCCCTTTATGTTGTAACGCCATCTCGTACGCAAACGGATGCACTTTAACTAACACTTGGTAAGTTGTTGTATCTTTAAGCTCCATAATCGTTTGATAGATACTTTCAATACTATCTTCCGGATTGTTGACGTCTTGACCTCTCCAAGTCGGTGCAAATAACAATACTTTTTTCTCACCCATATTAATATTTTCTGCTTTTAGTTTATCAATAACCTGCTTCCGAACACTATTCAACGTCAAATCAATACGCGGATAACCCATTTCTAACAATCGCCCATTATAAAGCCCTTCTAAAGTAAAAGCTCTCTTAAAAATAGATGTTGTATGTGCATTTGGACTTACTAATATATCGGCACTCAAGAAATTTCTAATAACATTTTGAGAGCCAAGTAAATTATCTTCAATATCTATCCCCATTGCTTTAATTGGCGTACCATGCCACGTATTCACATAAACTTGTTCTTCTTTTTTAGTGAAATATCCTGGGAATGTTGAATTGTTCAAAAGATATTTAGCAGTCGTTAAAACATGCAAATATTCGTCACTTTCTTTTAAAATAAATTTCACATTATCTTGATGCTTGTATGCTTGTTCAAATGCACGCTTCTGCTGCTCAGAATCCACCACCCAAAAATGTGTGAATCCTTGATATTGCTCATGCTTAAGTAAATATAAAAAGACTGCGTACGGACTGTCAGTCATACTTTTCCCATCTCGTGACTGATACACAATGTGTGTAGATACAACAGCATTTTTTTTATAATACGATGCATACTTTGTCACTTTATCGACATGTTCACTTCTCAACCTTGCTCTTAGCGGATCAGAAGCAAACTTGTACTTTCGTTTAATTTGATTCAATAAAATCTTTGTTATTTTATTCAAACGAGCACACCTCATCCTGATATCATCTTTTAACTATTTAAATATTCTTCTAAGCCCCTGCTAATTGTATATTGGGGATTATAGCCAATATCTTTTAATTCTGTAATGTCCGAAACAGAATGCTTCACATCACCTTTTCTTTCTGGTTCAAATCGATATTCAATCTTCTTATTATAGCTTGCTTCAAAAGCATGAAAAATATCTTTCAATGATGTTTGTTTACCTGTCCCTACGTTCAACACTTCACCATTCGTACAGTCATTATCAATCACGCACACAAGCCCTTGAATCAAATCTTTAATATACATAAAATCTCTTGTTTGCTCCCCATCTCCAAAGAACGTAAAAGTTTCATTATTTTCAAACTTACGCTTTATAATGGAAATAACACCTGCGTATTGTGAGTTCGGGTCTTGCTTAGGTCCATATGTATTAAAAAAGCGCAGTGCTGTCGTTGGTAAACCATACAGATGATGATACAGTTTCGTATATTGTTCCCCTGCATATTTTTGAATCGCGTAAGGCGACTCTGGTTGTATCATACTGTGGATCGATTTTGGTAATTGTGGATCGTTACCGTATACAGCCGCTGAAGATGCAAAGATAAATTTACGCAGTTGCGCATTGTATAGACGATTGATTTCTAATAAGTTAACGGTTGCATTAATATTCACTTCGCTCGACATCAAGGGATCATTCACTGTATCAACAACACTTACCACCGCTGCTAAATGAATGACCACATCAAATTGATATGTTTTAATAATTTCTTCTACCTTTGCTGTGTCACAAACATCTACTTCAAAAAAATGTTTCTCATCAATAAACGGAATATTTTCTCTATAGCCACTTACTAGATTATCTAATACAAATACTTCATGAGACTTTTCATAATAGTAGTTCGCAATATGTGAGCCAATAAAACCTGCGCCACCAGTTATTAATAATTTCATATGATTCCACTCCTTTAAGCGTATTTTGAAATGACGAACAACATTTCATATCATGCCACTCAGCGAAAGGCGACACAATAAACTCCATTGTCGTTTTCACAGTAAAAGACATCTGAAAACGAACGTATTTTTATTATTGAACACACCTTATATCACGTCATTTTTCCTTCTTTTATCTTTTTATTTTATCATTAATCATGCCATTTAAAAAATTTTTCGCAGTATAAGCATAATAAAAACTACTTATCTTATATTACAAAAATAAGTAGTCATTATCAGAAATATTTAGTTGTACTTTATCTGCTTACTCTGCTTCACCTACAACTGCAAAACGTGTATTCAAAAATTGACCTTGTTCCACTTCATCTACCATTGCAATTGCATAGTCTGCATAGCTAATATAGCTATCGCCTTTTGAATTACCTATCACATTGTCTTTACCTAATTGATATGAACCTGTTCTTTTACCTTCTGGATCAAACATAGCTGCAGGACTTAAGAATGTCCATGTCACATCTGTTGTTGCTTCTAATGCTTCTAAGTTACGTGTTTGTCCTTTAGCTGTTGGTTTATATTCATCTGGGAAGTCAGGTGTATCGACTAAACGTGTTGTCTTAGCTTCATCAACGTATAAGCTACCTGCACCACCTACAACAATGATTCTAACGTTTGTGCCTTTAACGGCTTCAATTAATGCATTCCCAGCATCCACGTGTGCTTGTTCTTCACCAGGAGCTGCACCAAATGCATTCACAATAACGTCAAAACCTTGAACATCTTCTTTTGTTAAATCAAATATATCTTTCTCAATCACTGCTACATTATCATCAGTAATTTTCGCTTTATTACGTACGATCGCAGTAACCTCATGTCCTCTACCTAATGCTTCTTCCATCACAAGATGACCTACTTTTCCACTTGCTCCGATAATACCTAATTTCATGTTATTTCCTCCTAACAGCTTTACCTGTAATTTATTTGTTTACTTGTAACCATTATAGTTACAGGTCGGAAGATTGTCAACAAGAAAAAACTATTTTATTCTTATTTCATTTTACGTTATACTAAACTTGTAACTAAAAAGATTACATGTCTAAAGATAAAAGGAGGGGTTCTATGTCTATCAGCAGTAGGTTTTCCATCGGTATTCATATCTTAACTTTAATAGAAACAACCAAAGATGAAGTGGCGTCGTCAGAATATATTGCAGGTAGCGTTAATGCCAATCCCGCAATGATACGAAAGATTATGGGTATGTTAAAAAAATCAGGACTCATTGATGTACGTCCAGGTGTCGCTGGTGCACGGCTCGCTAAAGATTTAACGGAAATTACTCTATTAGATATATATAAGGCCGTTAATGCTGTGAAAGACGATACACTTTTTAATATGCACGATAATCCAAACCCTAATTGTGAGGTAGGACGTAATATCCAAGCAACAATCGAACCTATATTCTATATGGCACAGCATGCCTTAGAGCAAGTATTCGCGAACGTCACAATAGATACAATTATTGATGATGTCCAAGCACGTGAAGCCGCGCGCACTTCAACTGAATGAGAATCAAGAAAAAGCACCTCCAACTTATGAGTCAGGTGGTGCTTTCGCTATTTATGATTCGACTTTTTCTTTATCTGCGAGCGCATCTAAAAACGCTTTTGCTTGCTGATTGATTTCTTTAAAATCAATGCCTTGTTGTTGTGCCGCAAAAACGCAGCCACAATAACATTGGCGGAAAATATTATAGTCATTACACATTGTAATCGAACGTTCATACCCTTTATTCTTCTTAAAATCACTCGGTAAATAGTTCACATCATAAAGTTGTTGTACATCCAAGCCAATTTCATTAATCAATTGTGCATTCTTCTTCGGCGACAGCGTAATCGCACTACCAAAATAATCATATCCCAATTCGACAGCCGCTTCTGCCACCATTTCTAAACGCATCCCAAAGCAAGCTGAGCAACGTGTGCCGCCTTCTGGTGCATCCGTCAAACCACGTGTTTTTGCCATTTTCATAAACTCGTGTGGTTTGTATGGTGCTTCAATATACTTTACATCCGCACCCGTGCGTTCGTTAAAGTCTTTTACAAACTGTTCTTGTACACGCGCACGACGCAAATATTCATTTTTCGGATGAATATTTGGATTTGCAAAATAAATTGCAACATCTGCATGTTCTGTCAGAAATTCTAATGTATAAGTACTACAAGGTGCACAACAGCTATGCAATAAAATGCTCGGACGTTCTTCGTTACGCGTCCAATTTACAATCATTTTACGCAACACTTTATCATAGTTGATTTTTTGATTTTTCATCTTTGCTAATATTGTATCTGCTTGAATCATAATATCCCTACCCACAAGAAAAATTATTTACTATAAATACGACGCCTCCCAACTTGAGTAATAGGAGACGCCTTATACAGGTGACACATGCTCACATCTGTGATTATGCTGGGTCGTCACTTAACATCACCAAATTGCATATAAATTGCAATCGCTCGTTTAATATCTGCTAAATTCAATTGACCAAGACGAGAGCCTTCACGAAACCACGCTAATATCTCATCGGACGTATGAAGCTCCTTAGGAAATTTAGAATCCAAATGAATGCATCTCGCCAAATCACCTAATGGGGTATCATCACCAATGTAAATCTGCATATATTCATAAAAGCTCAAGTTATTCTTCACCTCATTTACGAGCTATTCCATATTATAGCATAATCTAACAATGAGGCTTATTCATTTTTAAACCCTGACTAAAGCGTGCTAATTTGTTTTATTTTCTTCTTGTATTTAGTTGATAAATCTCTATACTATGAGTTAAAGAGGTGTGATATATGCAGAAATTAATCAACATCTTTGTTGTTCTTCTTATCATCATCGGCATGGTTTTCTTTGGTGCTAAAGCCATTTGTAGTGAACGCAACATTCCGAAAGAAGCGCAATCTAAGACAGAAATAAAAGACGAAAAAAAGAAGCAACCAAGCAAAGAAAAAAAAGAACAAGCTGAACCGAAAGCAGAAAACACATCTGTGTATGATACAAGTCTTTCACAAGAAGCAGAAGTACCAACAGAACAAAATGAAATTCCAGAAGCTGAAGAAACAGTGGAATCAGTTCAACAACCTGATACTTCTTATACATCACCTGCATACACAAACTCACAAAGCTACATCCCACAACAAGTGCCAACCCAATCACCACAGACTAACGAACAAAATGAACAACTACCAGATACATCATTAAATCCATCTATACAAAATGATGATCAAAGCATTAATAACACGCAATAGTTATAAAGCCCAATGAGATGCGTCTACACATCCAATTGGGCTTTACTCTATTTAGTTACTGCGGAATATCTTTTCTAGCGCCTTACCTTTTGCTAGCTCATCTATCATTTTGTCTAAATAACGTATCTCTTGCATAAGTGGTGCTTCAATGTCTTCTACACGCACGCGACAGATTACACCTGTAATTTTTCTGCGATTTGGATTCAGTTCCGGTGCTTGCTCAAAAAATGTTCTAAAGGACGTCTTCGCTTCCAAATGTTCTGCTAGCTTTTTATCAGAATACCCTGTCAACCAACGAATAATAGTATCCACTTCTTCTTTAGTGCGACCTTTTTTCTCAGCCTTCTTTACGTAATTCGGGTAAACACTTGCTACTGGCATCTCATAGATTTTATGCGTCATATTGTACGCCTCCTATTTTAGTCTCTCATGGAAAAACGTCATCTACCTCATTCTAGCAGATGGCGTTGGATACCCTATTATATTCTGCTTAATGATTTGTTCGCTTATGTTGGAACAGATGTATTACCCTACTTACAATTTGTGACCATCTATCATCTTTAATTCTAAAAAATAACCTTATTCACCCATGCGAATAATGGTTATCCAAAACTTTAAAGTTAATGTTTTACAAATTCAACAAAGTCGTTGTGTTCAATTCCTTTTCCATTTAAAATCTGTATGTTTCTTGAAATCTTAGCCGCCAACTTTAAGCTTTAAAACCACTTGATATCCTTCTATTTTCGCTATAACGCAGTTTTAATTTGCAGATTGCAACACGCCTCTCTAACACCTTCAAGCTATACGCTATTACTTTTTTATGATTAAGGGAACCTTAGTCTCTTAAATATCACCGATTAAAGGTCAGTAGCTAACTGACATATGACGACGCTTTTACAAACTATTTCATTCCTGCTCAGTCTTACCAGTATAGGATAACGTAGTCTTTAGAATAAGCATAAAATATAAAGAGACTAGAAACTCTCAAAATGGAACTTCTAGCCTCTTACGCATGTGATATCTTTTCTTATTCAAAAATATTACTTTTCTCTGCCTTTTCAGCAAGTCGATGGACAATAGGGTTTAGGTAAGGTTTTCCAATGATACCGATCAAGAAGAAAATAATACCAAATATACCGAGATGAATAAGTTTACTTGCCAAAATTTCTGGGACAGGTCCTCCTACTGCTTCTCGTAACGCATCAATACTGTATGAGAATGGTAAGAATGGATGCAGTTTTTGGAAAAATTCTGGTGTTACTTCAATTGGGAATGTCCCACCACCACCAGCAATTTGTAGTACCAAAATAATAATCGCAAGTGCTTTACCCGGATTTCCTAATACTGATACCAGTGTATACACAATTGTTGTAAATATAATGGCTGAAAAAAGACTAATCGAAATAAATAATGGGACAGATTCAACAGATGCTTTAAGAATAACGATATCACCGACTGATACAATAAACGCTTGAATCACATTCATCATCATAAACAGTCCCATTTTTCCTAAATACGTTTCTCGAATTGTTAAATATGGTTTCAAATCTTCATGCTTATTGTGAACACTGAGCAAGCTGACAAGCAACAGCGTACCAACCCATATTGCCAGTGCCGTGTAGAATGGGGTGCTTGCAGAACCATAGTTTTTCACAGGGAAAATATTGTGTTGATCAATCTCAATTGGATGCGCAATCACACCCGCTTGTTTCTTCAAATCATTACGCAATAAGTTAATGATATCTTCTATCGTATTTTCCTCATCTAATTTTTTAAAGACCTTTTCTGCCTTAACCAAATCTTGTTCAACTGATGGTAAGTCATTGCGTGCAAAGTCAGCCAGATTACTTAGCGCGCGTTTCGCTTTCGGTTGATTACGATCCAACAATGCATTCAATGTATCATACTTTTCAAATGCTTCTGGTAGCTTTGCGTTAACCGTATCTGTTGCTTTGGCAATTTTCTCTTCTAATTCTGGTAAGTCATTACGTACAAAATCAGCAGCACGTGCAACGCTTGACTTAAACTCTGGATAGTATGCCTGCGCAATTGACATGGCATGGTTATATTTTGCCTCTACTGTTGGCAAGACATTCTTAAGCTGTGTCAATCTTGTATTCGCATCAGATAAAATTACCTGACCACGACGCACGATTTCTTTAGTCGTCTGTAGCTTATCTTGCACCGTATCAATCGTTGCTGCACCCTTATTAAGGGCTTCGTCTACACGTTTAGACACATCTAACAGTGCATTTGCAATATCTTGTTTTACCGTTGCACTTGTATCCGCTAATCGTTTTTGCAAGGTATCTAACGCTTCAATAATGGCTTGTGCCTCTGCTTTACCTGTATTTCCAGCTCCAATAGCATCTTGCAAGTCGTTCAATCGTTTCGTCATTTCTTTAATCTCTTGCTGCGTATTTTTCAACTTCTCTTGTTGCTCTGTTAAATCAATACCTTCCGATTGTTCAATCTCAGTCAACCAATCACGATAATCGCGCAATGTCTTACTCGCATGATTCATCCTTGCAATTAAATGAGAGAGTGGCTGCGCAAATGTATCCGGTTGGTTAGTGCTTAGAATGCCATAGCTCATGTTCTTCGCCGCATCTAAATCTTGTCGTATTGCCTCAAGTTGTGACAACATCATATTATTAACACCTTGTAATGCATTACCATAATCTGTTCCCATCGTTGTCGCTTCATCTGCGGTAATAACTTGACCATCAGGTAATGGTGTCACGTTAGGCTCTGTTGCTGTACTCAGCTGTACAACTTTATAATCGACTCCTCGTGCACTTTGTGGTGTTGTTTGAATGTTATTTTGAGCGTTCAAACCATTCTGTATTGTATTATTCGCTGCTTTTTGTGCTTGATCTACCACACCATTTTGATTCTCAGCACTGTTCAATTGTGACCCATTCAAACCATTATTGATAAGATTATTACTCGTATTAGGCTGAGTAGGCGTCGCATTATTTGCTGAATCTTGATATTGTGTCAGTGAATTTGCAAATTCTTGATTAATGTCACGTGCTTGCTCAATGCCTTGTTCATACACATTTACACGCTGTTCAATCGTAGGAAGTACTTGACTCGCAGTATCAAGTGCCTTCAATCCTTTTTCTGTACCAGCAATTGCTGTATCCACACCTTGATTAATTTGTGGGAAGTGATCCGGCACACCACTTGCCACTTGTAAAGCGCGCTCAATTTCTGGCATATATTCATTGAGCTTCAATATCAACTTTGCACGTTCATTAATCGCTGGAATACTGGCATTCAGTTGATTCAATTTCTCTGCCGCTGTTACTGCTTCATCTTTGTAATTACCTAAGTTACGAAATCTATCGGCATACTGATCAATCGTACCTTGATGTTCATCGATATAAATAATCCCTTTACGGAACTTTTCAATTTTTGGTAATGCTTGGTATGCAGCTTCAACACCATCACGAATTTTATTGTACGTTGGCAATTGCTTTTCAATCTCAATGCCCAAGCGATTGGCTTCTTCTAAAAGTACTTTAGTAACCACCTGATCAAAGTTTTCGTTCGCTTTTTTCACAATTTCACTCGTACCTGCATCCGTCATCTTCGGCGCAATCGCATTCAACTTTTGATTGACCTTATATGTCACTTTTGCTTGTTGCGGATCTTTTCTTAATGTCCCTGTAATTTGATGTGAGAATTGTTTCGGAATGTACATTGCTGCGTAATACTTCCCTCTGTACAACCCCTTATCTGCTTCTTTACGACTCACAAACTGCCAGTTAAAATGATCATCTTTGCGTAACGTCTCTTCTATTTTATTTCCGACATTAATCTTGTTGTTACGCACCATGTCTCCTTCATCTTCATTCACTACCGCAATTTTGATATTGCCTGTGTTTGAATAGGGATCCCATGTTGCTTCAAGGTTAAACCATGCATAAAAAGAAGGTAAAATAGCGAGTCCTACTAACAGTATCAGTGCGCCCGGTGCTTTACTAATTCCTTTCAAATCTGTTAAAAAAAGCTTAAACGCCTGTTTCATTATTTCCACCTCTATCCATTAAAACCTTTGCAAACGTTTCCTTAAATTTAACTTTTATTTACAGAGATTTATTGTTGACACTTATCAACTAACTATGTAACCTAACATAGTATACAATTTCACATCCTATTTGTACACTCTCAATATTATTTTAAATCAATCATATTTAAATGGATGTCGATACTACAATTTTCTTGGATAAATGATTAGGAGGCATTAAACATGAAAGGAAAAGTATTACTCACTGGCTTATTGACGACTGCACTTGTTGCATCTCCTACAACAGGTAATCTTGCAGAGGCCGCGAGTCAAAAAGCTCAAACAGCGCTTGAAAAAGACTTAACAACACAATCAGATAATGAGACATCAACATCTCCATTAGACATCGTCACAACAGACGACGACAATGCGACACAAGATGACGAACATGTGTCGAAGCAACGAGATAAACAACAGCGTAACCAAACAAACAAAACAACGACATCTAGTAAGACACAACAACAAGATATTGATATTATGGATGCCTTTGATCGATGGCTGTACAATACGGCAACAGGGAATACAGATGCATCCACTCATGATACAACTACGACTCTGACTCAAAATAATACGACACAAGATATAGGTATTGGAACGCAAGATATACCACAAACAGACTTGACACCTGCTCCAGAACCTAGTCTATCGACAGATGAACGTGACTTTTTCGATAATTTAAACGCTATTTTAAACGAAACAACACCTTTTGATGATATGGTAGCTTCTGATAATTCGATAACTGACGACACAACAACGGATACGACAGATGATTCTTCAGATGTTACGACAGTAGATGAAAGTACACAAACAGAAGATGTCACGAATGATACAGAAACATCGGACACAAATGAAACGACAAATACGGATGACAACAGCACTGACACCGATGATAAGACTGATATCAATGATACACCAACTGATGATACCAATGCAGCAACTCAGGAAGGCAAGACGTCTATAAAAGATGATGTCATGATTGAAGCTTTGTTAGACTCATACAGTGACAAAGCTGAGAAGACACAGACGCAACAACAATCGCAAAATGCGAAACGTACGTCTAACAATCCACAAATTCCGGCAAGTGATACTTACACAGGCTCACGTGAACAAGCGCCTGCCCAAACATTTGAAGACTTGCCAAAACATTCACAGATGCGTCAGACAACGTGGTTCCAAGAACGCCCATCTACGCATAACAACAACGACACAGGTGTAGTCTCTGATATACGTATCGCACCTAACCAGTCGACACGTGCATTTATTAATGATATTGCTGAAGATGCACATCGTATTGGTCAAGAACAAAACCTTTATGCGTCTGTTATGATTGCACAAGCGATTTTAGAATCTGACTCGGGGCGCAGTGCTTTGGCACAGTCACCAAACTACAATTTATTTGGTATGAAAGGTGCATACCAAGGACAAAAAGTGGCTTTCAATACGCTTGAATCCAATGGTAAAAATATGTATCAAATTCAAGCAGATTTCCGAAAATATCCTAATAAAAAAGCCTCTCTGGAAGACTATGCTACATTGATTAAAGGTGGCATTGATGGAAATCCAACAATTTATAAAGGGGTTTGGAAAAGTGAAAGCAGCAGCTATCGTACAGCTGTATCTGAACTTGTCGGGACATATGCGACAGATCCAAACTATGATACGAAGCTGAAACAACTCATTCAAACGTATGACTTAACACGCTTTGATCAAAAGAAAATGCCGAAATTGTTAGAAGCTGATATCGTGACGAATGGTGAAAACATCAGTGGTAACGGCTTTAAAGCCTTCCGCACGACTGGTAGCTCCCCTTATCCTCAAGGGCAATGTACATGGTATGTTTACCATCGCATGGCACAATTCGGTAAATCTATCGCAGGCAATATGGGTAATGCGGCTGAATGGACAGGATCTGCATATCAAAAAGGTTATAAAGTAACAGGGCACCCAACAAAACATAGTGCTGTCGTCTTCCAACCTGGTCAACTAGGCGCTGATAGCTACTACGGTCATGTCGCTTTTGTAGAACAGGTGCGCAGTGATGGTTCTATCGTAATTTCAGAATCAAACGTTAAAGGACTTGGCGTAATCTCTTACCGTACTATTGACGCAACAAGTGCACAATCTCTTGACTATATCGTACGTTAATACAATGACGAACATAATCGTATAATACCTATCAATTAAGGGGAATTTACATCTTTAGTGGTGGAATGGCATGATGAGCCATTCTGCCTTTTTCTTTTTAGTATGCAGAAGCGTACAATCACAATGGATCATACGCTAAATGAAGATAACTATTTCAACTAAGAACTACATTCTAAATAAAACTAGGCACTTATCATTGTCTTTCTACTACAAAAGCTGAACAGGCAAAAGGTGCCGTATCGAAAACCCGTTGTATAACGACGCCTTCAAATACAACACCTTATCGTAACTGATTCACTTAATGTGGTTCATACACTTCAACACAATGACCTGTAAATTGACATGATGGGCATGTTAAATCACGTGTTGATAGCGTATGTCGTGCAAATATAAACTCGTGCATCGTCGGCATAAATACGTGCTGACAGTTAGGACACATATATTGAACTTGATGGTAATAGTCTTTCGTTAAGTAATAAGCAATACCCATGCTTGCACCCACGCCTAGCAAAGGGTATACAACATTGTCTGCTTTGAATCCTAACCAAATACTTGACCATAAGCTGATTGTCCCGACACTTGCAATTCCTAGCATTTTGACTCTTAATGGCTTAAGATATTCATTTTTCATCAGCATGCGATCCATGTCTTGTAATTTAGTAATAGATGATTGTGATGTTTCATTAATCATCTGTTGCATCGCTTGAATCTGTTTTTGTTGTGCCTGTTGTTTCTGAATCGCTTGTTCTATCGCGCACTGTTTTTGATCCAAAATCAGTCGAACGGTATCAAGCGTCCCTTCTGCTGTCAGCAACATTCGAATCTCTTTCAACTGCATGCCGAGTGCTTTCATCAATAAAATGAGCTTCAGTTTTTCTGCTTCTTGTTCCGTATACACTCGATAATTGTTATTTTCAATATACGCCGGTGGTAAGACACCTTTCTCATCATAGTACTGCAATGTTCTTGTTGAAATACTAAACTGCTTTGCTAAATCACCTATCGTATAAGTAGTCATGGATCTTGTCACCTCCTACTTTCGTTATAAACTATGACGTTGCGTGATGGTCAACAATTTCATACATAATTTTTAAAAACTTTTCACGTTCATCCACAAATGGTGCATGGGCACTATATTCAAACAAATAATAATGCTTTTCTTTAGACCCCACCGCTTCAAATAATTTGCGACTATCTGTATCTGTTGTTTGTAAATCATACTGCCCTTGTATTAAATAAAATGGCACAGTTATTTCCCGGGCAATAGTCATCAAATTCGTTTCGACCATTTCTGTCGTCAAATGTTCAAAGGCGGACAGACTTCCTCTTATAATGTTGATGCGCTCTTTCAATGTATAATAAGGCGTCGACATCATTGCTCGAAACATCTTAAATGCGGAATAGCCATGAATAGAAAAGCCACCTTTATAGCGTTCTGTATAGCGCATTCTGACATGGTCGTAATATTTATCTTTATTAAAATAGCGTCCAAGACTCACACGTTCTAATGCATCCACCGCTTGCTTATTCGGTTCCTTCTTTGCATATTCTAATAAACGCTGTAATATCACACGCTCGTTATGATACACATCACCCAACTGACCGATACCAATATATGCCGTAATCCATTCAGGTCGTCTATGTGCAAGGAGAGCGCCAATAATTGTGCCAAATGAATGACACATCAAAAAGACTTGCTTCTGATGATAATGATGGCATAAATATCGAATTAACCATTCTGCATCCTGTACAACTTCTGCCATTTTAACAGGCTTTCGTGTATATGACATACCTGTACCTCGCTGATCCCAAAATACAACGGTATAATGAGCTGTCAAATCAATATTATGCGCACGAAAAAAAGGATAGAGTGGAAAGCCCGGTCCACCATGTATCACTAGTAAAATGGGATTAGCAAAGTCGCGTGTCTCAATAATTATGCCTTGCTTCACACCATGAATAGTTAAATATAATTTTAAAATACGCTTGCCATCCTGCTCATAATACCGTTTCATATGACCACCTCATTCGCTTCTATTATAAGGTATATTGTCGTAAAACAGGAATGGAATGTTCTATACAATTTGTCCATAGTGCGCAAGTTCTTTTTTTAAAGTTTCTAAACTACTACTCAGCTATTAACCTATACACTATCTTTCTTTATAGAATATTTTCTATTAACATCTCAGCGCACGAAAAAGTCGGAAGTATGCTTGGACATACCTCCGACCATTTATCCTATTACTTCATTTCTTTCAATGCTTTATAGAAAATTTCGCGCTGTTTTTCAAGAGAGATTGGATCGTTATATTGCGTATCTAACACATCTAATGTGATAACACGGTTATTTTTCACAGCATCTAAGTTTTGCCAGTAATTCGTATTTTGGAATTCTGGTGTCATATCACCTTGTTGTGCGACAACTGCGATGTCACCCATATAATCTCCAAATGTTTCTGGGCTGATTGGTGTCGCAAAACGATCTTTCGTCGCCTCTTTCAGTTTTTCCGGTTGTTTTAAACCATAACCACCATAAAGGATTTCTGTTCCACGACCATAGTGATCGCTAAATGCCATAATGCCTTTTGGTGTTTGTTGTACTACAGAGGCTGTTTTACCTTTCAATAATGGCGCAAGTTCTTTTTTATCTTTCGCCATTTGTTTGTCCCAATCTTTCAGCCATTGTTCTGCCTTTTCTTCCTCACCGACTAGTTTTGCAAGTTGCTTTGTTGTTTCACGATATTGAGATTTATTTGAGTCAAAGAAGACTGTTGGTGCAATCTTTTGTAATTTTTTTGCATTTTTATCTTCAACTGTTGCGATAATCAAGTCAGGCTTTTGTTTGGCAACTTGTTCAATACTTTCCCCATCAATACGTTCAATCCCTTTTGTCGCATCATCGAGCACTTTGTTTTGTTCAACATATTGTGATACAGCAACAGGTTTGTGACCAAACTTCACTAATGCACCTACATATGTCGGATGCAATACTACTATACGTTTTGGATTTGTTGGTACTTTTGCTTTTTCTCCATTATCCGATGTAAATGTTTGCTCCGTTGCCTCTTTGCTACTTGCTTTCTCACTTTTCTTCGCGCTTTGATTATTTGAACCACAAGCCGCTAAAAGAACTAACATACAAACACATAAAACTAGTAACCTTTTCATCTATTTCTCGCCTCCAAAATATATAATTGATAACCGTTATCAATTATAGCATGGAAAGCATTTTGCACAATTACTTTTGAACAAAAATAAAAATTATGCTATTTTTCGTTAATCTATATATTTATAGCTTGATAACACCTCAATTGTAAGATTCCTGTAACCTGTACTAGTGATTTTGTGTACATTATGCTAGATTAGTAGTATCACATGAAGAAAGTAGGTCTCAATAATTATGACGACAGCCTTACCAAATTGCCCGAGTTGCGGATCGGAGTACACATATGAAGATGGCGCATTATACGTATGTCCAATGTGTGCACACGAATGGACAGCAGAATCTGTTGCTGAAGCAGAAGAAGCAGCGATTGTACGCGATGCGAATGGAAATGTACTTCAAGACGGCGATACTGTAACAGTTATCCGTGATTTAAAGGTTAAAGGAAGCTCTAACGCCATTAAACAAGGGACAAAAGTGAAAAACATCCGCCTTGTTGATCCAGAAGACGGACATGATATCGATTGTAAAATCCCTGGTTTTGGTCAAATCGGCTTAAAATCAGAAGTTGTTAAGAAAATCAACTAACAAGTAAAAAAGCCATTGGTCAGTTAAAAAACTGAAACCAATGGCTTCTATTTTATTCAAATTCAGCATTTACCGCATGAATTACCGCATCAAAGTCTTTACCTGTTGAAATGGATACTGCCGCAATAAAGCTGCCTTCTACAATCGGCGCTGATATTTTTTCAACACGCTGACTGCCCGTATACATTTCCAGTGCCATATCTAAGTTCATTTCTGATGAACCGATATCGAAAAAGCACACTGCATCATCTTCCAAGCCTTCGATAGCCGCAAATATTGTGTCGAATGACGTCCCAATACCGCCATCATAACCACCAATTGCAATAATCGAAACCCCTGGTACCATTTGTTCAAGTAATTCTTTCGTTCCAAGTGCAATTTTATCACTGTGACTTACAAGTACGATACTTGTCATCCTACTCATCTCCAATCAGCGCATTTAAGATATATACGCTACTTTGCGCACCTGGATCCATATGACCGATAGACTCTGACTTGAAATAAGCTGCACGTCCTTTTGTTGCTTCTAATGTTTTCGTATCTTCAGCATAGCCTTGAAGCGTCTCTAATGTTACAGTTTCACCCTTTTGAACTGCTTCACGTGCACGATCAATCACATCAAACATTGTTTTTTCACCACGTGTTACTTTACCACGTTGTGCAATCGCTTCAGCAAATGCATTGAGTAATGTCCCTAACTGTTCACGGTTGATATCATCTGCTACCACTTGTGACATCTTCACAAAGCTAAAACCGTATAGTGGACCAGACGCACCGCCAACATTCGACATCAATGTCATCCCTGTTGATTTCAATAAGTTTGCCATTGAACTATCATCCAACTTCTCAGGCAATGCTTCAAAACCACGTAACATATTGACACCATGGTCTCCGTCGCCAATCGCACGGTCTAACTCTGTCAATGTCTCTTCTTCCGCTTTAAATGTCTCTCTCAATGCAAGCAAGCGTTCTTTTAATGTTGCAGTATTCATCACAATCTCTCCTTAACTGTTGAAATAACGACTCTCTGTCTGTGCTTTCAATGCCATTAATACGCTGTCATCATGTGGGGCAAGCGTTATTGAAAAACCTTGCATATCCAAAGCTGTCATATAATCGCCTACCAACCAATGTGTCACTTTCTTACCATGTGAGACAAGTTGTTCTGACACGTATTTCGTCATAATATGCAATTCAGATAATGGCGTACCTCCCATACCGTTAACCATGACAATCACTTCTGACGCGTCCACTTCTGCGACTAGACGTTTGACTAAACGCTGTGCGATATTTTCTGCGTTTTCAACGGCTGTGCGCGTAATCCCACGTTCGCCATGAATACCGATACCGATTTCCATTTCATCTTCTTCAATATCAAAGCCATACTTTCCTGTTGTTGGTACAAGCGGTGGCGTCAATGCCATACCAATCGAACGAACTCCAGTTAACAATGTTTCCACTTTTTCTTTTAAGTCTATCAATGCCACACCTTGTTCAGATAAGTAGCCGGCATATTTATGCACAAGCACTGTGCCTGCCACACCACGGCGTTTTTCAACATCTTCAATCGCAATATCATCTGCTACAACAACCATTTCGACTGCGATGTCTTCCATTTGTGCCATTTCTTGTGCCATCTCAAAGTTCATTACATCTCCGGCATAGTTCTTCACAATCAGTAACACACCATCACCGTTATCGACTGCTTTAATCGCTGCCAATACTTTATCTGGGGTTGGTGATGTGAAGACCTCACCACATACTGCTGCATCAAGCATACCTTGTGCCACATAACCTGCGTGTGCTGGCTCATGACCACTGCCACCACCTGATACAAGCGCTACACCTTGTTTCTTTTTCTCGGAGCGAACGACAACTGTATCTTCAATAATGTCTACATCTGGGTTTGTCAATTTCATGCCTTCAAGCATGTCCTTCAAAAAATACGTTTTATCTTGAATTAACTTTTTCATGTACGTCACCCTTTCTTTTTCACACTATTAGTATAACGCTTTCAATAAAATTTGAATAATATTTCACAAGCTAACAGCATAATAGCCTACTTAAAGTCCTCTATCTAACCCCTGTTCTATTTCTATCATTATTTTAATTCAATTAGTAATTATGTATAATTATATTGAATGGTGTTTATATGTTTTTATTCATCGCTTTATTAAGTAACATAAATTGTTGCTTTTAATTTTGGATTTCAAGGAAAGGAATTATTTTATGAAAGTAAGACACCTTGGCTTTATTGTATTATTATCAGTGTTGTTGTCTGGATGTAATTATGCTGATCCAGATAGTAGAAGTGGCTTTTTCTATAACACATTTGCAAAACCAATGGATTTATTATTAGATTGGCTGGGCACGCATTTAAACTATAATTATGGTTTAGCGATTATCATTGTCGTTTTAACAATTAGATTTGTTATGCTTCCTTTTATGCTTTCACAAACGAAACAAGGACAAATTATGAAAAGAGCGCTCACTTTGCTCAAACCAGAGCTCGCGCCGATTCAAGAAAAAATGAAACATGCCAAAACGCAAGAAGACCGCATACAAGCAAACCAAGAAATGATGGCAGTGTATAAAAAGTATCAAATCAACCCTATGCAAAACATGTTAGGTTGTTTACCTATGCTCGTTCAAATGCCTATTTTGTTCGGATTGTATGCCGCACTTAAATGGCCTGTTTATAACCATATCACAACTTATCCTGATTTTTTATGGTTTAAGTTATCAGAACCAGATATTGTCATCACGATTATTGCGGCTGTTTTATATTTCTTACAATCTCTCGTAAGTTTACAAAATATGCCAAAAGACCAAAAACAAATGGGTTATATGTTAATGTTTATGTCACCTATCTTTATAATATTTGTCACATTAACATCTGCCTCAGCACTCGGTTTATATTGGTCAGTGAGTGCACTGTTCTTAGTTGTTCAGATGTATCTGGCCAATCAATATTATGCTAAATTAGCTGATCAGAAAATGGCGACTTTACAACAAGAAATTTCTAAAAATGATACAACCAAAAAAACTGTAAAAACGGTAAAAAGAAAGAAAAAGTAGTTTCTCTATTAGTCATTTTATTTGTGCTAAACCACTTGTGTTATTAGACATTTTGGCATCTCCTTGTGCCGTTAATATTGGTTCGCTGACCAAATATTACTCTGACACGATGAGGTGCCTATTTTAATGTACCTGTAAAAGCATTCTGAAACCAAAAAGCTGTATCAATCAAGTAGCTTTGTACTACTTGTGATACAGCTTTATCTACTATTTCAACTCATTTAAATAACTACGTCCAAATTCTGGTAATGCCACACCAAAGTTATCAGCGATTGTCGCACCAATAGAACTAAATGTTGTATCACCATCGAGGGCTGTGCCACCGTTAAATTTCGGGCTGTAGAACAACACCGGAATATATTCGCGTGTGTGATCTGTC
>NZ_JANUXY010000011.1 GCF_024814435.1 Staphylococcus americanisciuri
TCGCGGGTTCGAATCCCGTCTTCTGCTCCATTATTTTGCCGGGGTGGCGGAACTGGCAGACGCACAGGACTTAAAATCCTGCGGTAAGTGATTACCGTACCGGTTCGATTCCGGTCCTCGGCACCATTTCAGAATATGCGCCCGTAGCTCAACTGGATAGAGCGTTTGACTACGGATCAAGAGGTTATGGGTTCGACTCCTATCGGGCGCGCTACAATTCTTTTCGGGAAGTAGCTCAGCTTGGTAGAGCACTTGGTTTGGGACCAAGGGGTCGCAGGTTCAAATCCTGTCTTCCCGACTTACTTAATAAATAGTTTATGGGGGCTTAGCTCAGCTGGGAGAGCGCCTGCTTTGCACGCAGGAGGTCAGCGGTTCGATCCCGCTAGTCTCCACCATTTAATTTAATACAATACAACTATATATGGCGGCGTAGCTCAGCTGGCTAGAGCGTACGGTTCATACCCGTGAGGTCGGGGGTTCGATCCCCTCCGCCGCCACTAATTATTAGTTGATAGAAATTATTATTAGGACCTTTAGCTCAGTTGGTTAGAGCTAACGGCTCATAACCGTTCGGTCGCAGGTTCGAGTCCTGCAAGGTCCATATAATTATGGAGGAATACCCAAGTCTGGCTGAAGGGATCGGTCTTGAAAACCGACAGGGGCTTAACGGCTCGCGGGGGTTCGAATCCCTCTTCCTCCGCCATTTGTTATAGTTTCTATTAGCGCGGGATGGAGCAGTTCGGTAGCTCGTCGGGCTCATAACCCGAAGGTCGGTGGTTCAAATCCGCCTCCCGCAATATATTTTTAGTGGTCCCGTAGTGGAGCGGTTTAACACGCCTGCCTGTCACGCAGGAGATCGCGGGTTCGATTCCCGTCGGGACCGCCATTTTTATGGTTCAGTAGCTCAGTCGGTAGAGCAAAGGACTGAAAATCCTTGTGTCGGCGGTTCGATTCCGTCCTGAACCACCATTTTTATTTTTAGCCGGCCTAGCTCAATTGGTAGAGCAACTGACTTGTAATCAGTAGGTTGGGGGTTCAAGTCCTCTGGCCGGCACCATCTTTTGGAGGGGTAGCGAAGTGGCTAAACGCGGCGGACTGTAAATCCGCTCCTTCGGGTTCGGCAGTTCGAATCTGCCCCCCTCCACCATCCTAATAGGGGCATAGTTCAACGGTAGAATAGAGGTCTCCAAAACCTTTGATGTGGGTTCGATTCCTACTGCCCCTGCCATGGCGGCTGTGGCGAAGTGGTTAACGCATCGGATTGTGGTTCCGACATTCGTGGGTTCGATTCCCATCAGCCGCCCTTAAAGTTATAATTAATGGGCTATAGCCAAGCGGTAAGGCAACGGACTTTGACTCCGTCACTCGCTGGTTCGAATCCAGCTAGCCCAGTTCCTTTGGCGGCATAGCCAAGTGGTAAGGCCGGGGTCTGCAAAACCCCTATTCACCGGTTCAAATCCGGTTGCCGCCTCCATGTTTACCTATGCGGGAATAGTTTAATTTTAGAACACTTTCCTTCCCGGAAAGAGGTACAGGTGTAAGTCCTGTTTTCCGCTCCATATTATATGCGGGAGTATTTCAATTTTAGAATATTTTCCTTCCCGGAAAAAGGTATAGGTGAAAGTCCTATCTTCCGCTCCATATTTTTCTATATCCGAACCAATACAGCAATATTAATTGTTGTATCATGGACGGTTTTTTTGTGCTTTTATACGTTTTGGTTCTACATCTTTTATGGTGGGATATGGCATGAATGAGCCATTCTGCCCTTTGCTTTTTAGCATGCAAAAGCGCTCATGCCTCTATCATTTTAAGTAACCAAACTCAAATGAAAGGAGACATGATGCGCCAATGTGACATGATATCTTAAAATGACTCAAAATTAAAGATGAAAATATTCAAATAGATCATATTGATGAAGAAGTGTAAGTCTGTTGTCAGCTTTTTGCCATTGTCTACGGTACTTTATCTTATTCACTTAACAGAAGTCATAAGAATCAAATGTATACTTTAACCTAGCGAAATGGCGCTTTAAGTGCCAGTGCTGTCAAAAAACATTTACAGACTAAACAAGTGTTGTTGATGAACATTGCTTTATCTCTAATCGTGTGAAACGCGTTATTCAAGATAAGCTCACACAAGTACGTCCTGAAAAAGACAATGCGCTGATTGTTGCGTATCGTCGAGTACAGTTAATAGGTATGTAAGAGGCTGTTAAACCATTATTAGTTAAACCTTCAATAGGATTACCTTGTCACATATCTACAGTCTTATCTTTTTTCAAAATAAAAAAATGATGACTTCTCACTGAAAGAAGACATCATTTGAAATAGTACCGATGGTCGGGGTCGAACCGACACGTCCTAATGGACACGGGATTTTGAGTCCCGCGCGTCTGCCAATTCCGCCACATCGGCTTAATAGCAAGTGATATGATTGACTAACAAAATCACATATATGTATTATAGTACGTTCATATTGTTTCGTCAATAATTTTTAAATAAATTATTTTTGGGTGTATGGGCATAAAATTGATAGATTGTTTATTGTGACAACCTTGGTTTTATATTATGATAAACATATTATATTTAAGGAGGGTTTCAAGTGGGAAAGGCAGATAGTAGTGGAAAGCAGTTTTTCAACAACATACTGAATGCTGTCGGGGCGGGCGTTGTTATTGCGTTACTACCGAATGCATTATTGGGGGAATTGTTAAAATTTTTTAAAGATGGTAATGAAGTATTAGAAATGATCTATCAATTGGTCATTGTTATTCAATCATTTATGGCATTTATCATTGGTGTTGTAGCAGCACATATGTTTAAGTTTTCAGGACCAGGTTCTGTTTTTGTGGGAACTTCAGCAATGTTAGGTTCAGGGGCAATTGTTTTTGATAATGGGGCAATCATGTTACAAGGTATAGGGGACATTATTAATGTGATGATTATTGTTACTTTTGCATGTGCCTTGTTTATGTTATTACGAGGTAAGTTTGGCTCATTAGAACTGATTATTTTGCCAGTGGTGATTCCAATTATTTCAGGTTATCTCGGTCTATTGATATTACCTTATGTACGAAAAGTAACGAGTACACTGGGAACTATTATTCATTCGTTTACTGAGTTAAATCCAATGTTGATGAGTATATTAATTACAATTACTTTTGCATTGCTAATGGTGACGCCTATTTCAGTGGTAGCGATTGCAACAGCTATTTCATTAACTGGTTTAGGTAGCGGTGCTGGTAATATGGGGATTGTAGCAGCCTGTGTTACGTTCTTGTTTGGGTCATTAACAGTGAATAAAGCAGGTGTTAATATTGTATTATTAGTTGGTGCGGCTAAAATGATGATTCCAGTGTATTTAAAACATCCGATTATTATGGTGCCACTGATTATTAATGGTACGATTGGTGGTTTACTTGCATACTTTGTAGGAATTGAAGGAACACCGATGTCAGCGGGATTTGGTTATACAGGTTTAGTGGGTCCAATTAATGCATTTAACCGTATGGATGGTGATCCGCTAATGAATATTTTAATACTTGCATTTGCATATTTTATTATCCCGTTCACAATGGCATTTTTTGTTCATCAAATCTGTAAGCGTATTTTACCAAGTTATTCAGATGATATTTATCGCTTTGAATTACCGAAACAATAGTTATATATGATGACTTGTTTTTATCGTTATTGTTTTTTTGTAAAGCAATAACGATTTTTTAAAACACTATTGCATAAATTTGCACTTATATGTATAATGATGAATATCGTAAAAGGGGGTTGCTTAATGAAGTATATACAAAAGATAGGGTGCATCGTTTTCATTTTAGCTATTTTGATGACCACTTTACCATTATCAGGCAAAGTTTATGCCGCAGATGAAAAATGGGAAAAGATAAAAGAGCGAGGAGAATTGCGTGTGGGTCTGTCTGCTGATTATGCGCCGATGGAATTTGAACGCACAATTAACGGAAAACGAGATTATGCAGGTATAGATATTGAATTAGCTAAAAAAATTGCTAAAGATAATGGCCTCAAATTAACAATCATTAATATGCAATTTGACAGCTTATTAGGTGCTTTAAAAACCGGAAAGATTGATGTGATTATTTCTGGTATGACACCTACGTCAGAACGTGAAAAAGAAGTGGATTTTTCCGATTCTTACATGGCCGTTAAACAGACTGTTGTAGTTAGAAAACAAGATAAAGATAAATATCAAACGTTAGAAGATTTAACAGGTAAACGCATAGGTGCTCAAAAGCAAACAACGCAAGAAGAGCTCGCACAAACAGAAATTAAAGATGCAGATGTGCAATCTTTAACGCGTTTGCCAGAAGTTATCTTATCATTAAAGAGTAACAAGATTGATGGTGTTGTGATGGATAGTGCTGTTGCTGATGCGTATTTAAAGCAAAATAGTGACCTTGCATTATCAAAAGTATCATTTGCAAATTCTGAAAAACAAACAGCTGTTGCAGTGCCGAAAGAATCACCAGAACTTTTGGATAAAGTGAATAAAACTATTGCTGAAGTAAATGATAAAAAGTTAATTGATAAGTATGCAGAAAAGGCTGCACAAGCGATGAAAGATGATGGTAGCTTTTTCAGTAAATATGGTACGTTCTTTATCACAGGATTAAAAAACACAATACTTATTTCTATCATTGGTGTTTTATTGGGTGCTGTATTTGGCGCATTGTTTGCATTGATGAAAATCAGCACGATTAAACCATTGAAATGGCTAGCATCTGTATATATTGAATTTTTAAGAGGAACACCACTCTTAGTACAAGTTTTCTTAGTATATTTTGGAACTACCGCAGTACTAGGTCTCGATATATCAGCTTTTATTTGTGGTACCATTGCACTCGTTATTAACTGTTCAGCTTATATTGCTGAAATTATTCGTGCTGGTATCAATGCGGTTGATAAAGGACAGATGGAAGCTGCGAGAAGTCTAGGTTTGAGTTATGGGCAAACTATGAAGTCAGTCATCATGCCGCAAGCGATTAAAAATATTTTACCGGCATTAGGTAATGAGTTCGTAACAGTAATTAAAGAATCATCCATTGTTTCAGTAATAGGTGTGAGCGAGATTATGTTTAATTCACA
Source organism: Staphylococcus americanisciuri (assembly GCF_024814435.1). Classification (GTDB taxonomy): domain Bacteria; phylum Bacillota; class Bacilli; order Staphylococcales; family Staphylococcaceae; genus Staphylococcus; species Staphylococcus americanisciuri. Next base: position 5,118 of record NZ_JANUXY010000011.1, read on the forward strand.
AGTAGTTCAGGGGGCATCTTTTGACCCATTTACACCGCTGTTAATTGCAGCAGTATTGTATTTTGTATTAACATTCTTACTTTCTCGTTTAATGAGTTACTTTGAAGGGAGATTGAGTGTCAGTGATTAAAATTGATAATTTACACAAGTCTTTTGGTAAAAATGAAGTATTGACAGGGATTAATTTAGAAGTAGCAAAAGGTGAAGGGGTAGCAATCATCGGTCCTTCAGGTAGTGGAAAAAGTACATTGTTGAGATGTATGAATTTGTTAGAAACACCGACAAAAGGACATGTCATTTTTGAAGGTAAAGATCTAACAGCTAAAGAAACAAATGTCGATCAGTTAAGACAAAAAATGGGAATGGTGTTTCAGAATTTCAATTTGTTTCCACATAAAAAAGTGATTGACAATATCATTCTAGCACCTACATTATTGAAAAAAGCAAATCAAGCTGTATTGCGAGAACAAGCGCTTGAACTGTTAGATAAAGTAGGTTTGAAAGATCGGGCTGATGCGTTTCCGAGTCAATTATCGGGCGGACAAAAACAGAGGGTGGCAATTGCACGTGCATTGGCAATGAATCCGAGTGTTTTGCTGTTTGATGAGCCAACTTCAGCACTGGATCCAGAGGTTGTTGGTGAAGTGTTGACTGTTATGACAGATCTTGCCAAAGAAGGGATGACAATGATTGTTGTAACACATGAAATGGGCTTTGCGAAAAATGTAAGTGACAGGGTTGTGTTTATGGCAGATGGTGTTGTTGTTGAAGATGATACGCCACAAAATCTTTTTGAAAACCCACAGCACCAACGTACTCAGAATTTCTTGAGTCGTGTGCTATAAGGAAATAGAGAAGTCTCAAGTATGGTGATATAAAATAAGCCTGCTTGAGATTTTTTTGTTGCCTGTAAATAAATTGAATATCATATACAAGTTGCAGGTGTTGATGACGTGAAATATGTTAAAATAGTAAGGTAACTTTTGAGAGGTGACGAATATGGACGTTGCTCAATTGAAGTCAGATATTATTGCATATGCCCATACAATAGGGATTGACAGTATTGGTTTTACAACTGCTGATCCATTTGATGAGCTCAAGCAAAAGTTGATTGACTATCATGCGAATGGTTATGCATCTGGTTTTGAACCTACAGATATTGAGATGAGAACGAATCCGAAGTTATCGATGTCATCTGCTAGGTCGATTATTGCTATTGCAGTTGGGTACCCGAATCGTTTGCCGAATGTGCCGAAAAGCAAGCGTGGAGAACGAAGAGGGATTTTTGCACGTGCATCTTGGGGCCAAGATTATCATAGCATTATGCGCAAGCGACTGGAAGCATTGGGAGAATATATCAAATCACGTGTGCCAGAGGTAGAAATGATGTCGATGGTAGATACGGGTGTGTTATCTGATCGCGCAGTAGCAGAACGTGCTGGCTTGGGTTACACAGGACGTAATGGCTTCGTGATTAACCCTGACTTAGGCACTTGGACGTATCTTGGGGAAATGTTAGTAAGTATTCCATTTCCACCAGATGATCCAATTATGGATAGCTGTGGGTCTTGTACGATATGCGTGGAGCGTTGTCCGACAGGGGCGTTAGTCGGCGATGGTCAATTGAATAGTCAAAAATGCGTCAGTTTTTTAACGCAGACGAAGGGTTACATGCCTGATCAATACCGTTATAAAATTGGCAATCGTCTTTATGGGTGTGATACGTGTCAGCAGGTGTGTCCTAAAAATAGAGGGATTAATACGCAACATGATGACATTGTTTTAGAACCTGAAATTTTGAAGCCACGTCTTATCCCATTATTGCAGATGAGCAACAAAGCATTTAAGGAAACATATGGTCACTTAGCTGGTGCATGGCGAGGGAAAAAGCCAATTCAACGCAATGCGATTTTAGCGCTTGCTCATTTTAAAGAAAAAGAAGCGGTTCCCGAATTGAAAGCAGTAGCAGAGAATGACGCGCGACCCATGATACGCGCTACAGCCTATTGGGCTATTGGACAGATTTTGGAAGATGAGGCAGAAGCTTATATTTTGTCACGCTATGATTCAGAAATTGAAGAAGTACAAATAGAAATGAAAAAGGGATTAGAAATGAGGAGACTATAATTATGACAATTCATGTTGTGTTATATCAACCTGAGATACCAGCCAATACAGGCAATATTGCACGTACTTGTGCAGCAACAGATACCAAGTTGCATTTGATTCGTCCATTAGGATTTCGCACGGATGATAAAATGTTACGCCGTGCGGGTCTAGATTATTGGAAGTTTGTCGATATTACTTATCATGATAGTATTGAAGAATTTTTTGAACAGACGGACGGCACGTATTATTTATTAACCAAGTTTGGTTCAAGAGCACATACAGATTTAGATTTTTCAGATAGAGAAATAAATCATTATTTTATATTCGGTAAAGAGACAACAGGATTACCAAGTTGGGTGAAAGATAAATACGAAAACACAGCATTGCGTATACCAATGAATGACAACGTGCGTTCACTTAACTTATCGAATACAGCTGCTATGTTAGTATATGAAGCATTGCGTCAACAAGGTTATCCAGGATTACAATAATTCAAAAAGAAGGGATAGTTATGACAAAAATGTATGTAATACAAGGTGGTTATATTTATACGGAAGATGGTGTTGTAAGGGATGGTCATATTGTTGTGAAAGATCAACGCATCCACCAGATTAAACATTTTCCATATCAAGGTTCATTACAAGTGATTGATGCATCTGGACAACACATCTTACCTGGGTTTATTGACATTCACATTCATGGAGGTTATGGACACGATGTGATGGATGCATCTGTTGAAGGACTTGCTGCATTATCAGAAGGCTTGTTAAGTGAAGGGACAACAAGCTATCTTGCAACAACGATGACACAATCGAATACAGCTATACATTCAGCGCTCGAGACAGTGGCTACATATGTTGAACAAGCACAGGCAACACCATTTAAGCCAGCTGCTGAAATATTAGGGGTACATCTAGAAGGGCCTTTTATTTCTGAACATAAAGTGGGCGCACAAAATCCAGCCTTTGTACAGCGTCCTTCTGTCCAACAAGTTCAAGCTTTTCAAAAGTCAGCGAATCAGCTAATTAAAATTATGACGTATGCACCAGAGGTAGAAGGTGCACAAGAAACATTGGCAACCTTGGGTAATGAAATCATCTTTTCAATGGGACATACGGTTGCCACATTTGAACAAGCGACTGAAGCGGTGGCTCATGGTGCGAAACATGTGACACATCTCTACAATGCTGCAACATCATTTGCACATCGAGAACCGGGCGTCTTTGGTGCAGCGTGGACGAATCCATTTCTTCATACGGAAATTATTGTTGATGGGATTCATGCGCATCCAGCAGCTGTTGACGTGGCATATCGCATGAAAGGAAATCATGCCTTATATTTGATTACAGATGCTATGCGTGCTAAAGGGTTGCAAGATGGTGAGTATGATTTAGGCGGTCAGAATGTCATTGTAAAAGGTAAAGAAGCAAGGCTCGCCAGTGGTGCGCTAGCTGGCAGTATTTTAAAAATGAATGATGGTTTGCGCAACTTATTAAATTATACGCATGCGCCTCTAGAAGAATTATGGCGTGTGACAAGTTATAATCAAGCTAAGGCTTTAAATGTTTTGTCACATAAAGGAAGTTTGACAGAAGGTAAAGATGCAGATATTGTTATTTTAAATGATGATATAGAGGTTTTAACGACAATCAAAGCAGGGTATGTAGTGAATAATAACAATAACGAGTAAACACAATTAAGGAGTGGGTAACGATGGCGATGAATTTTAAAATTTTTAAAGATCAAGATACGGTAGCGACTTTTGTTGCGGATATTTTAAGAAAGCAATTCAACAATAATTCAACAACGATTGCAGGTGTGCATTTGCAACACGATCAAGCACCTATTAATGCAGCTTTACAACAAAATGTATCTAATAATCCAGTAGATTTTAGTCAAATTCATATTTTGGATTACGACAACAATGCAGTTTTTTATAAAAATTTAGGTGTTCCAGAAAAACAAATTCACCAAATTCCAACAGATGAGAAGATTGAAGCATTTATTAAGCGTCATGCGAAAACGAAAGAAAACAAAGGTAAGCTAACAATGCAAGTTGTGACGATTGATCGAGAAGGAAGTATGGGTATCCCGATGAATGATGGTGTATTGATAGCACGTGAGATTATTCTCGTATTAACAGGTAGTGAGAAAGCTGAAGTTGTACGCAAATTATACGAAGAGAATGGTAGCACGACATTTGTGCCGTCAAGTTTGAAATCCCATCGCATGGTTAATGTCGTGTTAGATGAAGCAGCAGCGCAAGGACTACCTGAAGATGTAAGAAGTTATTTTACGGAACTGTATGCTTAATACTAAGGAGGACTTGTGATGAACAAACAAAATAGTGATAATGGCATGGTTGAGAGCTTTGAGGAAGTTGTAGAATTGGGCAAAGAGATGGAACAAATCTCTGAGGAGAATGATGAACAAAAGTATGATCAATCGCATGAAGAATCGGTGCGTAGTGATCGTAAATCAGGTAAATAACGTACGTAGAAAGCTAGCAGTGTATTTTATTAAAAGGCCTGCTAGCTTTCTACTTGTGTGTACAAATTGTATATATTACGTGTTAGTATAGTGGGCTAGTTCAATTAAGTTGTTGTCAGGATCTCTCACATAAATTGATATTATTTTGCCTAGTGCGCCGGTTCTTTCAACAGGTCCCAACTCAATATTGATATGCTTTTGTTGAAGATGTAAGATTACCTCGTCGATAGGTTCTACAGTAATCAGACATAAATCAGCAGATCCCGGTGTAGCCATTCCAGCATTAGGTGTGATGACTTTGTCTACTTGATGAATATTAATTTTTTGTGGTCCAAATTTTAGTGCCGTGCGGTTGTGCTCAAAATGAATAATTTCCATTCCCAATACATCATGATAAAATTTCACAGTCTGTTGAACATCTTCTACTGTCAATACAAGGTGGTCAATATTACGAATGTGCATTAGTATGAACCTCCTAGTGAATGTGAATAGTTTTATTCTAACCCAAGAATGAACTATCGTAAAAGTTTTTGTATGTTGATGTGACGTGTTATATAAAAATGGTTGTAAATTGTCGCTGTGTATATGACATGAATATGATAAAATAATGAGGACTTTACAAACTATATCAAGGTGACAAAAATGAAATTATATCGATATTGGGTGTCTTTACTCGTCATTTCTACAATTGTGAATTTACTTTCTATTAAAGGATTTCCATTAGCATTGGGAACACTTTATTTGCCTGTATTATTTAAAGTTGTGCAGTTACAGATGAACTTGTCTAAAGGACTTGTGGATGATTGTGTAACAGCTGAGACATTTATTCAGAGCAATCAAAAAGGTGTTATTATCAGTGTAATCTGTTGTATCGCAATAACAATTGGGCTATATATTTACTTGGACAGCTTTTATGCTGGTCTTGACGGTATTTGGTCATTATTGATACAGCTGAGCCCATTGTTATTAGCACTGGGTATGATTTTATATATTTTAACAGCTATTGCAGTGATTCAAGCAGTAAAACAACGATATAGAACAATACATTGAGTTTAAAGCATAACTAGAAGGCTTATGACAAGTTTCTAGTTATGCTTTTGTGCGTTTTTAGATGAGCTGATGAATTGAGTTTCTTTAAGACACAAGTAGAATCTTAGCACTCTGTAAAGGGCACTTTATTTTATTAAATCTGATAGTAGATAACTGAAGTGAAAATACATGCTTTAAACTTTTTCCTACTATATCAGACTTGCTAGGATAGACAATGGAATCTTGTTAGAAAAATGGGATTGCTGTTCTGCGCTCAAGTTCTAATGAGAGACCTGATTTTTAAACACTGACATCAGTTGCCTGGCATATAAATAAAATATGTCCTAGCTTGATACAGGACAGTTTTAATTATGCACAATTTTTTACACTTGAGTAGCGAGATGTAATTGAACGAATATTTCGTTTAATGCTATAATTTAGGTGTAGAGGTGAAACAAAAACAATAAAGGGGTCGAGTAAATATGTCAGTAAGAATTGAGCATGATACATTTGGAGAAATCGAAGTACCAGCAGATAAATATTGGGGAGCACAAACACAACGTAGTAAGCAAAACTTCCCAGTTGGTAAAGAAAAAATGCCGATTGAAGTTGTGTACGGTTTTGCACAATTAAAACGTGCTGCTGCACTTGCAAACAATGAGTTAGGCAAGTTGAGCGATGCCAAAAAAGATGCCATTGTGCATGCATGTGACCGTATTTTAGCTGGGGAACTCGATGAACATTTCCCATTGGTTGTATGGCAAACAGGAAGTGGCACACAAAGTAACATGAATGTCAATGAAGTAGTAAGTTTTGTTGCGAATGAGTATTTGGCAGAACAAGGAAGTGATGAGAAAATTCATCCAAACGATGATGTGAATAAGTCTCAAAGTTCTAACGATACATTCCCAACAGCGATGCATGTAGCACTCTATCATGAAATTGAACAAAAGTTAGTGCCTGCATTAAAAGGATTACGTGATACTTTCTACAATAAGGAGCAGGCATATCAAGATATCATCAAAATCGGTCGTACACACTTACAAGACGCAACACCGATTACACTGGGTCAAGAAATCAGTGGCTGGCGCTATATGTTAGATGTTTGCGAACAATTGCTTGCAGATTCTAAAAAGCACATTTTGAATTTAGCAATTGGTGGGACTGCAGTTGGTACAGGTATTAACGCGCATCCTGAGTTCGGTGATAAAGTAGCAGCGCATATTTCGGAAAATACAGGTTATCCGTTTGTCTCTTCACCTAATAAATTCCATGCATTGACTGCGCATGATGAAGTTGTACAGTTACATGGCAGCTTGAAAGCGCTTGCTGGCGATTTGATGAAAATTGCTAATGATGTAAGATGGTTAGCATCTGGTCCACGTGCTGGATTAGCTGAAATTTCAATTCCAGAAAACGAGCCAGGTTCATCTATCATGCCGGGTAAAGTAAATCCAACGCAATGTGAAATGTTAACAATGGTTGCTGTACAAGTTATGGGAAATGATACGGTCATTGGCATTTCTAGTTCACAAGGTAACTTTGAATTGAATGTATTTAAACCAGTAATTTTGCATAATACATTACAATCAATTTATTTATTAGCGGATGGTATGAATACATTTAATGAAAACTGTGCAGTAGGCATTGAACCAATCGAGGCACATATCGATAATTATTTAAACCAATCATTGATGTTAGTGACAGCATTAAACCCACATATCGGTTATGAAAACGCAGCATCAATCGCTAAAAAAGCACATAGAGAAGGATTAACATTGAAAGAAGCGGCGATTCAATCAGGGCACCTAACAGAAGAACAGTTTGAACAATGGATTCGTCCAGCTGATATGGTTCATCCTAAATAATCGAGGAGGCAACTTGTACGTATGGAACGCAATGCTTTAATAGACATTGGATCTAACACCATTCGTCTAGTAATCGTTGAATTTGATCACGATACAGGCTTGAATGAGATTCAAAATATCAAAACCCCTGCACGACTAAGTCAATATTTAGATGAGGCAGGAAATATGCTTGAAGAGGGCGTAGACGTTTTAGTCACAGCTTTACAGAGTTTCAAAAAGGTTGCTGAAGCATTCAAAGTGTCAGCATTGTATCCGATTGCAACTGCAGCCATTCGTCAGTCCCAAAATCAACAGACCATTGTGCGACGTGTAAAAAAAGAAGTCGGAATTGATATCATCTTGATACCTGAAGAAGATGAGGCGTTCTATGGCGCATATGCCGTTACACACACGACAGATATTCAAAATGGTATTACCGTTGATATTGGTGGTGGTTCTACAGAATTGACGTATTTCAAAAATAAAAAAATTAAGCAGGCTGTCAGTTTTCCATTCGGTGTTGTTACGCTTACACGCATGTTTTTTGATGGGAAACAACATAATGACAAGGAAGCACTTAAGAAGTTGGAGAAGTTTCTGAAAAAGTCATTCAGCAAGTTAGATTGGATTGCAAATAAAGGTGTACCATTAATCGGTATCGGTGGTTCTGCTCGAAACTGTGCGCGCATTCACCAAGCGTTACGACAATATCCAATTGCGGGTGTCCACAGCTATTCGATGACACATGATGATTTAACAACGGTCTATGAAACATTGAAGGCGAATTCTAGAGATGAGTTAGTGAACTTAGATGGCTTGAGTCGAGATCGTATGGATATCATCATACCTGCTGTCGTTGTGTTTAATGTGCTATTTAATCTGATACAAGCGGAATCTTTTACATTTTCACGTAAAGGTATTCGTGAAGGTTTTATGATGCATCAAATTGCTAAGACACATCGCGGCGAGTTCAGAAAGGAAAATGTCCAAAGCGATGCGCTACGTCATTTGGCGAATGAATATAGAATTGAACCAACAGGTGCCAAACAACGTCAAAAACTTGCAGAAACTTTGTTAACGCAATTGACAGAACAAGATAAGTTAAAGGTCGATGAAGAAGTGCAACAACGCTTTTTACAAGCAGCCTATCTCTATTATTTAGGTAAGTTTATCGACTCTGACTCCAGTTCACAACATACGTATTATATTATTGCTAACTCTAGTATCAATGGTTTGACACATAAAGAACGTGTAAGGTTAGCGCTGCTTACAAGCTTTAAAAATAAGTCATTATTAAAGCAATATAGCGATGAGACACAATGGTTTTCAGATAAAGAACTCAGTGATATTCAAGCATTGGGCGGTATTCTCAAGTTTGTCAATGCGCTCAATATATCAAACACGAATACAGTCAACCAAGTAGCACTAATCACTGACTCCGATGTCGAACAATACCAATTGAATGTGTATTATCAAGGGGAACCCATCGCTGAGCAGTATCAGTCAAACCGTCAGAAAAAGCACATTGAAAAAATATTGAAGGCTAAACTTAGTATTCAATTTATCAAAAAATAGTTTTTGCATATTAAGGTGTAATTGAAAGTGATTATGTAAAGACTGCCGAGAGAAAAGAGATTGACATTGGAATCGTAAGTGTATATACAACGCTGTTTTGGTGCGATTCAAACGTTAACGGAGGTCTTAATTGGTATCACACCTAAGTAGCAGGTATATAGAATAAGGTGGATGATAAAAGTGACAAACAATAAAGTGAAATTTGATATTAATGACCCTAGTTTTTATAACAATCGAGAAGTAAGCTGGCTTGATTTCAATTATCGAGTACTTCAAGAAGCATGTGATAAAACCAATCCCTTGTTAGAACGACTCAATTTTATTGCAATCGGCAGTTCTAATTTAGATGAATTTTTCATGGTACGTGTCGCTGGCTTAAAAGACCAAGTCAAAATGGGCTACGATAAACCAGAAAATAAGTCGCAATTGACACCTTCCGAACAATTACAAGCGATTGAAAGAAAGAACCGTAAAAATGTTTCATTCCAATATCATCGCTTTAATGAACTCATGGAAGAATTGAAGACGTACGATGTATATTTAACGAAGCCAGATGCGTTAGATGAAGCTTTAAGAGAACGTCTAAAAACTATCTTTTTGAATGAAATTTTACCGACTTTGACACCATTAGGTATTGATGCGTATCGCCCATTTCCTAAGCTCAACAATAAAACATTAAATATTTTTGTGGATATCGATACAGGCAATGAAGTGAATTCTGCGATAGTTCAAATTCCAACATTGCTAGATCGTTTCACAACAATTAATGATGGCAATAAACATTACATTATTTTGATTGAAGATATTATTTCATATTTTATGGGGTATTTGTTTAGAGGTTATGAAATCTTAAATACCTATACATTTAGAATAACGCGCAATGCTGATTTGATGATTCATGAAGATGGTGCAGAGGACTTATTGATTGAAATTGAACGCTTTTTGAAAGAACGTAAAAGTGGGGCAGCTGTTCGTCTAGAAATAGATAACCGTGGCCAACAAGATTTGGAAATTGATTGGCTAATCGATACTTTAGAGCTAACGCCCGAAGATGTTTATTATACAGATGGTCCGTTAGATTTAACCATGGTCTTTGAACTTGTGGGACATTTATCGAATAAGCTAAAAGACTTGAAATACCCACGTTATACACCACAAGTCCCACAATCATTAGGTGATCGCAATGTATATGGCCTTGCATTAAAGCGTGATATTTTCTTTCATCATCCATATGAATCATTCGATCCGATTGTAGACTTTATTAGGGAAGCTTCTGAAGATCCGAATACGATGGCGATTAAACAAACACTTTATCGTGTAAGTAGTGATTCGCCGATTATTGAGGCATTAAAAAATGCGGCGGAAAATGGTAAGCAAGTAACAGTGTTAGTTGAGTTAAAAGCACGTTTTGATGAAGAAAACAATGTCCATTGGGCACGTATGTTAGAAGAAGCAGGTTGTCATGTAATGTATGGTATGACGCACTTAAAAACACATAGTAAAATCACATTGGTTGTTAAGCGTATCAATGGCGAACTCGTGCCGTTCGTTCATTTAGGCACGGGTAATTATAATGACAAAACAGCCAAACTATATACTGACATGGGAATTATCACAACCAATAAGAAAATTGCACAAGATGCGATGAGTTTCTTTAATTATTTGAGCGGTTATTCTATCAAACCAGATTATCAAGAATTAATCGTTGCACCATATGAAATTCGAGATTTGTTTATCGAACGGATTGATGAAGAGATTGAAAGTCACAAGAAACATGGCAATGGTAAGATGATGATGAAAATGAACTCATTGACTGATAAAGCACTTATTATGAAGTTGTTCGAAGCATCTCAGGCTGGCGTAAAAGTACAGTTAATCATCAGAGGTATTTGCTGTTTGAAACCGGGGATTCCTGGTGTAAGTGAAAATATTGAAGTTGTGAGTATTGTCGGTCGTTTATTAGAGCATTCACGTATCTACTATTTCCATAACAATGGCGATGCGCGCATTTATTTATCTTCTGCGGATATGATGACACGCAATATGATTAAGCGTGTAGAAATTTTATTCCCAGTGTTAAATAAGGATATTGCTAATCGTTTAGTGGATTACATGAATTTGCAGCTTTCAGACAATCAAAAGGGACGTTATCAAGATCGTTATGGTGTCTATCATTACGTTGAAAATGATTTGGAGCCATTAAATGCACAAGAATATTTAATGAATGAAGCAGTGGAATATGGTATTCAATTGAAAAAAGAGAATATTATTGAGACAGGTCAACCTGTACGTGCTGCATCTAGTTGGGTGCGTCGGTTTCGCAACAAACTCAAACGTTAATTAGCTAAAAAAGTTCGCTTATGTGAAGGAACACATAGGCGAACTTTTTTTACTATTTTACATCGTCGAGCGATACAGATATGGCTTCTTGCGTGAATGGATGTACGAATTCAATTTGATAACTTTCTAATTTTAATTGTCGTAAAGTTGCATCACTATACAGCGGATCACCAAGAACTGGATGACCTATCTCAGCAAGATGTACACGTATTTGATGGGTACGGCCAGTATCAAGTTTAACGTATAGTTGACATACACCCTCTTTTAACATTTCTGACTTGAGGATGTGTGTCACAGCACGCTGACCTGTAGGAGATACACGTCGCTTATTTGGATGGAATTTATCTTTTCCAATAGGCATATCAATCGTTTGTGGCTTAATAGGCAACAAACTTTTGACTTGTGCACGATAGATTCGGTGGATTTCGTTATCTTCTAACATGCGGTCTAATATTTTTTTAACCAGTGGATTTTTTGCCACAATAAGTAAGCCAACTGTTTCTTGATCGAGACGATGAATGGGTTCTACGTAAGGACAATTCAATGTATAGATGACGTGATTCATCAAAGTGTTGCTTTCTTTCAAGTCATTTGGATGCGTTTTAACACCTTTAGGCTTGAGGACAATCGCAAGGTAATCATCTTCATAAACGATATTAGCATAACGATAGCTTGGTAAATATTGACTTTCAGCGCCAGAATCAGGCAATAACACTGTATCACCAGTATGAATCTGTGTATTTAATGTTGCGGCATCACCATTTACTGTAATTTCTTTCGACATATTAAGTTGATGTAATTCTTTTTTGGGTAATTTTAAAGCTTGAAACATAGCTCTTAAAGTCATGTCATTAAATTGTTGAGGGATTAAAATCTTCATAATAGCCTCCTTAAGTCTTTCTATCATACCATAAAATACAATGTACTGTATTTAGTCCAGATATTTTTCACAATAAATAAGAACATGTATAATACAAGTGATAATGATAAGGAGATGAGTTCATGGAGAGACCAACACGTTTAGCCTTATTGAAAGAAATTGCTGAGTTTTTGAATGAAGAAACAGAAATTCAGTCGATGATGAATGGTGCACTGGATTATTTAATTGAAGGCAGCGATTTCACGACAGGTTGGATTTTCTTCATTGATGAGACAGGCGCACATACTTTGGAGGCACATCGCAGTTTGCCAAAAGGTCTGATGAATAATCATTGTAAATATATGACTGAAGGGACATGTTGGTGTGTCCAATCCTATCATAATAAAAAGTTGACGAAAGCTTCTAATATTATCAGTTGTTCACGAATTAACTTGGCGAGTCGTGAATATGAAACGGAAACTGAAAATATTACGCACCATGCGACGGTTCCATTGAAATCAGGAAGTGAACAATTTGGTTTGTTAAATGTTGCTACGCCGTATACGCAACATTATAGTGATGAGGATCTTGAGTTATTGGAGTCTGTTGCATTCCAAATCGGCTCGGCAATCAAACGAATCGATTTGACTAATCAAGAAAAAGAAGCGGCAAGAATCAATGAGCGTAATCGCTTAGCTCGTGATTTGCATGATTCAGTGAACCAGATGCTATTCTCATTAAAATTAACGGCACATGCTGCGGGACAAATGGCACAAGATGATATTTCTAAGCGTGCATTTTCACAGATAGAAGTGACAAGCCAAAACGCTGTGAACGAAATGCGTGCATTGATATGGCAACTCAAACCAGTCGGCTTAGAGAAAGGACTGGTTCATGCTCTAAAACAATATGCTGCATTAATCGATATTCAAGTACATGTGTCGATTTCAGGCTTGATTGACTTGGAAAATAAGATTGAGACAAATGTGTATCGTATTATTCAAGAAGCCATGAATAATACAAAAAAACATGCGGGCACTCATGAGGTCTTCGTATCCTTTTCTCAAGATGCTGAGAAGTTTGAAATGACTATTCGAGATAACGGGATTGGTTTTGATATGCAAGCAATAGACGCGCGTGACAGTCATGGATTGTTAAACATCAAACAACGTGTACATTTGTTGAATGGCAAGTTAACCATACAATCAGTTGATGGGACGTCCTTGCATATTGAGGTGCCGTACAGACGTAGTAATAGGGGGGATTAGAAATGGCGAAAGTTGCGCTTGTGGATGATCATTATATTGTTAGACAAGGCTTAGAGTTTTTACTGTCAACGTGTGAGTTAATAGAAGTAGTAGGGAGTTTCAGCTCAGGACGTGTATTGTTAGATGCATTGGCTCAGGAAATATGTCAGCCAGACTTAGTGCTCGTTGATTTGGTTATGCCTGAAATGAATGGGATTACGCTAATACAGCATTTAAAACGTCAGTATCCAACAATCAAGGTCTTAGTGTTAACAAGTTATGTTGATGAAGAACATGTAATTTCAGCTATGCATGAAGGCGCTGATGGCTATGAGATGAAAGATGTTGAACCGGAGCGTCTTATTGAATCGATTCAAAAGGTCCTTAACGGTGAGACGGTTGTCCATAAAGAAGCGCAACAAGTTATGGAAATTGTAAATAATAAGCCACATATTCAAAACAAATTATCGAAACGTGAAGCAGAAGTGCTTAAAGAAATGGCAAAAGGTAAGACGAATAAAGAAATCGCGGATACGTTATTTGTATCTGAAAAAACGATAAAAACACATGTCAGTCACATTTTGGCGAAGTTGGAAGTAACAGATCGTACACAAGCAGCGTTATATGCGCTGGCTAATCACTTGATATAATACGAAACAATCCCTGATGACATAGGACTAAAAAATGTCATCAGGGATTGTTGTTCAATTGATATTGAGTTTTATTCAGCGTGCATATGGCCTTTAAGTTTGCGACCTTCACGTTCTGATAGGATTAAGGCACAAGCTGCATCACCTGTAATGTTAACAGCTGTACGCGACATATCAAGTAGTCGGTCAATACCAAGAATGATACCAATTGCAGCTGGATTCAAATCAACAGCTGTTAAGACCATTGCTAACATGATAAGACCTACACCTGGAACACCGGCAGTCCCAACTGATGCGATAACAGCGACTAATACAACAGTGATGAGTTGAACAATTGTTAAATCAGCACCCATTAACTGTGCGATAAAGATTGTTGCAACACCTTGCATGATGGCAGTACCATCCATGTTAATTGTTGCACCTAGTGGCTGAACGAATGAGGCGATTTCAGGTTTAACACCCATTTTTTTCGTACATTCCATTGAAACGGGTAAAGCCGCATTGGAACTTGATCCACCAAATCCTACAGTAATCGCTGGGAAAAATCCTTTAAAAAATTCCATTGGACTGCGTTTGGCTAAGAACTTCACAGCGCCTCCGTATACAACAAAGAAGTGTATAAAAAGTGCTGCGAGAACGACGATGAAATATAAACCTAATTGTCGAATGGCACCAAATCCAGCACCAGTAAATGCGTGTGCAACAAGCCCAAAAGTTCCGATAGGTGCAAATTTATTCATAATCATTGATATGATATACATCAGAACTTCATTGAATTGATCGAAAAATTTATGTACAACCTTTGCTTTTTCACCAACCATCATAATACCGACACCAATGAATATCGCGAATGTAATAATTTGAAGCATGTTTCCTTCAGTCATTGCTTGAACAGCATTTTTAGGGAAGAAATCAATCACCGTTTGATCAAAAGTTTGGTTCATAGGTGAATCTTCAGCTTCTTTTTGTTCTGTCAATTTTTTTTGATAAGATGTTACTTCATCGCTTTTTAATAAATCTGAATGCCCAGCCCCTGGTTTTACGATTAATGCTAAACACGTTGCCAATATGATAGCTAAAGCGGTTGTTGATAGGAAAAAGACCATCGTTTTCAGTCCAATACCGCCCAGTAGTTTAGGATCACCTACACCAATGACACCTAGTACAATCGATACAAAAACAACTGGTACAACAAGCATAAATATTAAGTTTAAAAAGATTTGACCGATAACGTTAAAGATATATTGGTCTGCGAAGGTAACAAATTTTGCGCCTTCATAAAAATTAAAGATGGAACCAATTGTGATCCCCAATATAAGTGCGACGATTATTTTAACTGTTAGCCCTTTGAATTTCATATTTTCATCCCCTTCATAAATAACACAATTCCGTTTAGTAACAAATATCAATGTTTGCCCCATAACTTTGATATTTTTTATAAAACATGTGTTCTCATTCTTTATGGATGATCTCGTTTGTAGAAATCAGCCTTAAAGCAATTATAATCTGAATATTGGTAATCTTGTAATGTAATTTTTAATCGCTTTTTTACTTTTTCATAAAATAATAGTAAAATGGTATAACTTATTTACATTCATTTCATCACTTATATTTGAGGTGACAATTCATGCAATTGGATAATAAAATAATACAAGCTAAAAAAGGGGCATGGCTTAGTATTATTACATATACATTATTAACAATTTTAAAGGTGTTGTATGGTTGGTTAGCTGATAGTCGTGGTTTGATGGCAGATGGTATTAATAACGCCACTGATGTTATCAGTTCGATAGCCATTTTAATCGCATTACATATTTCTATGAAGCCGGTTGATAAGAATCATCCATATGGTCATTACAGATCAGAATTTATTGCAGCACTTATCGCATCTTTTATTATGTTTGCAGTGAGTATCCAAGTGATTGTGACAGGCGTGCAGCATTTCTATAAAGGGAACTTTCATCAACCGAGTCAATCAGCTATTGTTGTCGGTTTAGTGTCAAGTTTTATAATGTTTATTGTTTTTCTCTATAATCGCAACTTAGCACGTAAAGTGAAAAGTAGTGCATTAAAAGCTGCAAGTTATGATAATCTTTCCGATGCGCTTGTTTCTTTAGGGACTGTTATAGGTATTATGGGTGTTTATCTAGGTGTACCTATGCTGGACACACTGTCAGCCATTGTGATTGGTCTCTTAATTATGAAAACAAGTATTGACATTTTTAAAGAAACAGCTATTACATTAACAGACGGCTATGATGAAGAAGAGCTTTCTTACATTTATGAATGCATTGCTTCAATCAGTGATATTCATGAAATTAGAGATATTAAAGCACGCAGTCACGGTATGATTTCATTTATTGATGTGACAATTGCAGTTAACCCAAACCTTACAGTTATTGAAAGCCATAAAATCTCAGATCAAGTAGAAACTAAATTGAAAGAGAGTCTGGGAGAAGTTGAAACGATTGTGCATATAGAACCATTTGAATTCTAATAATAATGATTAGCTACATATGAAAACTGTATTTCTTAAGACTGAATGATTATGTCATAAGAAATACAGTTTTTTTGATGAGGATGATGGACATAATAATACGTTTTACATTTTAATTATTTTAAATGAAAATCATTGTTTTTATCTAATAATTATGTTGTTGAAAAAGGATTGTAATATTATTAATTCTGCTATCGGTTATTGCTATTTACCAATAAAAGAACTGATAGTATAATATAAAAATAAGCTTTTTTGAATACTTTTAAATAACTATCTCTATATATTATAATTAATATTTAGTAATAATTCTCCCTTATTAGATTAATCATTAAAGAGATTTTGATAGTACAACATATCACTAGCCAATACAGATTTAGATATTAGGAGTGACAATATGTTTTCAGTTATAGTCTCGACATACAATGGAAGTAAAGAAATATTAAATACACTAGAGAATATTAAGCGGGGTCTTGAAGGATTTCGTTTTGAAATAATTGTTGTTGATGATGGAAGTATAGATGATACAGCTATTTTACTTGAGCCATATAAAAAGGATAAACGGTTTAAGATATTAAAACAAAGTAATCAGGGAATAAGTGCTGCTAGAAATCAAGGTATTGAAGCTATGAGCCAATATGCACAGTATGTTGTATTTATAGATGATTCTGATAAGGTAGCAAAGAATTTCTTTTTGAAGATTGATAACTATTTTAATACATACGCAGATATTGATATAGTTGCAACGCCGCTTATACGTACTAAAAATGGAATATTTCAGCAGCACAGCTTGAACTATAGATTTCATGCGGGTAAACAAATAGTTGACATACATAATGATTATCAGTATATACAGTTTCATATTGGCGGAATGGCATTTAGAAAACGACTTTTCGATAATCAACAGTATAGATTTGATGAGAATTTAACATTTTGGGAGGATGCTAAATTCATTAACAATATTTTAATAGATATTGAAAAATATGGTCTGATAAGTGATACGGCATATTTTTATAATAGTGAAAACCCTAATTCATTGAGTAAATCAGCTTGGTTTTTAGAAGAGCGCTACATACCACTGATTGAAAATAATTATATGTTTTTAATCAGAAAATCAAATGAAAAATTTAATCACACCATTCCATATGTTCAATTTCTTATTGCAACTCATTATAGTGAATATTTAAAAGAACACAATCAAGAAAGAATTATCGAAAATCCATATTTCAATGTCGACAGATTTGAATTAGCTTCTCAACGTTTATTTAGCAATATCAGTAGTGAGATAATTTACAATTTAAGGACCCATCATGTTTATATTAATTATATGTTAAATCTTAAAGGCAAATCAGTTGAAAGAAGCAGATTAGTGCACAATTTTAAAATACATATCCACACATTTAACATCTTGACAAGAAATATTAAATTTTCATTTTCTGATCCAACCGCTACGATACCAATTGATTCAAAAGTATATTTAAATTGTTTTGGTAATCATTTAAAACTTGCTACTTTAGTGAAAACTAGAAGGCTTAATATTCTAGGTAAACCTACAAATGATTTTAGCAAAAACATTTATAAAATAAAATTGCCATTGATTTATTTGTTTATCAGAAGTAAAATGACAATTGTTAAAAATGAAATTGAATATGAAATTTATAACCCGTCTATTTTAAGTAGGGTAGTTAAAAATGTGCAAAAATTAATAAAGCACCGGAGGAAGTAAATTGGAGAAAGAGATAAAAGTTACAGTTGTAATTCCTGTATTTAACGCCGAAGAATACATTATTGAAACATTAGAGTCTGTAGAAAATCAAACATTCAAAGACGATTTTGAGGTTCTATTGATTAATGATGGTTCAGAGGATCAATCTGTTCAATTAATTAACAATTTTATTGCTAAAAGTACCCAAAAACATATTCACTATAGTGTGTTAGATGATGGTGAAAATAAGGGACAGGGTGCTAGACGAAATATGGGAATCGATATGGCTAGAGGAGAAGCCATCTTATTTTTAGATTCTGATGATTTTATTGAAAAGCAAACTTTGGAAATTGCATATAAAAGGTTAAGTGGTACAAAAGAAAACGACTTTGTCATATTTGAATGGGCATACTACTATCCTGAAACTGGACAAGTAAAGTATGTTAATAAAGAACGATATAATCTCAAACTTGCATTATATCGTAATACCGTAGAAATGTTACTCTCATGTGCGTCTTATTTTACTGTGAATAAACTTTATAAAAAAGAATTCTTACAGAAGCATCATATTCGTTATGGTGAAGGCTATATTTATGAAGATCTGGAATTTTATGTTGCATGCGCATTAAAGGCGTATCGAGTTCCGGTTATATCTAATATCTTGTATAAAGTTAGAGTGCACGGTCAGTCTACAACTAAGACAGATTATTTGGGAACTAAACATAGAGACTCATTCTTGAGGGCTGTTGAAAATGCATCTGCTAAAATGTTGGATGGATATCGTGATCCGTATACGCCATATCAAGTCAACAAATACTTTATATATCGTGCCTTGATGTATGCTGATAGACGTTTGCCGAACAATAATAAAATGAGAAATGCATTTATTAGAGATATAATGAAGATTATTAATGCATACAACCCGAATATCAAGGTTCCGCATGGTGTTATACCAATATATCAGTACGCTTTTTCTAAAGGTGTCATAAAGAATTTAGAAGTTACAAAAATGAAAAAATTATTCAGATTGCATAGAAAAAATAAAATCAATTTTTATCAAACGAGAGAAATTGAAAAAGCTAACAGAAGAAAGAAATTGAAGAATAGAATTAATAACAATTACTATTTAAAACCATTGATTTATAACGCAAGGCGTAAAGTTCATGCAAGAAGAAATGACAAAAAAGCAAAAGAAATTCAAAATTATCTTGATTTGACTATCAACCCTCGTAATATTATTATGCTAGGGTTCGATTATGAATACCGTGGAAATTCCAAGTATTTATTTGATTATTTAATGAGTCATTATAGCCCGGAAAACTTAAAGTTTGTAACTTTTGATATAAGAGTGCCAGAGGAATATCGAATCGCACCAAGAAGTAAGCAGTTTTTCGATTATTTTTATACAGCTAAAGTAGTGATTGCTGAGTCATGGATTCCAGCAGCTTTTAGAAAAAAAGAAGGTCAAACATGGATTCAATTGTGGCATGGGACACCATTTAAGAAAATGTTATTTGATTCTAATGAGTCGACTATGCTGAGCTTAAACATGGGACATAAGGTAAAAATGAAGAATGATATTTCACGTTGGGATTATCTCATTGCGGATTCAGAGATTGCCAAACAAAAGTTTCAAACTTCATTTGATGTGGCAGAAAGTAACCTTGTGACGACAGGGTATCCGAGAAATCAGTGGTTAAAAGAGAATCAAAAAAATAAGTTGTTAATTGAACAACTTAAAATAAAGAATAATATTCCATTAAACAAAAAAGTTATTCTTTATGCGCCAACGTGGAGAGACTATAATTACAAAAAACCTGAAAGTAAAAAAGATAAGCAATATATCATGCAGTTTAAAAAGCTTTTAAGCCATTTAGGAGATGAGTATTGCATTATTAATAAAGCACACTCAATGGACACACAACCTTCTTGGAATACTGGGATTTCACAGGTATATACGGTTAATGACAGAGTTGAGACACAAGAGTTAATCGCTATATCTGATTTGATTGTAACAGACTACTCATCTATTTATTTTGATGCAATCCATATTAATAAGCCATTTTATTTCTTGTTAAAGGATCTGTCAAAATTTAATATAACTAGAGGATTATATCCTGATATGTATAAAGATATTCAAAAATTAACTGCTAATGATGAAATAGCTTTGGCTAAAAAGATAAAAGCAAATACATTTGAAAGCTTCAAAGTACCTGAAAAATATCGGATAGAACAAATTGAAAAAGCTAATGAACGTATTGCGCATCTAATAGAAAAAAATTCAAATGAATAATAAGAAGAATTAAGTAGTGCGATATTTATGCGCTACTTAATTTTCCTTTTTTTAATGTTTAACAATTATGACTGTAAATATGATGATCGAGTGAGAACGTGTAAATACTATTAACATATAAAAGTATGTTTTGTGTAGGAAGGTTTAATTCACAAAATTTGAAGGCAGAATTTTTAATACTTGATACTTGTTTTGGCACAAAGCCTTGATATTTCCTTTTTACTTAGTTCTAATTTTCAGCATTTATTATATTTTCATAGCACATTCATGGCTAATATGCTAGAATAATATCGGTGTATTAAATCATAAAAAAAGTAAAGAAACAACAAGAGAGACTAAGGCAAGAAATAAATGGCATATTAGATTTTTTCGACTATTTCGCCTTTTAAAGTTTTGAAAAAATAATGCTAATGCCTCTTTTCATTTGCATCTTTATGTATTAATATGTAATTTGTGTTTCAAGAAATGTGTAGATTTTCAATTTCTTGTGTGCGGATAAAATTTTATTTAGGAAAGGTCGTAATAATAAATGGATAGACAAAGTTTTACAGATTTAATTCAAGCAAAATTTAAGATGGTTCGTATTGAAGCGGGATATACACAAGATACTATGGCCCAAACAATTGGACTTTCAAAAAAGACTTTGGTACAAATTGAAAAAGAACGTGTATTACCCAACTGGACAACATGTGTATCAATCTGTGCATTGTTTAGAGATTCTGAAGTTTTGAATAGCACATTTGGTTGTGATCCATTGGAAATTGTACAAACAGTTTCACGAAATCAAGCGGCATATCCAAAATATTCAACAGTAAGTGATATTTATTGGGAAACTTTGGCTTCAAAAGGGAACTTTATTTTACAAGCTAATAAGGTAAGCGAGCTTTATCGTGTGCTAGATGGTAATAAGCAACCTTTATTCGGTTCACCAAAACTAAGAGAAGCAGAGACATTCTTCCAACGCTATGCGAAAGAAGACCTTGTTCGTGCATAATACAATAAAAATGGGAAGTGCTGTGACATGATGTGTTGCAGCCTTTTTATTTGGAGAATAAAATAGGCAACGATATAATTGATATTGCGTTTTTATATATGTTTATTAAGTTTGTATGTGAAACTTGGATTAAATATTGAAATTTGTGGAATAATTATCGAGGAAGATTAATAGACTGAGAGGCGAAATGTGATGCAAGCACTACTTGTAGTACTTTTTATGATGGTTATCGGTGCCGTAATTGGTGGTGTCACCAATATGATTGCGGTAAAAATGTTATTCCATCCGTTTAAAACATATTATGTATTTGGAAGACGTGTTCCATTTACCCCAGGGTTAATTCCCAAACGAAGAGAAGAGATTGCGACTAAGATTGGTCAAGTGGTTGAAGATCATTTGCTAACAGAGTCACTGATGCGTGAAAAATTGAATGCACCTGAAATGCAGCAAACAATTAAACAGACAGTCACAAATCAAGTTATTCGTTTAAAGCAAGATGATATGACGATACAAAAGCTGGCTGAACATTTTAATATTGATGTGGTCAACACGAGTAATGAATGGATTAGGACGTTTGTAACGGATACGCTTCAAAAGAAGTATGAAGCACATCGTACGGATATGCTCGATGAATTAGTACCGGCAGAGATTATAACTGTACTGGATCGAAAAGTAGCAGAATTAGACGGCATGTTATTGGAGAAGGCACGTACTTATTTGCAATCTGACAAAGGTTATCAAGATATTGTGGAGATGGTTAGTACATTCTTTGTGGAAAAGGGTGGTATTGTCTCAATGCTTCAAATGTTCATGACAACTGAGGCAATGGCAGAACGGATACAGAAAGAGTTAATTCGTCTCACACATCATGAGCGTGCACAAAATATATTAGCTACACAAATACAGCAAGAATACGTTAAGTTTAAAAATATGACATTAGAGACTTTGGTAGGAGTCGATCAAATCGAAAACTTACGTGGGCAAGTGGCAGATTATCTATTAGATCAATTGAAGTTGTCGCAGCGTGCGCATCAACCTTTACACAGACTGGCACCTCAATTGTTTGAACACTTGGATAAGGAAGGAATTGATAAAATTACTCAACTTATACTTAATGTGTTGGCAAATAGATTATCATCTATCATGCGCCAAGTTAATATTCGTGGTCTGATTGAAGAACAAATTAATCGTTTTGAACTAGATTATATTGAACAACTTATTTTTGAAATTGCGAACAAAGAACTTAAATTAATTATGCTGTTAGGGTTTATTTTAGGTGGATTAATTGGAATCTTACAAGGAGTTATTGCAATCTTTGTATAATCTCTAAAAGTATGGTATCGTAAGCAAGGAAAGAAGTTGGCATGGCTATGCCGGCTTAACATTGACTATTAAAAGGAGCGATGATCATGGCTGTAAATTTATATGATTATGCAAACAAATTAGAACAAGCTTTACGTGAAAGTGATGAGTACAAAGCAATTAAAGATGCGTATGCTAAAGTAAATGCTAATGCAGAATCTAAAAAATTGTTTGATGAATTCCGTGAAACACAATTGAAATTCCAACAAAAACAAATGCAAGGCGAACAGTTAACTGAAGAAGAAATCAAGAAAGCACAAGAACAAGCACAAGAAATTGAAAAAGATAGCAACATTGCTGAATTGATGAATGCTGAACAAAAAATGAGTCAAGTATTCCAAGAAATCAATCAAATCATTGTTAAACCTTTAGATGAAATTTATCAAGACTAATTAAGTCATGTTTTAATATAGTCTCACAATGTAATGCTCCCTTTAAAGAATGGCAGTGCCCATAACTTTGAAGGGAGCATTGTATTTGGATTTGTAACATCATTTACATATGAATTATGCTAAAATAGAAAGATACATAACAAAGATTTTATTGTATGATTGCAGACTAAATTTCTGGAAAAGGAGCTAACAGTGATGGTTAAATTTTTGCATTGTGCAGACTTACACCTTGATAGTCCATTTATGTCAAAACAACATCTCAGTCCTAATATTTTAAGAGATGTTGAGAATAGTGCATATGAGAGCTTCAAGCAGATTATAGATGTGGCGTTACGTGAAAATGTAGACTTCATGATTATTAGCGGAGATTTATTTGATCAACGTAATAGAACGTTTAAAGCAGAAGTGTTTCTTAAAGAAGAGTTTAAACGATTACAAAAAGAGCAAATCTTCGTGTATATCGTACATGGTAACCATGATCCATTATCGGAACGTATTACAAATGATTGGCCAGAGAATGTAACGGTTTTCTCAAATTCTGTAGAAACGTATCAAGCAATCACAAAAACGGGTGATACAGTTCATCTTCATGGATTTAGTTATGAAACTGCAGCAAGCTATGAGAACAAAATTGATGATTATCCAACGAATGAGGATCGCAATATTGTACATATCGGTGTTCTTCATGGCACATACAGCAAATCTGGTGCTTCTGATCGTTATACGGAGTTTCGTTTAGAGGATTTAAATAATAAGTTATATCATTATTGGGCGCTTGGACATATTCATAAACGCCAACAGCTTAGTGACTTACCAGAAATTCATTATCCTGGCAACATTCAAGGGCGTCATTTTAAAGAACAAGGTGAAAAAGGATGCTTGATCGTTGAAGGAGATCACGTTAAATTGACAACGCGTTTTGTTCCGACGCAATTTATACGTTTTGAAACAGCTGAAATTGATGTGAGTCAGATTACCCAACAAGCACTTTATGATGCGATTCAATCGTTTAAGATGAAGGTTCGAGGGCTCGGGCGTGCATTTTATCGTTTACGCTTAAATGTTTCTGGTGATGAGCGTATTAATCCACAAGTATTAGAACAAGTTAAAGCGATGATATTGGATTATGAAGAGAATGAACAGCATTTTGTGTTAATTGACGAATTAGAAATCTATTATACCGACTTGGAATCTCAATCTATTTTTAAAGAATTTGCGCCAGAATTATTAGCACAAGATGAGATTTATGAAGAGGCATTACAAGATTTATATATGAATCCGAAAGCCTCGAAATACTTAGATCATTATCTAGAACATGATCGTCAAGCCTTGGTGGAACGTGCAGAAGCAATGATTAATGCTGAGTTGAAAGGAGCGAATAGACGATGAAGATTAAATCAGTTGAAATTTATGGTTATGGTCAATTTGTTCAACGTAAAGTTATTTTTAATCAGCATATCACACAAATATATGGTGAGAACGAGGCTGGAAAATCTACGTTACAAGCATTCATCCATTCAATTTTATTTGGTTTTCCTACCAAAAAAGAAAATGAACCACGTTTAGAGCCACGTATGGGAAATCAATATGGTGGGCGTGTGACCCTCATAATGGATGACAATACGGAAGTAGATGTTGAACGTGTCAAAGGAAGTGCGCAAGGTGACGTTAAGGTCTATTTGCCGAACGGTGCGATTAAAGATGAAGCATGGCTGAAAGAACATCTCAATTTTATCAATAAAAAAACGTATCAAGATATTTTTTCATTCAATGTACTAGGCTTACAAGACATTCATAAACATATGTCAGAAACCCAGCTTCAGAACTTTTTAATGCAAGCAGGTGCCTTAGGATCAACAGAATTTATAGGAATGCGTGACTTAATCAATAAGAAAAAGCAAACATTATATAAAAAAGCAGGACACCAGCCAGAGATTAATCAAAAAGTTGCTAGGCTGAAAGAGATTGAGCTTCAAATTCGTGATGCTTCTACACAAGTTGAGACTTATCAGCGATTGGTAGAAACGAGAGGGAAGACAGCAGCACATTTAGAAACAACGAAGCAAAATCTAGATCATCTTACAGGATTTTTTGAGGATAAGCAAAAAGAGTTGGCGTTCCATGATCAAGTACAAGAGTGGAAAGCATTGGAATCAGACTTAAATATTGAACCGATTACTTTTCCTGAACAAGGTATTGATCGCTATGAAGCTGCCAAAATTCAAACACAACAACTTGAAAGAGATATTGGTTTGCGTGAAGAAAAGGTTAAACAGTTGCAGAATGAAAATGACAAGCTTGATGTACCTCACAAAGAGATTGTCAATAAGGTTGAATCAATCGCTAAGCAAGAAGAAGAGATCAAACAGCAAGTGCATGATTTGAAGCAAGTTGAGCGTGATATTGACGATGTCACACGTGAACTTGAAGGTTTGAAATCTAATATTGGTTGGGAGACGGTGCATGACAATGTGGACGCTTCCGATGCACAAAAGAGTTATACAAGTGATGTATTGAAAGATAAACGTGAAAATGCGCAATATATGAAACAATATCACAATTTGTTAGATGAGCATATGATTGAACATCAAGCACATGAAACAGAATTAGAACAGCTCAATGCACGCTTAGTTCCGAATGAAACGTTTGAACAGAAAAAAGTATATGAAAAACGCTTGCTAGAGTTGAATGAAAAACGCAATCTTTTTGTTAAAATGAAAGAGGCGTTTGAGGTTGAGCAGCAACAAAAGCAACAGCGTCAAAATATGTTGCGTATCATTTTTATCATCATGGCGCTTGCATCAGCGGGTGTAGCTGTATATGCATTTATGTCACAGACAATTGTTTATGGAAGCATTTTTACTGTATTGGCATGTTTATTTATTATCGCTACTTTTGTGGTGAAAACTAAAGAAGTGGGACATAATGAACGCTTTTCAGAAGAGATTGAGCAGTTAGAATCTGAAGTGAATGCGTTAGAAGAAACATACGACTTAAACTTTGATTTGTCGGATCAATACCAATTGAGAGATCAAATTGCGCAACGGAAGCAAAATTTAGCAATTTCAGCTCAAAAACAACAGCACTTACAAGAACAGTTGGCAGCTGCTGAAGCACGGTATCATGAAGATGAGGGTAAAGTTGATAAGCTTCGTCAAGATTTACATGTTTCATCAAAAATGTCAGATGAATTGTTAACAGATGTGGTACAAACGATTCAATCTATTAAGGGACTAGATGTTAGATTAACACAACTGCAAGCGAAGCAATCTTCTTTAGAAAGTAAGCTTACGGCATTTTATGAACAGGCAGAGCAAGAATTAACGACGCACATACCACATTTTAACCGTATATCATTATTTCATGACGTGCGCGAATGGTTAAAACATGCTCAATCTGATACGATAAAATATGAGCGTAATGATGAGCAATTACAATTGATTACGAATGAAGTGAAACATTTAAATGAAAGACTGAATGACAACCGAGCAGTTATTAAGAAGTTGTTTGACTTTATTGGAGCGATTGATGAAGAAAGTTATTATAAGCATCATGAGTATTTCAAAAAGTATCAACAGTCTTTATCGCGTTTTAATGACTTGACACAGTTTTTGGAAAATCAAGATTATGGTTATGAAGAAAGTTCTAAGTTAAGTGAAAAAACAACTGTGCAATTAGAATCTGAATATCAAAAATTAGAAGCGCAGATTGATGAATACAATGAACGTTTCCTAACATTACAAAGTGAAGTGAGTGGTTTGACCGCACAAATTAATCATATGGAAACAGATGATACATTGAGACGTCTAAAACACGAGTATCAGCTCGTGCGCACTCAGCTGAATGAACTAGCAGAAGATTGGGCAGCATTGAGTTATCTAGAAGCTTTGGTAGATGCACATATTAAACAGATTAAAGATAAGCGTTTACCTCAAGTTGTACAAGAAGCGACTCAAATCTATGAACAGTTAACAAATGGTGATTATGTACAAGTGACATATGAAAATGAAAAGGTGATGGTACGTCATAAAGATGGTCAAATGTATCATCCCGTAGAGTTAAGTCAGTCAACGAAAGAATTGCTTTATTTTGCATTGCGCATTAGTTTGATTAAAATCTTAAAGCCATACTATTCACTGCCAATTATCATTGATGATGCATTTGTTCACTTTGATGCATTGCGTAAAAAACGTATGATGAATTATTTAAAATCAATGCCAGAAAACTATCAAATATTGTATTTCACATGTAATCAAGATACGACACTGTCAGCTAAACAAAGTGTTACGTTACAAAAATTAGAGAAATAATATTAAAGAAAGGTGCTGTACGATGAGACATGTAGAGACGTTAAAGCCCGGAGATAAGGTGGATCACTTCTTTTTAGTACATCAAGTGACGCAAGGTGTAACGAATCAAGGGAAAGATTATATGACGTTGAAGCTACAAGATCAAAGCGGTGAGATAGAAGCTAAGTTTTGGACTGTAACTAAAGACGATCTGCAAATTTTAAAGCCTGAATTAGTGATTCATGTCAAAGGAGATGTGATTAACTATCGCAATAATCGACAATTGAAAATGACGCAATACAGAGTAGCGACCGAATCAGATGGCGTTAACATTGGTGATTTCATTGAACGTGCACCGATCTCTTCAGAAACGATTAAAAGTAAGTTGAGAGACTATATTTTTGAAATTGAAAATGCAAATTTGCAAAGAATTACACGCCATCTTTTAAGTAAATATGAGCAAGCATTTTTCGTTTATCCTGCAGCGAGTTCAATGCATCACAACTTTGTGGGAGGGCTAAGCTATCATGTTGTTACCATGCTAGAAGTTGCTCAAAGTCTGTGTGAAATATACCCAAGTATTAACAAAAGCTTATTGTATAGTGGTATTATTTTGCATGATATTGGCAAAGTGGTGGAGCTATCAGGACCTGTTGCTACGACTTATACGTTGGAAGGAAATTTATTAGGTCATATTTCAATTGCAAGTGACGAGATTGCTGAGGCAGCACGTCAGTTGAATATTGAAGGTGAAGAAGTGATGTTGTTGCGCCATTTAATTTTAGCGCACCACGGCAAGTTAGAGTTTGGATCACCTAAGTTACCTCAAGTTAAAGAAGCAGAAATCTTACATTTTATCGATAATATCGATGCACGTATGAATATGTTTGACAAAGCATTAAAGCAGACAGAGAAAGGTACGATGACGGGTAAAATCAGAGGTTTAGAAAACAGACGTTTTTATAAGCCAGAAAAGCTTGATTAAGCCAAAAAACATGGGGAGGGACAGGAATCTCATTTTTCTAAAAGGATTCTTGTCTCTCCCCAACAAGTATGAGCAGGGGTGAAAAAGCGTATTTTCACTCCTGCTTTTTACAACTTTTTCTCACTTTTCTATTTTCCAGCTGTTTTAATAGATTAAATGCCTAAATTTTGAGTGCTTTGAGAACTTTGAGAAGCTTTTTGAAGGGCTTCAGGGTTTAAGATAGAGTTTTCAATCGCATTTTTAATGTCACGATCTTTATAATCAACTTTGTATTCATCTAACAATTCTTTATAGGCATCTGTAAGAATTTTAGGATTTTCTTGTAATTTATTTTGGATGATTTTTGTTTTGAGCTTTGATTTTTCTTTATTGAAGTCAGTTTGTTTATCAGCACGAATGATGTGATAACCGTATTCTGTCTTTACAATATCAGAAATTTCGCCTTCTTTTAATTTGAAGAGTGCTTTTTCAAATTTTTCCACCATTTGCCCTTTTACAACATAACCAAGGCTACCATTTTGTTCGCTACTTGAATCCATAGACTCTTTTTTAGCGATTTTATCGAAGTCATTTGGATTTTTATCAAGTTGTTTTTTTATTTCTTCAATTTTCTTTTTCGCTTCTTTGTCGGAAAGTCCTTCTTTATCGTCATCATTTTGTTTAACTTTAATCAAAATATGAGAAGCTTTTTTCGTCTGTTCTTTAATTTCTTTATCTGTAATTTTAACTTTCTCATTTAATAATTGTTTTTGATATTCGATTAGTTTACGTTGCTCTTTATATTCGTCCATAGTGATATTTTGTTGCTTGAGTAAGCTTTCAAATTGCTCTTTACCACCATATTTTTCAATCTGACTATCAATTTCTTTATTGATTTTTTTATCATCAACTTTGTCGCCGTATTTATCTTCTAAGATTTTACCTAGTAAGAGCTTGAAGGAACTACTTGCGATTTGATTACTTCCTATATCTTTCATGACATCTTCAACTTTAATATTTCCAGCTTTTGAAGAAATGAGTGTTTCATCTTTTGAAGAGGGCGCATTATTTCCACAGGCACCTAGCAGTAAAGCACTCGCAGATAAGGGGATAATCAATTTTTGTAAGCTAGTTTTCATATTGGAATCTCCTTTACATAAAAGTAACAAACATAATATACCACAATCGTGTTATTGAACCAACGAAATACCTAGCAACTACGACTAATGTATGAGACGAATCGTCTAAATTAACAATGGAAGTAAAAAAATTGGCTAAGCCTCGAAAGGTTAGCCAATAGAGATATGGTCTGGTTTACAATTTTTTTCTAAGAGGACGAATCCATTCATATGTTCTTCTACAAATTGTCCACGTTTGTAAAAGAAGATAACTTTCAAATAAAGCAAATCCATCACAGAAAATCCAGCATTGAGTGCCATTAAAAACATAAAGTAATGACCATAGTGTGGATAAGCACTAGCAATCAAGATGCATATGGTTGATATCGTAACCAATGGTGCAATCAAACATATACAAAAGTAATACTTACGCACGGGTTTATCTAAAAATATGTTATATATAGGTACCCAGCTCTTAGGCATTAACTTATAAATCTTGATATGACGTAAATAAGGCAACACGGTCAAAACATGAATGAGTTTGTGTAATGGATATAAACACAAAATTAAGACAATAAATATTAAAAAATTTTTGTCGGTAAATGGCACATTTGAATAATAGCGAAATACTTCAAAGCTAATCAGAAATGTGATAATTACAGTAACGACGCTAATAAATGCAATACGTGGGATACCAAATCGAGAATGAATATCGATTGATCTTGAACAGTTTAGCATCAAAAAACTCCTTTAATGCGATGTTTGATATTACGTATTATCTACTTCAATCTAGTCAGCGTCAAGTAAATTTTTTCTTAAGTGATCGTGACATTGATTAATACCATCTAAGAACATTTTACCTTGTAATTGTGAGACGAGATAATGTTCATCACTAAAGCTTGGGAAATGAAACATTTGTTCATAATAATCTTGAGCAGCACGATATATACTATTATTTGTTATATCGTATTGATTGAAAATGTTTTCTACAAGTGAATGACCTTCTTCAGTTAAAACGATGAAAGTATTACGTTTATCGTTCGTATCTTTTTCTAATTTAAGTAATTCCTGTGACTCAAGACGTTTTGCAAAGTTGTAAGCAGTTGATACATGTATCACTCCGTAACGAGAAATATCAGAAATAGTTACTTTTTTAAATGCATAAATAGTCATTAGAATCAAATGTTCATTCATTGTGATGCCGGATTTTTAAGCCACGCTTGCCAGTCATTTTCTGCACTTTTCCAGATAACTTTTGCTAGCATAGCGGCTTTATGCGTGTATAACATACTCTCAATTTGGTTCTGTTTATCGGTCATGCGACTATCTCCTTTCAACTGTATAAAAGCATGATACTTATGTATCATGCTTAATAATAGTATATCTGATTATTGTATATTACTCACTAAAAATATCAAATATCTTTAATTTTTATATTAAAAAATTACTTTTTAGTTGGAAAATTTGTGATTTCTTCGCCACGATTTTGGATATTTTCTAGATATTTCTGCAATCTTTGGATATTTGGTGTAATATCTGCTTTGAATTCACCAATTGAAGTTTTTATTTCTCCGCTAATTGATTTAGCAAAATCAGTCCCATCTTTTTTAATTGTTAGGGCATGGTCTTTTATTTGATGAATTTGAGATTGAATAGTGTCTACTTCATTTGAAATATCGCTTGGTAATTTTTTGTTAGTGTTTTGTGCTTGTAGTGTTTGATTCTGACGTTCCATCAGAACAAGGCTAACACCTGTTGCAACACCTACTGCCAAGCCAAGTGTTATTTTTGCAGCATTCATAAAAAAAGTCCTCCTCAATTTAATTCTTGTCGTTTTTATTATACTCATTTTGAAGTGAGAGTATTTGATGTTCTATTGAATATGTGACGCGATTTGTTGTGCGATTTCTGCCTTTTTTGCATCATTGATTTCATTTTCGTGTGTTTCCCATTTATAGTCGAATCCATCAATATCGTTTTTATAACGAGGAATTAGATGGAAATGAATATGGAACACAGATTGTGAGGCATACGTCCCATTATTTTGAATAATATTAAGCCCATCAGGATTAAAGGCAGTTTTGATTGCATTTGCAACAATTGGTAATGCTTCGCCAATGTGTTTCATTGTTTCTGCATCTGTTTCAAAAATATTGGCTGATGCTTTTTTAGGGATAAGTAACGTATGACCTTTAGATACTTGTGAAATATCTAAGAATGCATAGACATAATCATTTTCATAAACTTTATAACTCGGTATTTCTCCAGCAATGATTTTAGAAAAAATAGTTTCAGACATAAAATTCGCTCCCTTCTGTCATTTAATATCATTATATCATGTGGCAGGATACGTGTAACTAGACAATGATTATCTCGTGAATGGCATAAACATATATCTATTTGGTACAATATTGTTTATGGAGGTGCAGATTGAATGACTGTACAAGTTGAGAATTTGACAGGTGGTTATGGTAGGAAACCTGTTATTAAAAATGTTACTTTTGCACTCGAACCGGGTGAGATTGTCGGATTAATTGGGTTGAATGGTGCAGGAAAAAGTACAACAATTAAACATATTTTAGGTTTGTTAACACCTACAGCAGGTAAGATGTCAATTTCTGGTATCGATATCAATGAAGATGTACATGCATATAGAAAGCATTTATCATATATACCTGAATCGCCAGTTATATACGAAACACTTACACTAAAAGAACATATTTATATGACTGCAATGGCGTATGGTATTGATCAGGAGACAGCGATGAAGCGTGCACAGCCTTTGTTAGAAACGTTTCGATTAGAGACTCAATTGGAAGTCTTTCCGAGTCACTTCTCTAAAGGGATGAAACAAAAAGTGATGATTATTTGTGCATTTATCGTAGACCCTGACTTATATATTATTGATGAACCGTTTTTGGGCTTAGATCCACTTGGTATACAATCAATGTTGGATCTTATGGATGCCAAGAAAAGAGAAGGACGTATTGTTTTGATGAGCACGCATATTTTAGCAACTGCTGAACGTTATTGTGATCGTTTCATTATTCTGGATCAAGGAGAAATAGTTGGACTTGGAGATCTAGAAGCATTGAGAAAGCAGTTTGATATGCCGAATGCCATGTTGGATGATATATATATTCATGCAACACAAGGAGTCGGTCGATGATGACGGCTAAACAACTTTTTATAAATAGGCATCGTGCTAAACGCAAAGAAAAGCAGTACTACAACAAGTTTATTTTTAATGGTCATTTCACTGTATTTTTAGTGATATTGATTGGGGCTTTTATTCTTGGTTATGGTGAATGGTTGCGTAATATTCCACAGGGGATTGATTATTTTTTAGCTGTTGGTGCTATTTTAGCAATCAGTTCTAACTTTCCACTAAAGACGTATTTAGAAGAAGCAGATAGTTTATTTTTATTACCGTATGAATTACAGATGAAAACATATATTCGACAAAGCATTTGGGTAAGTTACTATACAC
Source organism: Staphylococcus americanisciuri (assembly GCF_024814435.1). Lineage (GTDB taxonomy): Bacteria > Bacillota > Bacilli > Staphylococcales > Staphylococcaceae > Staphylococcus > Staphylococcus americanisciuri. The sequence goes on from NZ_JANUXY010000011.1 coordinate 38,365, forward strand.
GCATGCCACTACAAGTTATCTTGTTGGTTATTGCTTATCCTTTAGTTCATGCGTTAGCACCAAATAAAACGACTGTTTTTATAACTGTGACGGTGTTTGCTGTTATTTTTCCATTGCTAGGGTTATTGATTAAATGGCATTGGTTTAAATTCGGTTTAGAAACATGGTCACTAAATGTTGTCTTGTTTGTGATTAACTTATCTGGCTATTATGTGATGCTATCTTCACAAAACATGCATAGTTTTGGAAGTATCTGCGTATTAGTGATACTTTACTTGTTTTTGAGAAAATTGTCCGAACAGCAGCGTTTACCATGGGCATTCTTGATAAAGCAAGCACGTCAACAGCAAGCCAATTATTACAAATACGTAAGCATGTTTACAGATGTTAAAGGTTTACAAGAAGGTGCAGTGCGTAGACGTTATTTAGACTTTTTATTAACGACACCTAAATCGTTTAATGAAGGTACAATGTATCCTTATTTATTTAAGCGTAACTTTCTGCGTGGCAAAGATGCATTCAACCTTACAATGCGATTGGTGCTGATTAGTGTATTATTGATGATATGGTTAAGCCAGCCATATATAAGTGCTGTCATTGGCAGTTTAGCAATGTATATATTAATTTTGCAAATGGCACAGTTTTACACACAAGAAGCTTATGGTTTGTGGCCTCAAGTATGGCCGGCATCTGAAGAATTAGTGATTCAAGGCTACAAGCAATTTCTTAATATAATAGCGACAATCATTAGTGTTTTATTTAGCATTGTATATTTAACTTTTAACTTTTCACATGGCTTTTTAATCATATGTTTCTTTGCTGTAGCGTTTTTTACAATTCGTCGTACTATAAAGAAATTGAAATATAAAGAAGCGCTTTTGCGTGATTAAGCAAATAAAATCCTCTCTGAAAGTTAACGCTTAAAGAGAGGATTTTATGATTTAGATATTACACTTCTTCTGTGTCAATCGTTTCATCAATTGGATAAAAATATTTTTCTAGGTAAGATGAATGAACGGCTGAAGCGCCTGCTAATGCCTTTGTGGCCTCTTGTGATAGGTTTTCACGAAAGGCGGAGGACTTTTTATAATTGTCATAGCTGTTTCGTGAGTCAAAACCAAGTAATACTTTATAGACATTTTGGCGTGTTGATTTTAATAAACGATAACTGTGTAAGCCATCATTTTCATTTAATGTTGGAATAAAATTTTCTAATTGATTTTCTAGTTGATATTTATGGTCTTCTGTCGTTGGAATTGTAATCAATACTTGGAAGTCAGTGTCTTGAATGGTACCTATGCGCGTCAATGCTCGGTATTGATTAGGTTGTTGAAAAACAGTGTTTGAACGCGTTTCTTCAAAAATAATTGATTGATTATCACCTGAAAAGATATGTAAGTCTCTCTCTTGGTGAGCGTCTTGAATTTGTTTTAAAAATCCCAAAGTCCCATAAGTAATATAAAAGTTCATTTATTTTCCTCCTTAATAAAAGGATTGAATCCTCATTTTCTAATCATATCATATACCTTTTTTAATGAAACTTAAATTATTTAGAGAAACCAATCTTTTTAAACCCTTATTTAGGCTGAAATTTTGACTGCATGATATACTGAATAATGTATCGTATTTTAAGGTAACACAGCATGTATTAACACAATTAATGTTGACGCAACACCTAATTTTTTAATTTTTTGTGAAAATGGTGCTTTTCACAGAGTTCTTTAATGTGAGTGTGCTATATTTGGAAAGAATGATTGCAATGAAGGAGAATCACATGAATAATACGTTTAATGACACAATTTTGAGAGCGATTAAAGGGGAAAAATGTACACATACACCTGTGTGGTTTATGCGCCAAGCAGGTCGTTCTCAACCAGAATATCGAAAGCTGAAAGAAAAATATTCTTTATTTGAAATAACACATCAACCTGAACTGTGTGCATATGTCACAAAGTTACCAGTTGATCAATACCAAACAGATGCTGCTGTGCTGTACAAGGATATCATGACACCGTTAAAAGGAATTGGTGTAGATGTTGAGATTAAGTCAGGCATTGGTCCTGTTATTTCTAATCCAATTCGTCAATATTCTGATGTAACCGCTTTAGGTCAAATTGATCCTCAGCGAGATGTTCCATATGTGCTGGATACAATTAAATTGTTAACACAAGAACAGCTAAATGTTCCATTAATCGGATTTACGGGTGCGCCATTTACTTTAGCAAGTTATATGATAGAAGGTGGGCCTTCTAAGAATTACAACTTGACGAAGGCCATGATGTATAGAGATGAAGCGACATGGTTCAAATTGATGGACACGCTTGTAGACATGTCTATTACATATGTAAAAGGGCAAGTAGAAGCAGGTGCACAATTAATTCAAATATTTGATTCTTGGGTGGGGGCATTGAATGCAGCTGATTATTACTATTATATTCGTCCCTGCATGATTAAATTAGCGTCGGGTATCAAGGCATTAGGTGTCCCTGTCATTCTATTTGGCGTGGGTGCGAGTCATCTCATAGACGCTTGGAATGAACTGCCGATAGATGTGTTAGGACTGGATTGGCGTACATCTATTCAAGAAGCGGAGAAACAAGGTGTCACTAAGACCGTACAGGGCAATTTAGATCCAAGTATTTTATTGGCACCATGGGATGTTATCGAAGCGCGCTTAAAGCCTATATTAGATCAAGGAATGGCACATGCAGGGGGGCATATTTTTAATTTAGGGCATGGTGTTTTTCCTGAAGTGGATCCTGCTACTTTGCGTAAAGTTGCGGCATTTGTTCACGACTATACGACTAAACATTAATGAAATATTGATTATGTGTATATAAAGGACGGGTAAAAAATGACAACAAAAATGGGTTTGTTAGTAATGGCATACGGAACACCTTATAAAAAAAGTGATATTGAGCCATACTATACAGATATCAGACATGGACGCAAGCCGAGTCAAGAAGAATTGGATGATTTAACACAACGCTATGAGGCGATTGGGGGATTATCTCCTCTAGCAGGAACAACGGAACGCCAAGGAGAAGCGCTTGTTTTAGCACTAAACGACAGTGGTCTGTATGATGATATAGAGTTCAAACTTTATATTGGTTTAAAACATATTCATCCATTTATTGAGGATACAGTAGAACGAATGCATCAAGATGGTATTACAGAGGCGGTGACAGTTGTTTTAGCACCCCATTATTCAAGGTTTTCTGTTGCTTCTTACAATAAACGTGCAAAAGAAACAGCAGATCTCTATGGCATCACTTTACATCATGTGAATAGTTATTTTGAACAGCCTAAATTTATTGAATACTGGGCAATGCGAATTAATGAAGTGTTAGAAAATATTCCTTATGAAGAATATGAAAAAACAACATTAGTAGTCTCGGCACATAGCTTACCTGAAAAAATGATTGTTGAAAGTAAGGATCCTTATCCTGAACAAATTTCAAAAACAGCTCAATTGATTGCGCAATACATTCCATCAATCAATGTGGTGATAGGATGGCAATCAGCGGGGAATACAGGAACGCCATGGTTAGCGCCGGATGTTCAAGACTTAACACGCGATGTATACAGTGAATTAGAGAGTAAGCATTTTATCTACACACCAGTTGGATTTGTGGCAGAGCATTTAGAAGTGTTATATGACAATGACTACGAATGCAAGGTAGTTTGTGATGAAGTGGGGGCAGTCTATCATCGACCACCTATGCCAGATACGCATCCACTATTTATTGGTGCAATTGTTGACGAAATTTCTAATATTTTTTAAGAAAGCGTGAGAAAAATGACGAAGATAGCGATTGTAGGCGCGGGCATTACTGGTTTATCGAGTGCATATTTTATAAAAAAACAATATCCGAATGTTGATGTTACAATCTATGAAGCATCAAATGTACCCGGAGGCAAGATTAAAACCGCTTATCGAGATGGATATGTTATTGAATTAGGTCCTGAATCGTATTTAGGGCGCAAAACGATTATGACTGATGTTGCAAAGGATATAGGAATAGCCGATGAAGATATTGTGACAAATCAGACAGGGCAATCGTATATTTATGCGAACGATCATCTTTATCCGATACCAGGAGGAGCAATTTTAGGTGTTCCTACCGATATCAAACCGTTTATGACGACACAATTGATTTCAATGAAGGGTAAATTACGTGCATTAAAAGATTTAACAATGAAGCCGATAGAAATGCCTGAAAGTGATATTTCGGTGGGGCATTTTTTTAGAAAAAGATTAGGTGATGAGCTGTTAGAAAATTTGATTGAGCCTTTATTAAGTGGGATATACGGTACAGATATTGATGAGCTAAGTTTGATGAGTACATTCCCGCATTTCAAGGCGTTAGAAGAAAAGCATGGCAGTATTATAAAAGGGATGCAACAAGTTAGAAAAGCGCGCCTAGAAAAAGAAGATTACAAACAAGAAAGCGCTCAAGGTCAGTTCAAGCAATTTCGACGAGGCTTATATGATTTCATTATTCATCTAGAGCAATGGCTTATTCAGCATGAAGTATCGATTCAATATAATACAAAAGTAAAAGATTTAAAGTCAACACAAAAAGGTTATTATGTCGTGTTGGAAGATGAATCAGAAGCTTTTTATGATGGTGTCATTGTTGCAACGCCTCATCAGGTATTTCGTGAGTGGTTTTGCACAGACCCAATGTTTGACTATTTTAGTCAGCTAGAGGCATCGTCCGTTGCAACTATTGTGTTTGCGTTCGATGAGAAAAACATTGAGAATGTGTATGATGGGACAGGTTTTGTTATTGCTAGAACGAGCGACACTGATATTACAGCGTGTACATGGACGTCAAAGAAATGGCCACATACTACACCAGAAGGTAAAGTGTTGATACGTGCGTACGTTGGTAAACAAGGTGATAATATTGTAAATGAACAGACGGACGATAATCTTGTGAAAATTGCGCGACGGGATTTAGCACAAATGATGACATTCAAAGGTGAACCAGATTTTACAATTGTGAATAAAATGCCATACGCAAGTCCGCAATATCATGTGGGTCATATCGATAAAATCAAGCGCATCCAACAACATATTTTAGATAACTACCAGCATCTACAAATCACAGGTGCTCCATTTGAAGCAGTTGGCTTACCGGATTGTATAAGTCAAGCACACAAAGCTGTAGAGAATCTTTTGGCACGTATTTTGTAGTATACACATACAAAGAGTAACATTATTCAGCAATTTCATGAATAGGTGTTGCTCTTTTTAAATAGACGAATACTTTTGTTTAAATATTAAGAAAATTCGACAAAATAAGTACATTTAATCTATCAATATAGGGTGGTACTTTAAAGTGTGATATGATATGAACTATAGAGTTTATTGGGAGGCAGTATTATGACAAATGTATATATTGTTCATGGTTATCAAGCCAAAAGTAGTGATCATTGGTTTCCATGGTTAAAAAAGACTTTAGAAATTGAAGGACATGATGTCACAGTGTTAGATTTACCTCATACAGAGCATCCGAATGGGGATGAATGGATTCAATATATGCAAGATAATATTAAAAACGTTAACAAAGATACAATTTTCATTGCACATAGTCTAGGTGTTATAACAACTTTGAAATTTATACAAGACTTAGATGTACCAAAAGTTGGAAGTCTTGCAATGGTGTCAGGGTTTAAAGGTGATTTGCAAGAAGATGATCGCTTACCTACACAAGAAGTATTGGACTCTTTTTTTAAGTGGGAACTAGATTTTAACAAAATAAATAATAAAGTGATCCATATGTTTGGTATTGCTGCAAAAGATGACTATGTTGTGCCAATAGATGCCACGAGAAAGCTATGTGAAGTATTAGGCTGTAAACTATACGAAGAAGAAACAGGAGGTCACTTCTGTAGTGTAGATGGCTATGATACATTTTTAACGTTGAAACAAAAAGTTTTAAGAAATTTTGACTAAGCAGTACTTATCACTTGATTTTTTAGGTACGCCTAAATATAATGATGATAGGTGGTTATCCATCAAGATTAAAAATGATATTCTCCTAATCATGTTTAAGATTCCGAAACACTCAAGGTTTATTTATCCTCCATCAAATGCCTTGAGTGTTTTTACATTTCTGTGAGGGATAGGCAATAATGAAGGACTATTTATAGACAATAATTTTTCATCTACCATAAAGGTGTTTTATTATATTATTTTTAATAGAAATAGAGTTGACCAATGACCTTAGCCAATATATAATAACAAAGTCCTCAATTTTAGTAGCGTTTGGACAAATTGTTAAGTGACGAAAAGATGACTACTGTTTTTTACGAATTTAAAGTAATCAATTAAAAAATGTAAAAAACAATTGACAATATCTTGTTAGAGATGATATGATAAATAGGTAGTTGTTTTTAAATAATATTGTCGCGGGATGGAGCAGTTCGGTAGCTCGTCGGGCTCATAACCCGAAGGTCGGTGGTTCAAATCCGCCTCCCGCAATATTTTTAAGTGGTCCCGTAGTGGAGCGGTTTAACACGCCTGCCTGTCACGCAGGAGATCGCGGGTTCGATTCCCGTCGGGACCGCCATTTTTATGGTTCAGTAGCTCAGTCGGTAGAGCAAAGGACTGAAAATCCTTGTGTCGGCGGTTCGATTCCGTCCTGAACCACTTCTAAAATTACGGCGGTTGTGGCGAAGTGGTTAACGCATCGGATTGTGGTTCCGACATTCGTGGGTTCGATTCCCATCAGCCGCCCATATCGTTGTAATGCGGGTGTAGTTTAATGGCAAAACCTCAGCCTTCCAAGCTGATGTTGTGGGTTCGATTCCCATCACCCGCTTAATTTTTGTTTTTCCACAGTAGCTCAGTGGTAGAGCTATCGGCTGTTAACCGATCGGTCGTAGGTTCGAGTCCTACCTGTGGAGCCATGGCCCCTTGGTCAAGCGGTTAAGACACCGCCCTTTCACGGCGGTAACACGGGTTCGAGTCCCGTAGGGGTCATATAATCAGAAGTGAAATATCGCTTCTGATTTTTTATTATTTTTTATAGTGGAAGATTGTCCGAGTTGGTCGAAGGAGCACGCCTGGAAAGTGTGTAGGCGCCATAAGCGTCTCGAGGGTTCGAATCCCTCATCTTCCGGTATTTAGGTGTTTTTCGTTGTTCTGCCGTTGTATCTCGTGAACGTAAACGTTGATATGACGGCATTTTGTTGTCTTTTGTTGTTTTTCGCTGGAACTCGTATTTTGAGCGGAAC
>NZ_JANUXY010000012.1 GCF_024814435.1 Staphylococcus americanisciuri
GTTCCGCTCAAAATACGAGTTCCAGCGAAAAACAACAAAAGACAACAAAATGCCGTCATATCAACGTTTACGTTCACGAGATACAACGGCAGAACAACGAAAAACACCTAAATACCGGAAGATGAGGCTGATTTTAACCCCTTATATGAAGGGCTTCAAGCCACTTTGAGGACGTTTCGGGGACGTTCCGCTCAAAATACCATTTAATGTCTTTTGCTTGCTGGAATTATGTTTTTTAGCTCAATTTTTCTCATTTTCTTCAATTTGCTTTTGGTAATCGTACAATTTTTCGGCATTTAATAAACCTAATCTGTCTAGTTTAGACTTACCTAACCTTAATTGTTTAATTGTCGACTCATTAACTCCAGTGCTTTTGCTTATTTGATAAGCACTAATATCAGAATTGAGTAAGTTCATTATTTCAGTCCTCATTTAAAACACGACCTTTATCATACATATAATTATTAAAATAAATAATACACCTATAACAAATTCTGCTTTTTCTTTTTTACTGGTCTTTCTAACGTTGTAATGAATTTTCATGATTTGCAAATAAACGAAGAAACTTATATACTAAATGTGAGAGGGAGGTTTCCCTCCCGTTATTTAGTTTAGTTCAAAAGCTATCTCGATTACGATAACGGCTAGGTTAATTTTTATCGAGAACTTAAGGCTTTTGAGCTTTTTTTGTTTCTTCATTTATTTTCCCTCCCTCCTAATTGGTATACTTATATTATACGTTAGAATTATAACGTAGTCAACCCTTTTTACTATATTTTTCTATATTTCACTATCTTTTTCTGCCTTTTACTATATTTTTCTATAATTTTTTCAAATAAATAACCGCACCACTTACGGTACGGTTTAAATTACTCAATAAGTCCGGACGCTCGCACAGCTTCTTCAAATGATTCGTGCGCTCTTAAGACCATTTTTAAATAGTCTATGGCGTCTTTCTCTTCTTTGAAAAATATGGAATCATAATACGTGCCACCTTTTTGGTCTTCGGCTAGCCACGTATCTTCAAAAAAGTCAATATTGTATTCTGTGACTTTTTCGGTAAAATCAACACCATACGTGTCGTGACAAGCAATCTCAAAATATACGTTGCCCGCTTCGTTTTCTACCTTATACAGGGAAGCATGTGCGACATCATAACGATAACTACCATCATTTTTGATGTCTATGAAATACTCACCCAATTGTTCAATGATTTCAACTTCTTCGCTATTAACTTTTACAATTTTATTTTCTATTCTTTCCATTCTTTCCAGCTCCTTTTCATACTTCTCTAATTTTTCCCCAAGCTCAATTGACAACCCGGAGATGTTGCGTTCTAACAAGCTTTCAATGTGCTTTCTCATGACACAACGCCACTCTCTTGTAGCGCTATGTAATGTGTGTCACACATTGTCTCCTGAGCTACATAAGTGTCTGACTCACGGTCGTAGTGCATGAGCGTCAAGTTGACATTGTTGAAGATACAATAGTTCATGACTTCGACCAAACACACGCTTAGCCCTGTAACATAAAGCGTCACCGCTTCTGCGTCACACAATTTATCGTGTATCTGACGTTGCATATCGGCAAAATCAAATACATCTTTAACACCATCAAATATGTATTCATCTACATCGTCAATCTCATGACGACCTGCCACTAACCCTAAACTCAATTCTTTCATTTTTATCTACTCCTTTATATTTTTTTATTAATAATTCTATTGCGTGCATAACTTAATGTTATACACGCTAACAATCATTAATTCCGTGCTTAAAGGTCTTCATCGAAATTGATTTCCACCCCGTTGTGGAAAAGTTCTTCCAATTCCTCCCCTTGAATTCGATTATAAAAATGTTTCTTATAATCGCCATTCCCGTCACCACGCAGAGCATATGGCTCTATTGCATATATGTCTTCTCCATATACCCAGATGTGACACCATGATACCCAATTGTCTTCTGTTCGATATGAGCCATCATATCCAACAAGTTCCTCTCGTTCCTTGCTCGTCAGCTTTTTAGTTGTATAATTCATTGTCATCTACTCCTTTATATTAAGCGACTTGTGTCGCTTCTTTTATTTTTCTTCTCAGTGTGCTCGACTTCATGCGAGCATGCACACCTTTGATTCCTAATTCTTTAGCCTTTTTAACTAAGTCGAAGTGAGTGTTCATGTAAGTTTCCAACTCACATTCAACTGTAACGTCACAGTTAAAGTAATCAGTAACGTTCTTTTCTTTAAGAACGCTCTTAGGAGTCCAAAAGCTGAAACTTCCAAACTTTCCTGTCGCATGGATACACAAGGCTTTTTCTGTTTCTTTTTCAACAGAAAGAACCGATTTGGCAACTACGTGCACATTGCCAACGTTTTTGCGTACAATCCACGCAGGAACTTCAATCTCAGGCCTGTTGTAATCTTTCAAGATTGCCCAAGCCATTTTTAATGCTTCAGCGAAGTACTCTTTTGAAGTACCACCGAATTTTTCAGCTCCCTCTTTTGCTAATTTCCATGCGTGTTTGAAAAGTTGTTTTTTCATGACTTTCTTCCTCCTTTGTTTAACTTTATACTTATATTATACACTAAGTGCATGCACTGTGCAACTCTTTTGTTCTTTTTTTACTTCGAAAAGTGACTGCACTGTGTTACAATAATTTTGAGGTGATAGCATGATAAAAAAAGAAAATACTAGAATCAGTGTGACGATTTCAAAAGAAAATAGAGATAAGCTAAAATATATTGCTCAAAATGAAAATAGAAGTATGAGTAACATGGTTGAATATTTGATTACTTCTTATATTGATAAGAAGCATAATTAATTTGAGGTGACGCTATGAAATTACAATTTACTAGTAGCATTATAAATGAATTAGAAGAGAAGAATATTACAGAAGAACAATTATTAAACAGGCTGTATATAGGAGTGTATGAAGTAGGTGGATTAGAGTTTGCAGTAAATAAGAATAAAGAGAGTATTATTATAGACAGCATTGATAATTTTGACTTATTTGGAGAAGATATTGCGAAGTCAATAGAGGTTGAGGACTTCAATATATAAAAAAAAGAGGGTAGCCGTTACGCTACCCTTGTTTTATGCCCACTCGATCGAACCCCATAGTTCTTTCTCATTTTTAATTTTTTCTTGCTTATCTGTGATTTTACCTATAGGCATGTAGAAGTAATCTTTCTTGTTAGCGCCATCGGCAGCATACTTAAATCTAATCCACCAGTAACCATTTTTAACGTCTTTAATAATTTGGTCAAATGTTACATATTCTCCAGCATTGATAAATGAATCTTCATCAACTTGCTGTTTATCTAAACCAAACTCTCTGTAAACTGTGATAGGTAGCGTATTAGTTTTATGCGCAGTAAATGTACCTTCCCAAGCCCAAATGGTTTGTAATGGCTTGCCTTGAACTGGTGTTTTAACAGTCGGCGCAATCTTTTTAACTGGTGCGTCACCATTCATATATTTAACAACCAAGTTATCAATAACAGACATGTCACGTCTGCCGTAACCAGCTGCTGCTAGGATGTTACCAGGATCCTGCTTATCGTATTGGATATCTTGGTGCCCAGGCATTTGATTGCGTGGATTAATGCCCCAAGAATTACACAATGCCGCCATAATTCGACATGAATTATCTAAAGACTTCAAAGTACGTTGTCTATCAGAGAAGTAACAAGCTTCTAAACCGAAAGCAATGTCGTTGGCGTCATCGCCATACCAAGCATTATCGATTGGTGTATTGTATAACACATGCCATGCCTTTTCAGTGACTGGAATACAGATAATAGCTTCTTTATCATCCACAAAAATATGCGCTGACGCAGTTGCATCCCATCCAATATTATACGTGTTGCGATAATAATCAACATTATTTTGTGCTGTTGAATTAGGATTTCCTGTGTCGTGAAACACCGCAAATTTAGGATTACCACTATCCAATCGTTGCCCTGTACGTCGTGTGCCGAAAGGTAAAAAGTCCGTATATACTGGCACGCCATTCCACGTACCGATTCTAGTTTTTGTCATAATAAATTCCTCCAATATAAAACCGCCACCTAATTAAATAGACGACGGTTAAGGTTGATTATATAAATTTGATATGTTAAATTAAATATGAAAAGGGACATGCGCTAACATGCCCTATGAGCCCGTTAAAAAGACGGTGGCTTAGATAATTAAATGTTTATATTACCACTTAACCATCTGCTCGCCAAAGCTATAGATGGTTATTTTTTATGGTTGTTTTGACTTATCATTACTAACCCAATGATTGTTAATACAACCATCAGCATTTCATAATCAGTCATGCTATTCCTTTCCAGGAGTAACAACTATAACCATAGGCATCACCCCTTTTTCAAGAGATTAGCCACCATCTATCCAACTTGCTCATCCATTATTCTATCATATTTACTTTTCTATTTTAATCCTTTGTTTTTTAAATACTGTTCTTGCTCTCGCGCAGACTTTTTAACGATAAACGTATTCTTCCACACGCCATATGCCACTAAAACTAATGGCACACCAGTATTCAATACATTGACCCATGCGTCTACAGCTTGCGGATTCAACCAATCAGCCGTAACACCGCTCGCTTGTAAAGCCAAATATAATGCCCCTAAGAAACCACCAATCAAAGCAATAAACTGTTTTACTTTATCTTCCATATCTCTACCTCCTACAAATAAAAGCCGACTAAGCTAATAGCCGACTTTACTGTTATTTTAGTCGGCTTGAACTACTTTTTTGTAATCCAAGCCTGTCAATTCTTTAAATTCTTCCTGTGACACAAACCCTTTTGCGACGAACAACGCCAATTGTTTTTCGCTATATAAGCCCATGTTATAGTACTTAATAGCTAAATTATGCATTATCGTATTACGCATTAGTATCACCCCCTAAAAATGTTAATGTAAGATTTGCTACATCATTTTTTAAGCTGTTAATCTCATCTTGTGATTCTAAAACTTTGAGTGTAAGTTCAGCGATTACAGCATCTTTTTCATCTACTTCGATACTACTTACTTCATCATCTTTATCGAAAACAGCAGTCAACCATTGCTCTCGAGAAACTCCTATCCACTCATTTATAAGTGGATCAAAGTGAAAAGGACTGTAAATGCCTTCCGGAGGCGCAATATCAGTCCAATCATCATCAGGATATTGAAAATCACCACTTTGATTTTGGGAAACCAAATACGGCGTGCCGTCGTAAAAATACACTTGCTTAAATCCCATTTTCATCATCTCCTATAAAGTAAAATGTGCATCGATTGGATACCAGTCACCAGCGATTCCGTTCGATTCATCAAACGAAACACGCTCCATTTTGATATTCCCCGACGTTTCAAGACTCCAGCGAATCGTCGTTGCTCTACCACCTTTAAACGAACCGTTTTGTAGAAAAGGCAATGTTTGCGTAATGTACTTACTGATATTGTTAGGTATTACAGCAATGATTGTATTAGCTCTAGTAATGTTTTTAACAGCTCCTCTTAACGCCAATGTCAAAACACCATTATTTTTGATAAATCTGTATTGAGGCGTTGTTGTACTACCATAAGACTGTACACCATTAATAAGTTTCAATGGTAACCATCCAGTATCCATAAAATCCGCGTCTACCTGTTCCCAGCCATTCCAATCGATGTGAAATCTTTTAACAAAAATTTGTTTGGAGTTGAATGGTCTAAATTCAATAAGCTGGACGGCGCCTCTGCTCAACTTAGTCACCCAGCCGTGCTTTGAAGTAGCATTTACAGGTGTATTCGTGCAGTTAGCGATGTACCGTGACCCAATCGGTAAATTCTTCAACTGTTCATCATCGTTAAAGTCTAATGTATGACCAACTTCATAAAATGTCTTACCATCGTCTGTACTTAGCTTAAATTTTTGCCAGTTTTGGGTGTCAGGTATAATGCCAGGTGTACCTTGTAATCCTCTATCGCCTTTGTCACCTTTATCCCCTTTTTCTCCTTTTGTACCTTGTAATCCCCTGTCCCCCTTTACACCTTGCACACCACGTTCACCTTGAATGCCTTGCAAACCTCTGTCGCCTTTATCTCCCTTGTCACCCTTAAAACGAGATGCATTCGCATTGATATAGGCTTTAGCATCATCACTAATTTTTTGTTCGAATTTTTTGCCTAATAAACTAACTTTATTATCTTTTAAAATACGTATAACAGTATCTTCGACTAAGTTAACGCTAATTTCTTTCGATACTAAATCGTCGCCACCACTGTCATTAATATTAAAATCGAATGATACGACATGTATAGATTCATCCTCATTCACTAAATAAAGTTTCGCTTTCACATTTCCAACATGACGACTAACACTTTTCGTCACGTTATATTGTATAAGCCCTTTTTCAGACAAAATAATTTTCAAAGGTTCATCGATAAAAATCGAGCCATCTTCGCAAAATAAATCTAACTTTGGTGTAAATACATTGTTACTTAAATCAAACGCATCATTTTGCCATTTCACATAAATACGTATCGATGCCGTCTCAATATCTTTATTATAAAAATTAGCATTGATATTACCGATATTGACGCCAACTTCATTAATATTAGCTGTAATATCCTTATTTTTATAAATCACTTAACCACCTCTTACTTGTACTGATCTTGCGTATAATAAACACCTTGCAAACCAATCTGTTTATAAAGATTCGCAATTGTTGTTGCTTGGTGCTGACACCACTCAATCGCCGTCGCATATTGATGTGTCGCCGGATTTTTAGGGTTCCAGCGCATACGATACAACGTGTTTTGTCCTTTGTTAATATAGCCTTCACGCACAAACTTTGCACCACCGATAATACCTTTAGAAGCTGTAGTCCAGCCTTGCGATCGTGCAAAAGTAATCGCATTGTTAGGGTTACTATCAAAAGCGCCTATACCAAAAAAGTTATAAATACCATAGCGCCCACTTGCAAAATTCGACTTACCATAACCACTTTCTAAAAATGCATGCGCAATTAAATAAATCTCATTCAAATCATACTTTTTACAAGCATCTGCGAATGCCTGACCTTGATTATGAAGTGTGCCTTTACCACTCAAAATTTGATTCAATTTAGCAACTGGAACACCTTGATACTTTCCTAAATTAAGCATTTGGTAGCGCTGTGTAGCATCTCCCCAAATCTTGCTTGTATTCATCGCATCACTTGTCTGTTGTCTTGTCGCATGTATCCAACCACCGCTTACAGACTTCATCGGCATGCCTCTCAACATTTGTAAATTCAACGCTTGAGCAAATGTATAATTACTTTTTTCAATGATAATTTTAGGATTATTATTGGTAGGTGTTGCTGGTTTAGGAGGTGTCGGTGTTGACGTTGGTGCGTTTGGCTTCACAACCGTCTCAGCATTTTTTACAACTGTTTTGATTTTTGATTTAGTGATTTTTTCAGAGCCTACATTCGCAAGCAAAGCTTTTTTATTCGCGTAAAGTCCTGCCAGAACTTTGGCTAATTCTTCCAATTTTTCTTGACTTGGAAATCCGTTTTTCACAAAATCCCAGTTAACATGTTCTTTCAAACTGCGCCAAATCGCATCATCAACTTTTAAGCTTTTGTAATCAAACTTTAGATTGTACTTCTCAAAGATTTCCCAACCCAGCATGATCGCCCAAAATTCACTTAAGAAAAAAGCATCTCTATCATCAACATAATCGCCACAGATTTCGATGACTATGTTATCGGAGTCGTCTGGTACTTCATAAGCTTCATCTCTTGGCGACCATGTGCCTGTATAATCCACATAATAATGAGGATAATCAGATGTATTAATATACTGATTTCTGTCATTATACAAATCATGTACAGAACGCATCGTATGTGCATTTTTAACTGTTATCCCTTTCACTTTACCTTGTCGTTTTCTTCCCCAAGCAACACGATGCTCAAATTTATCACGTTGCCCAAAATCATCACGTTTTAAAGTGTAAATAACTTTTGTTACATCTTTAAAAATAGGCTGCTCTGGTGCTTTCTCAACAGGTTTAGGTGTGCTTGGTTGTGTTGCTGGTTTGGGACTTGTTGGTGTTGGCGTTGGTGCAGGTTTTGGTTCGGCTTTGTAAGGTGGTCTTACAAAGTGTGTCACGCCATCATAAGTATGATTTATTAACTGTGCAGGATATCCTCTGAAACTATTTGGACTATTCCAGTTTTGGTCAACCGCCCAAAAACGCGTTGTGGAGCTCGGACCGACAACAATATTGACGTGTCCTGGATTGCTCCCTGCCCAGACTGCCCAATCTCCTGGTTGCGGTATAAATGAGGGTGTATTGCGATAAATTTTGAAGTCATGACCCCTATAGTTGCTTTGGTTTGCCATTGCATTAGCGTTACCCCAAGTCACAAATCCCCAGTATTTCTTTAAAATATAATTTGGTAAATCCCAACACTGGTACCCATAATATCCATCCACATCGACACCAGCACGTCTATTAGCTAAGTCTCTAGCCCAAGTGACGACTTGAGCTGCGGTTGGCTTTCCTGTTGCTGGTAATGCCATAACATCAACTCACTTCCACAATAAAAAGCCAGCACTGTTTAAGCACTGACTTTTAAAGGATAATTATTTACATTTTCCAAACCAAAAACACGTCCATAACGATGCACCGAATAGTAATTTCAGCATGATTAACACCACCTTTTTAGATACCTAATAATATCCGTAAAAATGCGATGACTAATGAGCCAATGACTGTGCCAACTAAGCCTAGCACCCACATTTTCATTTCACGGATATTTCGGTTGTTTTCTTTTTTTCTTTCATGGTCATTTTCTCTTTCTCGATTAATTGCATCTAAAGTGAAATCCATCTTTTGATTGATTAGATTTTGACCATGCTGCGCATCCTTGATTTGTTCTAAAGAATCAAAAATTTTCTCATCATTTTCTTCCAATCGCCTAATACGTCGTTCGTGTTCGGCGCTTCGAAGCTCATTCGTCATTTATTGTCACCTCTGCAAAAAGCTTTAATTTCGTTCATTCTAGATACTTCACAACAGACATCTCTGCTACTGCTATTTCCATTAATACACACCTACAATTTCACGAATTTCAATAGCATTAGAATTCAGCATTCCCTTATTCGATTCTGCTGAATACGTATTGTTGTTACGTATTTTGAATTGCGTTGTACCAACCGCTTCCAAAGTCGCCTCAAAAAACCTTGCTGTCCCAGCGTCTGTATCAGAAAGGTTAAAGTCATGTATCACTATACTTTTTAGATTTTTGACTAGCTTAAAAGTATTTTTAACGCCACCTACAGTGTTGTAAACAAAAATAAGCATTTTATAAGCTTCATATGATTCCGACAAGTCAATAACAGTATCTTTTTCTTTTGCAGCGCCTTCCCAAAGCGTTTTGAAATTTGTAGCTGTCTTCTCATTGAAGTAGTTAATAGCATTCTCATATGCCGCGTCTGCTTTCGATTGAGAGCCTGTCTCTGTTTCCATATCGCGTGTTAAATCACGTAAGCTTCCCCAAACACCGTTCACTTTCTGGACGCTGTAAATCTTTTTTGAATCTGTTGGCGTATATAGTAAGTGACCATTATCAACGCTTCTAAAGTTCGCCAAAACATAACCATTTGAGCTTTCATTGGATGGTGCATTTTCAACGTTTTGTACATAATATAAACCAGACTTCATTATCGAGTTCCCTAAATTCATAAAGTCAAGAAGTTCTATTGACATGCTGTAGCCGTTTTTATCTGTAAGTGATGAACCTGAATTCATTATTGATCCGTTCTCATCAATTCCATTGTGAAAACCATCAATCTTATTATTAATAGAGTCACGAATTTTAGTTAATTCACCGATATAACGCGTCGCATTTACAGTTAGCTCTTTTGTCTTCGCAGCAGATAAATTCTTTATAGCATCTAAAGTTTCAGCTTTTAAAACTTGTATATCCGATAAACCATCTTCTTTCGCTTTATTGATAAGCGCGACATAATCTTCTCCATTACGCATCGCCAATTCAATTGCATGTGCACGTTGTTTTAACTGTGATTCTAATTCATCAAACTCAATGATGTAATTCAGTTTTGTTTCAGCGTCAAACTCCCAAGCTAAAGATTTTTCAATTGTAAAACTAAATATGCGTTCAGCAACGACTGCTTGTGTCTCTGTTTTAGATCTTCTTGCAATATAAACTTGTGCCGTAACATTGCCTGGTGTTTTCAGAAGATCGTTTGGTAAAAGTACAGAGAGTTTACCATTCATAGCGTCCATAATTTCCAATGGCATTTTGACTTTCAAACCATTCGAATGCACAAAAATAATACTCGCTATTGCGTTGTCATTACCGATAAATAATGGCTTATTACCTTGCGTTACTATAAATTCAAAAATGCCAGTGTCTCTATCAGCTGTAGAAAAAGTAATATTTAAGTCACTTCTACTTTGTTTAAATACCGTCGTATCTAAATTGATTGTGGCTTTTTTGTTAGGTCTAGCGTCATAGTTCACCATCTAACCATCTCCTTTCGTATCTCGTTTCACAATATTGTTTTTGGAGTTGACGTTATAATAGCCTATCGATGTAGCATCACCAAACAATTGAACAACACCACTTCCCCCATTGTTAAAAGCGATAAAGTTTGTCAGCGATGCGCCTAAAATAGCAAAAGCGCCTGTTTCCCAAAAATCGTTCGACTCAATGCGTCCATTTCTACAATCATTTAAGTACAAGCCACCTCGTGTCACTTTATCGCCAGTAAACAGGCTAGTATTCAATATTCTATTTTGTGCAATGTACACATAACGTGAATTTTGAACATAACAACCATTTTTACCTGTACTGTTAATGGTGTTATTTGTTATGTTTAAGTGCTTCGTCTCTTGTGCATAACCTTCGTATCCAGAACGATTAATATATATGGCTTCCGTTTTCATATGTTCAATATAGTTATTGTCAATAAAGATATTGTGAGAGCCATCAATGTTCATGCCACGATAGCCATAACTCATATGATTTCCTTTAATTTGGATATGTCTGCACAAGCTCAAAAGAATGTTCTCACTATTTCCGTTATTCTCACACATAAAAGTATTATCATTGATTCGAATGTGACCAACGTAACCGAAGCTATCGTTACACACTTCACCTACTGCACATACACCAAACAATGTATAATCTCTAAAAATATTCTCTTTGATGTGATAAATATTACCCGCCTGCGCTTTATTAGACTGCACACCTTTCACATTTTTAGAATTGTTTGCAGCCGCAATACGTACACATATTGTATTACGATCAAATATATTTCCAGAAATTTCTACATTTACCCATTTGAACGGTCGAATGCCAATATAACAATCTTCAAATATATTATTTGTAATCTTGAAGTTTTCTTGAAAGACATCATGAATACTTGCATGATTACCGATAGCAACTTGAAAACTTGGTGCAATGTCTGAGGCTCTAAATGTACAGCCTGTAATGGCAACATTTTTACACGGCGTGCCGTCCCAAGCTCCTGAGCCTCCTACACCACCTTGCATCATTTCGCTTATTTGAATAGCTTCTTTTAATTCAGCGCCATTTAAATTTTTATAGCCTTCAAAAATACAGTTTTTAATACTCAAGTTGTTGACACCATTCGCATCAATCGCATGATAAGACAGCGTATTTCTAAATTTGACATTATAAAAAGACACGTTGTTAGCGTGTCTTATATTGACCATATTTGCAGCATCTGTCGGATATTTATTGATTTGTTCTAAATTACAATCGAGTGTACCTCCTATAATATGAATGTTTTTAACGCCATCATAGCCATAAAACACATCATTAATGTCACCAAAATCCAAAATAGCTCTCGCATTACCTCTCAATAAAACAGCATTCTCTTCCATTTTGATAGTTGTGTTTGAGTATACAGTCAGTCGCTTGTTGATTAAATAAGTACCATTTTTAATCACAAGTGTTCCGGCACCAGCGTCACGTATTTGATCTAGCGCTTCTTGTAACTCTAAGTTGGCTGGTGTCTCACCTGTCTTATCAGGATTAAACGTATCAAAATTGATTTCTACAGATTTCTTATCAACTTTTTCTATCTTTTCGTTCGTTTTATTCAAATCATAAAATAATCGTTCAGATAGTAACCCATGCTTTTTACCATCAATCGATACACGGCTGTCTGTTACTTCTTTGATACCATCACCATCAACACCCAATACTAAATTACGAATACGTTCCATTTGATAAATAAGCATTTTGTATACTGTTGTGTTTTCATGTGAGATTTGTTTGCTATTATGTGCATTTAAATCAGTTGTTTTGTGATTCGTCAAATCACTATCATTTTCATTAATTGCTTCTTCAATTTTTTTATAGTTGCTTTCATTCTGTTCGATAAATTTATCATTAAAAAATACGTCTAGTTTTTTTAATAAATCTAATTTCAATATTAGACCTCCCTTGCAATAAGCTGACCATTTGCGTCAACAGACAAATTATATTTCTTGCCGTTATCCCCCGTCAGCACAAGCCCTTTAGCATTTGCATTCAATCTTGCTAATTTTGTACGTTCTTCGGTTGTCATAAAGTTTTCATCGCTCAATCGGTCTAGCTTAGTTTTATCTTGTGCAGACATTAAGCCTTTTTGTAATGGGGTTGCTGTTGGCATAGCATCCATATTAAAGCCATTACCATTGATCAACGTTGTGTACTTTTGAGCGCCGTCATTGCTTGACTTGATACCATCTTGCATAAACGAAACGGCAAGTTTGCCACTTTTCCCATGAATCCCTAAGCCATCAAATTCTAAAGATGCAGACGTATTAGATACATCTACAACTGCTTGTGACGCAGCGACAACACGTTGTTGAACTGTTCTAATTGCACGTACACCTTCCGAACCACCACCAAGTCCACTTGCAAGTGTTGCAGCATTATTCACACGCTTGATATATCTATCACGACGTCGAACATCGCCCAAAACAACATCTTGCTTAATAATCTCGTTATGCGCATCACGTACAGTCTTAATTTCGATAATTCTAACACTATCTCTAATGTCTAAAATGTCATCCCTGACAGGCACTAAGTCACCAATTTTTGGAACGGCTTTTGGAAAATGCTTTCTTAACGCTATAAAATCAAGTGACAATGATGTTTTAAGAGATTGATTAATAATCGTTTCTAATCTCTGCTTCATCGTCTCAACATGCGTAATTTTTCCATCTGTTTCAGGCGGTGCTTCTCTCTTTCCTATAATTTTTGAAAGGGGATGCGTAAACTCGATTTGTACACTGCCATTTGTAAACGGCTCTCCTTCATCATAACCACCATATCCACGAATGAACGTATAGCACTCACTCGCGTCTTCCTCTAATTTCAAATTATTAGCATTAACTTTATTTGAGAGGTAATAAGAAGCTGTTTTCTCTACAAACGGCTCCAATATAAACGTTTTTGTACTAGGATCATACGTATATTCGAAACCGTAGCGATTCAATCCATTCATAAACATCTCATAACGGCTGTCACCATCTCCTGCGTTCTCCCAGCGAGAAGAAGATGCTTTTCCCTGCAATTTGAACTGGTAACCACTACCGTCAAATACAATTTTGAAATAGTTTTCAACTGTAAAACTACCAGTTACATTACTGATGATTCGAGATACCATCAAATCATCAAGTTCTTTTTGACGTGCTGTGACAGACACATACTGCTTTTCTCCACGAGTCTGTCTATCAATGATAGTAATCACATATACACGCTTATCATCAGCACCTTCCACGTTATGAACAGTCCACATTTTACCAATAGCTGAGATAAGGTCATACGTATTTTCGTTTTCTAAAATATCAAAGGTTAAACTACCATCATCACTCAACTTATGTGTAAGTACGGTAGACGTGTAAACTGGATAACCTTTGCCAATCCTGTTTTTAATTAAAATCGGCATGATAACACCTACTTGTAATAAAATTTCATATCAAACACAATGCTGCTTACTTTCTGATTCAATGTAAAAAAGTTATAGCCATATTCAAAAAATGGTTGACTCATTCTTGTATATTCATCAATCGATACACCATTTCTGTACGTTTGTAAGCCATCGAACTTTATGACATCTCCAGCATTTAAATTCAATCCCTCGATGGTCATCACTTCCGAATGTTGTAGATTCCAACTAAACTTTTTAGTGTCGGAACCGAGCGTTATTGTAATCACTCTATCAAACGTGAATTGGTCGATGCCTTGCGTACCATGATAGAAAACATTGCCAGAATTGACGTTTTCAAACGTGTATTTCCGTTGCTTACTGTCTAATGGCATCTCAATCCCCATATCAGACGACCATAAAAAATAGGACGCGTCCAACTTCTCTAATTGAAGACTACGTCCTATGCTTTCATAAAATGGTATTTCATTTGTTTCAAAAGTAATTTCAATCTCACCAGAAGTACGATTTGTGTCGTACTCCCCAACACTAATTAAATGTAACTCTAGTTGCATACCACTTGCATAGTTTAAAGGGAACTCAAAATCACGCTCTCCAAATTTTTGAAAAGGTACTTCAACATTTGTTGCTACAAGTTCCCTAATAAAAAATGAGTCCCTAAACAAATTTACTAATTGATTTCTTAAATGAATCGCATGTGCAATCTTTTGAACATCGTATTCAACAACTAAAGTCGCTGAACGCCTTGATTCAGCAACTCCCGTATTGAAACGACCACTCAACCTATCAATAGTTTCATATTTATACTCACGCTCTAAATCGCTCACATTAAAGCTTTTCACTTTCAAACGTTTAAAAGTGATAGGATTGTCACTTAACCTATAAATGTTTGAATCTCTAACAATTTCTATGTCACGATAAATCAAGTGACATCACCTCACTATGTGTAATACTCTTTTGCATCTTTATCACGAATAATCGAATGAATATAGTCTAAATCTCCCTCATTACGCACTTCGATATTCACGATTGGTCGTTGACTTTCTAAAATCGAATGGCGCACATCTTCTGTGATATACCCATTGACATCGCGGATGTCAGCATTAGATAGTCCACTAATATCAAACGATGGTGCTAATTTTGCATCAAATGCATCCATAACTCCAATCGCAGCTTTTTTACTTGCATATGCTGCTTTACCAGCAAATTGATCAATACCTATGCCTAATCCAGTCATGCTATCTCTACCTAACTGCATAAATTTTCTGGAAGGAGAATGACTATTTAATGCTTTCTTAGCTGCAGATAATGCACCTGCTGCTGCGTCCCATGCCGCTTTAGCTAAATCTCCAGCTTTTTGAATTACGCCATTGATCATTCCGGCGATCATGTCAATACCCACTTGTTTAAAGTTACTAATAAATCCTTTAACTTTATCAAGTGCTTTTTGCATACCATCGCGACACGCATTGACGACGTCAAAAAACTTTTGAACAACCGCATTTAAGAAGTTAGACATTGCTTGACGTATAGATGATACCCATTGCGCACCGGTAGATACAATTCTTGATGCTGCCGATAACATTTTGGCAGCAACCGTTACTACCACACGTGTAAACCAACTTGAAACCGAGTTCCAAATATTTGATAAAAATTGTTTCGTGTTGTCCAAAACTTCCGACCAGCTCGACACTGTTTTACCAGTGACTTTTTCGTAACAATCGAATAAAAATTGCGTAATCGTATTCCAGATTGACTGTATTCCATTCCAAATCGTCTCTCCGACGTTAGCAATAGTATTCTTAACTGTCTCCCAAGCACCTGCGAAATCACCAGTGAAAAATTGAATAAACGCTGTAAAAATGCCGACAATTATTTGAATTGCGACAGAAATAATAGTACCTATTGCAGTAAAAACAACTTTTACTATCGACCATAAGCCTTGTAGTTGTACTAACAGCAATTGAATGGCTCCGCCGAATAATACACCCAGTGCTTGGTTAGCAAAATCTCCTAATTTCTGTAAAATCGGTAGAATTGGTTGTATCGTTTCATTCACTTTATTGAACAAATCAGATAACCATTGTTTAATGCCCTCAATCGCACTACCTATGGCATCTTTAATTGAATTCCAGGCGTCTGTTACGGTGTCTCTGAAATTCTCATTTGTCTTCCACAACCAAACAATAATGCCTACTAAAGCCGTTATCACGCCAATAACTATCCATACAGGCGCCGAAATACCTGCTAATGCGCCACCTAATGCTGGAAAAGCTCTTGTAAGCAATTCGAGCGGTTTGGGTATCTTGCCTAAAGCACCTTTCAATAAATCAAAAGCACCTCTTAACAAACTAGAATTTTTAATAAACTTCAACACATATTTGGCTGCACCTAGCAAACTAGTACCAAATACATTCGTTAAAACAGAACTGATAAAAGTGATAGGCGCTAGTAGTGCCCAGAAAGCACCACCCAGAATCGTTAAAATACCGAAAAACCTTGCGACATTCGGATGGTTTTCAAATAATGCTGCAGTAAATTCAGCAATCTTACCGATTAATTTAAGAAGCCAACTCGCAATCGGTGCCATTGCTGTTCCGAATGCAACTAATATCCGCACAATATCGCCTATCAACTGCATAATGACGGGAGCATTTTGCTGAACGTAATCAACAAACTTTTTAAAGCCTTCGGATTTTCCGACAGTTTCCGACCAATCTCGAAATTTCGCTGTCATATCTTCAAGCCCTTTGAAAACATTAGTAGAATTTCCCGAAAATGCTTTTAACAAATTATTGATACCAGCAAAAGTATTTTTAAAGATATTACCGATAATCGGTAAATTTTCTTTGGTATAGTCCATGAATTGCTTAATCGCATTTTGACCTTTGGCGCTATTTACCCATTTATTAAAATCTTCTCCAAGTCGCTGGAGCCATTGAGAAGACCATTTAAATAACGGCATAAGCTGTGTGAACATGCTAACCATACCAGCGCCAAATTGACCAGCTGAACGTAACAAGTCGCCAAAAATAGAAACACCTGTCGTCCCCATTTCCTGAAAAAACTTTTTAGCTACATTGCTTGTTTTAGCCCATTTAAGTACGCTAGCACTCGCTTTTTCCATTTGTGATGAAACACCATTGAAAAAAGATTTTAAGCCTTGTAATGCCACTTTGACCATATTCAAACCATTTGCCATAGTAGTGAAAATCTGGTTTTGGTTTTGCTTAATGATGTCAGTCCATGTATCTTTTACATCATCCAAAGCTTTTTCATATTTTTTAGTTGCTGCAGTCGCTTTAAGCGTACCGTCGTTTAGCATTTTGATAGCACTGATACCCATAGCACCAAATGCAACAACACCCCCAGCACCAATAGCTAAAGCTCCAGCTAATGCAAGCGCACCACCTGTCACAACTTTCAATGCATTACCTACTGCCATAATCACTGGAACGAGTCCGGCAATAACTGGTATTAACGCTTGGAAGTTGGCAATTAACACACCTTTAATATGCTGACCAAAAACAGTACCGAAAGTACGAATACGTGTCGCTAAGTGATCCATTCTATTGCCGAAGTCGTCCAATGAATTGCCTAAAGCTTTGGTTAAAACTTGTGTGCGTGTGAGTCCATCGGTTTTGAACTTCACTTTAACTGTTTTATCAAATAAAGTAGCTAACTTTAGCTTAGCTACTCGAACAGCCCGATTAACACCTTTCACATCACCATCAATTTTAACAGTATGCTCACGCCACTTTTGAGCCATAGCTTTAGCTCGCGTCAATGCACGTTGAAACTTTGTCGTATTAGCTTTAATCTCTGTCTCAATTTCATTTGGCACAGCAGTCTTAGCCAACCTTTGCGCCTTACGCACATTACGTTCAAAGTTCTTAATAATCGCATTGATACGCGCATAAAAATTTCTCTCCATCAGTTCACCTCACTTACTTATTAAAGTCGAATAATTCCTCTGCTTCTTTAACTTGCAATGCCCTCAAGCGTTTACGTTGATCTATTTCTTTTTGACGATCATTTCTAATCTGAACATTATCTTTAAATAGATTTTCACGTGCTTGCTGCAACTTTTTATACATAGGCTTAACACCTTTTTTACTTTGAGCCATTGCGTTCGCAGTCGCTTGGTAGATATTGTGTTCAAGCATGTCTAGTTCGCGCTCTCGAGCGCCCCTAATCCAGTCCTGCCATTCATTGGGCGTCATATTATACAATTCATCAGCGTTGATGTATCCTAGAAATTGCGCTGTTTTAGCACGTATTTCACTATAATTTAGAACGGTTCTTTGCCCGTTAAAGTTTTGTAAGTTTGCTTCATATACGCCATTGCTTTCTCTGCTTCCTCTTTCTCTTCCTCTTTGACCATCTTGGATCCTTGAGAAATCTGGAACCAATACATTTTGAACTGTTCCTTGAAAAAACCAGATTCACCTAGCACTTGAACAGCACCTTGTAATAACCCTAACGTTGTGCCTTCTTTATCAATTACATCTTGAACGGCGTCTTGAATTTCTTTTTTTGTCGGACGATTTTTAACATGAGCAAGTGCACAATCCCAAAAATGCACAATAGATAATGTTTGACGATTCAAAATACCTTGTAAAATTTCGTGGTAGCCACTCGTCGTGTTACCGTTTTTGTCTGTCTCAGCATACTTTTCTGCTTCGATATCAAATAAGAACGTCCCTTTTGCCTTCAACTTTCCATCTTTAAATTCTAATTCAGTGATTGGCTCAAATTTTTCCGCTTCAAATACATTTTTAGTCATCTTATTACCTCACTTAATTTAAATAAAATAAGGGCGCATACACGCCCTATAAAAACTACATAGATTCTTTATCTGTCGTTGATACATCGCTATTAGCACTAAACGTCTTACCAGTTGCTGTACGTTCTTCAAGGTCACCCTTGTACTCTCCAGGTTTTTCGAATTCAACTGTAGTTCCAGCAACAGAAGCATCTAGCCATGATTTCGGCAATTCTTCTAATACACCGTCAGCCGTGTTAAATTTAACTTTCAAAGTTACTTCGATTTTATCTTCTTCATCATCAAAAGAATTACCGAATTCTTCAACAACCGCATAGCCAAATGCAGAATGATAGCCGTCTTTTCGTTTTTTCTTTTCAATCAACCATACCTTAATTTGCTTACGATCTTTAATCGCTTTTTCAAATTGTTTTTGACCTTCATCACCTGGAATTTTACCAAATGTTAAACTGATTTCTTCTGATACTGATTGATAAGAGTAATCTGTTTTACCCGCAACGATTTTCTCTGTCAATTCGGATGAAATCTTCTTTTCGCCTTCTGTCAAGTCTGAAACCAATAAACCCATCGCACCAAGCGTGTTATTAGTGGGCTCGCAGACTGCAATATAACTTGAGCTCATATTTATCTACTCTCCTTTTTCCTGTAATGTTTTATGGCGCACTTTGTATAGAAGTCTAAGTACACCGTGTTTTGTAAATTGATCTATATCCACCAAGACTTGTGATGTGTCCTTTTTAATCCAGTCGATATCGTAATGTTCAAATTGCAAACCTTGTCTACATGCATAATTGAGGTACTTCAACAACTCACGTGCTTCTGCAGCATTTTCATACTGACTATAAACATGGAAAGTAATTGCAATAGTCTCTCTCATGCCTGGTGAACGTTCACTTTCTGTAACATTCGACTCGCCCACAATGATATATGGATACTTCACGTCTTTTTGAACACAATCAAAAACCCTACCACCAACTAATTTGTCAGTGACAGGGTTCTCAATTAAGTTATTCATAATTTTTTGAAGCAATAATGGTTCAGCAGTTACCCACATTTGACCATCTCCTAACTAAAGTATCTCTCAAAGACTTTACGACCTTCATCGATAGCAGGGTTCCAAAAAGGCTGTGGTGGTTGTCCATAAGTTGTGTGCCATTCCCCATCCAAATCTTTGTATGACCAGGGTATTTTCTTTGCACGTGAACCTTTTGTACTATATATTCCTGTCCCATACTCCACAAAAACCGAGTAATCTGCCCCAACACTTATAACACTAGAAAATCCACCATCAGTTATCTTATAGTCGATACTTTCTTTTAAAAAACCCATATCAACGGGCGCTAACGCAATTGCCGTGTTATAGATGGCTAATGTCGTTTTCAAGATACCTTTTTTAACCCAATCTTCCATTTCATCTCTAAAATCATCTAATTCAGCAACCAAGTCCCAGTTTCCGTATTTAACCTTTGCCATTTGGAATCACCTGCAATCTTGTTAAATTAACTTCATGCATACTGCCTTGATCAATCGGATAACCTACAACTTGATATCTGTTACCTTCATATAGCAAAACATCCGACACGTCTATACCAACGTCATACGGCGTATATAAATTACGGTCAAAGTCTTTAGCCATTTGATGATACTTAAGCATTTCAGACGTTGTAGGCGTGTCCATAAAACCTTGTATTGTTCTATCTGACACAAACTGCTCTCGTTTATTTGGATACTTACCGACAACTCTTATACGACCAACTTGGATATCGTGTGGATACTCGTTAAATGGATCGAACATATTACCACCTCAACTTTCTTAACGGTCTTAAATGACGATAAGTTGCTTTAGGTAGTTCTGTAACAAATGTGTATGACACTGTACCCATCGAACGACTCGCAATATTACCAGTAGATCCGTATTTTATACATTCTGCAATAAACTTCCTTACGCCGAAAGGATAAGGTTCCTTAAAAGTTTTATTGCAGTATTCTTCCGCTATTCCTTTATAAAAAACAATCAAATCAGCTAGCACTTCATCATTTGAAGTGTCGTCGATAGGCATTTGATTAAGTCGTTTTACTTCTACAGGTTCCATTAGCTAGCACCTTCAATAGCCTCAAGAAGTTCTGCTTTTTTCATAGAATCATAGTTTTCGACTTCGAGATGTTCTGCTACTTCTTTCAATTCAGCAACTTTCAAACCGTTTAAGTCGATTGGCTCGATACCTACAACACCACGTCGATTGTTAGTTGTTGACAGTTCTGCAATACGGCTATCGGATGGCTTGTACCCTTTTCTTGGATATAAACCATCTTTTTCATACAAATATTTGTCATCGTATGCATCCTTAAAACGTGCAACTACTCTAAACAACATAATCATCACTCCATTACATTTCTAAATTAGAAGTTGAATTTTTAAACGTCACTTTGACTACACCTTTATCATCTTTCAAGTTAACGCCATAATGATAGTTAGTTGATAAGACATGCGTACGTTTCAAAATATCAAAGTCAGTATAAGCTTCTGGTCGTTTTTTGTTTACAATTTCTATTGCTTCATAACGTTGTAAGAATGCTTCATTTTCGTTAATACGCTTAGATTTAACGATGTCTGAAACACCTACAAGTTCAGCTACATCACCTTTAGCAATCGCACGATCTTGCACGTTACCACCAGCGCTAAATAAAGATTTAACTAATTTGTTGTAGTCTTTAGGGTTAACGTGTAATACGTAGTCTTCTTCATTTTCTGAATCAAATACTTCAATTGCGTCTAAAATACCAGACGCATTCGGAGTAACAGTTGCACTTAATTTAGCTGTTCGTAATTCTTTGATGTAATCAATTTCAACCTTATCAGCCAAAGCCATAGCTAATTGTCGAGCCGCTTCTTGTAAAGTACCGTTAATGTTAGTAATAACTGCAGTTTGTGTAACTTCTACCGCTTTACCAGTTTCCTTAACAGTAACTTGAGTAGTAGTCATGCTCATTTGCTCCGTACCCATTGCTACGCCTTCTTCTAAGTCTTCTGCAGCCCCAATATAAGCATACTTAGGTCGCGTAATTGTATCGCCTGGTTGTCCTACTAGCGTGTTATCAATGGTTGCGTATGGCGTAAAACGAATAGCATTTTCCATTTCCCCACCAACGACAGCTGCTAAAACTTCTGGATTAATTAAATTTTCCTTTTTAGTTTGTCCCATTTAAAATTCTCCTTTATTTTGTTAATTCACGGTATTTTTCTGGATTGCTATTTAATAACGCTACATGCTCCGTGTAAGACATGTTTTTAAAATCTTCTTTTGTAATATTTGCTTTTCCTTTCAAACTTTCTCCATCATTAGGAGTGCGCCCATTAGGCTGATTATTAGCAAATAAATAAGGCTTAGTTTCTTGCAGTGCTTTAACTGCATCTTCTAAACCTTTAACAGTGCCATCTTCCTGAAGTTCTAACGTGCTTTTATCAAGCATTAAAAGAACATCGTTAGCGTCATTTGCATCTTTTGCGACAGCTAACTTGATGGCATTATTCAATTTTAATTCCTTCATATCAGCTTGGTATTGGGAATTTTCTTGTTTATATTGCTCTAACTTATCTTTAAGTTCTTGATTATCCCCATCTTTAGCTTTTTGAAGGTCTGTGATTTGTTTGTCTCGATTTTCCAGTTCTTGGTTTGCTTTATCAAGCTGTTCTTGCAATAAGTCAGCTTTCTGAGCTTTATCTTTAAACTGACGTAATGTGTCGTGATGTTCATCTACAATCTTTTGAACTGTGTCTTCTTCTAAACCTAAACCACGTAAAAATTCTCTTTTCATTTAACATTCTCCTCACATTTTTGTTAACACTGGTCTCATCCAGCACGAGTTTGCATCTTTTAACGCCATAAGCATTTTTGGGCAATAAACTATTTTTTATTTTTAGACTTATACCATTCACGATATGTCATTGTTGGAACTACTTCTGTTGTGCCGTCATCTTTTTTCACTCTCATTACACCTGGTAAATCGTCTTCATCGATGTAATGGAGCAATTTGCATCGACAATTGATGTTTTCTTTAGCGCTATTAATACCCACAAATAGCTTTGGTGCTAAACCCACACAACCACTAGATTTGAAATTCTTGTTCAACGGAATACTTTTCCCATCCAAATGCCTATGCGTGTCTCGCGTTCGATTATCTTTTGTGGCAAACCATCGTTTCATCATTTTAAATCCATTGTCTTGTGCTACCTGCGCGCTATCCAAACTTGCTTGTGATAATGCTCGTCCAGTTTCTGTACGTGCAACACGTAACGCTTGTGCTTTACTGACGCCAATATCATCACTTATTGCTTTAGCGACTTTCGCATAACCTTCACCACTCAATATGCCTTGCGTAATGTGCATGCGTAATCTTTTCAGAATGTCGTTTCTATGGCGTTCTAACGTTGGAATCAACTTGATTAACTCAATCGGTTGCTCAATTGCCTTAGTGATTATAGCAGCGCTAGGCACTTCAAATCGCATAGATGTTTGTGTAGCCATTTCATATAAATAGAGACTCATCATATATTGTTCGATATATGCGTTTTGTCTCGTCTGTTTAATTATTTTAGCTACTTTTCTATAATCATCTGTCATCATTTCAGCAATACGTGCTAGTTGCTTATTAAAGCGATCATACTTATTAAACTCCGTCCAAGTTACATGTGGATCATCCCTTTCATATCTTTCAAACATGGCTGAGAGTTCTCTTTTAATTACCTTCAGAAGTTCAGCAAATAAACGCTCAAGTTCACTCTCAGATTTAGCCCTCAGTTGTTCAATGATTTTGTCTATATCATCTTGACTTGTTATTTTGCGTTCTGTCATCGTCATCACCTTCTATAGATGGGAGTTGATTGTTAAAGTCAATGTTATCCTGCTCAATTCGTTCTAGTTCAGCAACCGGATCATCGACCCAAGGGTGATTTGTAACGATAGTTTCTTTAGATAAAAATTGAGATTGCACTGCGATTTGTGATTGTTCAAGTTCATTCACCATCACATTGAAATTAAACGTAATCTCAACATCTTGTACTTTGATATTTAATTTGTAAAAGTCAATGATGTACTGCAACAACTCTTGTAACGCTGTCAGTGTTTTATTTTTTAACTTGTTCGCTTTCAAATCTAAGTTGCTATACATAAATTTGAGTGCGATGCCCGATGGACTATTACCGAACTTATCTTGTTGAAAGTCAACACCTTGACCAAATTCAATAATATAATCACGTAACATGTCTAAATACTCTTTTGAAGATTGCACAGGAACTTCAATTTGAATCGTATCTACACCACTACCATCACCATCAACATTGATAGCTTTGTAGTATTTTAAATTACGCATAAATTCATCCAAGTTCTGTCCTTCGTATCCTTTTAAAACGTAAATCAATTCAGTTGATTCATCAAAAGTGTTTTGTGTGTCAGACAAGCGCTTATCCATTGCGTCAATAATTGTCTTATACATAAACAAGTCACTAACTTCTTGTGGGTTGTTTTTAAACGGAATAAAAGGAACACGCCCCCAACTTACATGATTATCACCAATATAATAATGCGCTTGTATATGTTCGTCACCATGATAATAGTCAGGTATTAATTGACCTTCGTGATATTCATAATACGTAACGTCTGTATCCGTCCAATATTCAACACGTTCAGCCTCATCCAACACATAATACCTAATGAATCCTTTCAACTTGTCACGCTCTTTATTTGTCCAAATTGGAATAGCTTGTTCTGCTGGCACTCTGAATGTCTTAAAATCTCCATCTTCGTCGATATATGGTTGTATCCACTCGATACCTTTGTTACTAGCTGCAGTTAAAATATCTACTAGCTTGTCATCCCATTTATGATTTAAAACATGTTGTATTGTTTTAAGAGCTTTATCGTCATCTGTTCCAAAAGTCACCGGATTAGCAACAGCGTACGCAACTTTTTGATCTACTAAGTTTTGATGATAATTAGTGTACATTCGCCAATCTGGCTTTAAAGGATCAATATTGCCAGCATTATCTAATTTAGGCGCTAAGTGTAGTACGTCAGGGTCATGGTTGTAATATCTTTCTCCTGTTATTATTTTTTCAATTTTAGGCTTATGGTCATTAATCAAACGTATAATCATTTCTTCCTGTGTCTCGTATTTAGGTGCAAGCTTTTCGACAATACGTTCATGATATGGTTTTTCATTCGGCCAGTATATAACAATCACTCCTTCACTTTAAAATAGACATTTTACGTTGCTTCATATCACGCTCAAATGCATAACGTGTCGCATCGATTGTATGGTTGTCCTTATCTTCCAATCTAGGTTTAACATTGCCATCCTTATCCGTCTCATAATCTATATTTTCAAATTCTCGTGCAATATTTGGTGTGCGCTTTGGATCAATCACAATAGCTTCTAAATCATCAAGCCATTGTTCGCCGTATTCAACACTGTCAGCACCCTTTTTAACACCTTTAATCCGTTTAATGCCATGCTCTTTCTTAAGTTCATCAATCGATTTAGGTTCGGCTGAATCAGCATATATATCATCGGATTGATAGCCCTTTTCCCATAGCCATTTTGCAAACTGTCTATTGCTAATCTGAACACCATAATACTCATCCACTGCATAAATAATGCGTTTCTTTTTATCATAATGCCATCGTACAAAAGCCAACGGATCAGTTGCATACCCAAAGTCGACGGCATTACGTATGTTGTCGAATGACTTATACAATTCATCTGATATATTTTCAATTTGTAAATTATTAAATGGCACAACACCACTCCCTATCGCTTCGCCCATATATTCCCACCTATACCGCAATTTATTTCGTTGTTTAGCTGCTTCTGCCTCTTGTATAAATTGCTTTGAAATGAACGGATTATCTAAATACGTTGAATGATGCACAAACGTGTTATCTGGTTGGAATGACGATTCATATTTTTTGTTAACCCAAGATTGCTTACGCTTGGGTGGGTTATAGCTGTAAAAAAACTTATAAAAAAGACCATCACCCAATTCGCCACGTAATAGTGAGTTAGTGATGGTTGTCACTTCATCTTCTGTTTTGAATTCCGCCAGTTCTTCTATCCACATTATAGAAAAAGGGAAACGGCTATCTTTAAGCGATTTTAAACGCTCTGGGTTTTGTGCACCTCTGAAGATAATACGATTTCCACGCGGTACGTATGTTAATTCCATTGGCGACACTTTAACCTTGAACAAATGCGACACACCTTGCTGTTCGATTGCCCATTTAATTTGCTCAAATACAGATGTCGCAAGTGTATTGTCAGTCTTACGAACAACAACAGCATTAACCGGGTAACGCATAATTAGCTGAACAATTATGTGCGATATGTCAGATGACTTACCGCTACCCCGTCCACCTTTGGCAACTATGTTCAATACACTACTGTCTTTCGTTTTCCGCCAAATGTCGTGAAATGGCTTAGGTATTAATTCAGACAAATTAATCGATGTCGTCATTAAATACCACCGCTCCTGTATGTTCTACTTGTTGCTTATCTGTCCACATCATGTAGCGTTTACCAAGTAATTCAGCTGCCTTAATTCTATCCTTTGCACTTACGTCTATACTTTCAATCTCTTGAGCACCATCGCCTACACCTATCAAAGTCTGTTCTTTAGTTTCTCCTCTAAACACAGAAGTTAGATATTGCAATATCTCATCTTGATCTGCAATGCTATCTTTCTTTATTTCTTCCAATCTTGCATCAATATAAGATTTTATCCCAACTTTTCCCAACATTTTACTACCATTCTTGTTCGCATAGTTATGACTATAACCTGCATTAATAGCAGACTGATAGATGTTACCTGTTCTAATATATTCGTCAGCAAACTTTTGTTGTTTCAAACTTAACTTCATTTCATTTACCACCAACTCTCACGTTAATCACATTTTAAGTATTAAAAAAGACGCCCCGAAAAAGGACGTCTGACCGCATATTTAGAAAGGAGAAAACAGCACGAATACCTCAAATTATAGGAAGTACAACAAATCATTAAACAAGACGAAAAACTTCGTTGTACATTTCTGTACATTACCATAATATCTCATTTTAGGTGTCAAAAACTGTCATTTTACTGTCAACTTTAGTGTTCTCCTAGTTCTTCTGCCAGTTTTAAAACTACTTTCTTTTTAATTCTGTTACCCGTACTTTCCGAGATATGAATATCTCCACATACGGCAACTAATGTCTTCTTGTTGAAATAGTACTCTTGAATAAATTCTCTCTCTTTCCTACTAGACGTATTGATAATGCGTTCTATCGCTCTTTTGAACTCGAGTATCTTGCCACGTCTTATGTTACAAAGATAGTTAACTACCACCATTTCTGTTTTAGATGAGGTAGTTGGCACACGCTCTCCACCTATGTTTGTGTCTGTTGGAAGCCAGGGGTTTATAACGCTTTCCCTTAAATCCTCCAACTGTTTGTCGTAATTGGGATAATCACATAGTTCATCTTCCAGTTTTCTAACAGTAGACAATTTAAGTCCGTACTTTTTCTTAGTCATTACATGCCTCCATATGATTCATCATCTTTTCAGCACCTCTTTTATTTTCTCTAATATGTCTTTTGTTTTACAGGTCTTCTTGTTTGACGAACCTGCCATCACGCATTTCACCTTTCCTGTCTTTTATTTCGTCGTAAGCCAGCTGTACGCATGTTTTTAAATCTGTGCCGTGGGCTTTTGCTGTTTTATCTAGCAAGTTCACAAGAGCCCCAAGTATTTTTTCTGTTTCTGTAAGATTTTTGCGTATTTGGTAATCATCAGTGTTGGATGCCCAACTTTTCGCACCTATTGCCTTTAGCCTTATATTACCTTCCTTTAGATTTACACCTACATATGCTAACAACATGGTAAAACGTAAAGTGTCCGCATCCTCAAATACATCAATATCTTTGTGTTCCATAACTTCTTGCATATCACCGTTAATCTGTTGTGCCATAATAGTAATAACCACAAACATGTCGCCTATGCTGTCTTTGATAAGTTTCTCATCTTGTTTGTTCAAACCTTTCACAAGTTCTCCATGTTCTTCAACAAGCTTGTCATACTGTTTCATTGGATTCGCGTTGTGTAAGTCGCGGTCAATGCTCCATCGTTCAATCTTTTTAATTAGTTCGTTCATATCCGTTCTCCTTTTCACTCTCTAAAATTTTGTTTAGCTTATGACGCATATCGATGTACTTAGGACTGTGCGCTACTGACGATTTGTAGTTGATGTGACTGACAAATAACTCAACGACTTCATCAAGTTTTCTCTTTAATTCGTCACGCTCGTCCATAACAAGCGCTGTCATTTTGACTAACTTAATGTTTTCATCAGCATAATATTTACGCTGTTCACGTACACATGCAATATCGTCAATCAATTCATCACGTTCTCGTTTAAACCGATCTCGCTCGTCAGATAGCTTTGCGACCGTTTTGAGCAATCTACTATTCTCACTATCTAACTTGACACGTTCTGCGCACAAATCTGCAATTCGGCGTTTGTAATCTTTACTCAACAAGCTCACCTTCTTTCCAAATGAGATGCATAGTGCCGTCGTATCGTTCAAGGTAGAAAGCTAAAGATGTTGCGCCTAAAGATTTTGAGAATTTTATGCAGCTATTAACGGATTGTGGTGATTCCCAATTTACATACTTCACATCTCCCACACAATTTTTTATTTTTTCAACTAAACCTTTCAGCTCAGTATCCTCATCAATTTCTTGCTCAATTTCAATCTCAAAAGTATCTTCGGGAAAAAAGTCAATAATTTCAAAATCAGCTAAATCCTCATCGCTAGGATATACTCTCGTTCCTTCGAAGCCTTCATATGGTTTCCATTCAGTTTCTTCGTATTTAATTTTACTAAGCAACTCGTCAAGCCCAACTCGCTTCTTCTTTACTTTGATTTTCGCCATGTTACTCATCCCTCTTTAATATTTTCTCAAATGTATCTTCGTCTACTTCGACTACTACTAAATCAGCATATTTTAACCACGAGTAGGGTTGGAAACTGCACACAAAATCCTCCCCATAGCGTTCTTTCAAAAACTTTTTGTGGGCTTTCTCTATGCGTTTCGCCTCTTGCTCAATTTCTTCAAATGATGGTTCTGAACCATCTCGAGAATAAATTAAGTATGCTTCCGATACTTCTGTTGTAACGCCTGGTTCTGACGCAATATAAACACCTTTTTGGTCTTTCATTTCATAAACGACAACCTTACGCATTCATGTCTTCCTCCTTTAACAAATGTGGATGTTCACATATGTTACAAAGCACTTCTAAACAATGATCTTTCATAATTTGATGTAATTCGTATTTCTCATGTGTATAAAGTAATTCAATGCCAAAACATGCTTTATCTGACATCCATATTATGACACCATCATCATCAATTCTTTTGTCGTAACGATATCTAAATCGCACTATGTCACCCTCATAAACTTCTACATCATTTTCATCAAAAACCCCTGTCGCCGCCATAATGTCAACTTCATCAAACGTAAGTCGATACAATTTCAATCCGAAACTCGACTTATCCATATTGATAAACGGTTCTGATACTAACAGTTCTCTTCTGTTAGGGTAGACCTCCAAAATGTCCTTATAATTAAACATTTTCTTTTGCTTTTCATTCCATACTCTAAATTTCGGAATCATCTTCGTTCAGCTCCTTCGCCTTGTTTCGTATAAATCGAACTCTCTGTTCGACTCTGTTAATATCTTCTGGCTTTTTCCATTCACGAATTATTTCACTCTCAACATCTTTACCGTTTTCATAATCTAAAATAGCTAACACCTCATCGACTGTTAGGTATCCTATTGGCTCACACACATAGTTATTCGGCAATACTATAGCTAATTCAAATAAGCCTTGCTCACCACCATAAGAGTATCTATTGCGAATAACACTTAGTACATACGGCGATTCTGTTCTGAACCTATATCTCTCCCCATCCAGCCATTCGCGCTCAAAAATTAAGTACGGGGATTCTAAAAAACGTGTTTCAAATTTTGGCATATTAGTTCAACTCCCTATTCTTTGTAATCCGGTTTCGCTGGTATCCACATTTTTGGATTGTAGTTAATTTCGTATTGATACTTACTAACGTTCTTCGTAGTAACATCTTCGACTACATATGACACATTGTCTGACAGCCCAATAATGTGCTTTTGAAATTCGCCGTTTTGTTTCTCAACGACAACTTCAAGCTGGTTTTCTTTTGGATCAGCTTTAATTGACATGCGTCCAGACATTTGAAAAATAATATCTTGCTTAATTGCATTAATCACTGTGATTTTTCTGACAGTGTTGAAGTTGTCTGATTCCTCCGACAAGTTGTAACTCACTCTGTCTGCTTCATTCCCACATGCGCTTAGTAAAAATATTGTTGCTAATAAAACTGCAATTAACTTTTTCATCTCATCATCTCCCTATTCTTTTTAACGTCAGCACGATTAACCAGCATGCTGACTTTGTTGTGATGTACTTTTACTA
Organism: Staphylococcus americanisciuri; assembly: GCF_024814435.1. Lineage (GTDB taxonomy): Bacteria > Bacillota > Bacilli > Staphylococcales > Staphylococcaceae > Staphylococcus > Staphylococcus americanisciuri. The sequence goes on from NZ_JANUXY010000012.1 coordinate 30,288, forward strand.
CAAAGCCATTAACACCACGCTGTTCAAGTTCTCTCTGCAATTCTGTCGGCGACTTACCAACAGTGTTAATGCGATAACGCTGTTTTACAGTATCGCTAAGTTCACGTGTGCACTTCTCATTTGCAGTGTTAATCATAGACGTTCCTGCACTTTAGTAATTTTGATGTTAGAAGTCCGTATTTACTCATCTTTGGCACACCAACATTCTATTGCTAAACCTAAAGATTCTTGAGCCTTTTTCAAATCTTCTAAACCATTTTTAAAAGGTGCTCTAATGATGTATTTGGCACAATTCCCTACATGATAAGCAACTGAGCCTTGCTTATATCGTTCTGCAATTTTATTGATAAATGTTTTTGCTTCTGTGCCATCAGAAAACATATAATGCTTTGGTTTTACGACTGTGCTTTCAACCTTTTCACTAGATGGTATTTTCTCCCATTCAGATTCGAAAGGGACATATGCTGTAATGCCTTTGTCTGTACGTACATAAAAATTGTCAGTGTACAAATTCAACACCTTGCCTAACAAAAAACCATTTTCAACAGTGATCTTCACTATATTTCCAATTTTTAACTTCTCCATTCTAATCACTCCCCTAAATAAACTGAACATTGCCGTACAAGTCTGTTTTCACTCTTGCTATGCCTGATCTGCTCATCAAATACCTTCCATAATCACTAAGCTCGTGATTTTGCGGCACTGTACGGAGATGAGGCTTTGACTTGCGTAATCTTTCTTCTCTATATCTACGTACACCTGCTTCAGTTAATCGTTCGTTAATCTCGTCTATCTCTTCATAATTAACGATTAGTGTTTCTTGTTCATGAGGATTTATATCTTTAACTACAGGTTTAGTCATTGCCTGCTCAAGCGTCATGCCTTTCGAAACACGTAAACCTATCACACTTGCTGTTATTCCAACTTTTTCAAGCTCGAGCAGTTGTTTATATGGTATTTCAATGTCAATGCCTCTAATCTTAGACTTGAATACGATATTGTCTACTGATCCTACGTACTGACTGCTCAACTCCAATGCTAAGTCGATACTCCAGCCGTTTGCTAAACGCTCCTCAATAGTTGAAAGCGTCAGGGCTTTACGATCTTTTTTCTTTATCTGCTCTTTGGTGAGCTTCAGTCTCTTGTGATAGGTGTCGTTTATAATTTCTTTAATATCGACGCCTTGTTTCAATTTTTTACGAACAGTATTTTTCGAAAAACCGCTTGCTTCAGCAATTTGTGCGATAGATACCGTTTGTCCTTTATAATCAATCTTTTTAGTCCTGTCATTGTGTATTTCAGGTAACTCAAGCATGCTATCCCTCCTCTATGATTTTCAGTGCATCATCAACACTGTAGGCGACACCTGCAAGTGCTCCTTTACTCTTGACCACATCAATAAAATGTTGCTGTTCTTTTCTAACTTTGCCACCTGGCTTCTTTACTTCGATGAAAAATATTTGTCCATCTGGTCGAAAACCAAATAAGTCGCAAAAACCTTTGGGCAATCCTGTATCAAAAATACGTCCATCTAATGTTTTAACTTTGCCCACATTTGCCCTAAATATGATATTTTCTTTAGAAACAGCAATTCTAATTAAATTCTGTATATCTTGTTCGGTCATTAACTTTCATCACTCCATTAATTTAGGGGACAGTTTTAGGGGATAGTTTAAAATCTCTACAAACCTTGTCATACCAGCACTTCAAAGCTCATTTTCATAAAGGGGGACACTTTCGGGAAAACTTCTTTCTATATATATTTATTTTTCTATTTATTCTACTAGTAGTTTTCTATTAACTATCCCCTAAATAAGAATAAAAAGTAGTATAAGTATTGATATGACAGCTTTTGTTTGAGGGGAGGGTATACCTAAAAACTATCCCCTAACCGTCCCCAACTATCCCCAAGTGTCCCCCCCTAAAGATTTAAACTGAATCTATTCATATCTTGCTTTGTTTCAGGGGTCAAATTTATACCGTAATAAAATTTTTTGCCTCGATATTTTTTACGATTAAATTTCTTAACGATTTCTTTACCAAACTTTGTACTGTTCATCAGATATTGATGATTTTCTTTCGCCCAATGAGCATAGGCATTGTATAACTCTGTTGCATTAACTTTTTCCAATGGGTTTTTATCGCAACATTCGTCTATAAACATTTCTATCGGATCCATTTCAATACGGTATTCTTCTCTCTGCTCTGTAACCATTTGAGGTTCGGCTAATCCGATTCTTTGCCATTCCAAGTAACCATCTACACACCATTTAATAATTGCAGGTAATTCAGTTTTTAATTTCTTTGTCAGTTGCTTATCAACTTGGTGAAGCGGTATTTGCTTTTCAAAAGGAATAATTACAAAACGTCGCCAGATACCATCATCTGTACCACGCACATATGGCTTGTGATTGGTTGCCATCCAAAGTTTTAATTGTGGTATAAACTCGAATTCATTTTCATATAATCTTCGAGCTGAGACTTTATCTCCGCCTGTTAATTGTTTAAGCAATCCCTCGTCGAAGCGATCTCCTTCGTTAGGCTCGGTGGTAGTAACGAACCGTGCACCGTCTAATTTTGCAATTTCAGGTGAGGCATCTGATTTGTTTTTATTTGCCATAATAGCTTGTGGACGAATATTGGTCGCATAATCACCGAAGACTTCATTCATTATGTCTAGAAAAACTGATTTCCCATTTCGACCGTTGCCATACAAAACAAACAACACTTGCTCTGACGTATAACCAGACATTGAATAACCAACAGCCCTTTGCATATAATCAATTAAGTCTTGCTTGCCCAGAAAAATGTCATCTAAAAACTTTAGCCAGATAGGACAATCTGCCTTATCGGTATACTCTGTATTACTCATTTTTGTGAAAAACTTATCTTTTCGATGTTCATATAAAGCGCCAGTGGTTAAATCAATATAGCCATTTTGTGTATTGAATAAAGTAAAATCCGTATCAAAATTATGATGATGGATAGGCAACAAATGTTGGCATTCTTTCATCATATTTTCTTTTTTACTGTGATTTCTCGAGTCCTTCCAATGTCTATATCGATACTTCTTCATATCTTCTTCATCAATATCATCGCTGTGATATAATTTTTCATCTTTTAGTTTCGCAACAACCTTATCTACAAGATGCTTCATTTTACCTGCGTCATCTTTTTTCCAACGCTTACCATCATAGTAATACCATGCGTTAGCAGTATAGTTGTAACGAATGTATTCACCATAATAATCACGTAAGCGTTCAGCGTTACCTGTGTCATCGTATGAATATCGCTTATCTTTTTTAGCAGGTTTAACATCTTGATCCATGACATAGATTTGAAAATCGTTGTCTGTTGAAACTTCTGGAATAAATTCATTCATGCAACTATCTATTGCTGTTGAAATAGTTATATTTCCATAAGTATCGTCACCACGTTGTTCATCCCATTTGTCTCTGTACAATACAGACTTACGAAAAATCTCATCCATTTTATTTGGATCACGTGCAGTCCAAAATGCTAAATCATTACAAAAAGCTAAATCTGCTTCTGATTGTGATGTATAGAATTGTGACCAATCTCCTTCAAATAAGGTGGTAAATCGAAGTCCATTTTTAGACTTTTTAGCCACTTCTATTATTTTTTCTGTTGATAAGTTATTACCAAAACCTTTGTTGGTATTAATAGCTTTCTTTTCCGCATCTGGTTTCAAAATATATTTACCATGCAAATAAGATAACTTATTAAATTCATCGTTATTTACAGCGTTGTATCCACCGATCTGTTTACCAGTCATAGTAAAAAATCTACCACGATTATAAATTTCAACATTGCCACGTCTGCGCCCTTTTTCTGGCAATTCTCCTTTGATAATTAGGTGTATGCCATTACCTGATGGACTTACTTCTGCATAAGTTTGTAACACATCTACAAACTCTGATACTATATTCTCAACGTTTTCATTTTCCGAATATTCGGCTATTTCGTTTGAAATATCATCTAAATCGACGCCTATATAAGGTTCTTTGAAGAAAAAACCTATGCCGTCGTAATTAATCGATAGACTTGCAGCGTCTTCAAAACTTACCCATGTAGATTCGTCATTAGATTTTGCCATTTGATTGGTGAGAGGGTTGTAAGGGCGCTTTGTTTTACGCCCATTTATACCCTGTTCAATTTTGAAACAGCACCACCGGTTTAATTCCTTTAGTTCGTAAGGAATACTTTCATACATACTAGCCCTCCTTAAATTTAAAACGGAAACTCATCATTGGTTTCGATGTTTCCACCAGCGAATGGATTTTCTCCATCTTCTGTCTTAAATTTATGCGTCATTTCAGGTAACGCTGTTTTATCCCAACGTTTGACGTTTAAGTTTTCATAAGTTTTACCATTGTATTCAGATGTTTCATTTTTCACAGTAACTTTCACCGGCTTACCTAGATAATCAGCGAATAATTCTTCAAGAGAACCATAAGCTTTTCCTTGTTGCAATTGGGCAGCAGCACCAATTGTATTGAAGAACCTCATATCGTATTTACCAGTTTGTTTTGACTTCCAAATTCTATGGAAAATGATGTTGTTTTTATACTTTTGATTTACGTCATTACGAATTGTAAGACGCATATCAACATGTTCCGCACCACCCGGTGTTGCATTCTCTTCACATTTCGTGATAACCGCTTCGTACGTTCCATCTTGAATATTTCCATCAAAAGTGTCTTCCATATTTAATACAAAGTTTGTCATAATAAAACTCCTCCAATTTTAAATTAAGCCTAAAGCTTTGCCTTGATAGTATGCCCATCCCTTTTTGTAATTAAGAGATTCGGCTAACTCGTATAATTCTTTCATTGACTTACACTCACTTGGTTTTTTAAAGTTGAGTTTGATAACATTTTCTTCTGTGATTTCTTCTAATTCTACTTTTTCATATGCATACTCGGCAGAACCGTAATCAGATTCAAATTCATGCTCACATAAGGGACACTCCCTATGACCTGAAGGGATAACAGCGAGACAATTCGGACACTGTTTTACAGAAACATCTGATTTTTCACGAGGAGGTTTTCCTTTAAAATACTTCTGCCAATCTCTATCGGTATCAGGTAGTTTGTGTGTGCTCCAATTGTTCACTAAGTCTATGATGATCGCTTGCTTGTTGGGTTGGTAACGCATTGCACGCATAGTTTGTTGAATGAACAAACTTAATGATTCAGTAGGTCTAAGCAGTATGACGCAATGGCAATCAGGTATATCAAATCCCTCACCAAATAATTCAGCGTTGGTTAAAATATCAATTTCACCTTTTCTAAACTTTTCAACGACTTCTAACCTTTCTTGAGTTTTAGCTTTGCCGTCTAAGTGATAGGCTTTGTAACCATGTTGTTGAAACCTTTCTACTACCTTCTTACTTGATTCGACATTGTAAGCGTAAATAATAGTTTTTAATCCTCTAGCGTATTTTTCATAACTTTCAAGTGCATCACCATAGATTGTCTTTGTGAACGCTTCTGATATAGATTTTTGTGTGTACTCTCCACGCTGTCGCTTTAATTTCTCGTGATTTATAAGGTCGATTGATAAATATTTAAATGGTGCTAATCTTTTATTCTCAATCAACCATTTAACTGTTTTACCTAGCACAATATCATCAAATAAATCAGTAAAGCCTTGACCATTTAATCTATATGGCGTTGCGGTAAAGCCAATAACATATGCTTTAGGAAATGCTTGTATAATGTCCCTATATGTTTTAGATAAAGCATGATGCGCTTCATCTATCACGATAATTTCAGGTGCTGATACCTTATTCTTTTTTACTCGGTTGGATATCGTTTGAACCATACCGACTTCTGATAATAACCAATCAACACCATTTGCATTGAATGTCTGTCTAATTTGACTGACCAACTCATTCCTGTGGACAACAGTAAGCACACGATTTCTTTTTAAGTTGGCTCGTCTTACTAGTTCACTCATTGTCACTGTCTTACCACTGCCCGCAGGACTCTGAACCATTATCCGTTTATTATTTCTTGACATACTCTGATAGATACCTTCTAGTAATTCATTCTGATAATCACGTAGAGTTATCATCAGTATCACCTACATTAAATAATTCTTCTTGTAGACAATGTTCACGATCGTCTAATTGATTTTTAGCAAATATTTGATTTGTGGGCATTAGTATAAAACCACGCTTACCTGAATCTTTATTCACAACTAATCGTGCAACGACTTGACACAAGCCTGCTACATTATCACGAATCGTTTTACGAATATCAGGAACAGATTGCGTAATCTGCTGACCTGCAGGTGTATAAAAATCATAATTTGTTTCCCATGCCATAAAAATTAATCGCTTATTTAATGACTGCAAAAATCTTAAACTATCAATAGTGAAAAAATCTACACGTTGATAGTGGGACATTTCGGGAACGCGATTGTTTTTTCCTGAACGTCCGAGATTTGCAAGCATAGATCTAAACAGTTCTGACAGGTTATCAATCGCAATAGTGTCGTAATTATTTAATGTCTGTTTATTATCAGCAAACCATTTCATCAGGTCGCCCCATTCTTTCCAAGCTTCGTGTGAATTGAAATTTAAGATGTCAATGTTCTGGTTTCCTTTTAATGGTCGTTCTGATTTATCCACATTCACGTATAACGTACGACCATGTAAAAAATTAAGAGTATGTGTTTTACCGCTTCCAGGTTTCCCATAAATAAGATAAGTAGCATTCTCAGTGCTAAGATTTTTAGCACTCGAAATTGTAAACGTCATTTAATCACCAGACTTTCACTCGCTCGTAGTTCTGCACCTTCCACATCTGCTCCAGCCTTGATGTCTTCTTCAATTTGCTTTTTATTTAACTTGGGTGGCTGTGGAATGTAGTACGCCTTATCAATTAAAGTTTCATTAGTAACCACAACGCTCGGCTTATTCTTACGCTTGTAAATATGGTTCTTAGGTGTCTTATATTTTCTTAAGCCACGTTGTTCAAGCATTACCTCTAGATAACCTTTCAACCTGTCTGAAAGATTAACTTTCTGCTTTTTCATTTTTTGTAGACGTTTGATTTCGTTGTCGATAACATCCACATCACCATCAACCGAACGTTTTAGTCCAATGATATTATCGACTTTTTCATGCATCTCCGTTTCAATTGAATCTAACGTGTCCCGAATCACTTGTGGGTCAACGTCATCCCACATATCCAAGACTTGCAAGTATCTTTCATTGATTTCGAATATATTACTCATCTAAAATCTTCCTCCTTTCGCAAAGTAAGCCATGATTTTGTCAAGTTCGTCTGTTTGGTTTTCGATATAGTTGTATATAGACAGTCCTAGTAAATCATCAACCTGGTCGACAAAGTCAATATCTGAAATGTCGATATCATCAATAAGCTCATTGTTTAAAGTCTTAATTACGATATTGATTAAGAATTCTTTTCTTGTCACTTCTTTCTTGAATTTAAAACCATCAACTTCAATATACGACGTGTATTTTTTCCCTTTTATAAAATGCATTTGCTTGTTCCTCCTAATTTGATATAATTAGGGTTGATATTTTGCTAGAATATTCAACCCTTGACTGGTTTGCAATTGCCGTTGCTTATCAGTCTCTTTTTAATTCGTTTAGTACAAAGTGTGTTCCAAAATACGTTACTAACTCCGCAACCAACACCCACCACATTAACGTTGTAAAATAAACACCGTTAAATGCAAGTGCGGTTGTTAATATCAGCGCTACGGCAAATGTCATCATGCACGCTATTAGCTCTTTCACATGACCACCTCCTTTCACATGTACTTGAAGCGCTCAATCTCTTTGAAATTGTCTTCAAGCCATTTTTTCATCTTGCTACCGACAAACATGTACTCGTCGTTGTTGTTAATAGGAAAATGACTGAATGCCTCAATTTCTTTTTTAAATCTTGGAATGGAAAAAATGTGTTTTTTAATCCAACTTCTACCTTTACCAATCTCATTTTCAAGATCACTCATATCCCAATATGTTTTTGTCATTTTGATGTCACTCCTTTCTGATATAATTTTGTTAACGCTACTGCGTTAGATAGGAGGTGTTAATCATGTATCAAGATCCATTCAAATATGCTCGTAAAGCAATAAATCAAACAACTTTGATTCCGTTTCAACTTAACAATTATGCTCAAAAGCCATTAATTGAAGTTCAGAAAATTATGAATCTTGCATCACGTCAGATGAAACCTAATATCCAACCTATAAAATTTGATAATTCAGCTTTGCTTAGGTTGAATGTTCAAACAATCTTAAATGCTCAACAGATTCGTAATAATCTATTTTCTGAAAATATTCTTAAAGACATCATAAAGTCGACGAGCATTTCCAAATACGAAGTTTTGAAAATGTCTAATGCCTTCAGAAATTTTTCTGTCGATGTTGTCTCTACTTCGACTTTTGCTGAACCCATCAATTCTTCCCATCCAGTAGATAAGCCAAAGGAGAGCCAAAATACTAAAAGATTCGACAAGATGTTGAATGTGAATCATGTCACTTCCTCCTCTAAAAATTACATTAATGAGGTTTCAATAGGGATAGGCGTTAATGCATCTTGGGATTTTTTATCTAGATTGGCATACGACCATCCAATTAATGCACCTCTTTATATTTGGGTTCTGTTCTTTTCATTTCTCTTTCACCTTTTGACTAATGAACCCGAAGAGTAACAGCCCAGCATTCCTAATCTCCTCCGCCAAGATGATGATTAGGAGTGCTATTTTTGCGTAACTAGGCTTGTTCATTTGATTCACTTCCTTTCTGATATAATCACCTTTAAGGAGGTGATTATTATGCTTACCAATGAAACCAAACTCGTTTTACTTCAATTTTATAAAGTGTATCTTGATAGAATTGAAGATGGTGAATCACAATATTCTGCGACATATTTTGGGACGGATGAAGAATCATTTGATAATTATTTTTTAGGTATGGATTTTGATAGTTATGTGTCATCTGTTCTCCAATTAGGCAGTCATGGTTATGCAACCGTTGCCACTGGAGATGGTGGTTTTGCTGAAATGGCTCTTTCCAACGAAGGAATCGCTTATTGCGAGAATGAAACTAGCAAAAATTATTCCTTGTTGCTAAAAGCTATTTCTGACCTTAAAAAATTAATTATCTAAAACCCAATCATCAGCTATTAAATCGTCTGCGCTAGGCTGCCACCTTGCGCTGACGGTTTGACCTTTAACTTTATATCTTTTTGAAATAATTAGGCATTGGTAAAACATTAAGTTAGTTGGTAGTATTGCATAATCGAACTCTTTCTTGTCCCTTTTAATCGCAACACCTTTTTCCAAAGCCAACTTTGTGGCTTCTTGAATGTTCATTCTTTACACCTCCTTAAAAGTGTCCGAAATTTATATTTTCAAGACGCTTACTAATGCTAATCAAAGTGTCTTCTAGGTAACTTTCTCTTGTTAGTTCTATCGTGTAATCTTTACCGTTATATTCGATCTCCTTTTCAAATTTGGAAGATTCATCTGTTTCTAGAGCCGTGCTTATTTCATAAGACACTTCACCTAAGATTTGTTGAATAATTGCTAATTTCTCGCTAGAGTTCATTTTGCTCCTCCTAAATTTCAATAGTCGACAATCGAATGTCTTTAACAAATTGAATGGCTAAATCTACATCTTTACGTTTAATGTGATTGTTTGGTGCGTTGCCTTTCATTCCTAAGTGTTTTTTAGTTAGTACAAGCAATCTACTTTTAGCTTTGCCAATATGGTAATTCTTTTGCTGTTCTTGGCGCTTGTTTTCCCTAGCTAATTCGTAAATGTCACCATCAAAAACATTGTCTAAAGTAAGTTGAATACCTAATCCTTCTACAAATTTTTCCGCCTTATCAGTAACGGCGTATTTAATAGCTAAAATATCTTGCGGTGTTACATACTCACCGGTTATCGCTTGTTTAAGATAAGCTAAATCTTCACTTTGATTTGTAGTAGAATCATTTAATCTTGCGATTTGTTCAACCAACATTTTAATTAGTTCAGGATTACTAGCTAATTCTTGGATTGTTGGATTGACTGAATATGTTCCTGTACGTCTGATTGATGGCAATACTTCAGATGTAACGAAACGTTTGAATTTTTTAGCTGTTTCTTTAATAACTGGATTAGCACTTTGTTGTGCTGCTGCAAAAATCAAACTGTATAACCCTGATTCGTTGATTACTGTTGTTCGAGACTTATAGTTAGAACCATCTTGCTGAATTAGCAATGTGGTTTTATCTTCCAAATCTACATTTTTTGAAACTGTACTCGAAACATCTTTGTACCCTAAAATTTCGGCTACATCTTTGCCGACAAAGTAAGGTTCGTCATCTACTGTTAATGTCCTTACTGGTAATTCTTCAAAATTGAAAATTTGTAATGCTTGCATTGCTATCACTCCTTTGCATTCGCTCTTTTACGGTTTAACCGTTATTGTTAGTTAAAAAAATAATGTCGTTATAAGTGACATCAAATTCTTTTTCTATCTTCTGCAACTGTGGGACATTAGGAAAAGTTTTTGCTTTTTCCCAGTTATGCCACACATCTGCAGAAACGCCAACTTTTGCACCCGCTTGTGCCTGTGTTAATTCATATTTAGCCCTTAACATTCTTAAAGTAAAAGGCTCCTTTTTCACTTTTTGTTCTTCCATTTTCAAGCCTCCTTCAAAAGAACTGACTTTAGTATATTACGGTTAAAACGTAATGTCAACATTAAAACCGTATTTTTTTTGTTTTTGTTGTAATCAGTACGGAAAAGCCGTATAATGTAATTAAGCTATTAGATGAAGGGAGCGAAAACAATGCTCGGCAATAAAGAAATTATGTCTAAAAACATTTCTCGTCTTATGAAACAAAACAATGTAGATAGAAAACAATTATCTATAGATTTGAATGTAAAATATACAACCCTATCTGATTGGATTAACGCAAAGACCTATCCACGAATAGACAAAATAGAACTATTAGCTAATTATTTTGGCGTTAGTAAATCCGACTTAGTTGAAGATAACGAAGAAAAAGTACTCGACACATTACCAGTTAAAAAGATACCGGTCGTTTCAAAAATCCCTGCCGGCTTACCTATTTATAGCGAAGAGAATTTAATAGATTACATATACTTTGCTACTAAAAACTTAAACTCTAATAAAGAAGAGTTTGGTCTTCAAGTTTCTGGAGATAGCATGGATAAACTATTTCAAGAAGGAGATATTGTTGTTGTAGAAAAAGACTCCGTTGTAGAAAATGGTCAGTTAGGCGTGGTTATGGTGAATGGATACAATGCTACTGTTAAGCGAATACGTTACACGGAAGACCAAATCATCTTAATACCTGAGTCAAACAACCCTCAACATTATCCTCAAGTGTACGGTAGTGACGATGAAGTGAAAATTGTAGGTAAAGTGATAGCAAGTCAAAAATTGTTTAGATAACGAGGAGTGATAATTTTGAAGAAGTATGACATTGCCGTTTTAGATTTTGAAACTATGAACGAGTATACCAATAGTCCATGTGAAGTCGGTATTTCACTTATCAAAGACTTATCAATTGAACATGTATATAGTTCGTATATTAACCCACCTAATAATAAGTATAGTGACAAAAATGCTAAAATTCACAATATACCTAAAGATATCATTTTAAATGCCCCTAGTTTCAAAAGTGTATTTCAAGAAATCGAAACCTTATTAGGAAGCGCTTTTTTAATAGTTGCTCATAATGCCAGCTTTGATATATCAGTCTTAAAACATACAGCACAAACATGTAATTTATCTCCCAAAAGTTATATGTATATTGATAGCGTCAATATTTTCAGGAATTTTCATAGCGGCATCTCTGTGAGCATGAATAATTTGTGTGATATATATAACATTGATAAATCAAACTTGCATTCCGCTAAGTATGACATTGTAGCACTTTCAAAAATGCTTATTTCTTTGGCTGAAAATAATGGTTTTTCTAACTGTCTAGAGCTTATCCAAAACATGGACAACCAGTATATTAGATTTAGTCATCTTATGAATGCTTTGCGATCTATTTCAAAACAAAAATCATCATTTGATAAACCTTCTATGAAAATCACAGATATCAATAAATTGCCTGTCGAACACGAAAATTTAATTTTACAAAATAAAAATATAGTCTTTACCGGGAATTTTGATATTCCAAAAGAAAAATTAATGGTTTTATCAAGAAAAAATGGAGCCTATATAAAAAACAATGTTTCAACTAAAACAAACATTTTAGTCGAAGGAGAACAAGACGACAAGTATAAAGATGAAAACGGTCTAGTTTCAAAACAGCGAAAGGCAAGAGCTTTTATTCATCAAGGGATAGATATTCAAATCATTGATGAAATAACTTTATTATCTTATTTGAAAGGAAGCTTAAAAGATGATTAAAAAAATCACTACCAACAAACATGTCTTTTTGGTCGAAGAAATGCAAACAGAACTATCTAAATTTTAGCAACTAAGATATACTGGGTAGCCCGCCTACCCTATATATTTTTTATAAATAAATAGAACGTACGTTCTAAAAGGAGTGAACACAATGAGTGTAAACAAATACAATGGCAACAAATGGTATTATGACTTTGGGTATGAAGGGAAAAGGTATAAAAAGAAAGGGTTTAAAACCAAAAGAGAAGCCACCGAAGCTGAAACGATAGCTAAAAACCAGCTAATGCGTGGAATAGTTATCAATAATAAAAGTTCCTTTATTGACTACTATGAGCAATGGATTGAAGTTAATAAAAAGAATGTCATTACTGACAGAGCATATTTAACATATGTTAATGCTATTAAACAGTTTAAAAAGTTTTTAGCTACTGAAAACTTAACCGACATTACTCTAAGTAACTTTTCAACTACTTTCTATCGTAAATTTATCAAATGGTATGGTGCCGACCATGCTACTGAATCAGTTAAGAAATTGCACAACTGTATTAAAGCATCGTTAATGGACGCAATACAAGAAGGTCTCATTTATAAAGACCCTACGTATAAGGCAGTAATTAAAGGTAAAAAGCCTAGTCAACCTGAAGAAGATAAATTTATGAACTTAGAAGACTATAAAAAGTTGAAATCCTATGTAGCTAACGTCCCTATTCAATCGTACTTACTAATTTATATATTAGTTATTACAGGAGGACGATTTGGAGAAGTTCAAAAATTAACTACTGATGATATTAACTACTTAAAAAATACAATTCATCTAAGAGGTACAAAAACAGAAACATCTGATCGTGTTGTAGATATACCGTCTGAAGATATGAAAGTCTTACGAAATACATTATCTGAAATGCCAATCAACATGAATAAGCAGATATTCAACACTGGATATTCCCTAATAACAAATAACGCTGTAACAAAAGTCCTTCAAAAATTTTGCTTAGAAAATAAGCTAGGCAAGTTCACATTACATGCAATTAGACACACACATTGTTCTTACCTATTGCACGGCGGTGTTTCGATTTACTATATCTCGAAACGTCTTGGTCACGCTAGTATTAAAACAACATTGGACGTGTATTCACACTTGCTTGATGAAACGAATAAAATTGAGACTGAAAAAGCTCTGAAGCTAATAAAATCAATGTAAGGGACGTACTTTTATTTTTCGGGGACGTTTTCCCATTTTTTTATCCTCTCGGGGACGTTTCGGGGACGTTCCGCTCAAAATACGAGTTCCAGCGAAAAACAACAAAAGACAACAAAATGCCGTCATATCAACGTTTACGTTCACGAGATACAACGGCAGAACAACGAAAAACACCTAAATACCGGAAGATGAGG
>NZ_JANUXY010000013.1 GCF_024814435.1 Staphylococcus americanisciuri
CTTTATCTGGTGCCTATGGCAAAGAGGTCACACCTGTTCCCATGCCGAACACAGAAGTTAAGCTCTTTAGCGCCGATGGTAGTCGGACTTACGTTCCGCAAGAGTAGGACGGTGCCAGGTAATTTAACGAGAGAGGTCATTTCGACTTCTCTTTTTTTGTGTTTTCATATAAATGAGTGGTAGAAAGATATTGTAATTCCAGCTGAGTTGGAATAGCTGTCTTTATTGAGCGTACAGTCCATTGCGAATGTGCGCTTTTTGAATACCATCGTTTCTTGCTTGCTCACTTGCCAAGGTGGCTCACTCGAATTCATTTTGGGAGCACTACAGACACCTCATGCGTATGCTAAGATTTCGTAGTAATGCCCCCGTGAAGAATGGTTAGAAGTACGGAAAACTTGTTCAAAGAAAAAAGCGGAATGGTTTATCATGCCATCCCACCGCGAATGATGTGGAATCTTTATTTAAGTTTGGGATTTTATCTATATGATAGCGGCTGACTGGCACGAATATACACTTTTATAGTCTGTTTTACGCCAGTCAGCCTTTGCCAATGAGGCACCTGTATGACTGCCTAGTTTTCTGTCATTCTCTTTTTAAGATAAATGCTTTTTTATGTCATCATAATGGCCATAGCATTTTGTTAATGTTTGATTTTCTAATAAATAAGTGGTGTGAAACAGCTTATTGAGAAAGTATCTGTCATGAGAGACGGTTATGATAGTGCCCTTAAAATCCAATAAGGCGTCTTCAATGGTCTCTTTAGCGTCAATGTCTAAGTGATTGGTTGGCTCGTCCAGTATCAATATATGGTGATCGCTGTTAATGATTTGTGCCCATCGCAGACGTACCTTTTCGCCACCGCTTAAATCCTGTATCTTTTTAAAGACATCATTGCCGTAAAACATGAATTGTGCGAGTATGTGACGTGCTTTTTCCTCTGTAACATGGATATCTTTTCTAAAGACATTAAGTATGGTATCATTTGCTTCTTTATCAAAGACATGTTGTGAGAGATACCCAATTTTCAGGTGTTGCGCTATTTGAACCCGTCCTTCATCAGGTATGACGTCGCCTAAAATTATTTTGAGTAATGTTGATTTACCTATTCCATTTTCACCTACAATGGCGACATGTTCATTCCTTCTAACTAACATATTAACGTCTTTGAACAATAAGGTGTCGTATGTTTTTGAAACACCTTCTATTTGAATAACTTTATTTGCACCATGTGGATTGTCTGTCAGATTAAGTGCCATTTGCTTGTGGTTAAGTGTTGGTTTCTCTAACCTTTTAATACGATTGAGTGCTTTTTCCATACTTTTCGCACGTCGGAACATAGAAGCGTTGGGTGGTTTGGCTTGGCTGGCCCATGTTCTCAGTTGCGTTATCGCCTTTTGCATTTGTTTTATCTTCTTTTGTTGTGTTTTGTATGCTTCGAATGCGGCTAAAATGCGTTTTTCTCTTTCATCAACGAAGTACGAGTAGTTACCATGATAGTGATGTAGCTGTTGCTGATCTATTTCTACAATTTGATTTGTAACTTCATCTAAAAAGAAACGATCATGTGACACGATAACAACGGCACCTGTATAGTGCTTGATATGTTGTGCGAGCCACTCAATGGATTGGATATCCAAGTGGTTGGTTGGCTCGTCTAGCAATAGGAGTTCAGTTGGCTGGAGTAATAGTTTTGCCAGGCATACTTTGGTACGCTCGCCACCAGATAACGCACCCCATGTTGTTTCTAGTAGCGATGTGATGTTTAATCCATGTGCGACACGGCGTATTTTTGCATCTATCTCATAACCACCATGTGATTCATAGTACGATTGTAGCTTGCCATAATGTGTCATATAAGCGTCTAAATTCTCGGTATCCACTACCATTTGTTGTGTCAATGTATCGAGCTGTTGAGAGATATGATGCAGTTTTTGAAAAGCAGTTTCTAGGTATGTGTATATACACGTATTGTCATTGATGTTAGCTGTTTGAGCTAAATAGCCAATCCCGATGTTCTTTTTCCAACTGATTGTACCTGAAGAAGGCGATTCGATTCCTGCAAGTAGCTTGAGTAAAGTTGTTTTACCTTCACCATTTCTTCCTACAAGACCTACGATATCACCGGTATTGAGGGTTAATTTAACTTGATCGAATAATATGTGGTCTAAAAAATGTTTTGATAAAGCAGATGTATTTAAAATGTTCATGTTTTGCTTCCTCCATTGTAGCTGCAAAGAAGCATGAAAGGTGTCAGTTCCTTACAGCGTGATTGTTTTGTTCAAAAAAGACAGACTCCACCAATTTTGAAAAAACAGTCGCAAATTTGTTGCGAATGATCTGTAAAAATCTGCAACAGTAAGCTGTAAGAAACATATGGACACCTCCTTGAATGTAAGTTATTTCTATTGTATCTAAAAAGTGTGATATTTTCAAAATTGCTCATGATTTCACTACGCTGACCACATTTTACTTGTGCTATCATGTAAAATAGATAAGAAACGGAGGTGGGAAAGATGCAGCGTGTATTATGGCGTAAGTTGTGTGATTGGTCAGGGACACAGCCAATTTCGATGCATGTACCGGGTCATAAAAATGGAACGATTGGTGATTTGACATTCGTGCAACCACAATTTGACGTGACGGAGATTACAGGTTTCGATGATTTGCATCAGCCCGAAGCAGTACTTAAAGAAAGTATGGCAAGTGTTGCAAGACATTCGGATTATGAAGCGTTCTATCTTGTTAATGGTACGACAAGTGGCATATTGGCAGTTATTCATGCCTTTCAACCTTTATCGGGAGATGTCGTATTAGCTCGTAATGTCCATAAATCGGTATTTCACGCACTTGATTTAGGTGTACAGCAAGCGGTTATTTTACCAACTGAAACAAGTGAATCAACATATCAATATGTGACACCTGATACGACAAGTTTGTCACAAGTGTCGTCCAAGCTAGGTGTTGTAACATATCCGAATTATTATGGACAGACGTTCGATATTAAACATACAGTCGAGCAATTTCATGCACAAGGATGTCCAATTTTGGTAGATGAGGCACATGGTGCACATTTCGATTTGGAGGGTTTTCCAATATCTGCGTTGAATGTTGGGGCGGATTATGTGGTACAGTCATTTCATAAGACATTACCAAGCTTAACGATGAGTTCGGTGCTCTTTATCCATAAAGATGCACCACAACGTGATGACGTGATTCGTTTACTACAAACTTTCCAGTCATCTAGCCCATCGTATTTGTTAATGGCAAGTTTAGAGGCAGCAGCCGAATTTTATAATACATACGATAGTACATTGTTTTTTGAGCGACGTGCGCAATTATTGGATACGTTGCATATATGTGGTTTGTTCGTGAAAGAGCTAGACGATCCATTGAAGTTATTGGTGTATCATCCGAATATGACGGGGTATGTGTTACAAAAAGTGATGGAAAGTACAGGGATTTATGTAGAGTTAGCGGATACGCATCATGTATTGTGGGTGCTTCCGCTATGGCATGTAGGAGACACATATCCTTTTGATCAGTTGATAGCGCGTATTAAAGTGCTAGATTTGACAGCACAACAGTATGATATATCGGCCGAACCACAAGCGCTGTATACTGGCTCTGGACGCTATGAACCTATACAAGTTGAGGGCGATTATTGGATACCATTTGCTGAGGCGCATGGCAAAGTGTTAGCCCAACATCTCGTCTTATATCCGCCTGGTATTCCGACTATGATTAAGGGCGAAAAGGTAACGGCATCTATGATAAAATTAATGTCAAAATGGGATGATAATCAGCTCAGAGTTGAAGGGTTACAAGAAGGTAAAATAAAAGTGAAGGATGACTAACATGGGATTATTTATTACGTTTGAAGGACCTGAGGGGTCTGGAAAAACAACGGTGTTAAGCGCAGTAGCAGCAGAATTGAAAAAGGATCATAATGTGATTACAACGCGTGAACCGGGTGGCGTAGAAACGGCTGAGGCAATTCGTAACATTTTGTTGGAAGGTGATGCAATGGATGGACGAACAGAAGCGTTATTGTTTGCGGCGGCACGACGAGAGCACCTTGTACAGAAAGTGTTGCCTGCATTGGCATCTAACCATATTGTGTTATGTGATCGTTTCATTGACAGTTCGCTTGCGTATCAAGGGTATGCGCGTGAGATTGGTATAGAAGGCGTGGCACGAATCAATGACTTTGCGATTGAAGGACATTATCCAGATATGACGATTTATTTGGATATACCGGCAGCGTTGGGACGAGAGCGTATTGCTGCGAACCAACGTGAACAAAATCGTTTAGATAAGGAAGATCATGCATTTCATGAACGTGTGATAGCAGGATATAAACACTTGATTGCGCACCATCCTGAGCGTTATCAAGTGGTTGATGCTAGTAGAAGTATTGAGAACGTTGTGGCAGATGTGGTCACGATTATACGACAACAAATCGAGAAAAAATCATTGTAAAATTAGGCAGATGTCGGTATAGACCATTACTAAGATATGATATAATACTGGATAAGAGGTGTGACAAAAATGAAAATGATTATAGCGATTGTTCAAGATCAAGACAGCCAAGAACTTTCAGATCAACTCGTTGAAAATAATTTTCGTGCGACAAAATTAGCGACGACTGGTGGCTTTTTACGTGCAGGAAATACAACATTTTTATGCGGTGTAGATGATGAACGAGTCGATGAAATATTAGATGTTATTAACAAAACTTGTGGTAACAGAGAACAACTCGTTTCTCCAATTACACCGATGGGCGGAAGCGCAGACTCCTATATTCCATATCCTGTTGAGGTAGAAGTAGGCGGTGCAACAGTCTTTGTGATGCCGGTAGATGCCTTTCATCAATTTTAAACATGATACTGAAGGTTGTGGCAGTGTATGCACGTCTTAGGATAGCAGCCTGTCTCAACCTTTTTTGATTTGAAGGAGGTTTGTGCACAATGACGGAAATAGAACGATTGACGGCAGCATATCGTAATGGAAAGTTATCACATGCGTACTTGTTTGAAGGTAATGATGCGGAAGCAATGTCGTCAACGGCGTTAGCATTTGCACAACTCATATTATGTCAAGATAATGAACAGTGCCGTATGAAGGTAGAAATGCGCAATCATCCGGATTTTCATTATGTTCGAACAGATGATGCCAATATAAAAAAAGAGCAAATCGAGCAATTGGTACATCATATGAATCGATTGCCAATTGAGAGTAAGTATAAAGTATATGTCATTCAAGATTTTGAAAAATTGACGGTGCAAGGGGAAAATAGCATTTTGAAGTTTTTGGAAGAGCCACCGACTAATACGGTAGCTATACTCTTGTCGACAAAACCAGAACAAATTCTTGATACGATTCATTCACGCTGTCAACATGTGTATTTTAAACCTATGCAGCGTGAGGACTTTGTAACATATTTAGTGGAGCATGGAGATTTTACAAGACCGATTGCAGCGTTGATGAGCACGTATACAACACAGGTGGAAGTGGCAACACAGCTGGCAGAAGACTATGAACTCGCACCATTGAGACAAGTGATTCTACAGTGGTGTGATAAGCTTATAAAACAGCGAGATATGGCATTGATTGGTGTGATAGAATTGTTAAAACATGCTAAGAATAGGCAATTGCAGCAAGTGACACTGTCAGCAGTCAATGCATATTTTCAAGATTTACTGTATATGAAGATTGGAATGAATGACAAAATTATTTTTACAGAATTACAAGGGGATTACCAAGCGCTTACGACGAAGTTAAATTATCATCAGTTGACGCATATCATTGAAACCATTACTGAGGCGCATAAAAAATTGATGCAAAATGTAAGCCCAGCGTTGGTATTTGAACAAATTGTTATCAAAATGAAAGGGTGACGCGTGTGTATCTTGTCGCTGGAATATACTTTGAAAAGGCAAATACATTAGAATACTATTCACCAGAAACGCATACATTAGTAGAAGGGCAGTATGTTGTGGTGGAATCCAATCGTGGTATAGAGCTGGGAATTGTTAAGTATGCCCCGAAAATGGTAGATGAAGCGGATGTGGTTCTTCCTTTAAAACCAGTTTTACGCATCGCTACAGAAACGGATATGGTGGCTTATCAAGATAATGAACAGCGAGCGGAAGAAGCTTTTGAACTGTGTAAAGAATTTGTGCAAACATTAGCGTTAGATATGAGACTTGTCAACTGTGAATACACGTTGGATCGTGCTAAGGTTATTTTTAACTTTACAGCAGATGAGCGAATTGATTTTCGAAAGCTAGTGCGTATGTTAGCGCAAAAATTAAAAACACGTATTGAATTACGACAAATTGGTGTGCGCGATGAAGCAAAATTATTAGGAGGCATTGGCCCATGTGGTCGATCGCTATGTTGTGCGACATTTTTAGGCGACTTTGAACCGGTGTCGATTAAAATGGCGAAAGATCAAAATTTATCATTGAATCCTACGAAAATTTCAGGTGCGTGCGGTCGTTTGATGTGCTGCTTGAAGTATGAAAATGATTTCTATGAAGCGGCACGTGCAAGTATGCCGGATATCGGTGAATCTATTGAGACGCCAGAAGGTATTGGCGAAGTTGTAGCACTTAATATTATTGATGTGACGATGCAAGTGCGCTTAGAATGTGATAATCAGTTGATGGAATATCATATGGAAGAATTAGAGATACTAAAGTAAGGAGGGCGCATAAGTGGATCGAAATGAGCTTTTTAATCGTTTAATGCAACTAGAAAATAATGTAAGTCGTATCCATGAAGATATGCAAGAACTTAAGTCTCTCACTGTCGCTTTAGTTGAAGAGAATGTCGCTTTGCAGATAGAGAATGATAATTTGAAGACGTTGATGAACCAAGAGCTGGAAACAACACCAGTTCAACGCATATCACAGACACAAGAAGAGAAAAAAACACCACAAAAAAAACAATTACAGAGTAGAGAATATTTTGCGACACTTTATCGTGAAGGTTTTCATATTTGTCATGATGTGTTTGGTAAGCATAGAAATGGGCAAGATTGTATCTTTTGCATGGATATTTTGAATAACAAGTTGTGATGGGTGGGTTGTTATGTTAGAGGTGAATGAAAGGTTCGATTATTTGCTGAAAGAAGACCTACGCATTATTCAAAATGATGCGGTCTTTTCTTTTTCTACAGACGCATTGTTGTTAGGGCACTTTACGCAAGTTCGTAAACGTGATCGTATATTAGATATGTGTACGGGTAATGGCGTGATTCCATTGCTGTTATCAGTAAAAGGTCAGAATGATATCACAGGTATCGAGATTCAGTCACAGTTGGTAAATATGGCGCGGCGCAGTGTTGCTGCCAATGGCTTGGACGCTCGCATTACGATTGAGGAAATGGATATCAATGAGATACCACAGCTTTTTAAGCCAGCGCAGTTTGATTTGGTAACGTGTAACCCCCCCTATTTTAAAGCGAATCAAGTACACCAACATCAGTTGGAAGCACATAAGATTGCACGACATGAAATTTATTGTACGTTGGATGATTGTTTGCGTGTAGCGAATCATGCATTAAAGCAAGGGGGGCGTATTGTCATGGTACATAGAGCGGAGCGGATGTTGGATTTGATGACTTCTATGCGTCGTTACCAACTTGAGCCAAAGCAACTGCATATGATTTACAGTAAGCCTGGCAAAGAAGCACAAACAATAGTTGTTGAAGCACGTAAAGGTGGCAAGCAAGGCCTACATATTGCACCCCCATTTTATATGTATGATGCATCCAATCAGTACACATCAGAAATGAGAGGTGTATATTATGGCTGATCATTACACGTATATTTTAGAATGTGCTGATCATACACTCTACACAGGTTACACGACGGATCTGACAGCACGCATCAACAAGCATAATGAAGGTAAAGGTGCAAAATATACAAAAACAAGACGTCCGGTACGTCTAAAACATTATGAAATGTATGAGACAAAGTCAGAAGCATTGAAACGTGAACATGCCATAAAAAAATTAACACGCCAACAAAAGATAGCGTTAATTGAGGAGCGATAGCATGGCGCATTTATATTTAGTGGGAACGCCCATTGGAAACTTGGAAGATATGACATTTCGTGCGATTCGCACCTTACAAGAAGTTGATATCATCGCATGTGAAGATACACGTGTGACGAAAAAACTATGTCATCATTTTAATATTGAGACCCCGTTAAAGTCTTACCATGAACACAACAAAGGACAGATGACAGAATCGTTAATTGAGTTACTGGAAGAAGGACGGGATATTGCGCTTGTATCTGATGCAGGGTTACCGCTTATTTCGGATCCTGGTTATGAATTGGTGGTAAGTGCACGACAAGCGGGAATACATGTTGTACCGATTCCTGGTGCTAATGCGGGTTTGACTGCTCTCATGGCGAGTGGTCTGCCATCGTTTACGTATACTTTTTTAGGTTTTTTACCACGAAAAGCACGCGAAAAGTTAGAAGTGTTACAAGTACGCATGTTTCAAGAGAGCACGCTTATTTTGTATGAATCCCCATTTCGTGTAAAGGATACATTAGAGGCAATTGCAGAGGTGGATCCGAATCGATGCGTAGGGCTCGGTAGGGAGCTGACGAAAAAGTTCGAACAGATAGAGACAAGAAAGGTGACAGAACTTATTACCCAACTTGAAGATACGATTCCGCTCAAGGGTGAATTTGTCGTCTTGATTGAAGGTGCCAAACCCCAAGCAACAACATCATGGTTTGAGGGCTTATCTATCGTTGAGCATGTAGACCACTATATCCAGCAACAGATGAAACCGAAACAGGCGATTAAGCAAGTAGCACAGGAACGTGAAATGGCTTCTAAAGCAGTATATAACATTTATCATGGGATTGATGCATAAGACTGCGGGGTCGCTTATTGAAAATACAAGTGAATTTCGATATATTAGATAAGATAAGAAATGAGGAGGAGCGTTGATGGTGAAAGAGACATTTTATATTACGACACCGATTTATTATCCGAGCGGGAACTTGCATATTGGACATGCCTATTCTACGGTAGCTGGAGATGTGATCGCACGCTATAAACGCATGCAAGGATATGATGTACGTTATTTAACGGGTACGGACGAGCACGGTCAAAAAATTCAAGAAAAAGCACAAAAAGCTGGGAAGTCTGAAATTGACTATTTGGATGGCATGATCAAGGAGATTAAAGCTCTTTGGGAAAAGTTAGATATTTCCAATGATGACTTTATTCGTACAACTGAGCAACGTCATAAAGTTGTTGTTGAAAAGATTTTTGAAAAATTACTTGCGCAAGGTGATATTTATCTTGGCGAGTATGAAGGTTGGTATTCTGTACCAGATGAGACATATTATACAGAAACGCAACTCGTTGAACCGGTATATGAAAATGGCAAAATTGTCGGTGGTAAGAGCCCAGATTCAGGGCATGAAGTAGAGCTTGTGAAAGAGGAAAGTTATTTCTTCAAGCTATCTAACTATACAGATCGTTTGCTTGCTTTTTATGATGAACATCCTGAATTTATCCAACCACCTTCTCGTAAAAATGAGATGATTAATAACTTCATTAAGCCAGGTTTGGCGGACTTAGCGGTGTCACGTACGTCATTCGACTGGGGTGTCAAAGTGCCATCAGATCCAAAACATGTCGTTTATGTATGGTTAGACGCACTGGTTAACTATATTTCAGCGCTCGGTTATTTAACAGATGACGATGAATTATTCCGTCGTTATTGGCCAGCAGATATTCATTTAATGGCAAAAGAAATTGTCCGTTTCCACTCTATTATTTGGCCGATTATCTTAATGGCGCTTGATTTACCATTACCGAAGAAAGTCTTTGCGCATGGTTGGATCTTGATGAAAGACGGTAAAATGAGTAAGTCTAAAGGTAACGTTGTAGATCCAAACGTCCTCATCGATCGTTACGGTTTGGATGCGACACGTTATTACTTAATGCGCGAATTACCATTCGGCTCAGATGGTGTTTTTACGCCGGAAGCATTTGTTGAGCGTACAAACTACGACTTGGCGAATGATTTAGGTAATCTTGTGAATCGTACAATCTCAATGATTAACAAATACTTTGATGGCGAGTTGCCAGCGTATGCAGGTCCACAACATGAGTTGGATGCAGAGATGGAACAAATGGCTTTGGATACAGTGAAAGCGTATCATGAGAATATGGATGACTTACAGGTCTCAGTTGCGTTATCGACAGTTTGGAAGCTCATCAGTCGTACGAATAAATATATTGATGAAACAACACCATGGATATTAGCGAAAGATCCAGAACAACAAGAAATGCTTGGTAATGTAATGGCACATTTAGTTGAAAATATTCGCTTTGCGGCGGTGTTGTTACGTCCATTCTTAACGCATGCGCCGAAGCAGATTTTTGAGCAACTTAACATTAATAATGAGACGTTATTTGAGTTGGCCAGCCTATCAACATACGGTCAATTGACAGCACCTATTACAGTGACTGGTAAGCCAACGCCGATTTTCCCACGCTTGGATGTGGAAGCAGAAGTGGATTATATTAAGACATCTATGCAGCCAGCGCAACCAGAGCCTATATCAAGCAAGGAACAAATTGATATAAAATCATTTGATAAGGTAGAGATTAAAGCAGCGACGATTATTGATGCTGAAAAGGTTAAGAAATCAGACAAGCTATTGAAAATTCAAGTGGATTTGGATAATGAACAACGCCAAATCATTTCTGGTATTGCGAAGTTCTATCAACCAGAAGATATCATTGGTAAAAAAGTAGCAGTCGTTACAAACTTAAAACCAGCGAAGTTAATGGGTCAAAAATCTGAAGGTATGATTTTATCAGCCGAAAAAGACGGTGTGCTAACATTGATTAGCTTACCAAATGCTGTGCCAAACGGTGCGGTGATTAAATAATGATGTATTAAGAGGTGAGGTCATGCTTTGAAGCACTCACCTCTTTTCTATAAGAAGGATCATATAGGAGGAAGATATATGTTAATTGATACACATGTTCATTTGAATGCAGATCAATACGATGAAGATTTGCAAGAAGTCATCGACCGCGCGCTTGAAGCGGGTGTGGATCGCATGTTCGTTGTGGGATTCGATACGAAGACGATTGAGCGTGCGATGCAGCTAATTGAAGACTATGATTTTATTTATGCGATTATTGGCTGGCATCCAGTTGACGCAATTGATTTTACAGAAGAACGCCTTGCATGGATTGAGGAACTGTCACAACATCCTAAAGTGATTGGTATTGGTGAGATGGGCTTGGACTATCATTGGGATAAATCACCGAAAGATGTCCAAAAGGAAGTGTTCCGTCAACAAATCGCATTGGCGAAACGTGTGAAGTTACCTATCGTCATCCATAATCGTGAAGCGACACAAGACTGTATTGATATCTTAATAGAAGAGCATGCAGAAGAAGTTGGTGGGATTATGCATAGCTTTAGTGGCTCACCTGAAATTGCTGATGTAGTTATTAACAAATTGAATTTCCATATCTCACTTGGTGGCCCTGTAACGTTTAAAAATGCCAAACAACCAAAAGAAGTGGCCAAACATGTTCCACTAGATCGCTTATTGGTTGAGACAGATGCCCCTTATTTAACACCACATCCTTATCGTGGCAAACGCAATGAGCCAGCACGTGTGACGTTGGTTGCTGAACAGATTGCGGAATTACGCGGCATCACTTATGAAGAAGTAGCAAAACAAACAACTGCGAATGCGGAACGTTTATTTAATTTATAAAGAAGGTGTCAGTGTGAAAATCAATGAATTCATTGTCGTTGAAGGACGTGATGATACAGCGCGTGTAAAAAGTGCGGTATCATGTGAGACGATTGAGACGAACGGCAGTGCAATCAACCAAGATGTATTAGATGTGATACGCCAAGCGCATGAAACAAGAGGTGTCATCGTCTTAACTGATCCTGATTTCCCGGGTGATAAAATTCGCACAACGATTCGTAATGCGATTCCGGGTGTCAAACATGCGTTTATCGATCGCGAAGCAGCTAAAAGTAAACGTGGTAAAATCGGTGTAGAACATGCATCATTAGAAGACATTAGAGAAGCATTGATGCATGTCGCAACCCCTTTATCAGAAGGACAAGAAACCATTGATAAAGCGGTACTGATTGATTTAGGGTTAATCATTGGTCCAGATGCGAGACGACGACGTGACATACTCGGAAGACGTCTGCATATCGGTCATTCGAATGGGAAACAATTATTAAAGAAGCTCAATGCGTTTGGCTATACAGAAGAAGATGTGAGGCGCGCATTGGATATAGAGGAGTAAACAGATATGTACGAAAAAGATATTGCGACGCCCTCAAGAACGAAAGCGTTGCTCAATCAGTATGGTTTTAGTTTTAAGAAAAGTTTAGGACAAAACTTTTTAATAGATGTAAATATTATCCATAAGATTATTGACGCCTCTGGGATTGATGAACATACCGGTGTCATTGAAATTGGACCAGGTATGGGCTCGTTGACACAACAATTGGCTAAGCATGCGAAACGTGTATTAGCGTTTGAAATCGACCAGCGTTTAATCCCAGTCTTAGATGACACGCTATCACCATATAACAATGTTACAGTTATCAATCAAGATATTTTGAAGGCGGATGTTGCACAGGAGATTGCGACGCATCTTCAAGGTTGCGATAAGATTATGGTTGTTGCCAATCTCCCATATTACATCACAACACCTATTTTGCTATCTTTATTAGAACAAAACTTGCCAATTGATGGTTATGTGGTCATGATGCAAAAAGAAGTCGGAGAACGTTTGAATGCTCAGGTTGGTACGAAAGCGTATGGTTCTTTGTCCATTGTGACGCAGTATTATACAGAAACCAAAACAGTCATGACAGTACCTAAGACAGTTTTTATGCCACCACCTAATGTCGATTCAATTGTTGTAAAGTTAACGAAAAGACCCGTACCACTTGTGCCAATTGATAATACGGAATTGTTTTTCAAAATGACTAAAGGTGCATTTGCACAAAGACGTAAAACGATACTTAACAATTATCAAAATCTTTTTATTGATGGGAAACAATATAAAGAAGATATTGTGGCATGGCTTGAACGCGGGCAAATAGATCCCAAACGACGTGGAGAGACTGTGTCAATACATGAATATGCACGATTATATGACGAGTTGAAAAGTTTCTCGAATTTAAAGATTTAAAATAATTGACATTCCAAATACACCTTGATAAAATTAAGAATTTATATTGACTTATCGCTTATTTTTGTGTTATAATACACCCATAGCGAGGTGGAGCAATATGCTAAAATCTATTGGAGACATCAAAAATCGACTTGATTGTCAGTTAGGGAATCGTATTGTACTGAAAGCTAATGGGGGACGTAAGAAAACAATTGAACGCTGTGGTGTATTAACTGAAACATATCCATCTGTGTTCATTGTTGAATTGGATCCAGATAAACACAACTTTGAACGCGTGTCTTATACATATGCGGATGTGCTAACACAAAACGTACATGTCTCATTTGTTGATGAGGACACATATCAAGAAGTAAGCGCGAGATAAATAAACTGTGCGTAACAGAATGAATATCGTATAAGGAGCCATTCAATCATGGGATTGGGTGGTTTTATTTGGGCTGTCCAGCTTTTGTGGTGTAAAGATAGATACATAGTTTTATTTAGAATGCAGTTTAGTTAAGTTGAAATAGTTACTTTATTGAGCGTACAGTCCAATGTGATTGTGCGTTTTTGCATGCTTGAAAAAGGGCAGAATCAGTTCATCATGCAATATCACCATAAAAGGATATAGAACCGATATGCGTCAAGTTGAAAGTGTTATTGCATATCAATCAGTTACTGTTTAAGTTTGATGCAATAAAATATCGATTTTGCACAGTGCTCGAATTATGCGCAACGCCTAACCATCTTTTTATAACCTCGTTTCAGTCTTACTAGGGTGGGACAACGGAATCTTTTTAGAAAAATGAGATACCTGTTTCAATCCCTACTATTGTGATAAACTTTTATGCAATATTAAAAGAACTTTCGTATTGCCGGTTGTTTTCATTGTTGAATGGGGGTATCATACGAATATAAGAGTTATGTAATATTTTTGTAAAACTTTGAATGCACTTTTGATATCCTGAAAAATCTTTTCGAGTTATTAAGGCAATTATGGTAAAATCACTTTAATACCAACTTGAAAGAGGAAAAATTGCGATGATTTATGAAACAGCATCAGCTAAGATTAACTTGACATTAGACACTTTGTTTAAACGACATGATGGCTATCACGAGGTCGAGATGATTATGACAACCATTGATTTAAATGATCGTTTGTCTTTTCAGAAGCGCCGTGATAATAAGATTGTGTTGAATGTAGATGAGACGTTCGTACCATCAGATGAACGTAATTTGGCATATCGTGCAGCACAGCTTATGAAAGAAACTTATGGGATTAAGCAAGGTGTGAAGATTACTTTAGATAAGCATATACCAGTTGCTGCTGGTCTTGCAGGAGGTTCGAGCGATGCCGCCGCAACGATGCGTGGGCTTAATCGCTTGTTTGACTTAGGTCTTTCATTAGACGAACTTAGTAAATTATCTGCTGAAATTGGTTCGGATATCCCGTTTTGTGTTTATGGCACGACTGCCTTATGTAAAGGACGTGGTGAGCAAATTGAGCTGTTGAAGCGTCCGCCGTCAGCTTGGGTGGTCATTGCTAAGCCACATATGGGCTTGTCGACACCTGAAGTATATGGAGGATTAGATCTTAGTCAACCATTTGATGTACATACACAGGCTTGTTTGACGGCTATTGAGCAAGAGGACTATATGCAGATGTGTCAAAGTTTATCTAATCGCCTTGAGCCAGTATCTATGCGACTGCAACCGGAGATAGAGAAGATAAAAAGAAACATGTTAAACAGTGGGGCTGATGGTGCACTCATGAGTGGTAGCGGTCCAACAGTGTATGGCTTAGCACAGAGAGAGCGTCAAGCGCGACACATTTATAATGCTGTGAGTGGTTGTTGTAAGGATGTTTACCTTGTTAGAACACTTGGCTAATATACAGAGAAAGGATGAATGAACAAGGTGCGATATAAAAGAAGTGAACGAATTGTTTACATGACTCAATATTTAATTAGCAATCCTAATAAACTCGTACCGCTGACATACTTTGTTGAGAAGTTTAAGCAAGCAAAGTCATCGATTAGCGAAGATGTCCAAATCATTAAGGATACAGTTGTCAAAGAAGGTCTTGGATCTATTGAGACTGTTGCAGGTGCGAGTGGTGGCGTCAGATATCGACCGCAGATGCAACGTGAAGAGGCGGAAGCGGTTATTCAAGAAGTCACAACATTATTGCAGGAGAAGGATAGACTGCTACCGGGTGGTTATCTCTTTTTATCTGATTTAATGGGTAACCCTACACTCTTGAAAAAGGTAGGCAAACTTATCGCAACTATCTATATGGAGGAAGAGTTAGATGCGATTGTGACCATTGCAACAAAAGGTATTTCTTTGGCACATGCGGTTGCTAGTGTATTGAATTTGCCGGTTGTTGTGATACGAAAAGACAACAAGGTGACTGAAGGTTCGACAGTGTCAATCAACTATGTTTCAGGCTCATCTAGAAAGATTGAGACGATGGTATTGTCTAAACGAACATTGAAAGAACACTCTAAAGTGCTTGTTGTGGATGATTTTATGCGTGCAGGTGGTTCCATTAATGGTGTAATGAATTTGATGGCAGAGTTTAAAGCACAGGTAAAAGGGGTATCAGTACTTGTGGAGTCCAAAGAAGTAAAACAACGACTGATTGAGGATTACACATCTCTTGTCCGCCTATCTGATGTCGATGAATACAATCAAGACTTTGAGGTAGAACCAGGAAATAGTTTATCCAAATTCTAAAAAGGAGTAGTCGATAATATGAAATTAATTAACACTCAAAAAGCTCCAGCAGCTGTTGGACCTTACTCACACGCTGCGATTGTCAACGGTTTAGTCTACACGTCAGGTCAAATCCCTTTGAACTTAGAGGGTGAGATTGTGAGTGATTGCATTGTAGAGCAAACAAAACAAGTAATTGAAAACTTGAAAGTTGTACTTGAAGCGGCAGGGTCAGACTTAGATCATGTTGTCAAAGCTTTAATCTTTTTGTCAGATATGGAGAACTTCCAAAAGGTGAATGAGGTTTATGGTTCATACTTTGATGCACATAAACCTGCAAGAAGTGCGGTTGAAGTTGCACGTTTACCGAAAGACGTCAAGATTGAAATTGAATTGATTGCAGAGGTTAAATAGCAAGAGGCTCAATACTCGATACAGTCAACTTCTACAAAAAATTATATACAAAACTATGGGGGGCGCACTTATGAAAGTGACAGATGTTAGACTTAGAAAAATACAAACGGAAGGAAGAATGAAGGCGTTAGTTTCAATCACGCTTGAAGATGCTTTTGTTATCCACGATTTACGTGTGATTGAAGGTAATTCTGGCCTATTCGTCGCAATGCCAAGCAAGCGCACAGCTGATGGCGAATTCTGTGATATTGCGCATCCAATCAACTCAGAGATGAGACAAGCGATTCAAGATGCTGTAATGAAAGTATACGAAGAAACAGATGAAGTACTTCCAGCGCAAGAACCAACAGAAGAATAATAACACTGTAATGTAGACGAACAAACACATGATAGATGTGCTGTTGTCTACAAAAGAGGCTAAGACATAGACCATTGGGGTCCTATCTTAGCCTTTTTTGCATGCTTATACATATAGATTTATTGAGATTGCCTAGCTTAGAGAAATGGAACAGCTGATAAAAAATTTGGAATTTTTATGTAAGATTTCCGAATTATATCATTGGTAAGGTGTTTCTTTTATTACGCCTTGAAAGTATGTGCACCATTAAATTATAATTATAGAGAAGTGCAAAAGATACTGGAGGTTCATTACCATGCAGAAACACGCAATTGTTTTAGCAGCTGGCAAAGGGACGCGGATGAAATCAAAGCAATACAAAGTGCTTCATAAGGTCGCAGGAAAGGCAATGATTGAACATGTAATCAATCAAGTACAGCAATCTGGTGTGAAGCATATTGTGACAATTGTTGGTCACGGTGCAGAGCAAGTCAAAGCGACACTTGGCACAATATCACAATATAGCTTTCAAGAAGCACAGTTAGGAACTGCACATGCAGTGAAACAAGCAGCAGAGCATTTAGCAGATGCACAAGGGACAACACTGGTCGTTTGTGGTGATACACCATTGATTACGGCTGAAACATTGTCGGAATTAATTGCACACCATGAAGCATCACAGGCACAGGCAACCGTTTTATCAGCGACAGCATCACAACCTTATGGCTATGGACGTATCGTAAGGGATAATCAAGGTGCGCTTATTGAGATCGTTGAAGAGAAAGATGCAACAGAAGCACAAAAAAAGATTCACGAAATCAGCTCGGGGATTTTTGCGTTTGACAATGCGACATTGTTTGCATTGTTAGACAAGGTAGATAATAACAACGCACAGGGTGAGTACTATTTACCACAAGTACTGACATTGATACTACAGCAACAAGGGCATATTGGTGTGTATCATACAGATGATTTTGATGAAATTATGGGCGTGAATGATCGTGTGGCGTTAAGTCGTGCGGAACAAGCATATCGTGTACGTATGAACGAACATCATATGCGAGAAGGTGTTACAATCATTGATCCAAATACTACATACATCGGTCCGGATGTTACAATTGGTATGGATACAATTATTGAACCGGGTGTGAAGATTACAGGTAACACAGTGATTGGCAGCGATGTGCGGATTGGTCAATATTCAGAAATACATGAGAGTCAGATTCATGATGGTGCAACAATCAAGCAGTCTGTGATTAATGAAGCGATTGTAGGAGCGCACTCAAATATTGGACCATTTGCACAGTTACGACCAGGTGCAGATCTTGGCAAAGAAACAAAAATTGGTAACTTTGTTGAAGTCAAAAAGGCACGCATAGATGATGGTGCAAAAGTATCGCATTTAAGCTATATTGGCGATGCAGAAGTTGGTGCGCGTACGAATATTGGTTGTGGTGCAATTACAGTGAACTATGATGGGGTTAACAAGTTTAAAACAATCATCGGTAAAGATGTTTTTGTTGGTTGTAATGCCAATCTAGTGGCACCGATTTCAATTGGTGACGGCACGCTTGTAGCAGCTGGTTCAACGATTACAGATGATGTTCCGAACAAAAGCTTAGCGCTGGGACGTGCAAGACAGGTAACAAAAGAAGGCTATTTTGACAAAGAATAAAATGAAGCATAACGGGTAATAAGGTTTTATAACATATTAGTGATCAAAACAATTATTGGAGGATTTATAATGTTAAACACCGAATATAAAAATTCGTCTCTGAAGATTTTCTCATTGAAAGGTAATGAGCCACTCGCACAAGAAGTTGCAGACCATGTGGGGGTAGAACTTGGTAAATGTACGGTCAAACGCTTTAGTGATGGTGAAATCCAAATCAACATTGAAGAAAGTATTCGTGGGTGTGACGTTTTTATTATTCAACCTACTTCAAATCCAGTGAACGTTCACTTGATGGAATTATTAATCATGATTGATGCGTGTAAGCGCGCATCTGCAGCAAATATTTCAATTGTCGTTCCTTACTACGGCTACGCACGTCAAGACCGTAAAGCACGCAGTCGTGAACCGATTACTGCGAAGCTTGTGGCAGACTTATTTGAAACAGCTGGTGCGGATCGCATGATTGCATTAGATTTACATGCACCACAAATTCAAGGTTTCTTTGATATTCCGATTGATCACTTGATGGGTGTACCGATTTTGGCGGATTATTTCTTAAACAATAAAGATATTGATCCAGAGAAATGTGTTGTCGTATCTCCAGACCATGGTGGTGTAACACGTGCACGTAAGCTAGCTGATATTTTGAAAACACCAATTGCTATCATTGATAAGCGTCGTCCAAAACCGAATGTGGCAGAAGTTATGAATATTGTGGGTCAAATTGAAGGACGTACAGCGATTATTATTGATGACATCATCGACACAGCAGGTACGATTACATTAGCTGCACAAGCGTTAAAAGATAAAGGTGCAACAGAAGTATATGCATGTTGTACACATCCAGTATTGTCAGGTCCGGCAAAAGAGCGTATTGAAAACTCAGCAATTAAAGAATTAATCGTTACAAACTCAATTCTATTGAAAGATGAGCAAAAACCAAGTAACATTAAAGAACTTTCTGTTGCGGAATTACTTGCACAAGCGATTGTTCGTGTGTATGAACGTGAATCAGTGAGTGTGTTATTTGACTAAGTGTGTTGACTTATCTATAGAATTTGTGTAAAATATTTCTGTTCGTGTCATAACGGACAAATACACATTTGCAAGCAGCGAACTTGCTGATGGGCAAATGCGGCACGAGTGACGTGCGTTAGAAAGGTGGAAAATGAATATGACTTCATTAAAGTCTATTATTCGTCAAGGTAAACAAACTCGCGGTGATTTACGTAAAATCCGTGAAGCAGGTAAAGTTCCTGCAGTAGTATACGGTTACGGTACTAAAAACGTATCAGTTAAAGTTGATGAAGTAGAATTCATCAAAGTGATTCGTGAAGTAGGACGTAACGGTGTTATCGTTTTAGGTGTAGGTTCAAAAGAAATCAAAGTTATGGTATCTGATTACCAATTTGATCCTCTTAAAAACCAAATCACACACATCGACTTCTTAGCAATCAACATGACAGAAGAACGTACAGTTGACGTACCAGTTCATTTAATCGGTGAAGCACCAGGTGCTAACGAAGGCGGCGTAGTTGAACAACCATTGTTCGACTTAAGCGTTACTGCTACACCAGACAACATCCCTGAAAGCATCGAAGTAGATATCAGTGAATTAAACATTGGTGATACTTTAAGCGTACAAGACATTAAAGTATCAGGTGACTTCACTATCGAAAACGAAGCCGAAGAAGCAGTTGTATCAGTGGTTGCACCTACTGAAGAGCCAACTGAAGAAGAAGTTGAAGCAATGGAAGGCGACGAAACACCTGAAGAGCCTGAAGTTGTTGGTGAAGAAAAAGAAGAAGCTGAAGAAGAATAATCTTCACTTCCGAAAGCATTATCCATTTTCTCAATGGGTAGTGCTTTTTTTGCTGTTCAGATTCTGTGGGAGGAAGGGTACCTATTATAGTTCCAGCTAAGTTGAAATAGTGCGCTTCTGTGGGCTTTTTGTATTCTTGAAAGAAAAAAGCGGAGTGGTTCATTATGCGATTCCATCACAAAAAATGTAGAACTAGATATTTCAAGAGAGATAAAAATGAGTGATTTTCATAAGAGCGGAACGAGAGAGATTGTGTTACGATATAAAAGGCATCTATGTATAATAAAGTGTGAGACACGTAAAGCATGGTGATGTCTTGGTGACATAGGATAAATATTAGGATGTAATGTGTCAACGAATATAGATGAAATTTTGGATTAAGCGTCTGAAAGTGATGGAGATGTGACAAAAGCGGTTAAGCATTGAGCAGAGCCAAACGATATTGTTAAGCCTATCCATAGTTCTGTCGAGAGGTTCGCATCTTGTTTCACGCTTAATCTTTAGAAGTGTTAATATAATTAATAAATTGTGTAATAAAAATAACGGAGGAACAAAGATGAAATGTATTGTGGGTTTAGGAAACATTGGTAAACGCTATGAGCGTACAAGACACAATATTGGATTTGAAGTCATCGATTATTTACTAAATCAGCACCAGATAGAACTAGATAAACAGAAGTTTCGTGGTGCATACACCATTGAACGCATGAATGGTGAAAAGGTAATGCTAATTGAACCTTTAACATTGATGAATTTGTCAGGCGAATCAGTGGTGCCACTGATGGATTACTACAATATTGCTGTTGAAGATTTGTTAGTTCTTTATGATGATATGGACTTACCACAAGGGCATGTGCGACTGAGACAAAAAGGAAGCGCAGGCGGTCACAATGGCATGAAGTCGATTATCAGCAAACTGGGCACAAGTGATTTCAAGCGTATTCGTATTGGTATTGATAGACCAACCA
Organism: Staphylococcus americanisciuri; assembly: GCF_024814435.1. GTDB lineage: Bacteria > Bacillota > Bacilli > Staphylococcales > Staphylococcaceae > Staphylococcus > Staphylococcus americanisciuri. The sequence continues at coordinate 21,154 of NZ_JANUXY010000013.1, forward strand.
ACGGCATGTCTGTTCCAGATTATGTGTTGCAGAAGTTTTCAGATGCAGAGATGAGAACGATGCAACCAGTTATCGAACATGTTGCGGCAGCAGTTGAAGCATTTGTGAACAATGAGACATTTGAGAATGTTATGACACACTATAATGGTGAAATTCAGTGAAACCTATCATTAACGAAATCATACAGAGAGACACGAGATTCCAATCACTTGCGGAACAAGTAGGTAATCATAACTTATTAGTGACAGGTCTGACGGCTTCTGCAAAGGCAGCTATGATTGCAGAAATGTATCAGTCTAGTCATCGCCAAGTATTGTTGATAACGAACAATTTATATCAGGCGGACAAGCTAGAAGCGGATTTGTTGCAGTTTGTTTCAGATGATGAGGTGTACAAATATCCAGTACAAGATATAATGACGGAAGAGTTCTCTACACAGAGTCCAGAATTTATGAGTGAACGTGTACGCACCTTGACAGCTCTTGCTCATGAGCGTCGAGGCTTATTTGTCGTCCCATTGAATGCTTTGAAGAAACTATTGACACCGAAAGCGCTATGGCAGTCGCATCAAATGGTGTTGAATGTTGGCGATGACATTGTGCTTGATGAGTTTTTAACTCAGCTTATTAATATGGGGTATCGTCGAGAAGCGGTTGCTACGAATATTGGGGATTTTTCTGTACGTGGTGGTATTATTGATATCTATCCATTGTTAGGTGAACCTGTACGTATTGAATTATTTGATACAGAAATTGATTCGATGCGTTTGTTCGACATAGAGTCACAACGTTCCTTAAAGAATATTACATCGCTGGAGATTACAACAGCGCATGATTTTATAATGACGGAAACGGTTAGAAAACAGACTATTGAACGGTTAACGGCAGCTTACAAAGAGACGCGTCCCAAAATTGATAAAGCGGTACGTCAAGACCTTAAAGATACGTATGATGCCTTTCATATTACAGATGATGAACGTTTCGATCCACAAGTATTGAGACGTTTGATTGCGTTTATGTATGAGCAATCCGAGACGATTATTGATTACTTTAAAGATAATGCCATTGTGCTCGTAGATGAGTATCAAAGGGTAAAAGAAACCGAAGATACTTTAATGAGTGAGACGACCGAATTTTTACAAAATCTGGTAGAAAGCGGCAAAGGATTTATTGGGCAACGTTTTATGGAGAACGATGCGTTTGATCTGTTAATTCGTCAACGTAATATTACTTATTTCACATTGTTCACAACATCTATGACTGTAAAATTGGATGAGATTTTTAAGTTTTCTTGTAAGCCTGTCCAACAATATTATGGGCAGTACGATATTATGACATCTGAGTTACAGCGCTTTATGCGTCAGGGTTATCGCATTGTGATGATAGCGGAAACACCAACGAAAAAAGAGAGAATTCAAGCCATGTTGAGCGAAATGCATATACCGACATTATTAGAGCCAAATGTCGAGGCGATGTTACCGGGACATGCAGCGATTGTCGAAGGAAGCCTGACAGAAGGGTTTGAATTGCCATACATGTCGCTCGTTGTTATCACAGAACGAGAATTGTTCAAGTCAAAGCGTAAAAAAGCAGTGAAAAAACGTCATAAAACAATGACGAATGCTGAAAAGATTAAGTCGTATCAAGAATTAAACGCAGGTGACTATGTGGTGCATGTACATCATGGTGTAGGGCGTTATAAAGGTGTTGAAACGTTAAAAGTAGGGGATGTCCACCGAGATTATATGAAACTTCAATACCAAGGGACAGATTTGTTGTATGTGCCTGTCGATCAGATGGATCAAGTTCAAAAATATGTCAGCTCAGAGGATAAAACGCCTAAACTATACAAATTAGGTGGCAGTGATTGGAAGAAAGTTAAAGCGAAAGTCCAAAAAAATGTTGAAGATATAGCTGACGAATTAATTACGTTATACAAAGAACGCGAGCAATCGGTTGGTTATCAGTTTGCACCTGATACTGAAGAGCAACATGCATTCGAGATGGATTTTCCATACGAATTGACAGAAGACCAAGACAAGTCTGTTCGAGAAATCAAAGCTGATATGGAAAGTGCACGGCCAATGGATCGCTTACTCTGTGGTGATGTTGGCTATGGCAAAACAGAAGTAGCAGTTCGAGCAGCATTCAAAGCTGTTATGTCAGGTAAGCAAGTTGCATTTCTTGTACCGACGACGATTTTGGCACAGCAGCATTATGAGACGCTAATTGAACGCATGCGTGACTTCCCTGTAGAGATACATTTGATGAGTCGTTTCAGAACGCCTAAGAAAATTCGAGAGACTAAAGATGGCTTGAAATCTGGATATGTTGATATTGTTGTCGGCACGCACAAACTATTAAGTAAGACGATTGAATACAAAAACTTAGGATTGCTTATTGTCGACGAAGAACAGCGCTTTGGGGTGCGTCACAAAGAGCGGATTAAATCTCTCAAAGCAAATGTAGACGTGCTGACACTAACTGCGACTCCTATTCCGAGGACTTTGCATATGAGTATGTTAGGAGTACGTGACTTGTCAGTAATTGAGACACCACCAGAGAATCGTTTTCCTGTTCAAACATATGTCATTGAACAAAATGCAAACTTTATTAAAGAAGCTTTAGAACGTGAGTTGGCTAGAGGCGGGCAAGTGTTTTATTTATACAATAAGGTACAATCGATTTATGAAAAGCGTGAACAACTGCGCATGTTGATGCCAGAAGCTGAGATCGGTGTTGCACACGGTCGATTGCCAGAACGCGAATTAGAAGATACAATGCTTAACTTTATTAATGGTGCATATGATATTTTACTAACGACAACGATTATCGAAACGGGTGTGGATGTTCCTAATGCCAACACGTTGATTATTGAAGAAGCAGATCGTTTTGGTTTGAGTCAGTTGTATCAATTGCGTGGACGTGTAGGGCGCTCGAGTCGTATTGGTTACGCGTATTTTATGCACCCACAGAATAAAGTATTGTCCGAAACGGCAGAAGAACGTCTGCAAGCGATTAAAGAATTCACAGAGCTAGGAAGTGGTTTTAAGATTGCGATGCGAGATTTAAATATTCGTGGTGCTGGAAACTTGCTAGGTAAGCAACAGCATGGCTTTATTGATTCTGTTGGTTATGACCTTTATGCGCAAATGTTAGAGGAAGCAGTCAGCGAAAAACGTGGTTTGAAAGTAGAGACACCTGCACTAGAATTAGAAATGGATATACGTCTAGATGCTTATTTACCTGCATCATATATTCAAGATGAACAAGCTAAAATTGAAATCTATAAAAAATTACGCGCAACGGAAACACATGATCAATTGATGGATATTAAAGATGAATTATTAGATCGTTTTAATGAGTATCCGAAAGAAGTAGCGAATTTGCTAGATTCTGTTGAAATTAAAGTATACTTATTGCAAGTAGGTGTACAACATGTCAAAGATACAGGTAAAGCGATTGAGATATTATTGACTGAAGCAGGAACGAACCGTATCAATGGTGAAGAGTTATTCCGTCAATCAGAGCCACTAGGACGTAGTATGGTTTTAGGCGTTAAAGATAGATGTATGAAAGTGACGCTTACAAAAGATGCACAATGGTTTGAGTCATTAAAGTTCTTAGCTAAGATATTGGCAGAAAGTTTGAGGTTGGAAGATGAAGAAGGAAGCGGCATTTAATGGTGTCGTCGTATTGACTATCGCACTGATTGTTGTCAAAATACTTAGCGCACTCTATCGTGTCCCATATCAAAATATATTAGGAGACGCAGGATTATATGCTTATCAACAAATCTATCCTATTGTTGCGTTGGGCGTTGTATTATCGAGCAATGCGATTCCAAGTGCTTTAACACAAATATTGGATGGTCAACAGCCAAGCCGTTTGATGTTTCGCCGTTTATGTTTTGCGTTAGAAATGATAGGCATCGCTTGTGGAGGGATCTTGTTTTTGAGTGCTGCTCAGGTCGCGCGATGGATGGGAGATCCTAATCTCACGCCGATGTTACATGCAGCGAGTGCTAGTTTTTTAGTTGTGGGTATCTTAGGATTGTTACGAGGTTATTTTCAAGCGAAGCATCAGATGATTTATCCAGCGTATTCTCAAGTGATTGAACAATTGATACGCGTCAGTTTGATTGCTGTAGTGATTCTTTGTTATCTATATCAAGATATATCGATATATACTGCAGGGACTGGAGCAATTTTAGCATCAACAGCAGGATTTATTATTTCAACGCTATATTTGTGGATGCGCAGTCAATTTAAAGATGTAGCTGCGGCATCATCTCCATCCATTCCATGGCGCCAATTTGGGGTGTCAGTGATTATTTTTGCGGTTAGCCACTTATTAGTTATTTTATGGCAAGTCGTGGACAGCTTTACGATTGTTAATATGTTGCGCTCAGGTGCTGGGTATGCATTCAAAGACGCTATTATGCAAAAAGGGATTTACGACCGTGGCGCATCTTTTATTCAAATGGGCTTGATTGTGACAACGACCTTTTGTTTTGTTCTTGTACCTCTGCTTACGGATACGAAACGACGAGGTGCGTTCAATGAGATGAATAGTTATGCGAATGCCTCACTGAAGATTACGGTTGTGATTAGCAGTGCGAGCAGTATTGGTTTGATGAATTTATTGCCGAATTTGAATCGTGTTTTTTTTGAAAGTAATGGACTGACTGCAACACTTACCGTATATATGTTAACAGTTATTTGTGTGTCGTTGATGATGATGTATATTGCAATGTTAGAAATACATGGGCAATTTCACTTGATTTTGAGTGCGGTACTTATCGGCCTTATCAGCAAACTGCTTTTTAATATTATATTGATTCCACATATCGAAATGTTAGGAGCCAGCCTGTCAACAGTGATATCGCTTATGATTGCGGTGTTTATTTTGCATTATGGTATTAAACGATGCTATACGCTTAAGCATTTTAAACAATTTTATAGCAAACTCATATGTGCCCTGTTGGTGATGACTCTGGCAGTACAGCTCTGTCAATGGGGAATTCCTACGATGTCTCGATTCGGTAGTTTGATAGAGTTACTTATCGCTGCCATTGTAGGTGTTGTGACAATTGGTTGGCTTCTTGTGCAGTTGAATATTTTAGACGAAGAAGAATGGAGACATTTACCGTTTGGTGATAAAATGTATCATTTGAAAAGAGGGGACAAAAGATGACGCATCGATTAACAATTATAGGTTTAGGTAACTACGGTTTAGACGAATTGCCAATGGGGATTTATCGTTTGATTACCCAACATCAGCGACTTTACGTTAGAACAGCTGAGCACCCAGTTATTCATGAATTACAAAATATTGAGATTATCTCTTTTGACAATATCTATGAACAATATGAGACATTCGAGTCTGTGTATGAAGCGATTACGGCACAGTTATTAGAACATGCACAACAAGAAGACATCGTGTATGCAGTGCCAGGACACCCACGGGTAGCGGAAACAACTACACAACACTTGTTGACGCAAGCAGCTGATTATGGTGTGACGGTTGAACTAAAAGGTGGGCGCAGTTTTATTGATGATATTTTTGCGGCAGTGAATGTAGATCCGAATGATGGTTTTACGATGTTGGATGCGACGGCTTTGGATGTTACAGCGCTTAATCTACGTACCGCAACGATTATTACGCAAGTGTATAGTGACATGGTGGCGGGAGAATTGAAGCTTCAGTTGATGGAACGTTATCCAGATGACTTTGAAGTGACGATTGTCGATGGTGCACATCAATCAGGCGCAACACTAACAACCGTACCATTGTATGAATTGGACCATGAAGACCGTTTTACGAACTTAACGAGTGTTTTTGTGCCAGCAGTTATAGATGAACATGCATTGTATGGTGACTTTGACTTTGCCAATCAGGTTATTGCACAACTAGTTGATGATGAGACAGGTTGTCCATGGGATAAAGTACAGACGCACCAAACGTTGAAACGCTACTTATTAGAAGAAACCTTTGAATTATTTGAAGCTATAGATAATGAAGACGATTGGCATATGATAGAAGAGTTGGGTGATATTTTACTACAAGTGTTGTTGCATGCGGCAATCGGTCAAAAAGATGGCTATATGGATATACGCGAAATTGTTACAAGTTTGTCGGACAAAATGATTCGTCGCCATCCGCATGTATTTGAAGGAACGCATGCTGCTGATGTTGAAGATGTCATGAAAATTTGGCAAACACAAAAGACGGCAGAAGGCAAAAAATCACGTGTCAAATTCGAGAAAGTATTTGCACGTCATTTCTTAAAACTGTATGATGAAGTCAAAAATAAGGACTTTACGGAAGAAACTTTAGAAAAATACTTAGTTCAAGGAGGTAACCATGAGACTTGATAAATATTTAAAAGTGTCACGTCTGATTAAACGTCGCACACTCGCAAAAGAACTGAGTGATCAAGGGCGTGTGTCAGTGAACGGTCAAATCGCAAAAGCAGGCACAACAGTCAAAGTAGATGATGAGCTAGTCATTCGATTTGGTCAAAAAGTTGTGACAGTCAAAGTAACGGCATTGAATGAACATGCGACAAAAGAGAATGCTAAAGGAATGTATGAGCTGGTTAATGAAGCACGCATATAGCCATGTGGGATTAAAGAGAGGTGATGCGATATGAGTAAGAAAGTGCAAGGTATCGGCAATCAGTACACATCAGAAGCAAATGCCAAACGTCAACGCCATGCGAAACTTAAAAAGGTCGTTAAAAAGCGAATGACTGTTTTTGGTGGCGGTTTACTTGCTATCGTTATCGTATTATTAATAATGGTTGGTATGCAGATTCATAGCAATCAACAAGCTTCACAAGAACGACAAGCCCAAGAAGCAAAATATCAAAAAATTCAAGATGAAGAGATTGAACTAAAAGAACGCCTTAACAATTTGAATGATGAAGAATATATCGAGAAGATTGCACGAGATGAGTACTATTTAAGTAATGATGGTGAAGTGATATTTAAGTTACCTAAAGAACAACAAAATCAAAATCAGTAAGCATCATGTATGAGAGTAGAAATGCTTGAAAAAGCAGGTTTTCACGCCAATTAGCTACTGTCTTCTACACCATTCCTTTCACTTTAGATATTTCTATCAATCGCTCAAACTTGTTGATAGTGAATCATGTTGCTAAAGGCATTAGTGTCCTCATTAAGTCTACTTCACATGTTTTGCGATAAAGAAAATGATTAAATGGTTTTTTGTCGTTGTGAAAATAGTCAAACAACCGTATAATAGAGTTAAATATCGAACTCGGGAGGATTCATTAAAACAATGGCAATCGAAGTAGGAAGTAAGGTCAAAGGTAAAGTCACTGGTATCAAAAAATTTGGTGCGTTCGTGGAGTTACCAGAAGGAAAAAGCGGGCTTGTGCATATCAGTGAAGTGGCTGATAACTACGTGGAGAATGTAGAAGATCACTTATCTATGGGTGACGAAGTAGAAGTAAAAGTACTCTCTATTGCAGACGATGGTAAGATTAGCTTATCTATTAAAAAAGCAAAAGAGCGTCCACGTCGACAAAAACCAGCACAGAAGCCAGAAGACTTTGAAAAAAAACTATCTAACTTCTTAAAAGATAGTGAAGATAAACTTAATTCTGTGAAACGTCAAGCAGAGTCAAGACGTGGTGGCCGAGGTTCACGTCGATAAGTACAATCTAGGGGTTGAGAAACGAAGGGAACTTTGAATCTCAACCTCTTTTTCACTTGTGTGTTAAGTTAAAAGAATGACTTGTAAGTGATAGATTGGCGCATATTGAGTGGTCTGCTCGGTATCAAAACACTTCTCTCATCATCTCGTATGCCAGTGCTAATATATTCAAGGGGGCTTAAGCCATGAAACAATTTTGGGGGACGTCTGATCATCTCGTACTTGCTGTGTCAACGGGGATTGATAGTATGGTGCTGCTACATCAGCTTATTGATCAGTATGCGCATACATATCGCCAGCTGACTTGTCTACATGTCCACCATGGTTTACGTGATGCCTCGGATAATGAGGCGCAGTTTCTTGAAGCTTATTGTAAGCAACGTGATATTCCGTTATTTATACATCACTTGGATTTGACAGAAACAGTAAGTGCTGGACGCAGTATTCAACATGAATCGCGTGCATTACGCTATGCGTGGTTTGACGAGATGATGCGTTATTTGAAGGCAGACTATTTGCTGACAGCCCATCATCACGATGATCAATTAGAAACGATTTTTTATAGAGTATTCACAGGGCGCATTGATCGTAGTTCTCTGGGGATTTTACCACAAGAACAACGAGGGGCTTATCGGCTCGTGCGCCCGTTCCTTGCTGTGACTAAAGCCCATATCAAAGCCTATCAACAACATCACAATGTTCCTTTTTTTGAAGATGAGAGCAATGCAAGTAATAATTATGTGCGTAATGATATTCGCAATCGTATTTTGCCTGAGATTACGCGCAATCCTCATTTGCAAGCAGGTCATTTACAGAAGTTGATGGATTTTCACAATGAAGCATTGATATTAGTAGGGCAGCAAGCACAACAGTTTCTTGAACAGCATGTTAGACAATTTCAAGCGCAACATTGGTATATTTCAAGAAAGGACTTCAATGCTTTATTGTCACATGTTAAAATGTGCGTCTTAGATGAAGTGTTGGGAAATTTTGAAGCAGTTGTATCTGTGAGTGAACGAACATACCAAGATTGGTTTATGAAACTATCTAGTGATGTAGCGCAATGCACGTTAATGCACACAAACGAATGGCATGTTGATATTGTGTATGATAAATTAATCATAGTGCCAGCGCATGAAGATATGCCGCTGATACCACAAACAATTGAGATGGCAGGCTGCTATCAATTTGGATCATATCGCATTATACTTGAGGATGCGCTGTTTGATTTGCATACGTCAGTTCATATTCGTTCACGTCAAGCAGGTGATCGTATCACGCTGTACAATGGTCAACATAAAAAAGTGACGCGCTTGATGATAGATCATAAAGTACCACAACTACAAAGAGAACAAGTGCCGATTGTTGTTACGGAGAAAGGTGACATTTTAGCGGTCGGTACATGTTACCAACAGACTACATATAAACAATTGATTCACATTCAATATTTGGGAGATGACATAAATGAGAAATGATTTGAAAGAAATCTTATTAACGGAAGAAGAAATTCAGGAGATTTGTGCACGTCTTGGTCGCATACTTACAGAAGATTACAAGGATAAAAATCTATTTTGTGTAGGTATTTTAAAAGGGTCAATTTTGTTTATGACTGACTTGATTAAGCGTATTGATACGCCATTGGCAATAGACTTTATGGATGTGTCTAGTTATCATGGTGGCACGGAATCAACAGGAGAAGTACAGATTTTGAAAGACTTAAGCACATCTATCGAGAACAAAGATGTCTTAATTATTGAAGATATTCTTGAAACTGGAACAACATTGAAATCAATCACGGAGTTACTACAATCACGTCGTGTTAATTCATTGGAAATCGTGACTTTACTCGATAAACCAAATCGCCGTAAAGCAGATATTGAAGCGAAATATGTTGGTAAAGTTATCCCAGATGAGTTCGTTGTAGGTTATGGGCTTGATTACAAGGAAGAATATCGCAACTTGCCTTATATTGGCACATTGAAACCAGAAGTATACACACAGAGCTAGGACATTCATATAAAACAACATCTAAAGCGAGAAATTTTAAGAAGGAACTATACTTTCTTGAGGTTTTCGCCCCCACTGGCAGTGTTCAAAACATCGTGTTTTTGATAGGAACGCTATGTTTTGGTGAAATTTTAGGGGCTATCACAACCTTTTAGAAAAATGAGTTGTCAATTTTGTTCTCAGATTGTTGTTTGACAGTCGAAAACTAAGAGGACTTACATTTTGCTGCACATAATGGGTAGTAAGTACAATTACTAGCAAGATGTATTTATATTATGGTAAAATTTTTGTTAGTTTTATATTTGGAGTAGGAGGAAACGTCGCATGCAGAAAGCTTTTCGTAACGTGCTATTTGTAGCGCTGATTGGCGTCGTCATCTTTGGGTTATTTTCATGGATTAACGGCAATGGTAATATCCCAAAAGAACTTACTTATAATCAATTTATGCAAAAGTTGGAGAAAGGTGACCTTAAGTCATTAGAGATTCAACCAGACAATAATGTGTATAAGGTGAGCGGTAAGTTAAAAAATAACGATGATTACGCGTCAACGGTATTATTTAATAATGATAAAGAGCTAGATAAAATTACTGATACAGCTCAAAAACAAAGCGGATTAGAATTTACAGTGAAAGAAGAAGAAGGACAGAGTGTGTTCGTGAGCATTATCTCAACATTAATTCCTGTCTTAGTGATTGCATTACTTTTCATTTTCTTCTTGAGCCAAGCACAAGGTGGTGGCGGTGGCGGTCGTATGATGAACTTCGGTAAGTCTAAGGCGAAGATGTACGACAGTCAAAAAGGTCGCGTCCGCTTCTCAGATGTTGCCGGTGCAGATGAAGAAAAACAAGAGTTAGTAGAGATTGTTGACTTCTTGAAAGACAACAAGAAGTTTAAACAAATGGGCTCTCGTATTCCTAAAGGTGTGCTCTTAGTAGGTCCTCCAGGTACTGGTAAGACATTGTTAGCGCGTGCTGTTGCAGGTGAAGCTGGCGTACCATTCTTCTCGATTAGTGGTTCAGACTTTGTAGAGATGTTTGTCGGTGTTGGTGCGAGTCGTGTACGTGATTTATTTGAGAATGCGAAGAAAAACGCCCCATGTATTATTTTTATCGATGAGATTGATGCAGTTGGACGTCAACGTGGTGCCGGTGTTGGTGGCGGTCACGATGAGCGTGAACAAACATTGAACCAATTATTAGTAGAAATGGATGGTTTCGGTGAGAACGAAAACATCATTATGATTGCAGCGACGAACCGTCCCGATATTTTGGATCCAGCACTTTTACGTCCAGGTCGTTTTGACCGTCAAATTCAAGTGGGTCGTCCGGATGTTAAGGGGCGTGAAGCGGTATTACATGTGCATGCCAAGAACAAACCGTTAGATGAGACGGTAGACCTTAAAGCAATTGCGCAACGAACACCAGGTTTTTCAGGCGCAGACTTGGAAAACTTATTGAATGAAGCCTCATTAATTGCAGCGCGTAGTGGTAAGCAAAAAATCGACATGCGTGATATTGAGGAAGCGACAGATCGTGTTATTGCTGGTCCTGCGAAAAAATCACGTGTCATCTCTGAGAAAGAACGCAATATCGTTGCACACCATGAAGCAGGTCATACAGTTATTGGTATGGTCTTAGATGAAGCAGAAGTGGTGCATAAAGTAACAATTGTTCCTCGTGGTCAAGCGGGTGGTTATGCAATGATGCTACCTAAACAAGATCGTTTCTTAATGACTGAGCCAGAATTACTGGATAAGATTTGTGGACTATTAGGTGGGCGTGTTGCAGAAGATGTGATTTTCGGTGAAGTTTCTACAGGTGCTTCTAACGACTTTGAGCGTGCGACACAAATTGCGCGTGAGATGGTTACGCAATATGGTATGAGTAAAAAGCTCGGGCCATTACAATTTTCACATGGTGGCGGACAAGTCTTTTTAGGTAAAGATATGTCAGGAGAGCCTGAATACTCAGGTCAGATTGCCTTTGAGATTGATAAAGAAGTACAACGTATTATTAAAGAGCAATATGAGCGTTGTAAACAAATTCTATTAGAGCATGAATCTCAACTACGCCTTATTGCTGAAACGCTGCTTACTGAAGAAACATTGGTAGCAGAACAAATTCAATCATTGTTCCATGAAGGTCATTTACCAGAAGTGAATTATGATGATGCAAAAGTAGTCGACCGTTCTGAAGATGAATTCGGCGACGGAAAATATGGTAAATCTTATGAAGAGATTCGTCGTGAGCAGCAAGAGATGACAGATCGTACTACAAGTTCGTCCGATCGCAATGAAGCATCGACAGAGGACGAAGCAGAAGATACAACAGCGTATGATCAAGCGCCAGAAATAGATCAACCAGGTGACAATCAAACACCACCACGTCAATAAGACTGATGATTGACAGAGGCTTTCTCATAGATGGCATACCACCATCTATTGGGGAAGTCTTTTGTTTATCAGTAGATGTGTAGCAAGTTAGATCTACTAGACAATATTGTGCAAGGCATTTTAGTTGTACTTATTTGTTCACGCAAGTATGATAATGCAACATAGAGCAATATGATGATGAAAGGTTCGATATCACGGACTATATCATTTGAAATTAGGTCAAGTGATGTTAAAGGGAGCTATGGGCTCATAGCCTTCAATCATCATATTTAAAAGGAGAGAATAAAGAAGATGACGCAAGATTATATCGTAAAAGCACTGGCGTACGGTGGAGAAGTTCGTGCGTATAGTGCAAGAACAACAGACACAATACAAGAAGCACAAACAAATCATTATACATGGCCTACAACTTCAGCAGCACTTGGTCGTACAATGACAGCAACGGTTATGATGGGGGCAATGTTAAAAGGTGAACAAAAATTAACTGTGACAGTTAATGGTGATGGTCCGATTGGTAAAATTGTGGCAGATGCAAACGCTAAAGGGAAAGTACGTGGTTATGTAACAAATCCGCAAACACACTTTCCACTAAATGATCAAGGGAAATTAGATGTTCGTCGTGCAGTCGGAACGAACGGAGCAATCAATGTGGTCAAAGACTTAGGTATGCGTGATTATTATACAGGAAATAGCCCTATTGTATCTGGTGAATTAGGTGAAGACTTCACATACTACTTTGCGAATAGTGAACAAGTGCCGTCATCAGTAGGTGTAGGGGTGCTTGTGAATCCTGATAATACAATTAAAGCAGCAGGTGGTTTTATTATTCAAGTAATGCCTGGCGCAAAAGAAGAAACCATTGCAAAGTTAGAAGAAGCAATCAATAATATGACACCTGTATCAAAGTTAATTGACCAAGGATATACACCAGAAGAGATGTTAAAAGAAATTTTAGGTGCAGATCATGTAGAATTTTTAGAAACAGTGCCAGTTGCATTCGAATGTAACTGTGGGCATGACAAATTTTTAACAGCAATCAAAGGATTGGGTGAAGCTGAGGTAGAAAGCATGATTCGCGAAGATCATGGAGCAGAAGCTGAATGTCATTTTTGTCGTACAAAGTATCATTTCTCAGAGGAAGCGCTACAAGAGTTACTTGTAACAATGAAGTAATCAGTGGAGACGATCATTTTTGGTAACTATGGATATTTTTACTTTTGAAATTGTCTGAACAATGTTACACTAGTGATATCCGATATAACAACTAAGCATTTGAGTGAGATTATAATAAAGTGAGGTTATCGATTATGGTAAGAAAACCCGTAGAAAACATAACTGAAATTATTGGTCAAACACCTGTTGTGAAGTTACGTCATCAAGCAGGTGAAGATGCAGCAGATATCTATGTAAAATTAGAATATCAAAATCCAGGTGGTTCAGTGAAAGACCGTATCGCATTGGCAATGATTGAACAAGCTGAAAAAGAAGGTAAAATCAAACCGGGTGATACGATTGTAGAACCAACAAGTGGTAATACAGGTATCGGTCTTGCATTTGTATGTGCTGCCAAAGGATACAAAGCTGTATTCACAATGCCTGAAACAATGAGTCAAGAGCGTCGCAACTTATTAAAAGCATACGGTGCAGAGCTTGTGTTAACACCTGGGTCTGAAGCGATGAAAGGTGCGATTAAAAAGGCGAAAGAATTGAAAGAAGAACATGGTTATTTTGAACCGCAACAATTCGAGAACCTTGCCAATCCACGTGTTCACGAATTGACAACAGGTCCAGAACTTGTTGAACAGTTTGAAGGTAAAACAATCGACGCATTCTTAGCCGGTGTTGGAACGGGTGGTACATTATCTGGTGTAGGTAAAGTCCTAAAAGAGAAATATCCAGATATTCAAATTGTGGCGATTGAACCAGAAGATTCACCAGTATTAAGTGGTGGTGAACCAGGTCCACATAAACTTCAAGGTTTAGGGGCTGGTTTTGTTCCAGGTACATTAAACACAGATATTTATGAAGAAGTCATCAAAGTTGGTAACGAAGTAGCGATGGAAACATCACGCCGTGTTGCAAAAGAAGAAGGTATCTTAGGTGGTATTTCTTCGGGTGCTGCTATCTATGCGGCAATTCAAAAAGCAAAAGAACTCGGCAAAGGTAAAACTGTTGTTACGGTATTGCCAAGTAATGGTGAACGTTACCTATCAACACCGTTGTACAACTTTGACTAAATAGTCTTTTTCATCCCGTTAATGCAATAGTTGTCATTAGCGGGATTTTTTCTGTGTCTTTTGAAGAATGGATATATCCAAGCGCACATTTCAGTTGTCTACGCTAAATTTTGTTATAATAAGTCCATTGAATCATAAAATAAAGTTTCTTACATAACTTAGAAAGGAAGCGTTCAAATGCAAGAGATACAAATCATGGGGATTTTAAATGTCACGCCCGATTCATTTTCGGATGGCGGTCAGTACAATGATGTCGACAAGGCGGTTGCACATGCCGAACGAATGATTCGTGATGGCGCACATATTATTGATGTAGGGGGTATTTCTACACGTCCTGGCTTTGAAGAGATTTCGGTAGAGGAAGAACTTGAACGCGTCATACCAGTTGTCGAAGCATTACGAGGAGTTTCAGCAACATTGTCTATCGATACGTATCGTAGTGAAGTAGCAGAGGCAGCATTGCAAGCAGGGGCAACGATGATTAATGATCAATGGGCAGGACTTTATGACCCGCAAATATTTAAAGTCGTAGCGGCGCACAATGCTGAAATCATACTTATGCATAATGGTGATGGACAGCGTGATGAACCTGTGATGGATGAAATGCTTGTGACATTATTAAAACAAGCGAACAAAGCTGAATTGGCAGGAATTCCAAAAGAACATATTTGGTTGGATCCGGGCATTGGTTTTGCGAAAACACGTGAAGAAGAGCGAGAAGTGATGGCGCAGTTGGATGCGCTCGTCGCAACAGGTTTTAAAGTATTGCTAGCGACAAGTCGTAAACGATTTATCAAAGAAATACTTGGTGGCGATAATCAAGTAGATGAACGTGATGAAGCAACTGCAGCTACAACGGCATATGGCATTATGAAAGGTGTACATGGTGTGCGTGTACATAATGTTTTGATGAATGCACGTTTGGCGAAAGCGATGGATAGTCTGAGAGGTTATGAAAATGAGCGATAAAATATTTTTACAAGGACTGCAATTTTATGCTTATCATGGTGCACTATCAGCAGAAAATGAGATTGGTCAAATTTTTACTGTCGATATTGAATTGAAAGTAGACCTTAAAGAAGCGGGGCATTCTGATCGAGTAGAAGATACTGTACACTATGGCGAAGTGTATGAAGATGTCAAAGCAATTATGGAAGGGGAACCCGTGAATTTGTTGGAACATCTTGCTGAACGTATTGCAATGCGTATAAATTCACACTATAATCGTGTAATGGAAACGAAAGTTAGAATCACTAAGAAAAATCCACCGATACCCGGATATTATGACGGTGTTGGTATTGAGATAGTAAGGGTGAAGTAAAATGGTAGACGCATATCTAGGCTTAGGTGGGAACATTGGTGATCGTGAAGCACAGTTAAAAGCAGCGCTTGCACAGTTAGCGAATCATGCACAAATTGAAGTGATTGCTGTCTCGCCAATGTATGAAACAAAGCCAGTGGGTTATGTCGAACAACCAGATTTTCTCAATGTATGTGTGCATATTCAAACATCACTGACACCACATGAGCTGTTAGAAGTTGGTCTCGCCATAGAAGCGAACTTACATCGTGTTCGTGATGTACGCTGGGGTCCTCGTACAATTGACATTGATATTTTATTGTACGCAGACTGTATTATTGAAACACAAACTTTAATGGTGCCGCACCCACGTATGACAGAACGCGCATTTGTGATGATTCCACTTAATGACATTGCGTCAGATGTGATTGAACCGCGATCGGGTCGAGCGATTCATACGCTTGTGACGCCGGATGCGACAGTTGTAAGATATAAATCATAAACAGCGCACCAACAAGAGAGAATGGAAAGATTGGAGGAATAACTGTTATGTGGAAAATTGGAGATGTTGAGATTGAGAACAGAGTCGTACTTGCACCAATGGCAGGCGTCTGTAACTCTGCATTTCGACTTACAGTTAAAGAATTTGGGGCTGGCCTCGTTTGTGCAGAAATGGTAAGCGACAAAGCAATTTTATTTAATAACCCAAAAACGATGAAAATGTTATATATAGATGAAAATGAACGTCCACTATCACTTCAAATCTTTGGTGGTGAAAAAGAGACGTTAGTTGAGGCGGCAGAATATGTTGATAAGCATACTACAGCAGATATTATCGATATTAATATGGGTTGCCCAGTGTCGAAAATCATCAAGTGTGAAGCAGGTGCACGTTGGCTGTTAGACCCGAATAAAATTTATGAGATGGTTTCAGCTGTAACAGAGCGCGTCAGTAAACCGGTGACATGTAAAATGCGTATCGGCTGGGATGAGGATCATATCTTTGCAGTAGAAAATGCTAAGGCAGCAGAACGTGCAGGCGCAGCAGCGATTTCAATTCATGGTCGCACACGTGTTCAAATGTATGAAGGTGAAGCGGATTGGGATATTATTCGTCAAGTGAAAGAGGCGGTGTCTATTCCAGTTATCGGTAACGGCGATGTGACAAGCCCTGAACTTGCGCAGAAGATGTTGGATGAAACGGGTGTAGACGCAGTTATGATTGGTCGTGAAGCACTCGGTAATCCGTGGATGATTTATAGAACTGTACATTATCTTGAAACAGGCGAGTTAATAGAAGAACCACAAATTGATGAAAAAGTTGATATTGCTTTATTACATTTACGTCGTTTAGTAGAATTAAAAGGTGAAAAAGTAGGTGTCATGGAAATGCGTAAACATGCATCATGGTACCTTAAAGGCGTGCGAGGTAATGGAAAAGCACGTAAAGCGTCGAACCAAGCAGAAACAGAAGCGGAAATGACCGAGATACTGACGAATTTTCGCGATGAAATGACTGCCAAACAAAAAGTAGAAGCTTAGGAGTAAAAGGAGAGGTAAGAATGACAGAAGAAATGAATGATCAGATGCAGGTGCGTCGCCAAAAATTACAAGAATTACGCGACTTAGGAATTGATCCATTCGGTGAGAAATTTGAACGCACAGGGACAGCAGAGCGTTTGAAAGCAGATTGGGATCAGTACTCAAAAGAAGAACTTGCAGATAAAGAAGATGAGAGTCGTACAGTTATTGCGGGTCGTATTATGACAAAACGTGGTAAAGGTAAAGCAGGTTTTGCACACATTAAAGATTTAACAGGACAATTACAAATCTATGTACGAAAAGATCAAGTAGGTGACGAAGCATTCGACATCTGGAAGTCGGCTGACTTAGGAGATATTGTTGGTATTGAAGGTGTTATGTTCAAAACAAATACAGGCGAACTATCAGTCAAAGCGAAATCATTCAAACTTTTGTCTAAGGCATTGCGTCCATTACCAGATAAACACCATGGTCTTCAAGATATTGAACAACGCTACCGTCAACGTTATTTAGATTTAATTACGAACGAAACATCAACACAAACATTTATCAATCGTAGCCGTATTCTTCAAGAAATGCGCAATTACTTGAATGAAAAAGGATTCTTAGAAGTTGAGACACCAATGATGCATCAAATCGCTGGTGGTGCAGCTGCACGCCCATTCATCACACATCATAATGCGCTCGATGCCACACTTTATATGCGTATTGCGATTGAATTACATTTGAAACGTTTAATTGTTGGTGGTCTTGAAAAAGTATATGAAATCGGTCGTGTATTCCGTAACGAAGGTGTCTCAACACGTCATAACCCAGAATTCACAATGATCGAATTATATGAGGCTTATGCAGACTACAAAGATATCATGTCATTGACAGAAGAACTTGTCGCACATATCGCGCGTAAAGTATTAGGTACGACATCTATTCAATATGGTGGCGAAACAATTAACTTAGAGCCACAATGGCGTCGCTTGCATATGGTGGATGCTGTTAAAGAAGCAACAGGTGTAAACTTCTTTGATATTACAACTGATGAAGAAGCACACCAAGTAGCGAAAGAACACGGCATTGAAGTTGATAAACACATGAAATATGGTCATATTTTAAATGAATTCTTTGAGCAAAAAGTTGAAGAAACATTAATTCAACCGACATTTATTTATGGTCATCCAATTGAAATTTCACCATTAGCGAAGAAAAATCCAGAAGACCCACGTTTCACAGATCGCTTTGAATTATTTATCGTAGGTCGTGAACATGCCAATGCATTCACAGAGTTAAATGATCCAATTGATCAGCGTGAACGTTTTGAAGCACAACTCGTTGAAAAAGAGCAAGGTAATGACGAAGCGCACGAAATGGACGAAGACTTTATCGAAGCATTAGAATATGGTATGCCGCCAACAGGTGGACTCGGTATTGGTATCGATCGTCTTGTTATGCTATTAACAGATGCTGCATCTATTCGTGACGTGTTACTTTTCCCATATATGCGCCAAAAATAAATATGATTATTGAATATGAGGGCGCAGTGAACAAGTGTGTAATAGCATTCGTTCACTGCCTCTTTTTTTGCTGTTAACAATAATTAAAAAAAGGATAAAACTTTATCGAAAGTGTTGACAAATATTAATGAATTGTTTTAGTATATAAAAGTCGCTAAAATAAGCGAAGGAAAACAAGAGGATGTTTACAAAAACATCAACAAAGTGTAAAATTAACTGTTGAAATCCAATTGCAAACCTAGTATTATAAATAAAGTAGTCGCAAATGCACTGCAGAAATAATTGTCTGGTGATGATAGCGAAGAGGTCACACCTGTTCCCATGTCGAACACAGAAGTTAAGCTCTTTAGCGCCGATGGTAGTCGGACTTACGTTCCGCAAGAGTAGGACGTTGCCAGTCTGTTATATAATGGAGAATTAGCTCAGCTGGGAGAGCATCTGCCTTACAAGCAGAGGGTCGGCGGTTCGAACCCGTCATTCTCCACCATTTGCCGGCCTAGCTCAATTGGTAGAGCAACTGACTTGTAATCAGTAGGTTGGGGGTTCAAGTCCTCTGGCCGGCACCATTCATTGAGCCATTAGCTCAGTTGGTAGAGCATCTGACTTTTAATCAGAGGGTCAGAGGTTCAAATCCTCTATGGCTCACCATATAAATTTTATTGAGCAGAAGTAGTTCAGCGGTAGAATACAACCTTGCCAAGGTTGGGGTCGCGGGTTCGAATCCCGTCTTCTGCTCCATTATTTTGCCGGGGTGGCGGAACTGGCAGACGCACAGGACTTAAAATCCTG
>NZ_JANUXY010000014.1 GCF_024814435.1 Staphylococcus americanisciuri
TCAGAGGTGCAAGCACCTCGTCTGTTCGCTCGACTTGCATGTATTAGGCACGCCGCCAGCGTTCATCCTGAGCCAGGATCAAACTCTCCATAAAAGAAGTAAGCTTGATTAGCTCGTTTGATTGTTTGAGTCAATCACTCTTGAAAGTACTACTCTGAGTACTCAAATTATCGGAATTAACGTTGACATATTGTCATTCAGTTTTCAATGTTCATTTTTGCCGTTACGATTAATTATTATACTCAAAACTTTTCGTTGTGTCAACTACTTTTTTAAGTTTTATTTCGTAACTTTTGATTTTATTGTTGAACTGTTGTGCTCTTTTCAACAATAACCATCATATATTTTCAAGAAGAAATATTCAAGTATTAATTTTACACTTTGTCATTTTAGTTTTAAAAGCGAAATATATAATAACTTTATGTGTTTTCTCTTGACGACTGTTAAATCTTATCAAGATAAAAACAATACGTCAACACAAAACAAGCTGCTTTTTATATTAAATTTACCCCACTAAAGAAATGAAACACATTTTGAGTTAATTTGTGTAATCTATACGCACTTAACCTTTACATAATCAAACTACAAATCAGAAATATCCAATTAGTCTTCCTCCCATCACAGAAAAATAAGCATAAAAAACTTCTTTCGAGAATGATCAATCGAATCAATCAGAAAGAAGTTTTTAACATCAATTGTCTTGTTCAGCTTGTTGACATGCCTCACATACACCATAAATTTCCATGCGATGATGTGATACATTAAAATTGGTAACATGCTGAGCCAGTTGTTCTACTTCACTTAACAAAGGATAATGAAAATCAACAATCTTGCCACATTTTTCGCATATTACGTGATAATGGTTATGTGTATCAAAATCAAATCGACTAGATGCATCACCATATGTGAGCTCTTTGACAATGCCGATTTTTTTGAAGACTTTTAAATTGTTATAGATGGTTGCAACACTTATATTAGGAAAATCAGGTGATAAAGATTGATAGATTTCATCAGCAGTTGGGTGCGTATCAACCTTGATGAGAAACTTTAAAATCGCTTGACGCTGTGGCGTTATTCGTACACCTGCTTTTCGCAAAGAAGCGATTGATTCATCTAATTGATGTTCATGATGATGTGTTTCCAATTCTGCATGCATTTATTTCACCCGTCTTTCCAATTAATAATAATTATTACTTAACAATAATATAAGTCTTTTCATAATAACATGTCAATATATACATGCTAATATCCTTTTTTTAAATCTACCACATTCTCAATTAGAGACCCACTATTGAGAAAATGTTCTAAATTACTTTTCAATATTTGTGTTGCTTTCTTGCGATTACTTGCTCCATTGCCTGTAATATGGCTCGTTATATATACATTATCTAACTCATAAAGCGGAGATTCTTTAGATAATGGCTCTTCTTCAAAAACATCAAGGTAAGCTGCTCTAATATGTTTGTTTTTTAACGCGTGAACTATGTCCTGTGTGCTTACAATTGTGCCTCTACCAATATTAACAAAGAGCGTTTGATCATTCATCGCTTTAAAATCTTCTAAACTAAGTAGATGATATGTTGCTTTCGTTTCAGGCAACACGTTAACAACGATGTCTGCTTGTTGATATAGAGAAAGTCTATCTGCTAACTTGTATGTCTCATCAAAGTTAGTGACTGCATGCCCCGTCGTATTAAGTCCTATCGTGGTCATACCAAAAGCTTTTGCGATCGCTGCTGCTCGTTGTGGTATAGCACCTGTCCCTAAAAACATAATAGTTGCTTCATCTAAACTCTTGGTAATTCTTTTTCCATTAAATATTTTATCTTGTTGCTCTTGATAAACAGATTTTAACTGTTTGTAATCATCAAGTATATATGCAAACAACCATTCACTAAGTTGTTGTGCATGGACGCCTTTGCCATTTGTTAGCTTAATCTCTCGCTGTTCTAACTTATCTAATGGTAAACTATTGACACCTGTCGCATACCAAGCAATCCACTTCAAATTAGGTGATGCGTCAATAAATGCTTCGTCTACTGCATGATGAAATGAAATTAAAACGTCCATTTTTCTTTGTGTATCTTCAGGTAGTTCTGCTGGATGCTTATAAAATTCAAATGTAACGTTTGGGAATTGTTCACGTAAGTATTTTTCCTCATCACCTAAACGCATTAAACTAACTATCAGCATACCTATCCCTCCAATATTTGTTTCAGCTGTGCAATCTGTTCTTTCACTTTTACTTTTTCAATAACATCCAATACTCGTCCTTCTTCATCTAAAACAAATGTCGTTCTGACAATCCCCATCGATGTTTTGCCAAATGATTTTTTCAATTGATAGACACCAACTGCTTCTGATAATTGATAATCTGCATCAACAAGCAAATCAAAATTCAATTGATGCTTGGCAATAAAGTTCTGATGTTTTCGTTGCGAATCGCCACTTATGCCATATACAGCTACACCTAATTCATTGAAATAACTTAAATTGTCCCGGAAGTCACATGCTTCTGTTGTACAAGTTGGTGTATTATCACGTGGATAAAAATAAAGTATCGCTTTTTGTCCTTTTATCGTTTCATTTGATACCACTTCTCCATCTTGATTCTTCAATGTAAAATCTGGAAATTGCGTCCCTTTTTGTAACATAAACATCCCTCTCTCTTGATTTCGATACAATAATGATACGATAATAAGAGAAAAGATTAAACAGAAAGAGGTCGAAGTCATAATGAACTTTACACAAAGTGAACAACTTCAGGAACAATCAAATGAGTATATACTAGGTGGTGTTAACTCTCCTTCACGATCATATAAAGCAGTTGGTGGTGGTGCGCCTGTTGTCATGAAATCAGGAAAAGGTGCCTATCTTTATGACGTAGATGGTAATGAATATATCGATTATCTACAAGCATATGGTCCTATTATCACTGGCCATGCACATCCACATATTACGAAAGCTATTCAAGAACAAGCAGCACTCGGTGTGTTGTATGGTACCCCAACCGAACTTGAAATTGCATTTGCTAAAAAATTACGCGCAGCCATTCCATCTCTTGAAAAAATGCGTTTTGTCAACTCTGGTACTGAAGCTGTTATGACAACAATTCGTGTGGCTCGTGCATACACAGGTCGCAACAAGATTATCAAGTTTGCTGGCTGTTATCATGGTCATTCAGATTTAGTATTAGTAGCTGCAGGTAGTGGCCCTTCTCAGTTAGGCTCTCCTGACTCTGCAGGTGTTCCAAAAAGTGTAGCACAAGAAGTAATTACCGTTCCCTTTAACAATATTGAAGCATTTAAAGAAGCAATGACACACTGGGGCGATCAAGTTGCTGGTGTCTTAGTTGAACCAATTGTCGGAAACTTCGGCATGGTGGAACCACAGCCTGGCTTCTTAGAACAAGTAAATGAGATTACACATAAATATGGGGGACTTGTGATTTATGATGAAGTCATTACTGCATTCCGCTTCCACTATGGTGCCGCGCAAGATCTTTTAGGCGTATACCCTGACCTTACAGCATTCGGTAAAATTGTTGGTGGTGGCTTACCAATCGGCGGTTATGGGGGACGTCAAGAGATTATGGAACAAGTTGCACCACTCGGCCCTGCCTATCAAGCTGGCACAATGGCAGGAAACCCACTGTCTATGAAAGCAGGCATTGCTTTATTAGAAGTATTAGAGCAAGAAGGTGTTTATGAACAACTCGACCGTCTTGGTGCTAAGTTAGAAGCAGGTTTACAAGCAGCTATTGACAAATACAATGTGAAAGCAACAATCAATCGTGTAAAAGGCGCACTAACTGTCTACTTTACAGACGAAAAAGTCACTCATTATGACCAAGCAGATCAATCAGATGGCGAGATGTTTGCTAAGTTCTTCAAGCTTGTGTTACATCAAGGTATTAATCTTGCGCCATCAAAATATGAGGCTTGGTTCTTAACAACAGAACATACTGATGAAGATATCGAAAAAACAATAGCTGCGGCTGACTATGCTTTCCAACAATTGTAGTCAATAATTGATAACTGTAAATGTATGTCGTGTTCAATTATTAAAAACACCCTATAAAATGAGCGCTTGTTGTGGGATTTAAGTATGTATGAAGTTCATTGAATGTCCTAGATATTTGCTAAATCATCGCATAAATAAGAAATGGTGATAAGTACGTAAAAATTAAACTGAATCCGGTTCTGTGTACAATCGCATTTTCTTAATAAAGATGTAACGTTTCATAAATTGTTAGAAACATTAAATACATCTATAATAGGAGTAATATTGGTCTAATATGCCTTAACAAATAGAATTTTATAAAGGAGTGCTGTTATTTGAAACTTGGAGCCAGAATATTAAAGACTGGTATTGCTATTGTACTCGCTGTCTCTATAGCAGCATTGTTACCGTCTGATGCAGGTATGGTTACGGTTGCTGGGATTGCTGCCGTTGTTGCTATGCAGCCAAGTGTGTATCGTACGTTTAAAACGATTGTCGATCAATTTCAAGGTAATATTATCGGTGCAATACTTGCTGTTGCGATGGTCACTGTTTTTGGCAACAACATGATTATCATGGGGGCAACCGTTATTCTATTGATCGCATTATTGTACAAGCTCAATATTGCTCACGTTGCAACACTAGCAACTGTCACAGCACTGATTATTATGGGACAACATGACGGTTCCTTTTATACCTCAGCTTTCTATCGGTTTACTTTGGTAATGATTGGTGTGCTGAGCTCTTTCATCGTAAACTTAACGTTTTTACCCCCTAAGTTTGAAACCAAAATTTATTACAATTCACTGCATATTACGACAGATATTTTTAAATGGTTCAAACTGGTCTTAAACGATGCAGCAGAGTTTAATCATGTTAAATCAGATCTTGAAGTATTGCGACAACGTATTGTGAACTTAGAGCAACTATTAGAGTATTACAAAGAAGAACGCCTTTTTACGAAAAAGCAACAATACGCACTGATTAGAAAGAAAATTTTATTCAAAGAGATGGTACTCTCTACACGCGATGCTTACGATGTACTGAGACGTATGAATCGCTATCAAAATGATATGTTGAACTTAAGCGATGCGCTCCGTTTACAGATGAAGTTAGAAATTGACGAATTGACGCAATTTCATGAACAAATTTTGATCAGTATTACGAAAAAAGCAAAATTTAACGTATCCGAAACAACAGATCCAATTCCAAATCCACTGAAGCGTGATATTATGGATGCCTTTCAAGACGAGGTAACGCATTACCCTGATCAACAGGACTACTCATACCGCAATATTGTGCATGTAATTTCAGCTTTGGAAGAATATCGTTATAACTTAGAACACTTAAACCGTCTAAGTATCAGTTATTTTAAATATCACTCAAACGACCCCGAAATTGATATTTTAGAAGAAGTTTTCGATCTCTAATAATTAAAACCGTCCGAAACAGTGCGTTTGGACGGTTTTTTTCTATAAGTTTTGAATGTTATACAGTCGTTGATAGGCACCTTGTTGTTGCATTAATGCTTCATGTGTACCACTCTCGACGATATGCCCATTTTCGATAACAACAATACGATCTGCATGTGTAATTGTCGATAAGCGGTGAGCAACAATTAATGTTGTTCGATCGTGACTCAATGTATCAAGTGCTTCCTGAATAATCGCTTCACTTTCAAGATCTAATGCGCTTGTTGCTTCATCAAGTATTAAAATTGGGGGATCGTTGAGAAAAATACGTGCAATCGATAGTCTTTGCTTTTGACCACCTGAAAGTTTAACACCACGCTCTCCCACTTCTGTATCATAGCCTTGTGGTAAGGTCATAATAAATTCATGCGCATTCGCCATTTTAGCTGCAGCAACAACTTCTTCAAACGTAGCATCTGGACGACCTAATAAAATATTTTCTTTCACTGTATCAGAAAATAAAATGTTATCTTGCTGAACCATGCCGATTTGGCGCCTTAAACTACCAAGCTCAAAGTTTTGAATAGGATGCCCTTCAATCGTAATCTCCCCAGCAGTCACATCGTAAAATCGGGGTATCAAACTGATTAATGTTGATTTGCCGCCACCACTCATACCAACAAATGCGACGGTTTCACCATGCTTGATATCCAAACTAATATTCTGTAACACGTCTCGTTCGTCTTCATTATAACGAAAAGATACATCATGAATACCAATATCTCCACGCTTAATTTGATACGGTTTGGCATCCGGTAAGTTTTTAATATCATATGGTTCATCAAACAATTGAAATACACGATCCATTGACGCAAAACTTTGTGTCAATGTTGTAAATGAAGATACAAGGCGACGTAATGGTCCGTATAATTGTTCAAGATAGCTGACAAATGCTGCAAGTGTCCCGACTGTTACATTACCTGAAATAGCAAGATAAGCCCCATAACCGATAACAATTAATGGTCCGATATCTGTTACTGTGTTAATCGCAGAAAATGAATAAGCATTCCAGCGTGTATGACCAAATGCCTTATTTAAGAAATTGGTATTGCGTTTGTCAAAGTTTTTCGCTTCATTTTCTTCAATTGCAAAGCTTTTAATAACTGCCATGCCATTGACGCGTTCATGTAAAAAACCTTGTGTTTCCGCCAACTTTTGTGAACGTTGACGCGTCAATTCTCTTAAGCGACCGAAGAAAAAATACACAGTCAAAATATAAAAAGGCAAGATGATGATCGCAGCAAATGTCAGTTTGACGTCCAAGAAGAACATCACTGACAACGCAATCACGATGGTAATACAATCTAGCCAGATATTCATCAAACCGGTCAAAATGAAGTCTTTCGTTTGTTCAACATCATTAATCACACGTGAGATGACTTCTCCTGCTTTATTGTTCGCATAAAATTTAGAGCTCAATGCTTGTAAGTGATTATAAAGTTTTTTACGAATATCATACAGTATTTTATTGCTCGTCCATTGTGCCATGTATTGTCTTAAAAATTCGATTGGCGGGCGAACGATTACAAAAATAAATGCTGCAACCCCCATTGCTATCATTAATTGCGTATATTTATCCGAAATGCTAAGCGCCCCATTATTGATGACATCATCAATAACATATTTAATCAATAATGGAATTAGCAACGGAATGCCAAATTTGAGTATACCTACAATGATGGTTCCGAAAATAAGCCACTTGTAAGGTTTTACAAACTCAAGATAGCGTTTAATCATGATATTTCCTCCTATGATTTGGTAATGATAAGTAACATAGCGCAGACTTTATGTCGATATTTGGTAATAATAAAAAGTATCACTTTAAACAAACGTAAGGGGGTAAGAAGAATGTCTCATTATCTTCTTACGCCCCATTTAAACAAATTATCTGTTTTTCATCTTTTGAAATCTATTACGCCATACCTTGATAAAATCTGGTGCAAATGGTCCTTTTTTATGTTCTATCCATTGTTGCAGAATATCAACATTCGTGCGCAATATTGTATCGATATCTTTAGGATAGTTCATCTGTTGCATATGCTGTTGATATTCATCTTCGTCTAAGAGATGATATTTGCCATTCGGATAAACTTTAACATCTAAATCATAATCGATATACTTCAGTGCTTCATTATCGCAAACAAATGGTGAAGACAGGTTACAATAATAATAAATGCCATCCTCACGAAACATACAAATCACATTAAACCAGTATTCGGAATGAAAATAAACAATTGCTGGTTCGCGTGTTATCCATGTGCGACCGTCGCTCTCAGTAACAAGTGTATGGTCATTGCCACCAATCACTACGTCTTCCGTTCCCTTTAATATCATTGTTTCTGACCATACCCGGTGAATGCTGCCATCGTGCTTATATGATTGGATTTTCACCGCTGTTCCTTCTTTAGGAATACATGACTTAACCACTTGTTACACCACCATTTCATTAACTTAAGTCTAAAGTCTTATATTGTTCCTGAACAATTATAGCATATAACTTTTTATGAATTAATCAATCCGCTTCCTGCAGTGCATCATAAATTTTAGACATCGGTACAGGAAATGTATAAGCTTCCTTCTCAGCCACTGGTATCCACCGTCGATTCTTACCAAACGCTCTTGACGCCTGACCTTGGGATTTACATTTAGCACGAAACACTTGGATATTCCATGTCATATGTGTGAACTGGTGTTTTAAACTGAAAGATGGTGTTTCTGCAATAATTAAATCTTCTCCCAATTCTTGTACCAATGTTTCTCGAGACGTATCAGCCGGAAATGTTGGAAATTCCCACATACCTTTTAGCAAGCTTGCTGTGCGTTGTTCAATCAACATCTCCCCTCTATCATTCTCGATATAATAAGTGTATAAGTAATGGTGCGTTTTTTTCAGCTTCTTCGTCTTAACAGGTCTTTCTAGTACCGTTCCTTTCTCAAAAGCTTCACAATTTGCTTGAACTGGACAAAATAAGCACAGAGGCGATGTAGGCGTGCAGATGAGTGCCCCTAATTCCATCATTGCTTGATTAAATGTTCCAGACGATTCCTGAACATAGGGTTCCAATGCGATTTCGTAAGCTTTTCGCGTCTTTTGAAGTGCCGTATCTTGCGTATCATCATTCAGTCGTGACCATACGCGAAAAACATTGCCATCAACAGTTGCAAGTGGCAAGTTGAATGCAATACTCATCACAGCCGCCTGTGTATATGGCCCCACACCTTTTAACGCTAGAAAGTCTTGTGGATTACGTGGGACTTCTCCATGATATTGGGCAACAACTTCTTTTGCTGCTGTATGGAAATTGCGTGCCCGACTGTAATAACCTAGACCCTCCCATAATTTGAGCACTAGCGCTTCATCCGCATTGGCTAAGTCTTCTATGGTTGGAAATTGCTGTATAAAACGCTGATAATAACTGCGCACAGTGTCAACTTGTGTCTGTTGCAACATGACTTCGCTTACCCAAATATAATATGGATTCGTCGTCTCACGCCAAGGCATCTGACGTTGATTCGTTTCAAACCAAGACACCAGTGATGTCTTAAATGTCTCCTCTAAATACATAAAGTTCTCCTTTTCTATTGGTTGAATGTTTTACCACTATGCTAAATTTCTTTTGTTATAATCAGGAATTCGTTAATTAATCGTTAGCAGCATACTAATGTTAAATAGTTCAGTTCACACGCATTATCCCTTATAATTAAACATAAGAATGATTGAAATGAGTGAGATTAATGGATACAGCGACACATATTGCAATGGGTATCAGTTTAACAGCACTTGCTACAACTGACCCAACGCTTTCAAATCACTTTGCTGTGACAGCTAGCGTTATCATTGCAGGTTCTTTAATTCCCGATATAGATACTGTACTAAAAATTAAAAATAACGCAACCTATATTACCCATCATAGGGGAATTACCCATTCTATTCCTTTCACCCTGTTATGGCCATTGCTAATTACATTTTTAGCGTATATTTTTATATCGGGCATTCCACCACTACACATATGGCTTTGGGCACAACTCGCCGTAGCACTTCATGTCTTTGTGGATATTTTCAACTCATACGGCACACAAGCTTTACGTCCATTCTCGAACAAATGGATTCAGTTAAGCGTTATCAACACATTTGATCCTATCATCTTTGCTATTTTATTAGTGGCAATTACAATATGGTCATTTGGCATCCACCCATACATCGTGTTCGGTCCTGTACTCGTCATATTTGTCGGTTATTATGTTTTGCGCTTCAAAATGCGGAGCTGGCTAAAAAATCAAGCACTTAAGCAAGTCCAGCACCTCGGTCAACCAACGAAAGTATTTATTGCACCAACCATTCGTTTCATGCAATGGCGTATTGCGATTCAAACTGAGCAACATGATTACGTTGGACGCAGTTTCGGGCGTAACATCGTTTTTAGTGACAAAGTCAAACGACAAACACTTCCAGATATTAGTATTATGAAACCTGTTAGAAATGACCCAAATATTCGGGCATTCTTGAACTTTTCATCAATCTATCGTTGGCATTTCGAACATATTGATGATGAAACGACAGAACTACGATTGATTGATTTACGTTACTTGAAAAACGGACATTATCAATTCGTAGCGATTGCACATTTGGACAGTGATATGTCTGTACGTCACTCATATATCGGTTGGGTATTTAGTGAAGACAAATTGATGAAAAAACTGTATGCACATTAACAAACATCCCGGCAGCCTCCAGTATCGTTGGAAGCGCTCGGGATGTTTTTTCTGTTATAGCGTTATTGTATTTTGAAATGCTGCTATAGTTCATACATTAAAAAGGTTACTTGATTTGTTCATCGGGCGTCTCTATTGTATCTTCCTCTGTATTAATTGGCTTCGTATGTTCATTGGGTCTTAGCTGCGTTACATAATCCCTTAAAGCAAAGCTAAACACAATCATCAAGCCCATAAAACATAAAAAGTATAAATGATAACCTAAATGATTTAATGCATCATGCCCCACTATAACCGATTGTTGCATACCATTCACTAAATAATAAAATGGATTGAGCATCAACAAATGTGTAACAATACCTGGTGTATCGCTTGGCGTGTATAGAACAGGTACTAACAACAATAACAAAGCCGATACAATATAAAACAAACGATTCAACTTAGGATAAATCATATAGATGACGCCCAATAAAAATGACAGTGTGATAATAAAAAACATACTCATCAAACTGTAAAATCCTACACCTAACCATGTTGTTTCAGTGTTAATCGATTTTAAGATAATCATCACAATCATCAGTACAAATAATACTAGACCATATAACACACCTGACAACAACACATGTAAGAATGGACTACTATTAAAATGACGTGTTACGTAATAGTCTCGTGGAAAAAAACGATAATTATTATAAATCGCAATCCAAATAACCGCAAAAGTCACTACACCTGTTAAGCGATAATGTATAGAAACTTGTACGACATCAATTGTGCCTGTTAACTTGAAAAACAGTGATGTCACCAGCATGAATAACGTGCTGACAAGCAATGTTAATAATACCCAACGTCTATGCATTTTAACGCGATACCATGCATAGTGAAAAAATCGAGGTATTTCATGAAAAAATCGAATAAAGCTCTCTATCACTCATGCTCACCTACCTACAATTCTATAAAAATCCATTGATGTGCTTTAAAATCAGCAATATAGTAACCTGCCTCTGTCTTCGCTACCCAATAATCATCACCAATGTTAAATTTGTCTTTCAACTCATCTTCTTTTACGATTGGAAATTGATAGCCAATCAACTTATTTTGATCATCAAATAACATCGCAATCGGTTGTTCCAAGATTGGTTCGACATAACGATTCTTCTGTTGTGGTACCAGCGTCTCATTGACTGTTTGATGTGTTTTGTGTAATTCTCCGTTAAAATAATCAACATAATTAATATAATTTTGTTTCATATATGGCGCTAATGTGTCTCGGTCAACTTGATTATAAAGTGCTGCTGGATTAAAATAAAAGACTTTTTCTTTCGGGATACTATACGTTTTATCATTCAATGTAATGCGATATTTACGTTTATTTTCTCCCGTTATGGTCGCTATTGTATGGTATGGAACTTGAACCTCTTTACCATTATGTCCGGCAGGCGTTAATGTTGCTTTGCGCACAGTGACAATGCCATACGCTAACTTTTCAACATAACGATCTTCTGTTTGCTCTGTTAGGGTGTTTTGTGCGGTGAGATGAGATGTATCCAACTTACCTAAATCATTAAATATAAGCAGCCCAGACAATACCATCCCTACTAAAAAAATCCCTGTCCAAGTCCAGATACGCGAAAGAAAAACCGGTGGCTTCGCATGATGATAACGCTCTATCCGCTTAAAATTATATGTCAACTCTGGCATTCTTGAACGATTGCGTTTCCAATCTTCATCAAAATGTGCGAGTACCTCTTCGGATTTTATGCTTTTTCTATCTCGTTCATGCCGTTCAAATACTGGTATCACTTGCTTGACAACGCCTTCCATGCGCAGTTGCCCATGCGACATCCATACGATATAGTTACTGACTGCTTTTATTTTAGCGATATCGTTATCTATGGCAATCCATGTCAATCCTCGGTCAATATATTCTCTCATCATAGTTTGTGCTTTATCAAAAAAACCTTGATCTAAGTAAGATAGTATGTGGCTAAGGATTACAACCTCTACATTAGAAGCGCGCGCTAAACTGAACATCAATTGTGCATATTGTTTATTTGTTAAATCTCGAACTAGATGATGTTTATAATCTGCTAAGTGTGCATATTTTATCACTTGTATAGCTTTATGCTCAGGTGCTTTCTCTTCATATAACTGAATCACATCATTAACGTAATCGATGACCGCAACTTGTTCTACTGTTTTTTGATTCATATTGGCATAAAACATCGATGCTTTGCGCACAACACGTCCTTTATCGGGCAACACAGTACCAGCCAGTATTTCGCCGACTAATGATTTGGAGGAAGCAGGTTCACCAATAATGCCAAGTGCTTCTCCTTGATAGATATACAATGAGATATTATTCAACTCTATATCTTCAGGTTGATAACTAAAGGGTTTCAGCACATTTTGTTTTTTTTGATTACGATAATAGTGTGTAACATTGATCATCTTCAACACAATTGCATTACTCATCTGCGTATACCCCTTCTATAGTTTTAATAATGAGAGCGGCAAGCCTTCTTCATATCGTACACTATTAATGCGGTATCCCCATGCAAAGACACCTTTCAAACGCTCTACTTTAAAGTGATCTTCAGAACCGTCTTGCAACGGATAAATTTTGCCAATTTCAACGTTCTTAGGGTCTATCAAATAACTTTCTGCAATGACAACTTTATTTTGATAGACATCATATTCATTCATAATACCATTCATTTCAGCTTTGCGCATTTTTTCTTTATACGTCTGTATTTCATGAAAAATTTCTTGACGATTCATATCACTTAATCGTTTGTTATTCATCACTAATACCACTCTCTCTTAATTTTCGTTGGACATCATCATATGTATACCCTTTTCTCATGAGCGCTTCTATTGTTTTTATCGTTAATTGACGCCCATCATAACGTTTCTGATATTTATTATAGAATTTCTCCAAATCACGTTGCAATAAATTATCAATGATTTCAGGATCTTGTTCAAAATCTAATGCTTCAACTACTTTTTGAATTGTCTCTAATTGATAACCTTTTTGTCTGAGTGATTGCTGAACCTGTTGTCGTACTTTTGCAGCAGGCCCTTTTTTCTGTTTCATCACTTTGTTAGCAACTTGATAAATTTGCTCAAAAGGCTGCTCTTCTACAAACTGAGCTACACCCGTTTCAATAAGCGGTTGTTCTATTCCTGCTTTGTAGAGTTTTTGGCGAAAGACTTCCGGACCTTTATCTGTCGTTCGTAATATCGTATTTTTTAAGCTTTCCATATAATCTTTATGATCAATGAAACCCAATCGGTCACAATATGCAAGTGCTTGTGCAATCACCTGCTCAGAGTAATCTTTATCTGTTAAGTGAGTCGCAATCTCATAGCGTGTTCGTTTGCGGTGTGACAAATATTGAATTGCATGATTGATCGCTCGTTGTTGATGTTCACGTTCTAATATACGTACTAATTGGTCACTATCGACCCTATCTCCTTTTTTCAAACGGCATGCCACTAGTGTATCCATTGAAATGCCCGCCTTAAATTCACCATCTATATACAAGTTAAAGCGTTCTGGGTCTTTTTTCTGTACCTCAATCTTTGTAATAACCGCCATCACATCATCTCGCCTCCTTTCTCTTACACTACTTATTTTCTTAATTATAATTGAATTTGAAAAGCGTTGGAAACAACTGACTCACTTCTTTGAGAATAGAGCGGAAATGTCATTGCCCTGTTCCACCTGATAAAGCTGAGCAGAAGTAAAAAAGCTAAGAAAAACAGATTTTACGCCAGTCAGCTACCGACTTTTACAATATTTTTCTCACTTTGGATAATGTTTTCCATTAATATCATCAAAAAGATATCCCACCAATCAAATTGTGTGGGATTATCTCACTAAGCACCTAACTGCTGTAGTGCTTCTGTATATTGTTCCTCTGTGATATAGCCTTGTTGCTTCATTTTTTCCAACGTCATCTTAGTTCTATTGATAAAAGAGGCCGACATATCATTCACATTATAAACAGAAGGCGCATTGATCTTACTTGCTAAAATGGCACTTTGTAACACTGTAATTTGCGGAAGATTCGTATTATTGACATCTGTCGTCGTGCCAAAATAATAATTTGCAGCAGATTCAATTGTATAGCTATTGTCACCAAAATAAATGTTATTCAAATAATAGCTTAATATTTGATCTTTAGTGTATGCATCTTCCACACGCCATGCGACAAACATCTCTTTTAACTTACGCATAATCGTCTGCTGCTGATCATAATAATAGTTCTTAACCAATTGCTGTGTGATAGTGCTGCCGCCTTGCTTGCGATCAGGGTCTTTAATCGATGTAAAGATAGCTCGAATACTCCCTTTAACATCTATTCCATGATGTTTATAAAAGCGTCTGTCTTCTACTACAATGAATGCACCTTTTGTATAGCTCGTCATTGCATCTGCATCAACATACGTTGCCTTTTGTTCTATATGAGCTAAATCTGCAACATCTGCTCTTTGCGATAAGAAAAACATCAATCCCACAAATAAAATGGCGCATGCGATAATACCTATGAACATTGTACGAAAAATACGGCGTGGTCTTCTCTTTCTCGGTGGTGTGCCTACAGGTCGATAGTATGTGTTATAGTGGGGTTCGTTGTGTACATCTCGCTGCCTTTCACGAATTCGGTCAGATCTTTTCATAATAGGATGACCTACTTTCTCTAGTCTTATTAATAAAAGTTTATCAAGTATCTGTCATTTAATCTATACTATTTATGCAAAATCAGTCCCTAGAATGAGTGTTATATCACTTAAAAACGGGTATACAGTAAACAGTCTTATTTTCAGAAAGGAAGTATGTCATATGGCAAAAGTAAAAGCAAACATGGGATTAATTCGTGCACTTGAAGCTTGGGATATCGATCATGTCTATGGTATTCCTGGCGATTCAATCGACGCAGTTGTGGACGGATTGAAAGCTGTAGAATCCAAAATTAAGTTTGTCCATGTACGCCATGAAGAAGTTGCAAGCTTATCAGCAGCCGCTTATACAAAATTAACAGGTAAAATCGGCGTTGCCCTTGGAATTGGTGGCCCGGGTGCCATACATCTATTGAATGGTATGTATGATGCAAAAATGGATAATGTACCACAACTTATCTTAGCCGGACAAGCAGATAGTGACAAACTTGGTACCAAAGCATTCCAAGAAGTCGATTTACCACATTTATTTGAAGATGTTGCTGTCTACAACTACCAATTAAAAGAAGAAGATGCGACTCGAATCTTTGACATTGTAGACGATGCAATTCGAACAGCTTACCGTGAACAAGGGGTTGCTGTCTTAACATTGCCAAATAATATTTTAAATACAAAAGTTGCAGATAACTTTCCATCACAAGTAGATCAAAACATCTTTACCCCACAAGCAGCACCCACACATCAAATCGAACAAGCGGCAGCGTTGCTGAATAAAAGTAAAAAGCCTGTACTACTTGTTGGATTAGGTGCGAAACACGCAAAAGAAGAAGTTAAAGCGTTCATTGAAAAAGCTAAAATACCAACGATGGTCACTCTGCCTGCGAAAACAGTTGTTGGCGATGATCACCCGTACAACTTAGGTAATATCGGTAAAATTGGTACCAAACCATCTTATCAAGCAATGCAAAACGCTGACTTGCTCATCATGATTGGTACCAACTATCCATATGTTGACTATCTACCTAAAAAAGATATTGCGGCTATACAACTGGATCATGATACAGCCGCAATTGGTCATCGCTTTAATATTGATGCACCAATCGTCGGCGATACTAAGTTATCATTACAAGCATTGATTGAAGCCATTAATCCAGTAGAAAAACGACCATTCTTGAACGAAATGCTCGAACACAAACAAACTTGGACGCAATGGATGGACGAAGATCGTCAGAATACCTCTGAACCTATTCGCCCTGAACGCTTAATGGATGCTATTAATAAAGTAATCACACCAAACACTGTTATTGCTGCAGATGTAGGCACATCAACTGTATGGTCTACGCGCTATCTCAATCTAGGCGTTCAAAACCACTTTATTATTTCAAGTTGGCTCGGTACAATGGGCTGTGCACTTCCAACTGCGATTGCTTCACGCTTGGCTTTCCCTGAGCGCCCAGTTATCGCCATCTCTGGTGACGGTGCATTTGAAATGGTCATGCAAGACTTCGCAACAGCAGTCCAATATCGTCTGCCAATGGTGATATTTGTTCTGAACAACCAAGAACTCTCATTTATTAAATACGAGCAACAAGCGGCTGGTGAACTTGAATATGGTATTTCATTCAGCGATATGGATTTTGCTAAGTTTGCTGAGTTATGTGGTGGTATTGGTTATACATTGAAAGATCCAGCAGACATTGATGCAATTGTTCAAACAGCCGTTCAACAACATAAACCAGTTGTCGTGAACGTATATGTCGATCCTAATGCAGCCCCTCTTCCAGGTAAAATCTTACCTGAAGAAGCAAAAAACTATGCGAAATGGGCTTACCGTAGTTTGACTGAAGATGGCAAACTAGTTGTAGATGAAATGCCGCCTATGTCTACCGCAGCAAAGCGTTTTCTATAACCTGTCATACAATTTGAATAAGCTTATCTTATAATCTTGTGGCATAGAAATTTAATAAGATTCTCGTATTTTATAGCTGGACATGAGATACGGGAATCTTATTTTTCCAAAAGTTCCATTGCCCTGTCTTAATCAGACGATTCAATAAAACATAAAAGCTGATTCTATTCATAAATGCTTCTCTATGAAACTTAAAAAGCACAGTCGATAACGTGTTTATTTTCACGCTATCAACTGTGCTTTCATACTATTGAAGTTGATTTTTAATTTCTCTATTAAAATCGTCTAAGTCATCTGGTGTACGACTTGTCACAATATTACGATCAACAACAACTGATTGATCTACAACCGTTGCACCTGCATTCTCTAAATCTTTACGAACATTCAAGACTGCAGTCACTGTACGATTGGTTAGTGCATCCGTATCAATCAAAATTTGTGGACCGTGACATATCGCAAATACTGGTAGCTCAGCTGTCATAAAATGTGATGCGAACTTACCATAACGACCTTCTTCATCTCCGCGTAAATGGTCTGGTGAAAAACCACCTGGTAATAACAATGCATCATATTCTTCCGGCTTAGCATCTGCAATCGCAACATCTACTACAACTTTCTCACCATGTTTACCATTGAGTGTTGCACCTTTTTCATCACCGATAATCACAACTTTGTGACCGGCAGACGCAATCGCTTCTGCTGGACTCGTTAATTCGATATCCTCGAATTCATCAGCTAATAACACTGCTACTTGTTTTGTCATAATGCCTCACCTTTCTTTTGAGTGTATGATTATTGTATAACCAAATCCATTTAATTTTAAACATTGAGTATGTATTTTATTTTTATTAACGCAATTGATTTACTTTTTCTTCTAACTGATCGAGTATCGCAATCCATTCATCAATATCAGCAATTTCTACTTCATCCGGATTCACATGTGACATGTCTTCAATAAACTGCGATAAACGTTCTTTTACTTGATTAATTGTTTGTGGCTCTTTCATCCTTAATAAATCTCCTTTATAATAACGTTGTACTTCTTAGGCGTGTATATGTGGATAGTCAACATCAAATACCCAAACATCTTACACTCATTTAGCTATATCATATCAAATACACATACAATTTAAAAATGAGGAGTTTTTAACGTGATATTGACCAACAAACAACCAATCTCAATTCAAAATGATCCATGGGAAGCCTACCGTGATATTGAACAGCATGGTGAACTGACACTCAGTAACGTTGAGTTTACTACGACAAACCTGTGCAATATGCGGTGCAGTCACTGCGCGGTTGGTTATACCCTTCAAATGCGAGATCCTGATCCTCTACCGATGTCTTTAATCTTACAACGGCTTGACGAAGTGCCAACGCTTCGTACGATTTCTATTACTGGCGGCGAACCAATGTTTTCCAAAAAATCGATACGTGAAGTCGTCAAACCACTTGTCCAATATGCCCAACAGCGCGGTATATATGTACAGATGAACTCCAACTTAACACTTCCCCTTGACCGTTATTTAGATATTGCCGAATATATTGATGTGATGCACATATCTCATAACTGGGGAACTATCGATACATTTACTGACGTAGGATTCGGTGCGATGGAGAAAAAGCCACCACTTCAAGCGCGCATACACCTCTTTGAACAAATGTTAAAAAACGCACAGACATTAAGTGAACAAGGTATGTTTGTATCTGCTGAAACAATGTTAAATCGTCAAACAGCACCATATCTAGAAAAAATTCACCGTGAAGTTGTTGAAACAATGAAATGTCAACGCCACGAGATTCATCCGATGTACCCAGCTGACTTTGCAAGCCAATTAGAAGTGTTGCCACTTGCAGAGATAAAAGCAAAAATCAATGAATTACTCGATATTCGTGATCCAAATGTCTGGATGCTGTTTGGAACGCTCCCTATCTTCCCGTGTTTACAGGACGAGCAAGATAAGGCATTGCGTCAACGTCTTTTATCTGCACCTAACGTGTCACTAAGAAATGATCCCGATGGACGCAGTCGACTAAACGTCAATGTATTTACAGGCAACGTCATCGTTACTGATTTTGGCGATGAAACCGGTACGCTAGCCAATATTCAGCGTGATAAACTAACCAATGTATTTTCAAAATGGCTGACTTCTTCACTGTCACAATTGATTAACTGTCATTGTCCACACTTTAAGTGTCTAGGACCAAATCTGCTTGTAAAAAACATGTACTATCCACATGAAAACTTCAAAGTACTTGAAAAACAAATGCATCAACAATATCATCAATTTAAATCATAATTATATTAAAAAAACGCTACCTCTTATCATATGCTGTAGAGATAGCGTTTTTAGTTTAACTGTTCACGTTGAGATAGGACATGAGACAACTCCCTGTCCTTCTATTACTCATTATCGTTGTTAATCTCTGACAAGAATTGTAATGTCTTCTTGCTTTCTTCACGTCGCTCTTTACGACGTTTTACACGTGCTTCTCCCGATTCATGGAACCAACGCTCTATATCGTTCTCTGGATATACTTCTGCAACAGACGTTGGTTTACCCTCATCATCTAAAGCGACAAACGTCAGAAAACTCAATGCTGCTAATTGATGTTCCCCTTTGTAAATATCTTCTATCATAATCTGCACACACACTTCCATAGATGACTTCCCTGAGTATGTCACCATTGCAATATAAGTTACAATATCACCCTTCTTGATTGGTCGCAAAAAGTCTACAGAGTCCGTCGATGCTGTCACAACTGTATTGTTGGCGTGTTTCATCGCACAGATAGCAGCAATTTCATCAATGTTTGCCATTAACGTGCCACCGAATAATGTTCCAAGATGATTCGTATCTTGTGGAAATACTTGACGCGATTTATATGTTTTAGATGCTTTCATTGATTTTTTATTGGTTGTCATGTTCTTACCTCATCCTAATGATTTATTGCCCAATTACCATTTTCAAAAATAATTTCTTCTTGTCCATCAGCAGTAACACCGTAAATATTTAAGTCAGCGCTACCAATCATAAAGTCTACATGCGTTAATGAATCATTCAATCCATGCTGAGCTAATGTAGCATCATCCATTTCAGTGCCACCTTGAATGTTGAAGGCATATGCTGAACCTAAAGCGATGTGACACGACGCATTTTCATCAAATAACGTATTGTAGAAAATAGTGTTGCGATTAGAAATTGGTGAATCATCCGGAACGAGCGCAACTTCACCTAATCTGCGAGAACCTTCATCAGTATCCAACAACGAACGCAAAACTTCTTCGCCTTGTTCAGCTTGAAAATCAACGACACGTCCTTGTTCAAATGTCAGTTTGAATCCATCGATAATCGTACCATTATAGCTTAATGGCAATGTATTCGACACATAGCCATCTACCTTTTGACAATGTGGTGCTGTAAAAACTTCTTCAGTCGGTATATTAGCTACAAATGCTTGTCCATCTGGTGTATAACTTGTCGGTTCTTCCCAAATATGTTGTTCTGGCAATCCAATGCGTAAATCTGTACCGCTTGATACAAAGTGCAGTGCCTGATATGCCTTGTCATTTAACCAAGCTGCACGCGCTTTAAGTTGTTGCGTATGCTTATGCCAATTCTCAACTGGATCATTACCGTCGATGCGCACAATCGCTAATATATCATCTAGAAAGCGTTCAACTGCTTCTTGATCTTCCAAATCTGGATAAACTCTTTTCGCCCAATCAACAGATGGATATGCTGCTACCAACCATGGAAAAGCATTCTTTTGTGGTAATATCATATAAGGTTTGAACGCTTGACCGTAGCGTAATTGTGTTGCTTTGATTTTTTGAGCATCAATACCATTAAGTAAATCTGGATCTTCTGTTAGTAAAGCTAAATTACTCGCACCACGTGATGCATAGTCCATTCGTTCTTCTACATCATATGCTTTGACGTCTTGTTCAAAAAATGATTGTTGTTCATATTCATAAGCATAGCGCTTTAATATGGGATCCGCATAGTTAACGCGTACATCTGACGCTCCCGCTTCATAAGCTTCTTTCACGATACGTCTTGTAAAATCCACAGCATCTACTGTTGTTCGAATAAATACAGGTTGTCCTGGCTGTACATTCATACCAACGCGTACTAATAATCGCGCATATTGTTGTAGCTTTTCATTTCTTGGCATATTACCCCTCCATTATGATTGACGTAGGTTACCTAATAATTCTGTAATACCTGACATTTCCTGAGGTGTGAATGATTGTTTTGATGTCACATATTCATATATTTCTACAATTTCTTCACGATGTGTATCTGCATATTTATTAGGATCAATTAAGCCTTTGTTCACGAGATTCAATCGATCACGTATTTCTGTAATCATTGTTGCGATATCTTTTGTCATCATTATCATCCTTTCATCACAATATTTTAACAAAGCTGATAACTTTTGGAAAATTTTTGCAAGAATTACTTTAGAATTGTTTTGAAAAAGGATAAAATGGGCATATAAATGGAGATATGGAGGGAGAAATATGACAACAGTTGCTTTTGTATGTCTCGGCAATATTTGTCGTTCTCCAATGGCTGAGGCGATTATGCGCCAGCGTCTCAATGAACGTGGCATTACAGATATTAATGTCGTTTCTAGAGGGACAGGCGATTGGAACTTAGGGCAACCCCCACACGAAGGAACGCAGCGTATCTTGAATGAACATGGTATTCCTTTTGACGGGATGATTAGTGAACTCTTAACACCACAAGATAACTTTGATTACATCATTGCAATGGATCAAAGCAATGTGGATAATATTAAGCGTATCAATCCCAACCTAACAGGACAACTTTTTAAGTTACTTGAATTTAGTGATATGGCAGAAACAGATGTGCCAGACCCATACTACACAAATAATTTTGAAGGTGTCTATAACATGATACAATCATCATGTGACCGTTTAATTGATTATATTGTTAAGGATAGAAAGGAGCAATAAAATATGAAAAACAAATTCGTAACAGGTATTCTCATTGGCGCTGCATTAGGTGGTGCAGTTGCATTAATCGACAGAAGCACACGTCAATCGCTTAAAACATCTATTCATCATATCAAAACAGGTCAACGTTCTAGCCAACCTTCAAAGGTAACAGAGCTTGTCAATGAATTGATGTATTGGAAAGATACGCTTGAAGAAATCCGTCGCAACAATCCAGAGCTTGAACGTTCGTTGATTGATGCAAAAGATACACTGATTGCACGTAAAAATAACAAACAAATCGGTAGTGGTCGCTAGTCTTCTAGATACCCTAACACAATATGTCTATCACAACTGGGGGTGAGGTATGGAGATAGAATGTTACTGTTTCACTAATGTGAAGCTAACTTTCTATACGCTATCTCACTCTCTTGATTATGAGATGACACCTGTAACAATGATGATAATAATGAAAAAGGAGTACATTCATGGCAGAAAAACAAGACACGTCTGAAAGTTTTGTGGATAAATTAAAAAATAAAATACACAAAAGTGACGCAAACGATGAAACAACCCATCACCCTGATCGCAAAGGCGATGCGAGTGGAGATGTTGAGGCAGAACGTCACTTTGTGAAACCACAACCTTTTCAGTCCAAAGAAGCACCTAAAGACAACGAAACTTTCTTTGTCTCACGTATTAATAAGCCAGTCAAATATTCGGACAGGCCTGGCTTTATCAAATATTTAATCTATCGCATTAGTAAAGATGATGCTTCAGGTTTGGCAGCACAGCTTGCTTACTATTTTATGTTATCGCTTTTCCCAATGTTAATCTTTGTTCTATCACTAGTACCTGTATTTAATATCGATCGACAAACATTGATAGATCAAATATCCGAGAATGCGCCTGCAGATGCTGCTTCAATCATCACAAGCATTATTGATGATATCATGGGCAATGCTAGTGGTAGCATTCTATCAATTGGTTTAATTCTTGCATTGTGGACTGCTTCAAACGGAATGACAGCGATGATGAATGCATTTAACGTTGCGTATGATGTTGAAGATAGCCGAAACTTCATCGTCTCAAAAGCGCTTGCTGTATTATTCACACTTGCTTTAGGCATTACATTACCAATTACAATGGTTTTATTTACTTTCGGTGAGCAGATTGGTAACTTATTATTCGGTTCACTAGGCTTGGATGATCAAGTACGCTGGATTTTCAGTTTATTACGCACTGCATTACCTGTGATTGCTATCTTTATCGTATTCACATTGCTATATA
Source organism: Staphylococcus americanisciuri (assembly GCF_024814435.1). Lineage (GTDB taxonomy): Bacteria > Bacillota > Bacilli > Staphylococcales > Staphylococcaceae > Staphylococcus > Staphylococcus americanisciuri. The sequence continues at coordinate 23,036 of NZ_JANUXY010000014.1, forward strand.
CAGCCGCACCTAATGTCAAAATCAAGCTCAAATCTGTGCTTCCCGGCTCGTTGTTTGCGACAATTGTATGGATTGTGGGAACATTGGGCTTTGGTTATTATGTATCGAACTTCGGTAACTACTCTAAGACTTATGGTAGTATTGGAGGCGTTATCGTTCTAATGTTGTGGCTGTACATTACAGGATTTATCTTAATCATTGGTGCTGAAATCAATGCGATTGTTCATCAGCGTAAAGTTGTTAAAGGTAAAACACCTGAAGAACAGACTTATGATGAACTAGAAGAAAGTCAAGAACAAGATCTCGCTAAAGCTTATAACAACTATGAAGATAATGACAGTGAACGTCAAGATGAACAACCTCAAGGCGTTGATACATCAGTCACATCATCCTCAACAGCAGCTGAAACATCCCAAGCCGACTATACCGCACCTCAGAAGGTTGAACGTGAAAATGATGGTTACTCACGCCACATCAAAACAACAAAAGACCAATAATGATTTTATAATACCCTAATTTTTAGGAGGCTTCATCATGACATTACTAGCAGATATATTAACCTACAATAAAACATTTGTTGCCAACAAAGAATATAAAGCTTATAGTGCAACAAAAGTACCAGCTAAAAAAGCTGTATTAGTTACTTGTATGGATACACGCTTACAAGATTTATCGACGAAAGCACTCGGTTTTAACAATGGTGATTTGAAGGTTGTTAAAAATGCCGGTGCTATGATTACACACCCCTATGGCTCAACTATGCGCAGTATACTTGTAGGTATCTATGCATTGGGCGCAGAGGAAATTATTATTATGGGCCATAAAGATTGTGGAATGGGTAATATAGATGTAGAATCAGTCATGAAAACGATGGCGGATCGAGGTATTGACAATCATGTATTTGAGCTTCTTCAATATTCAGGAATCGATGTCGCTCACTTCTTAAAAGGTTTTGACGATGTTTATGATAATGTCCGTCATAACGTTCAAATGATATATGATCATCCATTATTTGATGGACAGGTGCCTGTTCATGGGCTGGTTATCGATCCACACACAGGCGAACTAGAGCTTATTCATAATGGCTATGATAAATTGAACTAAAATAATTATATGCACCCCTAATAGTTAGATTTTTAATTCCAACTTTTAGGGGTGCATTTTCGTTTCAGTCTTTTTATATCTTATTCAATTAAGCCATGTTGAAAGGCATAAATAACTGCTTGTGTACGATCTTGTACTTCTAACTTACTTAATATATTGCTCACATGCGTTTTAACTGTCTTGATTGTGATATGTGAAGCACTTGCAATCTCTTGGTTTGAATATCCTTTAGCAATTAATAATAATATTTCCATTTCACGCTCAGTCAGCATTTCGTACAGCTCCGCACGTTGTTTCATACGATTGCGCATTTTTACTAAGACTTCCGCTTCAAAGACGGATTCACCTAGACTTGTTTTACGTATCGCTTCCGCAATATCACTTGCGCTTGTTGTTTTAAGGATATAACTGTCTACCCCTGCATCCAATGCTCGGTAGACTTCTTTATCTTCTATGTAACTTGTCAACATTACAACTTTAATCGCTGGCAAGTCTTTTTTGATTTGTGTCGTTGCTTCTACACCGTCCATATCTGTCATAACAAGATCCATTAATATTACATCCGGCTGCAATTCATGCGCTTTTTCAATCGCTTCTCTCCCGGAACTCCCTTCGCCTACTACTTCGATATCACTTTGCGTTGACAAATAGCTAGAAATACCGATTCGTACCATTTCATGATCGTCAACAAACAATACTTTAATTGTCATACTGTCCCTCCTTATCCAATGGTGCTTTTACTTCAATTCGTGTACCTGCATTTGGTAACGATACGATGTGGAATGTCGCACCAATCTCAGTCGCCCGCTCTCTCATATTTTTAAGACCATAACTTTGTTCCATTTTATCATCTGGGTTAAAACCAATACCATCATCTTGAATACGCAATAATAAATAGCCTTCTCGATTTAATAACTCTACACTCACCTGTGTACCATTCGCATGACGCAATGTGTTAGATATCGCTTCTTGTGTAATGCGAAACAAGTGATCTTCAATGCCTTTTGGTACATCAAAGGTATCAATTTCGTACATGACCTTCAGCGATACTTTTCTTTGCAAATCAGTTATCAATGATTCGATTCCCTCACCAAGCGTCTTATCTTTGAGCCCGATTGGACGTAGGTGAAGTAACAGTGCGCGCATCTCTAATTGTGAGTCTTGAATCATTTTTTCCAACGTAGGAATTTGTTGATTCAAAGGTGGCACAAGGTCCGTTTCTTTAATGGCTGACAACATCATGCTCGCAGCAAACAATTGTTGTGATACACTATCATGCAATTCACGTGCCAAACGCTGCCGTTCATCTTCAATGATTTTTTTGACCTTCAAATCATTCATATTATATTGTTCATTCGTTAAATTCTGTGTTTTGATGCGCAGCTTGTGCAACTCTTGATTGAGGGGAACCAATGTCTGATACAGTGTAATAGTCTCATTGTACAACTCGATTTGGTGATCATTAATGCCGACTGTTTCACCTTGAATCGCACGTTCAATTTGTTCTTGCAGCCAATCATATTGCTGGTTAATCTTAAAAGCAATCACACTTCCGACAAGAATACACATAAATACCACCATTAAGTTGATAAACAAAAACACTGGAATACCTAAGATTTGTTTATAAAACATTCCTTGAAAAAAAATGATATTCACAAAGACCTTGTCAATAAAAAGCAATGCTGTAAACATTGTATAAACAAGAATCAGCATCGAGCCAATCGTGCGCACATAATGATTCATCGGAATATCACCTCAACATCACCAATCATGGTTGAAGCGTATATATTAACTGTATAACTATCCTTCTTCTGTTCCGTATGCATTGTGATATTTGTATTGTCTATCTTTTGTCGCTGTTCCCCCATGGCAACTGTTCCATAGAATGCCGCTACATTCAAGTTAACATGATAGTTAAGCGGCACAATGACTTGTATTTTACCAATCAAATGACGTACAACAACATTATTTTGTGCCTTGAGATTAGCTGCTTTAGTCATATCAATGTGAACATCACCTATACCATGTTGCACTTGTAAGTCTTCCCATTTGTACACATAAATAGGTGTTTTTTGTTCACCTAACCATTTTTGCTTAATAAATGTTTGACTGTATTGTACATCTTCTGTTGCAATGATTGATAATGGACGACGTTTATATTTGAAATAGCGAATTGCAATAATAAATATAAAAATAAATAAAATGACTAGCGTGTATTTGTTGGATAGCAATGTGAAGCCTATCATTAAAGCGCCTATCCAAAAACAAAGCAATCCACGCACTTTATGAAAATATATATAACCAACATACATCAAAATACTGCCCAAAACGAGTACAAACAAAAACCCTATCTTCTCGAAAAAAATATAGTAAAAGTTTGCAATAATCATCAGTGCAGTAAAAAGAATGAGTAGCTCAGTCGAAATATATTTTTGCGTCATATTTCCACCTTTCTAGTATGCATTAACTAGTGTTCTCAATAAGTGACATTCACATTTCGTATATGCCTTATCTGCATCAAGCTGTGAATAGTAACTTTCTAATTGGGCATACTCACTTTCTATTTTGTTTAATTCTTCTTTTAGAGATACCATTGTTGCATCGTAAATGGTAGATGCATATTCAAAATGATCGTCATCTATTAAGTTCATATAATTATTTTCTAACTCTAGCATGCGTCTGTCAATCATAAGCTGCACTTGTGCTTTTTTATGTTGAATATAACGCATCGTATCATTGATAGATTGTAATTTTAAATCTAAAGATGTCAGATACTGATAGATACCTTGTTGATAACACTGTCTTAAGAACTGTTCGATATATGTCTTTACTAGTTGTAACATCATGTTCTCACCTCATCTGTTACTACCATTATAAAAAAGTTCCGAAACCTTTGTAATAGGCTGCGGAACCATTTTGTTTTAGGACTAAAGACCGAACTTAATGTGTCTCATCAAGTTTTGTTGTTAGAATTGGACCCTCTTTTGTAACAATCACTGTATGTTCGATTTGTGCCACATAACTTTTATCTGATGTTTCAAATGCCCATTCATTTTTGCCTTCTGTCACGAATGACGCATTAGAAGAAATAAACGGCTCTACTGCAAGAACCATGCCTTCTTTTAACAATGTTTTTTCATGTGGATCAAAATAGTTCATAATGTGTGCTGGTGCTTCATGCAATGATTGACCCACGCCATGACCTGTTAAGTTCTTGATTACTTTCAAGCCGTTTTTACGTGCTGTTGCATGAACTGCTTTACCAATTTGACTTAACTTGCTGCCGACTTTTACTTTCGCCATAGCTGCTTCAAATGCTTCTAACGCTACATCACACACTTGTTGTTTAATAGGATCGTCCGTCTCACCAACCACAAATGAAATACCTGTATCTGCGTAGTAACCATTTTTCAATGCAGACACATCGATATTCACAAGGTCACCTTCACGAATCACACGTTGACTTGGAATACCATGTGCAACTTCTTCGTTGACACTGATACATGTTTGACCTGGAAAGTTCTCATCATGAATGGGCGCTGACAACGCACCTTCTGCTTCAAACATCTCTTTTGCAATATTGTCCAATTCTTTCGTTGTCACACCTGGCTTCGTTGCTGCTTGCATAGCATCTCTTACTTTTGCACATATCGCGCCAATTTCTAATAAAGCTTGACGTTCTTCATCCGTTTTTACTATCATTCTAATCCCTTTCCTTTTCCAATTTGTATACTGTACTTATTATAACAAAATTTTTTTGATATACTAGAAGTAAGTATAAATCAGGAGTTATGCGCATGAAAATCAAATGGTATAAGAAAGTGGTAGGTGCCCGTACCATTAAAACTGGGCTTGCTACATTTTTAACAGCATTATTCTGTCTCTCGCTCAACTTGAATCCAATCTTTGCGATTCTGTCTGCTGTTGTCACTATCGAACCAACTGTCAAGGCATCGATTCATAAGGGATATAAACGACTTCCTGCCACCGTTATGGGCGCATTTATCGCAGTTGTATCAGCATATTTCTTTGGTGATGACTCAGCAATTACATATGGCTTAACAGCGACACTTACAATTATTTTATGTATTCGTTTTAATCTACATCCCGGTATTCTTGTTGCAACATTGACCGCATTAGCTATGATACCGGACATTCATGATAACTACTTATTCAATATTTTTTCTCGATTATTAACAGCGATTATCGGACTTGTGACAGCAGGTCTTGTGAACTTTATGGTCTTACCACCAAAATATTACGAACAAATTGAAGAACTCATTGAATCTTCTGAACGTCAAATTTACTTTTTGTTTGATGAGCGTATGAAAGAATTACTGATTGGACACTTTCAATCCGAGAAAAGCGATGTACTTGTCGACAAATTACATACTTGTAATACAAGAATTGAGGAGCTGTTAGGGTATCAACGTGATGAACTGAAATATCACAAAACCAAAAACCGCTCTGATGATTGGATGCGTCTAAGAAAGCTCACAAACCGTGCACATGAAAACAGATTGTTACTAACACATCTTTCTAATATTATCTATTTGCCACAAGATGCGATGATGATATTTACAGATAAAGAGAAAGAAGCAATCATCTCTATTTCTCAACGTGTTGATCAAATTTTTCAATGTGGCACATTCAAACCAGAACGTAAAGCTGCGTCAACTTTAAAAAACTCAGTAAAAGGCTTGAATGAGTTTGATACGAATCAAATTAAAAGTCACACCATCTATGAGATTTTGCTAATCTACCGCATACTCTTGCTACGGTATCGCGTTAAATAAAATTATTATACACATACAGAAACTCCCAACCTTTGATAAACTTAAGGAATTGGGAGTTTCTTATTATTTTTTATTCTTTTCAGCGCGCGTAATCAACACTTGTTTGGCTTGTTCTTCTGCCACATTATCAATATGTGTCGGTTCAAAAGGTATGCCTTTACGTTCGGCCGCAACCCGCAATAAATAATCCGTCATCTCATGATTTTTCGGTAACACCGGACCATGTAAGTATGTACCTAACAAGTTTTTATAATGTAATCCTTCTTGTTTATCTGTATCATTATTTCCATAACCGTGTGTCACATGACCTAATGTATTATACGAATGATACGTACGTCCGCCATGGTTCTCAAAGCCTACAATTGTACCGAATTGCTCACTTTCAATCACAATATCACCTGTAAGACGATCTGATTTAGATTCTGTATAGAAGTCGAGAATATGTAAACCTTCCAATTCTTGACCATCTGGCGTTACATACTTCTCTCCTAAAAATTGATAGCCCCCACAGACTACAAGTCCTGGTAGTCCCGCTTCAATCGCTGCTTTTAATTCGGTTTTAATCTTAGTTAATTCCTTCGTCGCAATGGCTTGTTCTCTATCACTTCCACCACCTATGAAGAAGATATCAGCTGCCTTTAAATCAAGGTCATCGGTTTCATTCACATCCACAACATGAATGTGAATATTACGTTGTTTTGCTCGATATTTTAATGCCATAATATTACCAATATCACTATATAAATTCAGTTTATCCGGCATAAAATGAAATACCGTTAACTCATGCATACTATCTCTCCTCCTTAAAAGATCGCTCTAACTGATCTAACATGGGCGCAAGAGATGTATAATTAGGAATTGCAACAGTCATATAAGGATCATTCATAGTCATCGCTGTTGCCTTATAAATATCTCTTTCCACTATTATCGGCACATCCACTTCAGCTAACTTCAACCTCAATTGTAGCTCTTCTGCACGACTTCCTGTTACAACAATTCTTGCAATATCTTGATGCTTTAACTTTTCAAAATCCGCATCGTAAATCCAAGACGTATCGCGCCCATCTGCAGCAAAGTCATTCAAGCTGAACAGATAAACTTTGCGACCTTCCAACTGCTCACCAGTAGCGATGGATGCATTCATACCTGCCGGGTTCTTCGCCAAATTAATTAAAGCTTTCTTGTTATCTCGCTCAAAATACTGCATACGACCATTATCAGAAGTATACGTAGCAAAACCTTTTCGAATACTCTCATCATCTAGCCCTATCTCTTTTAATGCCGCGTAGGCTGCAAGCGCATTATATGCATTGAAGTCACCTGCAATTTTCATATCGAACGTCGCCCCGTTCATTGTCATCTTAACAAATGGGGTTGCAGAGAATGACGATACAGCATAATGCGGATTATGTCGTTTGAACCCACAGTCACAGCTATAATGCCCTAACTGGTTATAATGAATATGACTGTAGACGAGATGTTTTCCACAATTAGGACAATAACGGCTTTCATTCATTGACGATTGTTCAAACGCATGCGCATTTGCATCCATACCATAATACACAACTTCATCACTGGCAATCTTCAAACGACTTACAAATGGATCATCGGTATTCAGAATCAATTGGATACCCTTACCACTAATCGCAGACAAAATATTATTGACCATGATATCTATTTCACCAAAACGATCCATTTGATCTCTGAAAAAGTTCGTAAAGACCATCTTAGTCGGCGTCATCTCTGACAATACACGTGGAATAGAACCTTCATCAATCTCTATTACAGCAACTTTTGTTTTAGGTGTGGACTGTACGATGAAAGCAGAAGTAATACCTGCTGCCATATTAGCCCCTTCATTGTTATGCACAATCGGAATGTTGTTTTCTTTCAAAGTATGACCTATTAAGTTTGAAGTAGTTGTCTTACCATTTGTCCCACTAACAAAGACAACTTCATCTACCTTAGCTGCAAGGTTTCTTAGAATGTTCGCATCAACTTTTCTGGCAACTTGTCCAGGCAAATCCGTTCCTTTTTTTCCAGCGGCGCGGCTCGCCTTTCTCGCAAGCTTTGCCAATGTTATCGCTGTCCATTGTCTCATTCGTTCTCTCCTCCATTTTTACCTACTGTATTATAACATGTGGGATACATTTAGAAAATTAAAACTCATATCACTTATCCATTGCAATCACATGTTGTAAATGTGTAAACTGATAATGAACAATTTTTAGGAGGGAATATCATGTTAGACCAACAATTGCTAGAGGCACTTAACAATCAAATGAATCACGAATTCTTTGCTGCACATGCATATATGGCAATGGCTGCTTATTGCGATAACAATTCTTATGACGGCTTTGCAAACTTTTATATCGAACAAGCGAAAGAAGAACGATTCCATGGACAAAAAATTTACGACTATATCAATGACCGTGGCGAAAAAGCAGTCTTCCAAGCTTTAGATGCACCAAAAGTAGATTTCAACTCAATCTTGGAAACTTTTGAAGATGGTCTAAAGCAAGAACAAGATGTGACGAGAAGATTCTACAACTTATCTGAAATTGCTAACGATAAAAAAGATTATGCAACAATTTCATTTTTAAATTGGTTCTTAGATGAGCAAGTTGAAGAAGAGTCTATGTTTGAAACACATATTGATTATTTAAAACGAATCGGTGACGACTCAAATACATTGTACTTATATGAAAAAGAACTTGCATCACGCACTTTTAACGAAGAATAATACATCTTTATTCATCAATCGGGATGTCAACATTTGACACCCCGATTTTATTTATAAGCGTAGACTATTTTTTTAATGGAGGTCATTTGATGGCACACAACGCATATATCGCACTTGATTTTGAAACAGCCAACAATAAACGAACAAGTATCTGCTCAATTGGTATGGTCAAAATCATCGATCATCAATTAACCGAATCTTTTTATACTTTAATCAATCCCAATGACTTTTTTGCTGCACGTAATATCGATGTACACGGCATTCATCCTAGTGATGTGGCTAATGCCCCTACATTCAAAGAAGTATTTCCTTACATGCTTGATTTTATAGAATATTTACCCATCGTAGCACACAATGCAGCCTTTGATATGTCCGTTCTACATGCCAGTATTAAAGCAGCGCATATGGAGACCCCTGATCTCACATACTTTTGTTCATGTCAGCTCGCACGTCGTACTGTATCCTCACAGCGCTATGGCTTAAAGCATATGATGGACTATTACAATTTAGACTTCCATGGTCATCATGATGCGCTCAATGATGCAAAAGCATGCGCAATGATTACATATCGTTTATTACAACACTACCCAAACTTGCAAAATATCCTTGATATTTATGGCAAGCAATTGCGTGACAAAGATGCGCTTTAACCTAAAAAGTCATATATCGTCATATTTCGAAATGACGCTTCTTGTAAATTCCCAACGGTGACACCAATCAAACGAATGGGTACGTTTGGATCTTTCACAGCATAATATAAATCATAGGCAACTTGATATATTTCATGCGCGCTTTGCACCGGTGTTTTCATACTGTGTTGTTTAGTATGCGTGACGAATTCATTGGTCTTAATTTTAACAGTTACTGTATAACCTGACTTTTGAAGTTTTTCCAACCGTTCTTCTATTTTGTCACACAGCATTTCAATTTTACGCAATATCTCTTCATCCTGATTGGTATCTACAGAAAAAGTTCTTTCGGCACCTACACTTTTTCGAATGCGCTCACTTTTCACCTCTCGCTCGTCTTTTCCACGCACCCTATCATATAAAGCTTTCCCTTTTTTACCGAATAAATAGATCAAATCCCTCTCACTTTTTTGATACAAATCTTTGCCAGTATAAATTCCCTGTTCGTGCATTTTCTCCTTAGATACTTTGCCAACACCTGGAAAATCACCAATATCCAATTCCATTAAGAGCTTATGAACATTCTGATAAGAAATAATTGTCAAGCCGTTCGGTTTATTCATACCACTGGCTAACTTAGCTAGAAATTTATTATATGAAACACCTGCACTAGATGTAAGGCCTGTCTCTTTCCATATATCATGACGAATCATCTGCGCTATTTGTGAGGCAGATTGTGTCGGTTTGACAAGTCCTGTAATATCCAAGTATGCTTCATCTAACGACAATGGCTCAACAAGCGATGTGTAACGGTGAAAGATGCTCATAATTTGTTGAGATACAGCGCGATAGACTTCAAATCTTGGCGTCAAATAAAAGCCATCCGGACATAGCTGATGTGCTCGAGACATTGGCATTGCTGAATGTACCCCCATTTCACGTGCTTCATAGGATGCTGTCGCAACAACCCCTCGACCGCTTGCTTTTCCTCCAACAATCACTGGCTTATCCTTTAGCATCGGATTATCGCGAACCTCTACTTGTGCATAGAAATAATCCATATCTATATGAATAATTCGTCTTTCTTTCATAGGTCACCTCCAGCAACTTTATGTCATCTATATACCACCAAATCTGTTTTCAATGCTATTATACAAAAACAGATTTAAGACAAGCCATTAATCTGCTAGCCTCCTTATATCAACAACGCTATCTATCAAAAAGATTCTATATCTTTTATAATGGGATGTCATGATGAGCTATCTTTTTTAGTGCACAAAAAGAGAATAGACATTAATAGAAAATGAGATCCAAAGTGAAAAATGTTGTAAAAGTCAGTAGCTGACTGGCTTGAAAATACGCTTTTCTAAGCTATTTCTCCCCCTACTCAGCCTTGCGGGGGTGGAACAACGGAATCTTTTTAGAAAAATGAGATTCCTGACCCACTCCCTAAATAGAGACAACTATTTCAACTTAACTGGCATTACGATATTAACAAAACTAATTACTTATCATTATCTTTCCATCACAAAAGCTAAACAACCTCAAAAAAAGCAGCAACCTCTTTAATAAGAGATTACCGCTTTCTTGCAGAATGACTAGACGCATCTAGTTGGCTTGATGATTAGTCTTCTTCACGATGTTTACGTCTTGTCAATCTTGCACCGACTAACAATGCTAAGAAACCAAACGCTACTACAAATGGATTATTGGTATTACCTGTTTCTGGTAAAGCTTTTTCCATTGCTTTATCAGCTTGTTTCATACCTTTAACTTTCTTATCTTTTATTGTGTCAGATGGTTGAGTCATATCTGGTTGTTTCGGTTGTTCTGGCGTCCAGCTTTCTGGATTTTTATCTACAATCTTGCCTGGCAATTTCACACTTACAACTGTGTCAGTAAGTTCTATTGACGCATCTTGTCCTGGTACTTTGATCGTAACCGTTCCATCTTTACCCACTGTGATTTCTGTTTTTTCTGGAAGATCTGGATTCTTCTCTTTTACCTTCTTCTTAACTTCTTCTTTTTCTGCTGGTGTTAAGTTTTGTGGATCTTTCACTACAGTTTTATCTGGAACTTTCACACCCACAACCGTGTCAATAAGTTCTACTGACGTTGTTTGTCCTAGTACCTTGATTGTAACCGTTCCATCTTTACCCACTGTGATTTCTGTTTTTTCTGGAAGATCTGGATTCTTCTCTTTTACCTTCTTCTTAACTTCTTCTTTTTCTGTTGACGTTAAGTTTTGTGGATCTTTAACATAAGTCTTTGCAGGATTAGCTACAGCGATGACTGTTTTAAATGCTGGTACTTCAATTGTGTAGCCTGGAACACCCTCTTTGTCTGGAACTGTAATTGTCGCTTTTCCTGTTTTATCTACAACTACTGTTGCTCCTGCTGGGAAGTTCTCTGACTTCTCTACTTGTGCTTTAACTGCTGCTTTCTCTCCCTCTGTTAACGCTGAGGCATCTTTTACTACCGTCTTAATCGGGT
>NZ_JANUXY010000015.1 GCF_024814435.1 Staphylococcus americanisciuri
CTTCTGGTGTTTCAAACTCAACTGTGTATTTACCTTCATCTAAGTTATCGAATAGGTATTTACCGTTTTCGTCTGTTGTTGTACGAGCTACTTCTTCACCTTGTTCGTTTTTCAAGACAACTGTTACATCTGCGATACCTTTTTCATTCGCATCTTGAATACCGTCTTTATTTGTATCTTCCCATACATAGTCTCCAAGTTTTAACTTAGGTACTTTGTAGAATCCTGAGTCGATTGACATATCATCTTTATCAAGTTTAACTTTTACAACTTGACCATCTGAGTCTTTTTCATCATCTGTACCTGCATTAGGTGTTGTTGGTCTGTAACCTTCTGGTGTTTCGAATTCAACTGTGTAGTCTCCTGGTTCTAAATCTTCGAAGACATATCCACCGTTTTCATCTGTTGTTGTGCGACCAATTTCATTACCTTGGTCATCTTTCAAGATAACTGTTACACCACTGATACCTTTTTCGTCTGGATCTTGGATACCATCACGGTTTGTATCTTCCCATACGTAGTCTCCAAGTTTCACTGGTTTTTTGTGGAATCCTGAGTCGATTGTTAAGTCGTCTTGACGTAAGTCAACTTCTACTTTCAAACCATCTGAGTCAGTCGCATCGTCTCCACCTTGGTCTACTTGCGTTGGAACGTAGCCGTCTGGAGTACCAAACTCAACTGTGTATCTACCTTCATCTAAGTTATCGAATAGGTATTTACCGTTTTCGTCTGTTGTTGTTCTTGCGATTTCTCTACCTTGGTCGTCTTTCAAGACAACTGTTACGTCTGCGATACCTTTTTCATTCGCATCTTGAATACCGTCTTTATTTGTATCTTCCCATACATAGTCTCCAAGTTTTAACTTAGGTACTTTGTAGAATCCTGAGTCGATTGACATATCATCTTTATCAAGTTTAACTTTTACAACTTGACCATCTGAGTCTTTTTCATCATCTGTACCTGCATTAGGTGTTGTTGGTCTGTAACCTTCTGGTGTTTCGAATTCAACTGTGTAGTCTCCTGGTTCTAAATCTTCGAAGACATATCCACCGTTTTCATCTGTTGTTGTGCGACCAATTTCATTACCTTGGTCATCTTTCAAGATAACTGTTACACCACTGATACCTTTTTCGTCTGGGTCTTGGATACCATCACGGTTTGTATCTTCCCATACGTAGTCTCCAAGTTTCACTGGTTTTTTGTGGAATCCTGAGTCGATTGTTAAGTCATCTTGACGTAAGTCAACTTCTACTTTCAAACCATCTGAGTCAGTCGCATCGTTGTTACCTTGGTCTACTTTCGTTGGAACGTAGCCGTCTGGTGTACCAAACTCAACTGTGTATCTACCTTCATCTAAGTTATCGAATAGGTATTTACCATTGTTGTCTGTTGTTGTTCTTGAGATTTCTCTACCTTGGTCGTCTTTCAAGACAACTGTTACGCCTGCGATACCTTTTTCATTCGCATCTTGAATACCATCTTTGTTAGTATCTTCCCATACATAATCACCTAATTTTAACTTAGGTTTTTTGTAGAATCCTGAGTCGATTGTTAAATCATTGTTTTGAAGATGTACATTAACTCTTAGACCATCTGAGTCAAGGGCATCGTTACCACCTTGGTCTACTTGCGTTGGCATATAACCGTCTGGTGTACCAAATTCAACTGTGTAATCACCTTCATCTAAGTTTTCAAAGATGTAGTGTCCAGTTTGGTCTGTTGTTGTACGACCAATTTCTCTGCCTTGTGCATCTTTTAGAACAACAGTGACATTTGGAATACCTTGTTCGTTAATATCTTGAACGCCGTCACGGTTTGTATCTTCCCATACATAGTCACCTAATTTTAACTTAGGTTTTTTGTAGAATCCTGAGTCGATTGTTAGATCATCGTTTTGAAGATCTACAGTTACTGTTAAACCATCTGAGTCAATTGCGTCATTGCCACCTTGGTTTGCTGTTGTTGGAATGTAACCGTCTGGTGTACCAAATTGAACTGTGTATCTACCTTTATCTAGATTATCAAAGAGATAACGTCCATTGTTGTCTGTTGTTGTTCTCGCAATTTCTCTACCTTGGCTATCTCGTAAAACAACTGGGACATTCGCAATACCTGGTTCATTTGCATCTTGAATACCGTCACGGTTTGTATCTTCCCATACATAGTCACCTAATTTTAACTTAGGTTCTTTGTAGAAACCTGAGTCAATTGTTAGGTTATCACCTTGAAGGTTTACGTTAACTCTTAAACCATCTGAGTCAGTCGCATCGTTGCTACCTTGGTCTACTTGCGTTGGCACATAACCTGCTGGTGTACCAAATTCAACAATATAGTTACCTTTTTGTAAACCATCAAATAGGTACTTACCGTTTGAATCTGTTGTTGTACGTTTAAGTTCATTACCTTGTGCATCTTTCAAGATAACAGGTACATTCGCGATACCTCGTTCATTCGCATCTTGAATACCATCTTTATTTGTATCTTCCCATACATAATCACCTAATTTGTAAAGTGGTGGTGGCGTTGGGATAATTGGTTTACCTTCAGCATTAGAAACATCACTGAAAATGCCAGGATAATAATTGTGATATTGCGTAATTTGATTGTTTTTTGCTACATTTCGTAATTCATTTGTAACTTGTCTGCTTTTCGCATCATCGACTGTTCGAATTAGCTTATACGTAACAATATACTGTTGTCTTCTATTGAAAGGTATAACTGATGGATTAATTGTTGCTTTGGTTCCATCTGCACTCATTGTAATGCCGTTAGCAGGAATTCGTACTTTCTCTAATCGACTTGTGTCTGGGTTACCATTTGCCAAAAACTGACTATTATCTGTAACTTTGTAGACTTGAATACTCGACTTATCAACCTTATATCCTTTAACCACAATATCTAATTTTTGTGCATCTAATAAGTCATGACGTTGATTCAAGTATGTTGTCATATACTGATCATTTGTTTTTCTATCAATATAATTTGCATTCCCTTGAACGTAGCTATCTGGTTTTAAACCATGGTCAATCACAATATCTTTTCTATACGTTTCACCCGCAAGATTCAATTCAATCGGATACGTTCTTTTATCGATTGTATTTTCTTTTTTATTTTCATAGCCTGTAATTTTAAAACTACCTGTTACATCATCCAATTGATCTACATAATCTGTGAATGTGTATGTTGACGTATTAGTTGCTAGGTCATAAGAACCTTTTGCGACAACTTTTCCGTCATTGCTATACAAATCAACTGCTATTGGTGGTAAATGTAAGCCCCCTGGACGATAGTAGCGTCCCCAGTTAAATGTCATATAATCGCCAGCATGTACATCATTGTCGACTTTATAGTTACCAGTGACTTGAAGATAATCACCACTTGTTACCCAAAATTCATTCCTTGTGCCACCATTTGATGTTTTAATCGTTGTATTAATGTTTGACATCGTTACTTTGTCATTTACGTTACGTCCTGATGTCTCTGCTGCACGGAATGCTGTTCTGCCAGTACCTACACTTCTAAATGCACTACGTGGTGTAATCGCTTCTGGGCGTGCATTTTCGTTGTTAATATTAGTCGAGGAATTTGGAGTGCTTTCAGTTTTATTTCTGCTCACACCTGTTGTAGTGATTGAAGATAACGCCTCGGCTTCATCTGCTGGTTTAACACTTGCTTCTGTTGTTGTATTATCTGCGCTATAAGTTGGGATATGTGAAGCGCGATTTTCAATATCAATTACTTTATTGCCTGGCTGTACGTTGTTCTCTGATTCTACTTCAGCATTTGATGCAGATGAATTGTCATCCTCTTTTTCAGAAGTTTCTTCAGTTGCAGTTTCTTCTGCCGCTTTACCTATAGACTCTGTAGCTTCGTTTGATTCACTACTTTCTTCAGCAACTTTTTCAACTTCTTCATCACTTGCTACTGTTTCATCAACGGATGTCTCAGCTGTTGCTT
This sequence comes from Staphylococcus americanisciuri, assembly GCF_024814435.1. GTDB lineage: Bacteria > Bacillota > Bacilli > Staphylococcales > Staphylococcaceae > Staphylococcus > Staphylococcus americanisciuri. The sequence goes on from NZ_JANUXY010000015.1 coordinate 3,958, forward strand.
TACCATCTGCATCTGGATTATCAGACGCTGATAAGGCTTCAGCTGTCGTGTCAGTTTCTTCAGCTTTTGCTTCATCGTTCGCAACACCAAAAATTAAGGTTGCCCCAATTAAGATTGAAGCTGTTCCAATCGTGTACTTCCTAATGGAGTAACGATTCTGACGATTAGGAAGGAAATCCATTTTTTTCAAATTTAAACACTCCTTTTTAAAAATAATGTATTACTATTCCAATATTATATATTAAAATAGTAAATCCACCAATAACAATATTATTATTTTTTCGCTTTTTCTCGAAAAATAAATAAAAACCTTATATTTATATCCTATTCCTAGACTTTTTAGAATTTTGTATTGATTATTTTAAGTATTATACAGAAGCTTCATTATTATATATAAATAATTAAATACTTTTTATAAAATGGAACTATTACACTATCAATCGTTCTTAAAACAAAAGAAAGACATAATGACGAAAACCTGTATCATTCGTTTTCGTCATTATGTCTTTAAAAAATCTATAACCTATTAAATTTCAAATTGTTCACCACTGCGTATTTTGTCAGCGATTTCATTGAGTTTTCTCAAGCGATGGTTCACACCCGATTTAGAAATAGTGCCTGTACTTACCATCTCACCTAATTCTTTTAATGAAACATCTTGATTCTCTATTCGAAGTTTCGCAATTTCTCTTAAACGTTCTGGTAGATTGTCTAGCCCCAGTTCTTCATCTATTAATTCAATATTTTTAACTTGTTTCATAGCAGCACTGACTGTCTTATTCAGATTAGCCGTCTCACAATTGACTAGCCGGTTCACGGAATTGCGCATATCACGGACAATGCGCACGTCTTCAAATTTTAACAATGCTTGATAACCACCAATTAAGCTTAAAAATTCAGCGATACGTTCCGCTTCTTTTAAGTACGTTATCCATCCTTTTTTACGCTCTAGTTTTTTCGCATTCAAGCCATAGCTATTCATTAACTCTGTCAAACCTTCCGAATGACTTTCGTATAATGAGAAAATTTCTAAATGATATGAGGAAGTTTCTGGATTATTCACAGAACCGCCTGCTAGAAATGCCCCTCTTAAATAACTGCGTCGCATATCATCAGTTGCTACCATGGCTGAATCAATATCATGCGTAAAACTACCTTCTTTAAGAATACCCAATTCATCTAATATTGCGCGTGCCTTCATTTTAATACGACAAATATAGATATTATTCTTTTTCAATTTCATTTTTTTGCGCACTAATATTTCAACTTCTACGTTAAAAACTTTTTTTATTAATGAATAAATACGGCGTGCAGTTGTCGCATTTTCTGTTTGAATATTGATGACAAATTGTTGATTAGACAAGCTTAGTGCACCATTCATGCGAATCAACGCACTCAATTCTGCCATGGCATCTTCATTATTCACTTCAACTCTTGTTAATTCATTTTTCATGTCTGATGCAAAGCTCATATCATTGACATCCTTTCTCTTTACTGTCCTGCCTATTTAAGTTGATTTGGGTCAAATTCAATTGTACTGATTTCTTGAAGTGCTATTTCATAAATCATCTCTGCCAATATTTCCGTACGGTGGCGCACATGATGATTCTCTGAAATAAGTGCCAAATCTTTACCCGTCACGAGCTCAATACCTCTTTCTTGTAATATCCCTTCATTGTATAAAACAGGTTTCGCACCTTTTGCCTCATATTTTTTTAATATTTGATCATCAAATTCGAGTTCGTTCGCTATTACAAAATCGAGTACATTCGCTCCCAACTGTTGATGAATGGCATCGATATGATCTACAACCGTGTAATCATCTGTTTCACCCGGTTGTGTCATAATGTTCGCAACGTATAATTTTTTTGCGGCGCTTTCGACTAATGCTTTACCAATCCCTTTAACACATAATGTCGAGATAACGCTGGTGTAGAGCGAACCGGGGCCAAGAACAATCAAGTCTGCATCGCGCAATGCTTCAACAGCTTCATTCATTGGCTCTGCATCTGCCGGTTCTAAATAGACACGTTTGATTCTTTTATTTTTTTTAGGAATATTTGATTCACCTGCAACAATCTCGCCATCTTCCATTTCTGCATGCAAGGCAACGCTGGACACAGTCGATGGAATGACACGCCCTTTAATATTGAGGATTTTGCTAAGTTCTTTCACTGCATGTCCAAAGTCATGTGTGATGTTTGTCATCGCTGCAATTAATAGATTTCCTAAAGAATGACCACTAATTTTCCCTTCTTCAAAACGATATTGAAATAGTTGTTCTAAAGTAGGCTCTGCATCACTTAATGCAGCTAAAACATTGCGTACATCGCCCGGTGCAGGAATGTCCATCTCATGACGAATTTTGCCAGTACTGCCACCATCATCTGCGACAGTCACAATGGCTGTAATATCAATTGGAAACGATCTTAAACCTCTTGCTAATACGGATAAGCCTGTGCCGCCTCCGATGAGCACTAATTTGAGTTGTTTCATTTTTTATCTCCACTTTCAATGTGTGCATCACGATGGTACACATAGATATTATAGTCATATATTTGCTGCAATTCTTCTGCCAATCGTTTTGCTAATGCAACAGATCGATGTTGACCACCTGTACATCCAATGGCGATGACCAATTGAGATTTACCTTCTTTATAATAACCAGGAATTGTAAAGCGAAGTAAATCAAGCAATTTTTGATAAAATGTTTCCGTTTCTTCCCACTTCATCACATAATCATAAACAGAAACATCCATACCTGTTAAAGGACGCAATGATTCGACGTAATAGGGATTCGGCAAAAAGCGCACATCAAATACAATATCTGCATCAATTTGAATCCCATGTTTAAAACCAAAACTCGTCACATTAATCGAAAATGATGGATCTTCTGCGTGGTTGAAGTATTCAGCGATGCGTTTTTTCAATTGCTTAGCGGTTAGTTTGGTTGTATCAACTGTAAAGCTGGCAATGCTTTGGACTTCTGATAATAATTGACGCTCTTCTGTAATTGCCTCTGCTAACGTCAAGCCTGTTTTCTTTTGTAATGGATGTTGACGACGTGTTTCTTTATATCGTGAAATCAATTTTTTAGTTTCTGCATCAACAAAGAAAATACTCACTTGAACTTTTGCATCATCTTGAATCTTTTTAATTTCTTGTACAAAACTTTGGAAAAATTCTCGTCCACGCAAGTCTATCCCGATCGCCACTTTTTGTAACGATGGTGTGCCTTCAACCATCAATTCGATAAATTTAGGCAACAATATTGGTGGTAAGTTATCAACACAGAAATAGCCCAAGTCTTCCAAGCTTTGGATTGCAACAGACTTTCCTGCACCTGATAAACCTGTGACAATTAGCAATTCTCTTTTAACTGTTTCTTTTTTTTCTACGTCTTGCATATATATAACCACCATCCCATTTTAGTCTCTTTTAGTGTACATGAAAACAGACCTAAGTAGTAGCTGTTGTATCAAAATTGATTGAGATTCTTCATAATTATGCCCATAAGGAAAGACTGAACCCGTTATGTCCAGTCTTTATCTTTCATTTATATCATTAAGTGATTGCTTAGTCTTCCAATGCTTCAATATATGCTTGAACACTTTGTGCTGCGATGCTACCATCGCTTGTTGCCGTAACAATTTGACGCAAGCCTTTTTCACGTACGTCCCCAGCAACATAGATACCTTTGACAGCTGTACTCATATCGTCATTTGCTACAATATACCCTGCGTCATTCGTGATACCTAAGTTCAAGAATGGTTGTGTCAGTGGTTTCATGCCAATGTACACGAATAAACCATCTGCTTCAACTGTTTGTTCTGAACCGTCTTCTGTTGAGACAAGTGTTAATGAACCTACTTTACCATCTTTTTCATTCACTGATTTCAGCGTATGATTCCAAATGAAGTCTATTTTTTCATTTTTAAATGCACGATCTTGAAGAATTTTTTGTGCACGCAATTGATCACGACGGTGTACAATCGTTACTTTATCAGCAAATTTTGTTAAGAAAGTCCCTTCTTCAACCGCTGAGTCACCACCACCGATGACATAAACGTTTTTATTTTTAAAGAATGCACCATCACATACCGCACAGTAACTGACACCACGACCGCCAAGCTCTTCTTCTCCAGGTACACCTATTTTTTTATACTCTGCACCTGTTGCAATAATAACAGCTGTCGCTTCGACTTGGCTTGAACCTAAATCAATTACTTTGTAGTCACCTTTATCTTCTATTCCTTTAATATCGCCGTATTTGTATTCTGCACCAAACTTTTTAGCGTGATCAAACATTTTCGTTGAGAGATCCGGTCCAGAAATCATCTCAAAACCAGGAAAATTCTCTACCTCTTCAGTGTTTGCCATCTGACCTCCTGGCATACCACGCTCAATCATCACTGTGTTTAAGTTAGCGCGTGATGCATAAACAGCTGCAGTCATTCCTGCTGGTCCTGCACCAATGATCGCAACATCATATCTTACTTGTTCTGACATGGATGGTTCCTCCTCTTATTTTAATAATAGTTATTTTACGATATTTAATTATTTGTCTAAACTTATATGCTCATCAATTGATCCAAAGCCTTTAATACGCTTGTCTCCGTCACATTGAACATCTCACAACAGTTAGCGATACTTTGACTTCGCTCTGTCGTATTAAAATATAAATAGGTAACTGCCGCAATATAAGGTTCTAGCACCTCTTGATCGACATTTATTGCTAATAAACCTTCTGCATAAGAAATCCAACTTAAATATAGCGCCGACTCTTCACGCGTGGTTTTCTCATCATATAACACCAACATACCTCGATGAATAAAATCTAATTTTTTGAGGTGCAGACCTTGAATGAGATAAGAAAGATACAATTTTTCATAGTCTCCCAAAGTCTCTAAGATTTCCCACACATCTTGCGTCATCAATACTTCCTTACCGTTCAATTGATTCAGTAAAAAAATACCATATAAGCGTTGATGTTGATCTTCACTCGTCAACAATGGCGCAATATGCTCATCGAAATATGTAATATGCTCATCCACAATCCATGGTGGCAAACCCGCATGCGCCCGACTAAATATCGATAGCTTATTCCAGAAATATTCGCTTTGGCTTTTATTTCCTAGGTAATAATAATTGACCGATAATGCATTGAACAATTGAAATGTTTGAAACTTACCTTTACGCTGAAGTGGCACAAGCAATTGTTGTGAAGCTTCATATTGTTTCAAATAGCTTAATACAATGCCTAATTTGAAAGTTTCATCGTCATTCATTGGCATAATTTTATTCAATCGCTGTACATAGCGTTCAAATAATTGATGTTCATTCATATTATGTAGCAACAACGTATAATGACATAATGCATAAACATCTGATGAATCTTCTCTTAACAGGCGCTCATACATTTCTTTTGCCACCTGATTTTCATTCAAATAGAGATAGCACATCGCCAATAGATTACGCACAATGTGGCTCTCTTGAATCTTTGCTTCTTGTCTTAAAATATAACTACGCGCTTCTAACAATCGACCTTCACCGAATAAATGCTGGAAAATAACTTGAACAGTAAATAGCTGGCTTTCCTGTTTTAACGCTGCTTCTTCATGATAAGATACATCAAACATACTTTCCAATTCATCTCGATAAGCAATATCACCTGAAGTAAATACATAGTTCAAACCAAATAAATAGGCTTTGTTCGGTTCATTCAATGAGATACTCAACTGGCTTAATGCATAATAAGATGCTTCAAGATGACGTCCCTCACTAATCTCATCATAATAGAGTGCTTCTGCTTGTCGTTCATGACGCAACTTTTCATAACATGTTGCAAGTTGTTGTCTCGCTTCAAAATGTTCAGGTGACAATTCCAACACTTTTTCTAGGTAATAGCGCGCTTTATCATATGCTTGTTGGCGTAGTTTTTGTGTTGCTATTTTTTCATAGAGTGCCACATCTTGATTAAACGGAATAATGTTATGTGCTTGTGTCATCATTGTCACCTCTTTCTATTTATTTGGATATATTTTTAACGGCGCGCCGTATGCTGTTGTATTATCAGGAACATCTTTGGAAACAACACTGCCAGCACCAATGCGTACATTGCTACCAATTTTCACACCTGGCAAAATTGTCACATTCGCACCAATCAAAGTATTATCCCCAATTGTTACATCGCCGACACGCAAAGCACCTATTACGAATTCATGGGTCAATATTGTAGCATTATAACCGATGATGACATGCTTGCCAATCTTGATGCGTTCTGGATACAACAAGTCCGGAACAGCTTTAAAAGCAAAAGCAGTCTCAGCACCTATGTCCATTTTCAATAAATGACGATAAATCGCACGTTTCCAACTCACAAATGGCACGTAGCGCATTACCTCAATAATCAATGTATTTTTAAATATTTTTATAAATCGAATATGACGATAAAGATACCATAATGGATTGCGCTCCGATGTGTGTATCGTTGTTAAACGTCGCGTCATACTATCGACGCCCCTTTGGATAGGCATGCCCTGTCCATGTTAAGACGGGCGCATTGCGGTATAACATTGCTTTTTTAGACATGCGTTGCACAACAATTAAAACAACACCGACAAGTATTAAAATGATAGACATAACTTGGGCGACTCGGATGGTTTCCGTTAACATCAAACTATCTGTACGCAATCCTTCCACAAAGAAACGTCCAACAGAATACCAGATTAAATACAATGCAAACGTCTCGCCAATACGCAAATGACGTCGCAACATAATCAATAACAAAAATCCTACAATATTCCATACGGATTCGTATAAGAACGTTGGATGATAGTATTGACCATCTATATACATATCATCAATGATGAACTTGGGCAATGAAAGTTGTTCGAGAAAAGCTTTCGTTACTGGACCACCATGTGCTTCATGATTCATAAAGTTTCCCCAACGTCCAATTGCTTGTGCCAAGATAATGCTCGGTGCCACAATATCTGCCAGTTGTAAAGGGTGCCAATTCTTCCGATAACAATAATATATCCCCATACCAAAAGCACCCAATAAACCGCCATGTATCGCGATGCCTCCCTGCCAAATCATCGGTATTTCAACCGGATGCTGACTATAGTAATCTAAGTGGAACAGCACAAAATATATACGTGCGGTTAATACTGCCACAACCACACAGATGATTAGCAAGTTGACTAAATCATCTTCTTGAAAACCTACCTTTCTGGCACTTTGTTGCGCAATCGCATAGCCCAACAAAATAGCCATCGCAATGATAATACCATACCATCTGACTGATAACCCGCCTAGCTGTATTGCAATTGGATCAATGTAAGCCATCATGATTCATCTCCTTGCTTCTGTTGCTGACTATTCTTCAAAATTTCGGCATTAAGCCTCTCATTAAACTCTTCAGCCGTATTAATTCCCATGACATTCAGACGGTAATTCATTGCGGCAACTTCAATAATGACCGCAACGTTACGTCCAGGGCGAATAGGAATCGTTTTTTTCGTAATATCTGTATCTAAAATTCTTAATGTCTCTTCATTCAATCCAACACGGTCATACATTTTGCCTTCACGCCATGTCTCAAGATTGATGTTCAATTGAATACGTTTCTTCAATAAGATGGAGCCCGCACCGAATAACGTCATTACATTAATAATACCTAAACCACGAATCTCTAAAAGATGTCGAATAATATCTGGTGCTTTTCCAATCAATTCATCTTTGACTACTTCTTTTATCTCAACATTGTCATCTGCAACAAGTCGATGTCCACGTTTCACAAGCTCAAGGGCAGTTTCACTTTTACCGACACCTGAATCACCAGTAATTAAAACCCCCACACCATAGACATCTACCAAAACACCATGAAGGGATGTTGAGTTTGCAAGTTCATGCTCAAGATATGTTGTTAAACGCCCCATTACACGTGTTGTAGCCTCATTAACATATAACAACGGTGTATCTGTTTCTCGTGATGCACGAATCAATTCTTCTGGCGCTTCATGACCACGTGTAATAATAATTGCTGGTGTATCTGGACGACACAGTTTGCGCATACGTCCTTGGCGTTCTTCGTCACGTAACAGATTATAAAAAGATAATTCCGTCGTTCCTAGCACTTGTATACGATTGGATGAATAATGCGAGAAGTACCCCGCCATTTCCAAGCCTGGTCGTGATATATCTGTATTGTGAATCGGACGGTTTAAACCAGACTCACCCGATACAACATTCAGATTAAAACGCGTGACAACATCTTTAGTTGTTAACATCTCTTCACCTCATTTTATGTAGCTCCACTCTATCATATCAAATTGTATCCATAACAGGGAATGGAATAATAGAAATCAACAATAGATTCACATTTAGTTAGTCATCTTATACAACCTCACCTAAATCTATCTCGGCAAGGCTAAATGGCAGTAAACAATCCAAAAAGTACATGTTACGCTATCCTGCTGCTGCCTTTTACAATATTTTCTTACTTTGGATAGCGTTTTCTGTTAATGTCCCAGCGCCCTGCCTTCCTTTATTCATATCATATATTGCCATATAAAAATACAAAAAGCCATTGTCCTTGTCACATAGCACTAACTACATAACAAAACAATGGCTTGCAGATCCAACGACCTTTTTATCTTTTATTCAAATGTTCACTTATCTCGCGCAATGACTTCTCAAGTTGTTGAAAAGGATTATTCGTTACATCACCCTCATGCGCTTTTGTTTTTTTCCACTGCTCATCTGCACGCTCAACACCTTTGCGCACAGTGTCCGTCACATTCTGAAATGCTTCACGAACAAAGTCTTCAATAGCCGTTTGAGTTTCCTGAGCTGTATCGTTCTGTTCTTCCTCATCTACTGTCTTTGTTGTCTTAGGATTAGATGTTTCTGTCTCCTGTCCAATCGCCTCTAAAAGCAATGTTGCTTCATCTACTGTAATCTTGCCATCTGCTAAAAGTTCTAACACCTTTATTTTCGCTGCATTCATAAATTATCCCTCCATACGTGCTTTATCACGTGCTAAAATTCGCTTCAAATACTTACCCGTATATGACTGTTCGTTTTCCGCAATATCTTCCGGTGTACCTGTTGCTATAATTGTACCACCACCATCGCCACCTTCAGGCCCTAAATCAATCAAATGATCTGCCGTTTTGATAACGTCTAGGTTATGTTCAATAATAACAACTGTGTCACCATTTTCCACTAATTTGTTCAATACTTTTAATAAACGCTGAATATCGTCTACATGTAACCCAGTTGTTGGCTCATCTAAAATATATATAGAACGGCCTGTTGAACGCTTATGCAGTTCTGATGCAAGCTTCACGCGCTGTGCTTCTCCACCAGATAATGTTGTGGCTGGTTGTCCAAGCGTGATGTAACCTAGTCCCACATCTACCAAAGTTTGCAATTTGCGTTTAATCTTAGGAATATTTTCAAAAAATTGTGTTGCATCTTCTACCGTCATCGCTAATACATCTGCAATATTTTTCCCTTTATATGTCACTTCAAGCGTTTCACGGTTATATCGTTTACCTTCACATACTTCACAAGGTACATAAACATCAGGTAAAAAGTGCATTTCAATCTTGATAATTCCATCACCTTTACACGCTTCACAACGCCCGCCTTTGACATTAAAGCTGAAACGTCCTTTTTGATAACCACGTACTTTCGCTTCATTCGTTGAGGCAAAAACATCACGAATGTCATCAAATACCCCCGTATATGTTGCCGGATTTGAACGTGGTGTTCGTCCAATTGGAGATTGGTCGATATCAATAATTTTGTCCAGTTCTTCAACACCCGTAATCTCATCGTGATCACCAGGACGTACTTTGGACTTGTTAATCACTTTCGCCAATGATTTGTACAACACTTCATTAACAAGCGAACTTTTCCCCGAACCAGACACACCCGTTACTACATTCATTACTGATAACGGAAAATCGACATCGATATTTTTTAAGTTATTGCTACGTGCACCTTTAATACTAATTTTGCGCGCCGTCACTTCACGGCGATGTTCAGGGACAGGCACATACTTCGCACCACTTAAATATTGACCTGTCAGTGATTTTTTATTTTTCATCACTTGTTTCGGCGTACCGCTCGCAACAACAGTACCACCATGAACGCCTGCCCCAGGTCCAATATCTACAAGGTAGTCCGCTTCATACATTGTGTCTTCATCATGTTCTACCACGATAAGGGTGTTCCCTAAGTCACGCATTTCTTTCAACGTCTGAATTAAGCGGTCGTTATCGCGCTGATGTAAGCCAATTGACGGTTCGTCCAACACATATAAGACACCAGATAAACGTGACCCAATTTGTGTTGCTAATCGAATACGTTGCGCTTCGCCACCCGATAGCGTACCTGAAGCACGATTTAACGTTAAATAGTCCAAACCAACGTTATTTAAGAATGTTAAACGCGCAGAAATTTCTTTCAAAATTAAACGCGCAATTTGTGCATCTTGTTCAGACAACTCGATATTTTCATAGTATTCAAGTGCTTCACGAATTGATTGCGACACAACTTCGCCAATATTTTTGCCCGCTACATAAACAGACAAAGCTTCCTTGCTGAGACGTTGACCATGACACTTCTCACATGGCTGTTCTGCCAAATATTTACGCATCATTTCGCGCGTATACTCTGATGGAGACTCATTAAAACGGCGTTCAATATTTGGAACAACCCCTTCAAAAGGCATCGTACGTTTACGTTTTTCACCTGAACGTGCATTAAATGTGAACGTGAGCTCTTTAGTGCCTGAACCATATAAAATAATATTTTGTTGACGTTCTGTTAACTTACCGAATGGCTTATCCATGTTAATTTTATACACTTCACACACACGTTTTAACAGTGTTGGATAAAAATCTGAGCTCTTAGGCTCCCAAGGTAAAATCGCACCTTCTGCCAATGTTTTTGTACGATCAGGTACTACAAGATCCACGTCTACAGTCAGTTTTTGACCTAAACCATCACATGTCGGACACGCACCGAATGGACTGTTAAAACTAAACATTCTCGGTTCCAATTCTCCAATCGTAAAGCCACAAATAGGGCATGCGTGCTTTTCAGAGAATTCAAGTGGCTCACCATCGATAACATCAACAACGAGACGACCTTCTGATAATGCTAGTACGGTTTCAATCGAATCTGCCAGACGGGTTTCAATCCCTGGTTTAACAACAAGGCGATCCACTACAATCTCAATTGTATGGTTTTTATTTTTGTCGAGTGCAGGCACGTCGGTAATATCCATAATCTCACCGTTCAAACGCACGCGCACATAGCCTTTTTTACTAATATCCGCTAACAATTTTTCATGCGTTCCTTTGCGATGGCTAACAACTGGTGCTAATAATTGAATTTTAGTGCGCGCTTCCAATGCCATAATGCGATCTGCCATCTGTTGAACCGTTTGTGACTCAATCTCAATCCCATGCTCTGGACAAATCGGCTTCCCAATACGCGCATAAAGTAAGCGAATATAATCATAAATTTCTGTGACAGTTGCGACTGTAGAACGTGGGTTTTTACTCGTTGTTTTCTGATCGATTGAGATAGCAGGTGACAATCCTTCAATCGTGTCGACATCCGGTTTATCCATCTGCCCTAAAAATTGGCGGGCATAAGCACTCAATGACTCCACATAACGTCTTTGCCCTTCAGCATAAATCGTATCGAACGCCAGTGATGACTTGCCTGAACCAGATAACCCCGTCATTACAATAAACTTATCTTTAGGCAATTCTATATCTACATTTTTTAAATTATGGGCACGCGCCCCTTTGACTACTATTGATGGTCCTTTCATCTATGTCACCCTTCTGATTTAAGTTCAAATAATAAATCTCTTAACTCCGTTGCTTTCTCAAAGTCTAATGCTTTCGCTGCTTCCTTCATTTGTTTTTCAATATTTTGGATTGTTTTTTGACGTTCTTTCTTCGTCATTTTCTTCGGCACTTCTTTGCGCTCTGCTTCATTCGTTTCATCTGTTTCAACAGTCGCACTGATTACATCATGAATCTTCTTATTAATCGTCTGTGGTGTTATACCATGTTTTTCGTTGTAAGCTATCTGAATTTCACGACGACGTTCTGTTTCGTCAATCGCCACACGCATCGAGTCAGTTATTTTATCTGCATACATGATTACTTCACCTTTGTCGTTACGTGCTGCACGACCAATCGTCTGAATTAACGAGCGCTCGGAACGTAAGAAACCTTCTTTATCTGCATCTAATATCACGACCAGTGACACTTCTGGAATGTCAATCCCTTCCCGCAACAAGTTAATGCCGATTAATACATCGAATGTCCCCATTCGTAAATCACGTATAATCTCGATACGTTCTAATGTTTTAATCTCAGAATGCAAATAATTTACTTTTACGCCCGCTTCTTTTAAATATGTCGTTAAATCTTCACTCATTTTTTTCGTTAACGTCGTAATCAATACACGTTCATTTCGTTCGACACGTGTCTGAATTTCACTCAGTAAGTCATCGATTTGATTTTTCGACGGACGCACGTCTATTTTAGGATCCAATAAGCCGGTTGGACGAATGATTTGTTCCACCATTTCATCTGTGTGTTCCATTTCATATGGCCCTGGTGTGGCTGATACATACACGAGCTGATGGGCTTTTTGTTCAAATTCCTCGAACATCAATGGCCGGTTGTCTAGCGCACTCGGCAGACGGAAGCCATGTTCCACAAGGACGTTTTTACGCGCCTTATCTCCGTTATACATACCACGAATTTGTGGTAATGTAACATGTGATTCGTCAATCATAATCAACCAATCATCACCGAAATAATCGAGCAATGTATATGGGGTTGAACCAAGTGGACGCAATGTTAAATGTACCGAGTAGTTCTCAATTCCTGAACAAAATCCCATTTCACGCATCATTTCAAGGTCATAATTCGTACGTTGTTCCAAGCGCTGTGCCTCCAACAACTTATTTTCACTGCGCAGTTTTTCAAGTTGTTCAGCCAATTCCTGTTCAATTCTTTCAATGGCAACCTTCATTTTTTCTTCACGTGTAACGAAGTGAGAAGCTGGAAACAGCGCAAAATGTTCACGTTCACGCAATACTTCTCCCGTTAAATAGTTAATCTCACTCACTCGGTCAATCTCATCACCGAAAAATTCAACGCGAATACACAATTCATCACGTGAGGCTGGGAAAATCTCTACCACATCGCCACGCACGCGGAATGTCCCACGTTGAAAGTCAATATCATTACGCGTATATTGTACATCTACTAACTTGCGCAACAACTCACTGCGATCCATTTCCATACCGGAACGGATACTTACAACTAAGTCCTTATATTCTTCCGGGTTCCCTAAGCCATAAATACAGCTCACACTGGCGATAATAATCACGTCATCACGTTCAAATAATGCACTTGTTGCTGAGTGACGCAATTGATCAATTTCATCATTAATTGACGCATCTTTTTCAATAAATGTGTCCGTAGATGGAACATATGCTTCTGGCTGATAATAGTCATAGTAACTAACAAAATATTCCACTCTATTTTCAGGAAAGAATTCCTTAAACTCACTATACAATTGTCCTGCAAGCGTCTTATTGTGCGCAATGATTAACGTCGGCTTACCCGCACGTTTAATCACATTGCTCATTGTAAAAGTTTTACCCGTCCCCGTTGCACCTAAGAGTGTTTGATGACGTTTGCCGTCTTGGATACCTTTTACAAGCGCATCTATCGCACGAGGTTGGTCACCTTGTGGGTCAAACTGAGATACCACTTTAAAATCATGATGCTCCATGTACACTCGTCTCCTCATTCTATAATCGTACTGCTATTCTAACAAATTTTAATATATAAATACAAACATCTGTTCGTTTTTTAAAAATTTATTTCTACCTCTCTTCGCTTTATAAATGTAAATAATCTCTATAATGCGAAATAATTGCATCAAAAAAACCGCTTAAAACTTATTTAAGTTCTAAACGGTATAATTAACACTTCTCAGGCGTGTTATTTAAATTCATCTTCACAGTGTATCTGTAATGTATCGACTATGATATAACCCGCCAATATCGACACAACGTCTATAAAAATAATCCATTCGTTATGGAAAAAACCTTTGTATATCGACGTACCAATGATAACGAGTGTGACACATGTGCCAATCCATTTGTTGCGTGTTATGGCACTTAATATGACAACGAGTACACATGGGAAAAAGGCGGCTAAAATATACCATATCACTTTGATCACTGCTTTCTCTTATTTAATATGTGCATCGTCGTTTCACGTAACTCTGCACGTGGAATGAATTTTTCTGTCAACATCTCGGGAATAATATTGTCAATAAAATCTTGTACAGAATGCAAATGGTCGAACTGCATAATCGTCTCCAAACTCATCTCATATATTTCAAAGAATAGTGGCTCCGGATTACGCTTTTGAATCTCACCGAACGTCTCATACAATAAATCAATTTTGTCAGCTACAGAAAGAATTTGACCTTCTAATGAATCGTCTTTTCCTTCTTGTAGACGCTGACGATAAATTTCCTGATAACGCTCCGGAATTTCCTCAGAGATGAACGTATCGACCATCTCTTCTTCAACTTGTGAAAAGAGCTTTTTCAGCTCACTGCTTGCATACTTCACTGGTGTCTTGATATCGCCCGTAAATACTTCGGCAAAGTCATGATTAAGCGCTTTTTCATACAAGCTCTTCCAATTAACTTCCTTGCCATAATATTCTTCAACTGTTCCAAGATACTGTGCAATCTTCGTTACTTTGAAAGAATGTGAGGCGACATTATGCTCAAAATATTTGAACTTGCCGGGTAAACGAATCAACTTTTCTAAGTCTGATAGTCTTTTGAAATATTGATGAACACCCATTTATACGCCCTCCTTCATAAAATCTATATAGTTTATGATACTATAACACACTTTTTCTCTTTCAAGCACGTAGAGTTTATCATGACTTACATTGATACTAATAAATATATTGATAAGCACTTGGATTATTGATTAAACGGGTACTTACGATTCCCTCTCCTTGCCAATTCATCTCTGATACACGAATACTGTTATGATCACAAGCTTCAACAATTGCAACATGACCATGCACTCCCTCTTGTGATACAAGGATTGCATTCACACGTGGCTGATTAGAAACGGTATAACCTGATTGTTGTGCATGCATCGCCCAATACTTAGCATCTCCCCAATATGTTGGAATTGGCAAATGACGTTTGGCACGTTGCTCATACGCATATGCTGTACATTGACCTGGCGTATATGCGTTGTTATATTGATGTATCGGTAAGACCTGTTTATATGTGGATTGTTCTTGTTGGGCATGTTGCGAAGATATTTTGTGCGTTGGCGGTGATGGCAATAGTTGTGCTAGTAATGGTAATGAGAGATGTGCCATTCCTTTATTTGAAATAGCAATATATTGTTGGCTCTCATTTGGTATCAAGTGAGGGTTAAACTTTTGAATTTGAGCAATGGACAATTTGTGATGAGCAAGAAAATCGGGGAGTGTTTGGTGAGCAGGCTTCACTAAAATATGATCAGCAGGTAGTTTTAATATTTGGTGCATTTTAAACGTTAGCGGTATGCTCTTGATATGATTGAGTTCTTGAATATGTTGAGTCGTTGTCGCAAATTGTTGGGCAAGCTGATAAATAGTTGTATCCTCAGTCAGTTGAACATTTTGAGTTGAAGTTGACGAGGACATCAAAGTGGTAGACACAAATACATTGGCAATCAGTGGGAAATCCAATAGCATGGCTTTCATCTCCTTACAAAATGATGTACTCAGTATAATAGCACGCACATGCATCAAATAAGGCGCATCAATCAAATTGTGACATAAATGAAATAACACTATGAATTTTGAAAAGTTGGATGAAACAAATTGATAAAATAACAAAGAAGCCGGTAATAACTATGACTCCGACTTCTCACTTAGATTTTAAAATAATACCAATCACAAAATTAGGTTGAGGTCGTTTATTGACCTCTCTTTACACAACAAAGAAAATGTTTGCTCTTAAAAAATTAGTGTTCTATTTATGATTGTTTATTTTCCTGTATACAAGAGATATTAAGGCTAATAACAAAATTATTATTAAAGCTGATATATTGATAATATTTTTGCTTTGTTCGTTATTGTTCAAGAATCCATTAATAGTCACAGTGATTAATAAGCATATTATTATTGTCGTGACGATATTGTAGAGTTTTTTCATATTATCCCTCTTATTGTATAATTTCACCAAAATATATAATTTGATCATACCATATCGAAGGAATATTTATATGAAAAAGATTATTATCGTTAATTTTTTTGATACTTTTTCTTTGTTGCCTTCTTTAAAGCTTCTATCCCCCTCAAATCAATCAAGAACATATTGATTTGAGGGGGATCACCCATTTATAACTCTCTTTTCTTTATACTGAACCCATACTTACATTGTTGTAGTTGTATCGTTCATTTGACTGCGCAAGTATGCGTCAATAAACATACTAATGTCGCCATCCATCACAGCATTGACATTACCTGTTTCAACGTTCGTACGGTGATCTTTTATCATTGAATATGGGTGGAAGACATATGAGCGAATTTGACTGCCCCAACCGATGTCTTTCTGTTCTCCACGAATCGCCGCAAGTTCTTGGGCTTTTTGTTCAAGCTCGAGTTGATACAACTTCGCTTTCAACATTTTCATTGCGGCTTCACGGTTTTTAATCTGTGAACGTTCATTTTGGTTATTGACCACAATGCCGGTTGGATGATGCGTAATACGAATGGCAGACTCTGTTTTGTTAATATGCTGACCACCCGCACCTGACGCACGGAATGTATCTACAGTAATATCATCTGGATTCACTTCAATTTCAATCTTCTCATTGTTGAATTCTGGAATCACATCACACGATGCAAAAGAAGTATGACGACGTCCTGACGAATCAAATGGTGAGATACGCACAAGGCGATGAACCCCTTTTTCAGCTTTCAAATAGCCATATGCATTGTGTCCTTTAATAACAAGGGTAACACTTTTAACACCCGCTTCATCACCCGCTTGATAGTCGGCAACTTCAACTTTAAAGCCTTGTTGCTCACAAAAGCGTTGATACATGCGCAATAACATATTTGTCCAGTCTTGTGATTCCGTACCACCCGCACCTGGATGTAACTCTAAAATCGCATTATTCGCATCATGTTCGCCATTCAACAACAATTGTAACTCAAAACGATCCAACTTCGACGCATAATCAATGACGGTCTCTTCAAGATCTGCTTTGATATCTTCATCAAATTCTTCTTGCAATAACTCATGAGTTGCATCCATTTCTTCTATATCTGACGCAATGTCATAGTATGTCGTCACAATTGCTTTCAATGCATTATTTTGATCAATAATTTCTTGTGCGCGTTGCTGATCATCCCAAAATGTTGGTTCTGCCATCATTTCTTCATACTCTTGGATGTTGGTCTCTTTGTTTTCTAAGTCAAAGAGACCCCCTAAGTTGTTCTAACTTTGATGCATACTCATCAATATTACGCTTGATTTCAGATAGTTCCATCCACTATCGCTCCTTTACACCTATTTACCGTGACAGTTTTTGTATTTTTTGCCACTGCCACATGGACATGGGTCATTGCGGCCAACTTCATCTTTTTTCACAATTGGTTTTGCCTTAACCTTTTCTTTGCCATCGTTCGCTGAAAGATGCTGACCTTCTAATTCTTTCGTTTTTTCACGCTGTACATCATCATCTACTGATACGATTGATTTCAATATAAACTTGCTGACTTCTTCTTCAATACTTTGCATCATGTTATCAAAGAGTTGGTGTCCCTCATTTTGATAGTCACGCAATGGATTTTGTTGACCATAAGAACGCAAGTGAATACCTTGACGCAATTGATCCATTGTATCGATATGTGATGTCCAATGATTATCAATTGTACGTAATAAAATCATACGTTCGAATTCAGGCATCTGTTCACCTAACAGTGCTTTTTGTTTTTCATAGCCCTGTTCAATTTTATCCCAGATGAACGCAGTGATGTCTTCACGATCTTTTCCATTCAAATCATCGACTTTCAGATCACCTTCATGTAAGAATACATCTTCCACATAGTGAATAAGCGGTTCGTAATCAGGATTATCTTCATCTTCATTGACAAAATATGAGATTGTTCGGTCTAACGCAGACTTAATCATCTCAATCACTAATTCAGAACTTTCAGGTTCGTCGATAATTTTGTTACGCTCTTCATACATGATTTCACGTTGTTTTCTAAGCACTTCATCGTACTCTAAAATACGTTTACGTGCATCGAAGTTATTCCCTTCCACACGTTTTTGTGCAGATTCTACTGCTCGAGTTACCATTTTAGATTCGATAGGCGTTGAATCATCCATACCTAAACGATTCATCATAGACTGCATACGTTCAGAACCAAAGCGCACCATCAAGTCATCTTGTAGAGAAAGGTAGAAACGGCTGTCACCTTTATCTCCTTGACGACCAGAACGACCACGTAACTGATCATCAATACGTCGTGATTCATGACGCTCTGTTCCGATGACAGCTAAGCCGCCAAGTTCTTCTACACCTTCGCCAAGTTTGATGTCCGTACCACGACCTGCCATGTTTGTCGCAATTGTTACAGCACCTTTTTGTCCTGCACCTGATACAATTTCTGCTTCTTTTTCATGGTTTTTCGCATTCAAAACACTGTGGCGAATTCCACGTTTTTTCAATAATTCGGAAATGTACTCCGATGTTTCAACAGCAACCGTACCTAGTAGCACTGGCTGTCCTTTACGATGCTTTTCAATCACATCTTCAACGACTGCATCGAACTTCCCTTTTTGACTAATGTAGATTAAATCGCTACGGTCAACACGTTGCACAGGACGATTCGTTGGAATTTGTGTAACTGTCATATTATAGATATTACGAAACTCTTCTTCTTCCGTTTTTGCAGTACCTGTCATACCCGCTAGTTTGCGATACATTCGGAAATAGTTTTGGAACGTAATAGACGCCATCGTTTTCGATTCGTTTTGAATTTTTACGCCTTCTTTCGCTTCGATCGCTTGGTGTAATCCTTCTGAAAAACGACGTCCAGGCATTGTACGACCTGTAAATTGGTCTACGATTAAAATTTCGCCTTCTGATACCATGTAATCTACGTCACGTTGCATCGTATAATTTGCACGCAATGCAATGTTAATATGATGAATAATATCAACATATTTAAGATCATACAAGTTATCGATTTTAAACATACGTTCAGCTTTATCAATACCTTGTTCTGTCAATTGAATATTTCTCGTTTGCACATCATAGTTATAGTCTTCTTCTGCTTTCAACATCTTCGCAAACACATTTGCTTGCGTATATAAAGATGTCGACTTTTCAGCCTCTCCAGAAATAATCAGTGGTGTACGTGCTTCATCAATCAAAATAGAGTCAACCTCATCAATAATCGCAAAGTTAAGCGGACGCATAACACGATCTTCTTTGTAGTTCACCATGTTATCGCGCAAATAGTCAAACCCTAACTCATTGTTCGTACTGTACGTTATGTCTTGAGCATAGGCTTCACGTTTACCAACTGTATTAAGACTATGTAAGTTAAGACCTACAGTTAATCCTAAGAAATTATAGAGTTCTGCCATTTCTTCACTTTGAACTGATGATAAATATTCGTTAACTGTGATAACATGTACGCCACGACCTGTTAAAGCATTCAAATACGTTGGCATTGTTGCTGTTAATGTCTTACCTTCACCTGTTCTCATCTCAGCAATATCACCGTGATGAATCGCAATACCACCCATGATTTGAACTTTATACGGCGTCATATTGAATACACGCTTCGACGCTTCACGTACAAGGGCAAATGCCTCAGGTAAGATTTCGTCTAATTTGTTATTCTGTTTTTTTATGTCATCTATTTGCTGTAGTTCTTCTTGGAATGATTTTGTCTTTTGTTTAATTTCATCGTCCGTTAAAATTGCCATATCATCTTCTAAAGCAATTACTTTGTCTGCAATTTTACCAAGACGTTTGACTTCTCTTTTATTACCGTCAACCAGTTTGGATAAAATACCCATTTCGTTCGCTCCTTTAGCTTAAAACTCTGTCGTCTACAACTATTCATCATAGCATTATTAAGTATACTTTTATACCGATATACTCTTTCAAATTACAATTATAGCATGATATAGCGCTGAACAACACAAATAGAGGCGTCTCTTACACGTGATCTATAAAGTAGGTTTTCCCAACAATATCATGATGATTTCAAATTATAACGTACTAAGTGAATGATAAGAGACCAAAAATACTGAAATAAAAAAGCTAGGGTGCGCTATTACTTCATGCACCCTAACCTCTATCTATCATAATGGTGTAGCAATTATTCAGTTTCAATTAAACCGTATTTACCGTTTTTACGACGATATACAATACTTGTACCATCTGTATCTCGGTCGTTAAACACGAAGAAATCATGACCCAATAAGTTCATTTGTAAAACCGCTTCTTCTGGATCCATTGGTTTTAAGTGGAATGTCTTAGAGCGAATGATTTCGATATCAGACTCTGTTGTTTCTTCTAAATCAGGTTGTGTCGGCTGTGCATCTACAAAGATATCTTCTTCGCTACCACGATCTCGATGTTTACGGTTCACACGTGTTTTATATTTGCGTACTTGACGCTCTAATTTGTTATTGATTAAGTCAATACCTGCATATAAATCATCATGACGCTCTTCTGCACGGAGAGTTACATTTTTAAGCGGTATTGTTACTTCAATTTTTGTACTAGAATTTTGATATGTTTTCACTTTAACATGTGCTGTTGCATTCGGTACATTTGTGAAGTAGCGCTCTAATTTACCGATTTTCTCCTCGATATAATTTCTCATAGCATCTGTGATTGTGAGGTTGTCCCCATGAATTTCAAAGTTAATCATAGTGCTCGCTCCTTTCAACCTCTTTTATATTGTATTTCTTACTTATATTTTAACATGTTTACGCTAACGTGCAAACGTTAACATATCTAATTTTCTGATTTTTGAATGAAATAGCTTTACAGCAGCGTTATGAGCCGTTCTGCCTGTTGTGTAAATATCATCTACAAGTAATATACGTTTGTTTTCAAGATTTATTTCATCCTTTAATGCAATGCGATTGGCAATGCGAAATCGTTCTTTTTTGGTTAAATCAAATTGTTTGTGCCTGTTGTGCATGATCAAAATATCACAGTAGTCTATACCTTGCGCATTAAGCACATATTTGACTGGATTAAAAGTCCGTGCTTGATCATTATCAGGTGAGGAAGGCATTGGTACAATTAAATCATACATTAGTGGCGGCCAAATCATATAACGCGCAATCACTTCTGATAGTGCGACGTCACGCATAAATTTATATTGTTGAATGAGCGCTTTCATTAAGCCATCGTAACAAAAAGGGGCATATATATGGTCGAAACGGACAAGACAATCACTGAGATGTTCACATGTCATACAATTGCCATCTATTAAGCGCCCCTTACAATAAGAACAGCGCTTATCAGTCATTATCTTACATTCTGAGAGCTGGATACGGCACTTTTCACATAACAAGTGAGGACGCTCAAACAAATTACTAAAATCAAGTCTCTCATTGTTCTTTGTTCGGCAGAGGAAACATATCATACATCAATCCATCCTCTCTGAAATGCCAATCTATTCATTCTTCTTATCTCTGTACGCGCACAATACATCGCGTGTGTACGCCCTTCATGAAAAAACAATACTTCTCCAGTCGGACAAACTGCTTTACGTCCAACACGACCTGCAATTTGAATCAATGCGTCAGCTGAATAGCGATGACTTTCCATAACCCATACGTCCAATGCTGCCATTGTAAATCCCCTTTCTAAAATCGTTGTTGTGAGCACAATAGAATATTGCCCCTCACGTAAGGCTTCTACCTTTGCCAAACGTTCTGAGTCTTCACTATATACATAACACATCTTTGTTATGTGACACGCATATGTTTGATAAAACTGACGCATCGCACTAATATCGCTAAAAAATAATAAAGTCGTTCGTTCTGACGTTTGTTGTGCATACATTCGGTGTAACAACGCTCTTTGTATACGTTGATAGCGTACTTTAAAATATTTGAATACAGGTACAACCAATGGATGACGATGAAAGCGTGCAGGCAATGTGACAATGTTATCTGCCCCTACTTGCTGTATCAGTTGTCTTGGTGGCGTGGCCGTCATATATACGATACTTCTTCGCTCTTTGCATGCTTGTGTCAAAGCAATCATCAACGTCTCATCCATAGATAATGGAAAAGCATCCACTTCATCCACAAAAATAACATCAAAATGACGCTTAAAACGATACAATTGATGTACCGTTGACACAATAAAATGCCCATCGTACTGTTGCCGACTCGCTTGATGTAGTACGTCTATCTCTTCATCAGCAAACGCTTCACACAAGCGTTTACTCACTTCAATCACAACATCCACTCGCGGAGACACGACCGCCACATTATCCCCTCGCTGTCGTGCATAAGCGATTGAGGCAAAAATCATCTCTGTTTTGCCAGCACCTGTCACTGCATGTAAAAGTAGCGACGTATATGTACGCACTGCCTTTAATACTTTGTCTGACGCATACTGCTGTTGTTCAGACAGCCTAAATGCCAACGTATATTTTCCGCTTGAACATACATTCACACTTTCTGTTAACCAAATAGGATCCATTGTGGACATGCGTCCTATATGCAGACAGCGTCGACAATATGTAACGTCACTATTCGACGTAATCGCTCTATAAGTGTAAAAGTCTTCTCTTGCTCGACTTCCACACTGCATACAACACATCCCATTCGCTTCTATAACACCAAATGTCTCATCTCGCACTTGTTCTTCTGTTAACTGCGTTCGATCGGATATCAGTTGCCCATGTCGCATTATTCACCCCTCCTTTTATCTCTATTACACGCTTGAGGCAACAGAATGACTTGATAACACCCAAACTTTTTCATGACGCACGTATACAATGTATCCACTGAAAAAAGCCGTTAAAATTCACATCATGAATTTTAACGACTTTTATTTGTTTATATAGTCACTCATATGATTAGATGTCGGTTTCATCTACTGGGAACTTAATATAACGATTCGTTACACCAATTCCAAAACTACCTAAACCTAAGTGTGATGAAATAACCGGACCAAACTCAGAAAAGACGACATTTTTATCTGGACAACGTTCAATCATCTCTTGATAAACACGATGTGACTCTTCTTTGTTGTCGCCACCAATAATCATAATCGTTGGATTCTCATATTGGCCAGCAAGTTCAATTGCTTTGTCTTCAATTAACTTTAATGCGCGTTTTTTTGTACGCACTTTTTCATAAGGAACAATCAAGCCATCCTCAAATGTTAAAACAGGTTTCATTTTTAACAGATTGCCAATCCATGCTTGCGCCCCTGTAATACGTCCACTTTTATGCAAATTCTTCAAGTCATCTACAACTAAATATGCGCCCGTATTTGCACGCATTACTTCAAGATCTGCTAAAATTTCTTGGACATCTTTACCTGCTTCGATTAATTCAACAGCACGCAAGGCAAACGCACCCTCTGGCAAACATGCAATCTTAGAGTCAAACGGAAAAACATTAATACCTTCTACCATCTCTGCTGCTTGGACTGCTGTTTGATATGCACCACTAATACCGCTCGACAAATGCACGACAATTACATCTGTATAACCCTCATCTCGGTATGATTCAAAGGCACGAATCATCTCTCCGATGGCCGGTTGACTTGTCGTTGGAATTGTTTCAGATTGTTCTAAAATGGAAATGAATTCATCTGCAAAAATTGTTTCATTTTCTTTATAGTTTTCGCCATTCTCCAAAGTAATACTCAATGGAACCGTGCGTATATGATATTTTTTTAAGATAGATTGAGGTATATAGCTTGTTGAATCTGTCATCACAGCTATCTTCATCTCATCGTCCTCCCCTACAAATTCAAACGTACTGACTTTACGCTTTTTTTAAAACGAAGCACAATATACAGTGTACTACAATTAACGTTCAATTACTCGTTCTAATGTTTCTTTGTATAATCTTTATTTTGTCTCATCATTCATTTTACTTTATTGAATCTGTGAACCGCTTGTATGTCTTTTGTTCTATTTTATCTCTTATTATCATACATGCTTTTAACTTAAATTTCATGTATTATTTTCGATTTCAAATTTGAATACGCTTTCTCCTATGTGAACATTGCTAACTATTATTTCCTTTACAAAATATAGTATAATATTAATTAAGAAATTTGAAGCAAAGGATGACAGACATGACACGTTCAGTCATTACAATTAAAAAAGCACATGAAATTGAAAATATCATTAATAAGTCACGCTTTATTGCACACATTGTCCCTGTAGAATCAGAAGAAGAGGCAAAAGCTTTTATCGCTCAAAAGAAAAAAGAACATCGCGAGGCCACACATAACTGTTCTGCTTATACAGTTGGAGACACTATGCATATTCAGAAAGCAAGTGACGATGGAGAGCCAAGTGGCACAGCTGGCGTTCCTATGCTGGAAATGTTGAAAAAACTCGACGTACACAATGTAGCAGTTGTTGTAACACGTTACTTTGGCGGTATTAAACTCGGAACAGGCGGTCTCATTCGTGCATATGGAGGCGCAGTCCGAGATGCGATTCAAGATGTCGGACGTATTATTCTACGCCCCGCTATTCCAATGCAAGTAACAATTGATTATGATTTGACAGGAAAGTTCGAATACGAATTGCAATCAACGACCTTTTTCTTACGCGACACAGTTTATACAGACAAAGTGACATATTATATTGATGTTATTGAAGAAGAACGTGATGCATTTATTACATTTTTAAACACGCATACACAAGCGAAGTTCGACTTGGTAGAAGACGATGTAAAACGCTTGCCATTCGACCTTAAAGCAGATTAATACTTAGTACAACATAAAAACTGATGGCTCTAGATAAGTCATCAGTTTTTGATGTTGTGTCCTTTATTCCATTTCTGTCGCTTTTTGTGCAATGCCAATAATGACTTGTGTCGCCAACATCATTACATCAATTGACGCATATTCATAAGGCCCATGGAAATTATCGCAGCCTGTAAAAATATTTGGTGTCGGCAAGCCCATAAATGACAACTGCGAGCCGTCTGTTCCACCACGAATGGGTTCTGTATTCGGTGTAATACCTAAATCAGCAAATACCGCTTTCGGCAAGTCAATAATATGTGGATGCGGCAAAATCTGTTCTGCCATATTATGATACTGATCATGAATCACAATGTTAACTGGCTGATAATGATAACGCGCATTAATATCTTGCTGAATATTAATCATTTGCTGCTTACGTTTTTCGAATATTGTACGATCATGGTCACGAATAATATACTGTGCCGTCGCTTTTTCAACATTCCCTTCTAACTGAATTAAATGATAGAACCCTTCATAACCTTCAGTATGTTCAGGAACTTCTTCACTCGGTAATAATTCGTTAAAATGCGTCGCTAAGTTAAGCGCATTGACCATTTTATGTTTCGCAGAGCCTGGATGTACGTTGACGCCTTCAAATGTTACAACCGCTTCAGCCGCATTAAAACTTTCGTACTGTAACTCACCTAATTGGCTGCCATCCATTGTGTATGCAAAGTCTGCATCAAAGCGTTCAACATCAAAACGATGTGGCCCCCTACCGATTTCTTCATCAGGTGTAAAAGCCACACGAATACGGCCATGCGGCACTTCTGGATGCGTCACTAAATATTGTAGAGCTTCCATAATTTCCACAATACCCGCTTTGTCGTCTGCACCTAGTAATGACGTTCCATCCGTCGTCATAAGTGTATGTCCGACAACTTTCTTCATATCTGGAAAAACTGCTGGATCAATCGCACGTCCAGAGTCGCCGAGTTGAATGACACCACCCTCATACTGTTCAACCACTTGTGGATTTACGTTCGCCGCATTGAAGTCTGGCGATGTATCAACATGTGCTAAAAAACCAATTGTCGGGACATCTTTATCTATATTCGAAGGCAATGTCGCAAAAAGATAACCATATGCATCCATATCTGTTTCGAGACCTATCTCCTTGAGTTCTTCTTCTAATAAGCGCAATAAGTCCCACTGTTGTGTTGTTGACGGTGTCGTGTCATTTTTAGGATCCGACTGCGTATCGATTGTGACATAACGCGTAAGCCTTTCAATGATTGCTTCTTTCATCTTCACACACTCCTTATATGCGGTTATTCATATGATAACCTTTGCGATATGTTTTGCCTTTTAGTTTACCATATCCTTGTTTTATGCGTGTATAAATATAATAAAAAATCTCTGCACATAAAATACCAAAAGCAATAGCACCCGAGATTAAAGTTACTTCTAAAAATTGATTCACTGCCTCTGTATATGCATTCGTTACTAACAAACGTGTCGCTTCGTATGCTGCTCCCCCTGGTACAAGTGGAATAATCCCTGGAACAATAAAAATAATAACTGGGCGTTTGTAATGACGGCTCATTGTATGACTCATCATTGCGAGAATAAAACTTCCAAAGAATGACGCCATGACGCTACCATAATTCAGATCAAGCGTAAATTTATAGATAATCCATCCCATTGCACCAACAAATCCTGACGCTAATAGTAATCGTTTAGGTGCATTGAATATGATAGAAAACAACATCGTCGAAATAAAACTGATTAGAAACTGTGCGATATAATACAATCCTATAGTCAATGGAAATCCTCCTCTCTAAAAAATAAGTAACACAATCGCCACACCTGCACCAATAGCAAATGCAGTCAGTGCCGCTTCAACACCACGGGACATACCCGCAAGCAGTTCTCCCGCCATCAGATCACGAATAGCATTGGTAATCAAAATACCTGGTACAAGTGGCATAACTCCTGCAATCGTAATAATGTCCTGATTGATCGCCCAACCAATTTTGGTAAAGAATGCCGCTACCATAATAACGACCATCGAACTAATAAACTCTGAAAAAAACTTAATCTGAATGAAACGTTGTACAATATCAAATGTCAAAAATGCCCCTGCTCCTGCAAGTACTGCAAACGGGAAGTCATGGCGAACACCACCAAACATAAACATAAAGAATCCAGATGCAATCGCTGCAGATAGAAACTTCACGACAAACGAATATTGTAACGATGCCCTTTCTAAATGGATAAGTTCTGATTTGGCTTCATCCAAAGACAATTCTTTACTCGATATCTTACGAGAAACATTGTTAGCAATGGCTATTTTCTCTAAATCAGTCGTCCGTTCACGCACACGCACTAAACGCGTATTCGTACGATCATTCAATGAGAACATAATCGCCGTTGACGTTACAAAAGCATGCGTATCTTTCAAACCAAAACTTGCTGCAATACGTCCCATTGTATCTTCTACACGATACGTTTCTGCACCACTCTCCAGCAACACTTTACCAGCGAGCAACACAACATCTATGACTTTATTTTCATCTATAATCGTCAATGCTTCAGGCATGAGATAGCCTCCTTTGTTTGGATACATCAAATCAATTGTCAGTCTACATTGTAATAACAGGCGTTGCAATACAAAAAGACAAATTCTCGTAACTTTTTATGAAATATTATATATAGACAAAAGAAACGATTAAATTATAAATTTTTTTGCAAAGTATTTTGACAACTATTCTTATTATTTGTATAATTCTGATAAAGAGGTGATAAAATGACATGTATCTTATTTGGCTTGGGTAAACATGCTCAAAAAGTTTACTGGCCTTATTTAAGTAAAGAAGCGCAATTCAACAAAATATTCATCGTTGATCTAGCTTCTGCACAAGAACAGATTGATACTTTGGTTGCTGACAGCCTAGTCCCCTGTGAAACTATCTTTTTAGACGACAGTATCAAGCATTATCGTAACCTACCAACAACGGTTCGGAACCAACTGCGTGATATTGTTATATCAGAAAATATTACACATGCTGTCATTGCTACAGAACCTCGTGCACATGACACATATATTGAATTTTGCTTAGATAACGGCATTAATATTCTATGTAGCAAACCACTCACAATCCCCATGTATACAAATACAGCTGTGGGTGCATCACTTATTAAAGAAAATTTCCAAACACTTGTTAAAAAATGGCAAGCAAGTGATGTCGATTTATTTGAAATTCTACCATTAAAACACACACATACCGTTTATCAATATGTTCGCACCCTACTTGAAAAGGTTGTAGAGACCTATCAAGTGCCTATCAATAAGATTAATCTTTCCGCATCCTATGATTATTGGCAAACACCTAATAATACACTCCTTCAAGAAACACAACCTTATAAATATGGGTATGGTGCACTAATGCACGAAGGTTATCATTTAATTGAATTACTCACTTTCTTCACTGCTATCAATAAAAAACATGGTTTTCAAGAAGCATATAAAACTTATCACGTGTCAGATTATCGTCCAAGTGATTATTTTAAATACTATGGTAAAGCACTCAATAAGCACGCAGACAATGTTGATAATAACGAAATATATCAACATCTCAATATTATTGAAAACTTTGGTGAATTTGAGTTAGCCACTGTAATTGACTATGTTGACGATACAAAACAAAAAATAACTACAGCCAATATACAGTTAAAACAAGCTAGCAATACACAACAACCAATGACAAATACAAAAAAAGACGCTTACCAAGAACATCTAGAAATCAGTATAGGTCCTTTCATCACGGTTAAGATTAACAGCTACACAACTGATTGTATGACAGAACCCTATTTCGACATTGTTATTTTTAGAAATACTACTCTTTTAGACGGCAAAGCAGTCGAAAGGCTTCAACTGTCAGATATTGAACCACCATTCACTTCATCATTGCATACACTGGACTATCATCAAGCCGTATCCATCGAAGCATTTGATAACTTTTTCTTCCATAATCAATCACATTCCAATATCCTTGATCATCAAGAAGAAATTGAAATATTAACTGCTTTATACCAACAAATGGCACAAAATCTTGATATGTCACATTTCCGCTTTGCTGTAGAGTTAATTATTGAACATAACAACAAGTTTTTAGTATGTCGACGTCGTCCAGATGTTGAAGTCGCACCTGGCTTATGGAATGTACCAGCTGGTAAAGTACAATACAACGAAAGTATGGACGCAGCAATTATACGTGAAGCTAAAGAAGAAACTAATCTAGATATTACTGATTTTAGTTGTCTAGGCTATCAATTTATTAATAAGGCACATCAACGTTGCGTATACACTTATCATGTCAAAATTGATGACATTTCAAATATTCAAATAGACACTGGTGAATTCGATCAATATGCTTGGATTGATGCCTCAAATGTTTCGGAATATTCATCCTTAAACCCACACATTCAAGCAGCTATTGTCCAATTAAGTCATACTAAATCTTAAATCGAGTAGGAGAATAGTCATTAGTTGGCTATTCGTCCTCTCACACCACCAAGCATACGGATTCGTACTTGGCGGTTCAATATCTTGCGTAAGCCAGCTCTGCAAGTTCGACTAAAGGTATTAGTCCCCACTTGTAGAGTTGTTTTGTTGTTAAAGCACGATGAACTTCTTGCGTTTTTGAGAGTCGCCAATATTTCTTTCGTGAATACGCAATTCTCTTCGCA
>NZ_JANUXY010000016.1 GCF_024814435.1 Staphylococcus americanisciuri
CCACACCATTAGCGTCCGCATCATTTACTTCTGGTATCTCAATACCTGTTAACTTATCTAGCTCTGATGGTAAGTTACCTTTTTGATCTTCTGGCAATGCATTGACTTTGTCCGTCGCTTCGGCTTTCTTAGACGCTGCTTCTTTTTGTAGTTTTTCTAGCTCTGATTTTTCTGCTGGTGTGATTAAGCCGTCGGCTTTTGCTTTGTCCAATGCATCCTTCGCCGCTTGGTCTGCTTCCTTAGCTTCTTCTACCGCTTTTTCTGCTTCAGCACGTTGTGTATCAATATCATCGGCCACACCATTGGCGTCTGCATCATTCACTTCTGGTATCTCAATACCTGTTAACTTATCTAGTTCTGATGGTAAGTCACCTTTTTGATCTTCTGGTAATGCATTAACCTTATCTGTCGCTTCAGCTTTTTTGTCTGTAGCTTCTTTTTGTAGTTCTTCTAACTCAGCTTTCTCTGCTGGCGTAATCAATCCATCCGCTTTCGCTTTATCTAATGCATCTTTCGCCGCTTGGTCTGCCGCCTTAGCTTCCTCTACTGCTTTTTCTGCTTCAGCACGTTGTGCATCTACATCATCGGCCACACCATTAGCATCTGCATCATTCACTTCTGGTATCTCAATACCTGTTAATGCTTCGAGTTCTGATGGTAAGTTACCTTTTTGATCTTCCGGTAATGTATTGACTTTGTCTGTCGCTTCGGCTTTTTTGTCTGTAGCTTCTTTTTGTAGTTCTTCTAACTCAGCTTTTTCTGCTGGCGTAATCAATCCATCCGCTTTCGCTTTATCCAATGCATCCTTCGCCGCTTGGTCTGCTTCCTTAGCTTCCTCTACCGCTTTTTCTGCTTCAGCACGTTGCGCATCTACATCGTCAGCTACTCCATTAGCGTCTGCATCATTCACTTCTGGTACTTCAATACCGTCTAAATCATTCAACGCTTCAGTTAACGTAGTTTTCTCTTCTTTCACTGATTGTGGTGTCTCTGGCAACGCTTTAACTTTTTCTTCTGCTGCTTTTTTCGCTTCTTCCGCTTGTTTAGCTAAATCTGCTAATTTCGCAGTTTCCTCTGGATTAATCAAGCCATCCTCGTTTGCTTCTGTTAATGCATCTTTCGCTGCCTTATCTGCCTCTTTCGCCTTTTCCACTGCTTGTTTCGCAGCTTCAACTTGAGCATCCACCTCATCCGCTACTCCGTTCGCATTCTCATCATTAACAGCTGGAACATCAATTCCTGTTAATGCTTCGAGTTCTGATGGTAAGTTACCTTTTTGGTCTTCTGGAAGTGCATCTACTTTTTCTTGTGCCGCTTCTTTCTTCGCCTGTGCATCCTGTTGAGCAGCCTCTAATTCTGCTTTTTCTGCTGGCGTAATTAAACCGTCTTCCTCCGCTTTCGCTAATGCATCCTTCGCTGCTTGGTCTGCCTTTTTAGCTTCTTCTACTACTTTTTCTGCTTCAGTACGTTGTGTATCAATATCATCTGCCACTCCATTAGCATCTGCATCGTTTACTTCTGGGACTGCAATACCGTCTAAACCATTTAACGCTTCAGTTAACGTATCTTTCGTTTCTCTCACTGATTGCGGGCTTTCCGGTAATGCGTTGACTTTTTCTTCTGCTATTTTTTTCGCATCTTCCGCTTGTTTAGCTAAGTCTGCTAATTTTGCAGCTTCCTCTGGATTAATCAATCCGTCTTCGTTTGCTTCTTTTAACGCATCTTTCGCTGCCTCATCTGCTGTCTTAGCTGCTTCTACTGCTTGTTTCGCAGCTTCAACTTGAGCATCTACTTCATCAGCTACGCCATTCGCATTCTCATCATTAACAACTGGCACATCGATACCTGTTAATGCTTCGAGTTCTGACGGTAAATTGCCTTTTTGATCTTCCGGTAATGCATTAACTTTGTCCGTTGCTTCAGCTTTTTTGTCTGCAGCTTCTTTTTGTGCTGCTTCCAATTGTGTTTTCTCTGCTGGCGTAATTAAGCCGTCTTCCTCCGCTTTCGCTAATGCATCCTTCGCCGCTTGGTCTGCTGCCTTAGCTTCCTCTACCGCTTTTTCTGCTTCAGTGCGTTGCGCATCCACATCGTCAGCTACTCCATTTCCATCGGCATCGTTTACTTCTGGAACTGCAATACCGTCTAAACCATTTAACGCTTCAGTTAACGTATCTTTCGTTTCTCTCACTGATTGCGGGCTTTCCGGTAATGCGTTGACTTTTTCTTCTGCTACTTTTTTCGCATCTTCCGCTTGTTTAGCTAAGTCTGCTAATTTTGCAGCTTCCTCTGGATTAATCAATCCGTCTTCGTTTGCTTCTTTTAACGCATCTTTCGCTGCCTTGTCTGCTTTCTTAGCTGCTTCTACTGCTTGTTTCGCAGCTTCAACTTGAGCATCTACTTCATCAGCTACGCCATTCGCATTCTCATCATTAACAGTTGGAATATCGATACCTGTTAATGCTTCGAGTTCTGATGGTAAATTACCTTTTTGGTCTTCCGGTAATGCATTAACTTTGTCCGTTGCTTCAGCTTTTTTGTCTGCTGCTTCTTTTTGTGCTGCTTCCAATTGTGTTTTCTCTGCTGGCGTAATTAAGCCGTCTTCCTCTGCTTTCGCTAATGCATCCTTCGCTGCCTTGTCTGCTTTCTTAGCCTCTTCTACCGCTTTTGCAGCTTCAGCACGTTGTGCATCTACATCGTCAGCTACTCCATTTCCATCCGCATCGTTTACTTCGGGTACTTCAATACCATCTAATCCATTCAATGTTTCAGTTAACTTATCTTTCGCTTCTTTCACTGATTGTGGGTTTTCCGGTAATGCGTTGACTTTGTTAGTCGCTTCAGCTTTCTTAGCTACTGCTTCTTCTTGTAAGCTTTCTAACTCAGCTTTCTCTGCTGGTGTAATTAAGCCATCTGCATTCGCTTCTTCTAGTTTTTCTTTCGCTGCTGTATCTGCTGCCTTAGCTGCTTCCACTGCTTGTTTCGCAGCTTCAACTTGGGCATCCACTTCATCGGCTACTCCATTTGCATTTTCATCGTTAACAGTTGGAATATTGATACCTGTTAATGCTTCGAGTTCTGACGATAAATTACCTTTTTGGTCTTCTGGAAGCGCATCGACTTTTTCTTGCGCCGCTGTCTTTTTGTCTGCAGCTTCTTTTTGTGCTGCTTCCAATTGTGTTTTCTCTGCTGGTGTAATTAAGCTGTCTTCCTCTGCTTTCGCTAATGCATCCTTCGCTGCCTTGTCTGCCTTTTTAGCTTCCTCTACAGCTTTTGCGGCTTCATTGCGTTGTGCATCTATATCATCTGCCACTCCATTAGCATCTGCATCATTCACTTCTGGCACTGTAATACCGTCTAAACCATTTAACGTTTCAGTTAACGTATCTTTTGTTTCTTTCACTGATTGTGGCGTCTCTGGCAATGCATTCACTTTTTCTTGCGCTGTTGCTTTTTTGTCTGCAGCTTCTTTTTGTGCTGCTTCCAATTGTGTCTTCTCTTCTAGTGTAATTAAGCCATCCGCTTCAGCTTTATCTAATGCATCTTTCGCTGCCTTGTCTGCTGCCTTAGCTGCTTCTACGGCTTGTTTCGCATCTTCAACTTGCGCATCCACTTCATCGGCTACTCCGTTTGCATTTTCATCGTTAACAGTTGGAATATCGATATCTGTTAATGCTTCAAGTTCTTTTGGTAAATCCCCTTTTTGATCTTCCGGTAATGCATTAACTTTGTCCGTTGCTTCAGCTTTTTTGTCTGCAGCTTCTTTTTGTGCTGCTTCCAATTGCGTCTTCTCTTCTGGTGTAATCAAATCATCAGCTTTTGCTTCTGCTAATGCGTCCTTCGCTACCTTGTCTGCTTTCTTAGCCTCTTCTACAGCTTTTGCGGCTTCATTGCGTTGTGCATCTACATCGTCAGCTACTCCATTTCCATCCGCATCGTTTACTTCTGGGACTGCAATACCGTCTAAACCATTTAACGTTTCAGTTAATGTGGTTTTCTCTTCTTTCACTGATTGTGGGCTTTCCGGTAATGCATTGACTTTGTTAGTCGCTTCAGCTTTCTTAGATACTGCTTCTTCTTGTAATCTTTCTAACTCAGCTTTCTCTGTAGGTGTAATTAAACCATCTGCATTCGCTGCTTCTAATTTTTCTTTTGCAGCTTGATCTGCCGCTTTCGCTGCTTCAACTGCTTGTTTCGCAGCTTCAACTTGAGCATCCACTTCATCGGCTACTCCGTTTGCATTTTCATCGTTAACAGTTGGAATATCGATACCTGTTAATGCTTCGAGTTCTGATGGTAAATTACCTTTTTGGTCTTCCGGTAATGCATTAACTTTGTCCGTTGCTTCAGCTTTTTTGTCTGCTGCTTCTTTTTGTGCTGCTTCCAATTGTGTTTTCTCTGCTGGCGTAATTAAGTTATCTTCCTCCGCTTTCGCTAATGCATCTTTCGCTGCCTTGTCTGCTTTCTTAGCCTCTTCTACCGCTTTTGCGGCTTCAGCACGTTGTGCATCTACATCGTCAGCTACTCCATTTCCATCTGCATCATTCACTTCTGGTACTGTAATACCGTCTAAACCATTCAATGTATCAGTTAATGTAGTTTTCTCTTCTTTCACTGATTGTGGGCTTTCCGGTAATGCGTTGACTTTGTTAGTCGCTTCAGCTTTCTTAGCTACTGCTTCTTCTTGTAATCTTTCTAACTCAGCTTTTTCTGTTGGTGTAATCAAACCATCTGTTTTTGCGGATTCCAATTTTTCTTTCGCTGCTGTATCTGCTGCTTTCGCTTCTTCCACTGCTTGTTTCGCCGCTTCAACTTGGGCATCCACCTCATCGGCTACTCCGTTCGCATTCTCATCGTTAACAGTTGGAATATTGATACCTGTTAATGCTTCGAGTTCTGATGGTAAATCACCTTTTTGATTTTCTGGAAGCGCATCGACTTTCTCTTGCGCCGCTGCTTTTTTGTCTGCAGCTTCTTTTTGTGCTGCTTCCAATTGTGCTTTCTCTGCTGGTGTGATTAAGCTATCTGCATTCGCTTCTGCTAACGCATCCTTCGCCGCCTTGTCTGCTTTCTTCGCTTCTTCTACGGCTTTTTCTGCTTCAGTACGTTGTGTATCAACTTCATCTGCCACACCATTTTCATCCGCATCATTTACTTTCGGCACTGTAATACCATTTAATCCTGCTAACTCACCAGTCAATGTATCTTTTTGATCTTTCACTGATTGTGGACTTTCTGGTAATGCATTGACTTTGTTAGTCGCTTCAGCTTTCTTAGACGCCGCTGCTTCTTGTAATCTTTCTAACTCAGCTTTTTCTGTTGGTGTAATCAAACCATCTGCTTTTGCGGCTTCTAGTTTTTCTTTCGCTGCTGTATCTGCCGCTTTCGCTTCTTCTACTGCTTGTTTCGCAGCTTCAACTTGAGCATCTACTTCATCAGCTACGCCATTTGAATTGGCATCGTTCACTTCTGGCACTGTAATACTATCTAATCCTGTTAACTCACCCGTTAATGTGTCTTTTTGATCTTTTACTGTTTGTGGACTTTCCGGTAATGCATTGACTTTTTCTTCCGCTAATTTTTTCGTGTCTTCAGCTTTTTTAACTAAATCTGCTAATTTCGCAGCTTCGTCTGGATTGATTACATTGTCTGCATTTGCTTCTGTTAATGCTGCTTTCACGGCTTCATCTGACTTTTTAGCTTCTTCCACCGCTTGCTTCGCTTCTTCTAACTGAGCATCTACTTTATCATCAATACCATTCTCATTTTCGTCATTAACTTCTGGTATGTTGATACCTGTTAATGCTTCAAGTTCTTTTGGTAAATTACCTTTGTGTTCTTCAGGAAGTGCATTCACTTTATCAGTTGCTGCATCTTTCTTCGCCTGTGCATCTTGTTGAGCAGCCTCTAATTCTGCTTTTTCTGTTGGTGTAATTAAACCATCTTCATTGGCAGCTTCTAGTTTTTCTTTCGCTGTTGCATCTGCCGCTTTCGCTGCTTCCACTGCTTGTTTTGCGGCTTCAATTTGAGCATCCACTGTATCATCTATACCATTACCATCTTTGTCATTTACAACTGGTAATTTAATACCATCTAAATGATTTAATGTTTCTGTTAAAGTAACTTTTTCATCTTTTACCGCTTTTGGTGTTTCTGGCAAGTTTGATACCTCTGTTTCTGCTACTTTTTTCGCGTCAGATGCTCGTTTTGCCAAGTCTGCTAATTGTGCTGCTTCTTCTTGACTAATGACACCATCTTCATTCGCTTCTGTTAATGCTGCTTTTGCGGCTTCATCTGCTGCCTTAGCCGTATCCACTTTCGTTTTGGCATCTGCTAATTGCGCATCTACATCATCGTTAATGCCATTTTCATTTTGGTCATTGACTGCTGGCACAGTAATACCTGTTAATTTTTCTAACTCTGTTGGTAAATCACCTTTGTGCGCATCTGGTAATGCATTCACTTTTTCTTCTGCTGCCACTTTTTTGTCAGCTGCTTCTTGTTTTGCTGCCTCTAATGCTGCTTTCTCTGTTGGTGTAATTAAACCATCGGCATTGGCAGTTTCTAATTTTTCTTTTGCAGCTTGATCTGCCGCTTTCGCTGCTTCCACTGCTTGTTTTGCGGCTTCAATTTGAGCATCCACATCATCGGCTATACCATTACTATCTTTATCATTTATAGCTGGTACGGTAATACCATTTAATTGATTTAATTCACCCGTTAATGATTCTTTTTGTGTTTTCACTGCTTCTGGTGAATTTGGCAAATTCGATACTGCTGTTTCCGCTACTTTTTTCGCGTCAGATGCTCGTTTTGCCAAGTCTGCTAATTGTGCGGCTTCATCTGGGTTAATCACACCATCGGCATTCGCTTTTGTTAATGCATCTTGAGCTGCCTTATCTGCTTCTTTAGCCGCATCTACTTTTGTTTTGGCATCTGCTAATTGCGTGTCTACACTATCAGCAATACCGTTTTCGTTTTGGTCATTGACTGCCGGCACAGTAATACCTGTCAATTTTCCTAATTCTGTTGGTAATTCACCTTTGTGCGCATCTGGTAATGCATTCACTTTTTCTTCTGCTGCCGCTTTTTTGTCAGCTGCTTCCTGTTTTGCTGCCTCTAATGCTGCTTTCTCTGTTGGTGTAATCAAACTATCAGCATTTGCGGATTCTAGTTTTTCTTTCGCTGCTGCATCTGCCGCTTTTGCTTCTTCTACTGCTTGTCTCGCTGCTGCTATTTGAGCATCTACATTATCCGCTATACCATTACTGTCTTTATCATTCACAGTCGGTACTGTTATGCCTTTTAATCCCGTTAACTCATTAGTTAATGTATCCTTTTGTGTTTTCACTGCCGCTGGTGAATTTGGCAATTTTGATACTGCTGTTTCCGCTGCCGCTTTAGTGTCTGCAGCTTGTTTCGCCAATTGTGTTAATTTATTCGCCTCATCTGGATTGATCAAACCATCGGCATTCGCTTTTGTTAATGCATCTTGAGCCGCCTTATCTGCTGCCTTTGCTGCATCCACTTTCTTTTTCGCATCCGCTAACTGTGCATCAATCGTGTCTTCAATACCATTTTCATTTTGGTCATTTACATTTGGCACATTGATGCCTGTTAAACCAGCCAATATTGCTGGCATATCGCCTCTGTATGATTTTGGTAGCGAGTTTACAATATTGGTTGCCTTTGCTTTCTTCGTTATCGCTTCTTGTTTTGCTGTTTCGAGTGCGGCATGTTCTGTCGGTGTAATTAAACCATCCGTATTGGCCTCTGCTAACAAGTTTTTAGCTGCTTGATCTGCTTTTTTAGCTTCTTCTACCGCTGCTGCAGCTTCGTCCACTTTGCGCAATGCTCTTTTAATATCTTCAGAGACATTCATTACCGCAAATGATTTATCTGTTGTTAAATCGTTCCAAGTTTCAACACCATTCTTAAATGTGTACGAAATTGGTACTTTCAACACTTCTTCGTCTTTATCATAATACTTTTGAAGCTTTTGCCATTTAGCTGTGTTGTTTTCAATGTCTGCCAAAGTCAAATCATGGCTTGCTGTAATTGGCAAATCATAAATTCTGTTATAGTACATTGCTTGCTTCAAGAGTTCTAAATTTTTCGCGCCATTTTTACCAGGAACAATTGTTAAATGATTGCTTGTGCTTACGCTTTTATCAACAGTAAACAATGATGACGTATTCTCTTTCATTGTCAACTTAATGTTCTCAGGCACTTGAATACCCAACGTAATCTCTGTTGGTAATGTTTTACTTTTAGAAACCTCACGTGATGGTACAGTTTGAATCACCGTAAACTGATCATCTTGTCCTGAAGTTGTCGCTGAATCTTCTACGATAAATGGTGGTACTTCCAACAATAACAAACCATCTGGATGGAATGCAGGACCACTTGAGCCTTTACCAGTAATTGTATAATTTAATTCGCTTTTATTTTCGAACGTAACAGTTACACGCTTGTTATTAGCAAATGTACTACCTTTTGCAGTAGGTCCTGATGTCAATGTTACTTGATTGCCAACGAGTTCCATAAGTGCCGTAGCTTTTTCACTTGCTTCATTACTAACATAAAATTTACTGATTTCGTTTGTACTAAACGTAATTGACTTACGCTCATCTTTGGTTTTAGATGCGCTGTAATCATCCAAGTCATATACATTTAATAAACCACTGACTTTTTCATTTTCTCCTTTGACGTTATTCAAGTTTTGTAGCATTGTTTCTTTTGAAGTTTGTGATAGCTGAACAGAATCATACAATGCATCAAAAACGCTTCTATCTTTATTTTCTACAAAAGTCAAAGTTACAGATGCGCCGCCACCGTTCTTAGAAGCAATAGATAGAACGTCTCTACCTGACGTGAAGAAATATCTTGTATTCATATTATCGCCAACACTTGAAGGTGTCATTGTCACTTTCGCAATCGCATCGACTATGTGTCCATTAGAAACACCAATATTATTGAAATATACATATGCTTCCGGCGTATTATTATTTAATTCTACAAAATTCCCTTTATATGCTAATTTGTCACCACTATTGTTTGTTGCTATTGCTTTCTTCGTAATTGTGCCATCTTTGCCCACTGAAAAAGCATATGACTTACTTTTACCTTCTACAAACTTTGGTGAAAAGTTAATGTTACCTGGTGCTAACGCTGTGCTTGGGTCATCTACTTTCACTACTTTATCGCCTGGATAGTCGATGATTTTACCCGTGTAATCTGTTGCTGCGCGCGTCGTTACACTACGAAAGGCAGAACGAAATGTTGTTCTACTTGTTGGCGTAGCATATGCCTTACTTCTCTCCAAGGCTTCAGAAAGTGCAACTGCTGCCTCATATGGCGTTTTGGATTTTTCTGTGTTTACTCCCGTGGAATTCGCTTCAAGTGGTTGAACAGTTGCCTCCGTAGTAACCGGTTCATCTGCCGGTTGGATTTCATGAGTCACTTCCTTAGAATTTGTTTGTGGACTCGTTGATGGTATTTCAACACGCGACTCAGGCAATTCTGTTTCTGTTTTTTCTACATCTGAAGCTGGCTCTGACATTTCGGGCTTTTTATTGGCATCCTTTAAAGCTGCATCTGATGATACTTCCTCTGAAACTTCTTGTGTTTGTTCTGTAGACGTACTATCTTCTTTCTGTGTAATATCATCACTTTCTTGGTCTACATCATTTGCTACTTCTGCTACTTCAGATTCCGTAACTTCTGCTGTTGTCTCTTTTTCTGATACCCCTGCTGCTTCCGATTGAGTTGGCTGTAATGTTTCTTCTCCATTCTCATTTGCTGATTCCTCTGCTGCCTGTGCATCATTATTCACGCCAAATAATAGCGTTGCACCGATAAGCAAAGATGCTGTTCCGACAGTCATTTTTCTAATTGAATATTTGTTAAGTCGATTAGATAAAAAATTATTGTTGCCATTCATTATTAATAACCCCTCCCAAATAAGCTTGTAAGATTATAACTTTACCTTTCAAACAAATAACACATAAATATAACTAGAACACTTACAAAGTTGTTGGAAAAAATTTAAATAGAACTGATAAGTTAGTAAGAATTTTAAAAATAGAAGCCTTCATTTTGAATTATTCGAAAAATGTTCTCACAAATGGTGTCATTCAAAAATAAGACATAGGAATCAGCTATGTCTGTGTGTTAGCTATATAACTACTGTTAAATCATTTAATAATAAAGATGTTTTATCTTACCCTAAATACATAAAAAACAAACTCCATATTACCTACAAACAATATAGTTTTATTTATTAATATGCAACTTTATAGAACAATTATTTTTTGCAATATAAAACCATATAGATGAATTATTTTTACTTATAACAGATTTTTTTTGATATGACAATGGTTTCGATACATAATTTTGCACTATTAAATTATCGGATATTAATTTTATCTCATGCATTTGCATAATGATTTTTTTATATTATTCAATGATAATTCTGGTCGCTCCTCTAAAAAACGACAGAACTTCTATTGTCCTGTCGTTTTTTAGAATTGAAATTTCTATTTACTTACTTGTCTATCTTTACGTCTTCTGAAGAATAATAATGCCCCTCTTCTTTACCTACTTCTACTATATAAATAAAATTAACATTTTGTATTTCAGGCATTTGCACAATAAGGCTTTTAAATATAAAAAAAGCAATCATCTATTGAGTTAGACTATTGCTTTTAGAATGCTATTATTTTGTTTTCATCAATAATGTATTTTTATTTGTAAAACTTTCGCACTTTAAATTGATACCCAAATATATTATAAGCATATATCACTAGTAAAATGATTAAACTCACTGCATAATTTTCTTGTGATGAGATTGAAATAACTCCTAATATCATAATACCTATAACTAGCAAGAGTGAGTTAACAGTATATATTTTGTACAAAGACACCAATGAGATATGGCGTTCAGCATCATCCATTAGTGCCAATGTCTTCTCGGTATAATTTTTCTCCCCTAATTTTGGAAAGCGTGGATCATATTTCCTTATGAATAAACCGTACTGCATACTACTAAAACTTGCTAGTAAAAATGCAATGACTACATAGATTAGCGCCTCTTTTGATGCATTACCTATCACAAACACAAATAATAAAATCAAGCTGATAAACAATTGAATATAACAAATAATTGCGGTACGCCAGAACAATAGTGAAGCTGTGTGTTCTCGCTCATCCATATCAAGATAAGAACCTTGTTGCTTTATGTAATTTTTATAATTGAGCGCTTTTCTTTGAATGGTAAGAAGATATACAAACAACGCAACAATAAGCGCTATAGCTATGCATCCCATAACAGCAGCATTACGTGTAGTGACAAAGTGTAGTTGCTCAATGAATGACAATCCTTTGGTATTCCCGATAATAAGACCTATCACGCCGCCTATAACTCCACCCAATAATACTAAAACGATATAACGCTTCACTTTCATAATCTTCACTCCTTGATGTTTCCTCTAGTTATACGCATTCTAGAAGTACGAAACTGTATGTTGCTATCTTGTCATCCTCCATTTTTCAGAGATGATAATAACGACATAGCTGATGCTTTTTATCTTACAACAAAGCAACACCAAAGACAATTATATTTGTCAAAAAGACATCTTTTATTGACAGTTGTTAGCGTGGTCATTTGAAACAGGGAGACAACATTTTCAAAGTGAGGAAAACAATATAGAAAGTAAGAAGAATGGGACAATGGCCTCTTTTAGATGAAAGCCCTGACCCACTCCCCTTATACTACAGCGGTGGCTTGCTATTCAATTTATTTTGTCACACGTGTCATAACTTGATTAAATGCCTTTCTTGTTATCTCATGTACATGTGATTTTTGATAATTATGACGGACTTGGAAGTAACGTTTTTTCAACTGAATATCTTTCAATACTTGAATCAGTTGTGCTGCGTTCTCACCTTTCTCAAATAGATTTTCAGGTGCTGTGACAGCTGCATTATGTGCGGTATCACGATATCCTAGGATTAACAAATCGTGATCAAAAGCCGTTTGCACAGCATTAATGATCTCGCCACCTTCATTGATGTCTAAATAAATATCACATGATTGATATAGCTTGTTCACTGTTGCACGTTCAATTGTTGGAAACAGCTTGACGTTAGGATAGTCATCAAATGCTGTCAGCTTGTCCGACATTTCTGTCACTGCACCGATATGGAATGTTGCTTTTGGACATGCTTTGACAATTGCTTCAAGATGATGTATCTGATCTGAATTCGTCATTGTAACAATATTAGCAGTGTAAGTATTTTGACGTGCATAATCATATAAGTAACCAGCTGGTAAAAGACGCTGTTGTTCATTTGCCCCTAACTGCTGCTTCAAACATTCATATTCTTCCTTATCTGGTACGATGACATGATAGTTACGCAGATGATCCCCTTGCAATATCAACGACATATTTCCCGGGACATGCCCACCGCTTTGTTCTTGCCAAAAGATGAGGTCACTGCCTGGCTTATCCAGGTGGTATAACACTAAAAATGGTAAACCAAGTGAATTAATCACAAATCTCTCCATATTTTTATTCAAGGCCTGAAGAAAAAATTGAACATATTGTACTTTGTCATTAAAATGATGTGCCTTACCTTGCCAGTTTACAATAATGGATTGCGCAACAAAGTTCTCATAGATGACTTCGCGTCCTTGTTGATCAAGATATCTGCGCAATATTTTCTCGCCTGCCAAGTTATAAACAGTCTGTGCAAAGTAAACACCATGTTGCGTATAATGATCCACATATTGCAAACGACCTTGACTATCCAACCATTCTACATGACTAACGATACGTGGCTTGCTCTCGTGATGATAAAAAATATTAGCACGTACTTGCCCCATATCATTGACCTTCGCTTCGTCGTTACTGCCAATAATTTCCCAATAACGTGGTATATCGACTTGATTAAAATAAAGTGGACACGCATCTT
Organism: Staphylococcus americanisciuri; assembly: GCF_024814435.1. Lineage (GTDB taxonomy): Bacteria > Bacillota > Bacilli > Staphylococcales > Staphylococcaceae > Staphylococcus > Staphylococcus americanisciuri. The sequence continues at coordinate 12,973 of NZ_JANUXY010000016.1, forward strand.
CCGGAACTTGATAGTTTGCAAAATAACGATAAGGTGTTACGAAATGCTCAGGTAAAAATCCATCATCTTCTATCACAATTATTTCATTTTCATATCCTGCTAAGCGCAATGTGTCATATAATGTCTGCGCTTTTGTGTCAAAGTGTTCAAACAATTGCATGCTGTGTCATCTCCTCTATTAAATCTTGCCATTTTTGTTGAATATCTGGTGTCAAATAGGGGCGCGCTAATTCATAAGACATGCGATGAGGTTGTTTGGGACCTTGATTGAAAAATTGAACGATCTGTCGTGCATAACGTTCTACAATCGTATTTGTACTTTCTTCTTTCACATCGATAGGAATCAAGTAACCGTTCTTTTGGTCACGAATAAACGTCGGATTGCCATAGTTCACATCAAAACCAATCATGCCGAGTCCTGAGCCCACCGCTTCTAACAACGTCAAGCCAAAGCCCTCACTCGTTGAAGCAGAGACAAATAATTGATAATCCACATATACATCATCAAGATTGACATGACCTTTCAAATGAATATAGTCATGCGCTTGATGTTGGTCGATTAAGTTTTGTAACACTTCCTTTTGACCACCTTCACCATAGATATCAAATTGTAGCTCTGGTACAGATCGTTTGGCGATGATTGCCGCACGCACTAGCCAGTCCACATGCTTTTCAGTCGCCAGTCTTGAAGCGCTAATCATAGCGTATGGACGACGTTGTGTTTTTGGATGCTTTAATTCGTGGACACTGCCCACCGGAATCGTTACAATTCTAGGCGTTGCATCATAGTATTTTCGAAACTGTGCCGTGAGTATCTCATTTTGTCTATCTGTCGCGGTAATAAAGAAGTCGATTTCTTTATGATTTTCGAACTGATATTCATAATAGTTGTTCCATAAAATATGATATTCATCCATTGCATGCTCACTAAAATGTTCCGCATGTACAACCACACCAATTTTACCCTCGCCTGCATTTTGTAAGATGGCTTGTCCCACGTCAGTCGCACGATCTAAAATAATGATATCTTCCGCCAATATATTTAGTTGCTGAATAAAATACGCCACAAATGCTTCTCGACTATAAAACTTCTGATCTGGAAACGCATATAAGTTCGTCTCCCCATCAATATGTTCTGTATATGCCACCGAACCATCTTCATTATAAAAATGTCTCATATATAATTTTGCAGCATTATCTTTTGGTGCATAATACTCTGAATATGTACGTACATAGCTATAATAATCTTTTCGAACAAGCATGCCATTCACCACAAACTCTGCTCGGTCAACAATCTCTGAGCCTTCATTTTTAAGATAACATGTAATAAAATCCTGCTTATCATTCAAAAATAGACGTCTAACTTTCCCTTCATCAATCACTTCTACAATAGGCTCTGCGACACTTTCAATAATGTCAGACACTGTATAAGTCGTCGGTGCAATCGGAATATCTGTAAAGTATTGATAAAGCCAAATCACTTCATCATCTTGAAAACCAATATTCTCTGTTAATGTTTGAATATTTTCATTGTTAATAAACTCTAAAAAAACAAACTTCATGGGTATATTGAGTCCTCTAAGCAATTGTGCTCGATAGCTTTGCGCATACTCCACACCGCTGCTTGCCCAACCAATCCCAAAATTAATATTATAAATTATCACGTTTACTTCACCTCTTAGTTTGGAAAATGAACAACCAGTTTTCCTTTTTTATCAAACGTCGTTACACTTTGACATATATTATTAACAATCTGTGCCTTTACTGCTTCACGCATATTTTCAAAATAAACTAGAGAAACTCTATGGTATTCAAAAATGGCGTTTCGCTGCCCATTTTGTCTATTGTTAATACTGCCACGCAACTGTTGTAAATCATCCACCTGTTTGATCCAATGACTATCAATTGCCTTCAAAATAGCCTTTTGAATGAAACGTATATACATATAATCATCTTCAATTGCTTGTTCCTGTGACATCAAACGTTTTTCAAACAATGTTGTCAACAATTCAACAACTACTTTTTCATTATTCAAATCTATATTCGTTAAATCATCTGTAAACTGAAAACTAATATACTGATAAATATATTCTCGTAATTTAGGCACTGTTGTTAAACGTTTCATGCGATATGCACGACGGAAAACATCGCGTGCGAGCTCTTTTAAATACATTGACTCTAAATCCCATTGTGCTAAAACACGGTCTCGTTCTTCATAGACAACCTCTCGCTGTGCACTTAAACTTTTCTCATATTCATTTGCCATCTCTCTTATGGTCACACCTTGTTCTTCAGAAACACGTTGCGCACGCGTCACGATATGTTTGACACGCTGTTGAAAAAGGTGGCTACTTTCAATGGTTTCATTGTCAATACGACGCAATTGTTTAGAATCCAGAAGCTTGCTTTTCCCCCAGCGTCGAACAACATAATCATCTAATGAAATATAAATTTGCGATGTTCCAGGATCACCTTGTCGTCCAGAACGTCCTCTTAATTGACGATCCACACGACTATTCTCCATGTGCTCACTTACAATAACAGCTAATCCACCAAGCTCTTTGACACCTTCAGCAAGCTTAATATCTGTACCGCGACCTGCCATACTTGTCGCTACAGTAACAGCACCAAGTTGTCCCGCTTCCGCTATCATTTGTGCTTCTTTGGCTACATTTTGAGCGATGAGCAAATTATTTGGAATGCGCCGATCAAAAAAAGCACGCGAAAAATATTCCGCTGTTTCGGCAGTTCGTGTAATCAGCAATACCGGTCGTTGTGTTTCATGAAGTGCACAAACTTGCTCGATAATTGCAGCATTTTTAGCTGTTGCGTCTTTGAATACACGATCTTCATAATCAATGCGTTCAATCGGCTTATCTGTCGGAATTTGAACGACAATTTTCGTATAAAGGTCTAACAATTCCTGTTCTCCTAACTTACTCGTCGCTGACATACCGGAAAAGTCGTTAAATTGTCGAAACAAGTTTTGGAATGTAATTGTCGCCATCATACTCATATCTTGTGAAATCTCTACACCTTCTTTAGCTTCAATCGACTGATGCAAACCAGACTGTAATTTTGTTCCTGGCAACATGCGTCCTGTAATGCGATCTATCAATACCACTTCACCGTTATAGATAAAATAATCTAGATTCGCATCAAATAAGTGACGTGCACGCAATGCAAGATTAATGTTACGAACAAGATCAAAATAAGGTGTTTCGTATAAGTTATTAATACCAAAATAATCATTTGCTGCTGCAATCCCTTTTGGCGTCAACCATATCGCCTTTTCTTTCTTCTTTATACGAAAATGTACATCCTTTTCCAACGTCTCTATAAAGGTCTTTGTGATTCCAAAAAGGTTTGACTGTACACGTGGTGCACCTGAGATGACGAGTGGCGTTTGCGCTGCATCTAACACAATCGAATCTACTTCGTCAATAATGCCAAAATTGAGCGGGGGCAAAAACTTAGCATCTTGCCCATCCGCTAGATTATCAATCAAATAATCAAAACCAAGACGTCCATTTGTTGTATAAATCACATCATGTGCATAAATTGCCTTTTTCTCCCCTGGTGCATATTCATAATCTGGTTCATCTACAAAACCAAGCGTGATTGACAATCCCAGCCATTCAAATAAAGGTGTCGTCTCTTCACAATCACGGCGCGCTAAATAATCATTTGTCGTGATTAAGTATGCACCATCTCCCGCTAAGGCATTTAGATATAATGGCATCGTGGCGGTTAACGTCTTCCCTTCCCCTGTTTGCATCTCAGCAATATTTCCATCATGTAAAACAATTGCCCCTAGAACTTGAACATCTTTTGGATACATACCTAATACGCGTAGACTCGCTTCACGTACAACCGCATAAGCTTCTGGCAATAATGTTGTTAATGGCACACCTTCTTTAATACGTGATTGAAATATCTGCGTTTTCGCTTTAAGTGTCTCATCATCCATTTGTCGAAAAACCTCTTGATAAGCATTTACTTGCTTCAAACGCTTAGTTAATCTTTTCAAACGTCCACTATTAATAATCTTGTTCATCTTTTGCTGCACAAACTGTCACCTCCATTGAGTCGATCAACGTCCAATGCATTCAAATAACGACTAGGGTGTAATAAAGAAGACACAAGTGATAGTGTATGGTCTGGTAATAGTTTGTTTCCAAAAACTTCTAATGTCATTCCAGCTTCCTTATGCAATGAATCGTCATGTGTCACCCAAGCTGTTTCAGTCATATAGGCTGCCAACGCATATGCCATATGGCTGCCTGCCTTTGTATAGCCAATGAAGTTCAAGCTATAGTCTTGCTGTAATGGTTGTAAGCAGTCAACAATCTTATTGAAATCATCTGAATTCCAATCATTTACTAAAATGACATTGCGCAACTTTTTAATCGTATCTTTGATTAGTCCTTCTGAGGCAACCAATACAATGTTCAATGTATCCGCCTCATCATCAGTTTGTATCATTTCCGAAAGATACAATGACTGCTCTGTTTCCAGCTGTTGCGTTGATTTCATTATCCGTATACTCCGAAATGTCAAACTGTTAGCAGCTGCATTAATCAATTGAATCTCATATGAAAAAGCGTCGGTTGGGTATGTAATCGTTACGACTTTATCTTCTACCATCACAACGTCGACCTCTTCACCATTGCGCCGTTTAAAAATCACTTTGAAATAGACGCTCCCAACTGGAAACACATCATAGTCGAATTGAAAACAATACGTTTGTCCATTCTTTAAAAGTGGCAGTCGTGGAATACGTTTATCGGAAGGGTAATACGTCATCATCTTCCATTGATGAATTATCTCTCCTGACGGCATCAATACATTTTCAAATACTACTGCGTTATCGTAAAGCTTCAAATGGCTTCCATACATAAACGTATTTGACGTAATGTCCGTCCAACGTATAATTGATCCTTTATTCTGCATCTTTTCGTCCCCTTCCATATTGACTTTCAAGAATCATATGATAGAAGTTCACAAACCAACTTGTAATGGTAGGTGTGTCATCATTATGTCTACCTGGCACTCCTCTTTGCATCACTCGCGCTTGTTGACGACTTAAAATAGGCAACATCATTTCAAATGCATGTTTATCATAGTCATCATGTGCCATATATGAAATTGCGAACGTCGTATGAGACCAATCTGCTTGACTAAATTGTTGCCAGAACTTGTCATTTAATTGTTGAATACTGGCTGACGTAAGGCCTTTTTCGTTTTTGTACAATACATCCAGTGAGGTTCCAAAATCTTCTGGTCGCACGAGAGCCATATTTTCAGCAATTGTTCCTAAATTGATTAAGGGCTTACCAACAACAATGGCAGCTGGATTTAATTGCGCACCATAATATAATGCACCGAATGATCCCATCGATAAGCCTGATAAGATCAGCTCATTACGTTGAAACCCCAGCGCTTCTAGTTTCTCCTCAATTACTTGCTTAATCGCTTGTTCATATTCTTCAGACCCTAGATAAAACGCGCCACCTTCAAGTCTTGGATCTCCAATCAACATAAATGGGGCATTAAGTTTCTTCATCATGTAAAAACCTTCAAAGCCTTCAGCGGAACGGTAACCACTGAAGTAAACATTCAGTGGTGGCTGCATATCTCCTGGATTAAAATAATATATAAATTCATCTCTATTACTGTCTGCATAACGTTTGCCACCTAAAATAAATTGCCCTAAATCAAGTCGAGACCATCGTTTATGGACAGCACCTACTCGAATCGTCCCTTTCCCTTTTGCATACATACTTATAAGAATATGCGCATCATGAGGCTGACGAGGAATTTCTAATGGGGTTATCAACTCATCTTGTTTTCGTACAAAAGTTTCTTTCACAGTATGTGACTCATTTGTAGGTGCTAAACGGTACACAAACATAATTTCAACTTCATCAGATACTGTATACTCCGGCCATACTTGGATCACCTTATCTTTGTCGTATCCAAGATGTTGTTTCCAAGATAAGAACGGCGCCATATTGTCTCCAAAGTCACCTGATATCATCAAAGCTTCGTTGCCTTCGTAATGTACTGTACCGTCAAAATAACGTGTCAGTTTACAATGTATCAGTTGCACTTTGTCACCATATTGCCCGGGAAATGTGACAGCTTTTAATTTTTCTAAACGTTCATCTTCATTTTGATATTCAAAGCACAGCATACAATATTTTCTCGTCAAATCATGTGTGCGAAATGCTTTATCCCAATATCGTTGATCAACATATGTCGTATAAGGTTCACTTAATACTTCAAGTAATTTCATTAATTTGTTTGAATACGGTACTTTTACATATATAAAGTCATAAGGTCCTTCTTTTTCAAGCTGGAACTGCATTTCTTCTTGTTCCTCAAGTACCTCTTCTTCTGATACATATCTCCATATTGTTTCATCAGTTTGTAGATTATCTGTACTTCCTATTTGTAGCACTTTAAACTTTTTGACCATCTCTTTCACCTTCTATCAATGTGTCTAACTGCGCGATAATACTGTTAGATGAATATTTTTTAGCTTGTGTCATCGCAAATGCGTACGACTGATTCCAATTTTTTAGCTGTGTCAAATAATAATCTAAAGCCGGTGCTAGATTGTCTCCCTCATTCAAAATATATCCATTGAAGCCATGTGTGACATACTCTGTAGCACATGCGTTAATTTGTGGTAGCCCTGCACTCAAACAACAGATTTGTAAAAAGAGATCTGGTTCTAGAGATAAATCTACTATGATACGTAATGTCGTAACCGCTTCAATAATATCAAGTTCAAATGGTACATGTTTGATCGTTATATATTTAATAGGAGGTGGTGCTTCCATCAAATCTGTCATCATTTCTGTCTTACCAAGTGCTTCGTTCATTTGTACATTGATGCTTTCCACCTGTTGTTTAATCTTTCTATCCAACTGATGCGCCCTTTTTTCGGTTAACAATACAACGCGCAACGTATCATCTTGAGTGAGATAGTCGGCAAGTTGAGCTAAGACCGCAGTCACAATCTTATCTTCAAGTCCATCGAGCCATACACCAATATAAGTTTCATGTAACTGACTACTAATGTTAGGCAATGTCTGTGCATCAAAAGGCGTGATACGCATCAATCGCTGAGATATTCCTTCTAAACTATGATATGTTGTGAGCAGTCGCTCGTTCTCAATGGTATCTACTAGCCATTTGACATCATCCGCCATCGAAGCGACATGACTCATCGAAAGTTGTTCACGCTGATGAAAAACAGACAGACATAATGACTGTTGCGTAAATGTTTCTGAGATGCGCGTATTGTGGCGATGGTCTGCAGCTACGATAAGACAATCTTCCTGTGACATCATTGTTTCCTCATAATGCGCTAAGTATTCAAAAATAATAGCTTCCATTGTCGCATACGTTGAAGCCGAAAATGCATCTTGATATTGGGGATTTACAATAACCGTTTGTTCAATCAGATCTTCCTCCAATATCCAATCTCCTGTATACATCATATACTGTTGACGCTCTGCTTGACCCGCCTCGTTAAAATAGACAATACTTGAGAAATAACCTCGATCATCAAAAATATATCGATAGCATTGTATCTCCTGGTGAAAGATCTCAATCCAGACAACATAACCTTCTTCACTAAAATGAATATTTGCGTATCGTTCATCTGGCATTAATGCACGAACCATATTCTGCAAATATAAAAACTCTGTTCCTGTCGGCCAATCTAACTGACGATAGTCCAGAGCTGTTGGCGTCTTATGTTTGAAGCCTTGTATATGATCAAAGACTGACCAGTATGATGTATCAAACAAATCATATCGATGTAAAAATGTACGTAAATCAGGTGTATAATTCAGGACGATTAATGCATACGGCTGTTTGTTTTGTCTATGCATGGACATGAGGCTAATAATATCGTCAAATGCTGTCTCTTTATGTTTGTAATAGAATGGCTCTGCTTTACTCTCCCACCAATGACGTGAGCTGTACCAAGCCGGGATGAAAAATTTCATAAGTTACTCCTTACCAATACCTTGTTAAAAACTGTTGATACTTATCGAAATACAAATACGTTCGAATGGTTTCCGCTATGTTAATGCTGATATACATAATAATCATCAGCTGAATCATAAACTGAATTTGTTGTGATAATTGTGGTACAAATAAAGATAAATACAAAGGACCACCGATGACCAAGCTGACAATACCAGCACCTGTCCAACATACTAATCGTGCTTTTTGATTTAAGAAACAACTTGTCTCAGAACCTGGTTGAACACCTTCAAAATAATGACCTGCCTTTAAGAATTCTTTAGATTTTTGTTTAGTATGAATTAACAATCGAGATAGGGTGTACCCTAGTGTAACTTGCAATAAGATATACACTGTCACACCAATTGGATGATCCAACTGTAAATAATCTAAATTGATGAATACACCAGGTATAAAATGATTCACAATGTGCAACAAACTGTTTAATAAGATAAAGACAGACAAGCTAATCATAATCGAAATACTACCTGCTGGATTCAGCTTCCATGCGACAAATGTTTGTGCCCGACTCTGATCTATATGCATAATATCGCGGTAATGAAGACGATACTCTACAAACTCAAGAAACAACAAAATAATCAATATCAAAGCAATTAATACAATGATAAGCACCAATATCCAAGTATCTAGTGCCATATCCAGTATTTGTTGATGAAAAATCGATCGGATAATACTCATTAGTACAATCGGCATTGCACCTGCTATGCCATAGCGTACGTTCTGATCTGCCAACCAAATCAATAACATTGTCCCCGCTACAAGAATTAACAATATAAGCCATATGTTCGTATATGTGCGTTGCTGCTCACTAACGTACTGGTGAATAACAAAATATCCTTGAATGCCACTCAATGCCAACGTCAACAACTTTTCTTGATAATGCTTTTCTCGACGTGTCATTTGTGCAGATTTCTCCATATCACGATAGCGTAACAACATTAAAAAGATGAGTGCCGTTAACCATGGACCTAAACCAAGCGAGAATAAATTTAACGTTTGGATGTCTCCTCCAACGTTAGATACCGCCAATTGATAAAATGATTTATCTTTGACGACCATACTGGACGGATCCACAATCGTAATACGACTCCCTAATATGTATATAAATAAAATCAAAAGCGTAAATGCACATCTTTTGTATAAAATCTTATATTCGTATTGACGAAAAATACGATGAAATAAATGATTCTTCACATTAACCCTCTTTTAAAACATGTTGCCAAAGAGGCGGGCAACTAAATGCCGCCTCTTCAACTCATGTTATTTTATTGATTATTGATCAGCTTGTTCCTTCTTCTGATCTTTTTTTGACTTTCGAATAAAGCCTAATCCACCTAATATTGCCGTCGCTGCTGCAATCAAACCACTATTGTTCGTCGTTGATACTTGACCTGTCTCAGGCAATTGACCTTTATCTTTATTTTGAGATTGGTCTTGTAACTCTGAATTCATAGACATGCTATGTGTCGTTGAAGTTTGAGATACCGCCATAGAACTATTTGTAGATGTTATAGCATTCATTGACATTGAGGCACTTGCTGATAACGAGTTGCTCTCTAATGTTGATGTACTTGTTGATAAAGAGCTACTCATTGACTCTGATGTGCTCGCACTTCCTGATACAGAGTTGCTCTCTGATTCTGATGTACTTTCACTTACTGATAATGAAGCACTCTCTGATCCTGATGTACTTGTGCTTAATGATGCTGATGTGCTCTCTGATGTTGATTCGCTTGTGCTTACTGATAACGAGTTACTCATTGACTCTGATGTGCTTGCACTTAATGATAATGAAGCACTCTCTGACTCTGATGTGCTCGCACTTAATGATGCTGATGTGCTCTCTGATTCTGATGTACTTGCGCTTAATGATGCTGATGTGCTCTCTGATGTTGATTCGCTTGTGCTTAATGATAATGAGGCACTCTCTGACTCTGATGTGCTCGCACTTAATGATAATGAGTTACTCTCTGACTCTGATGTACTTGCGCTTAATGATGTTGAGTTACTCTCTGATTCTGATATGCTCGCACTTCCTGATAATGAGTTGCTCTCTGACTCTGATGTGCTCGCACTTAATGATAATGAGGCACTCTCTGATTCTGATGTACTTTCACTTCCTGATAATGAGCTACTCTCTGACTCTGATGTGCTTTCACTTACTGATAACGAGTTGCTCTCTGATGCGACCGACTGGCTTGTTGAATCGCTTAATGATGTTGACTCACTTGTTGAACCGCTCAATGATGTTGATTCGCTCGCTGATTTACTTGTGCTTGCTGATGCACTTTCTGATTCACTCAACGACGTTGATCCACTTGTTGATTCACTTAATGATAATGAGCTACTTTCTGACGCTGATTCGCTTGTGCTTCCTGATAATGAGCTACTCTCTGACTCTGATGTACTTGCACTTAATGATAATGAGGCACTCTCTGACTCTGATGTACTTGCGCTTAATGATGCTGAGTTGCTCTCTGACTCTGATGTACTTGCACTTCCTGATAATGAGGCACTCTCTGACTCTGATGCATTTGTGCTTACTGATGCTGAGTTACTCTCTGATTCTGATGTACTTGCACTTCCTGATACTGAGCTACTCTCTGATTCTGATATGCTCACACTTCCTGACAATGAGTTGCTCTCTGTCTCTGATGTGTTTTCACTTCCTGACAATGAGTTGCTCTCTGATGCGACCGACTGGCTTGTTGATTCGCTTAATGATGTTGACTCACTTGTTGAACCACTTAATGATGCTGATTCACTCACTGATGATTGTGATTCACTTGCCGATTGGCTTGTACTTGTCGACGTACTTTCTGATTCACTCAACGATGACGACTTACTTGTTGACTCGCTCAATGATGACGATTCGCTTGCGCTTGTTGATGTGCTTTCTGAATCGCTCAACGATGACGACTTACTTGTTGACTCGCTCAATGATGATGATTCACTTGCTGAGTTACTTTCACTTGTCGATGCACTTTCTGATTCACTCAACGACATTGACTCGCTTGTTGAATCATTTAATGATAATGAGCTGTTTTCTGACGCTGATTCGCTTGTGCTCCCTGATAATGAAGCACTCTCTGACTCTGATGTGCTCGCACTTAATGATAATGAGGCACTCTCTAATTCTGATGTACTTTCACTTCCTGATGCTGAGTTACTCTCTGATTCTGATGTGCTTTCACTTCCTGATAATGAGTTACTCTCTGATGCGACCGACTGGCTTGTTGATTCGCTTAATGATGTTGACTCACTTGTTGAACCGCTCAATGATGTTGATTCGCTCGCTGATAATTGTGACTCACTTGCCGATTCGCTTGTGCTTCCTGATAATGAAGCACTCTCTAATTCTGATGTGCTTGTGCTTACTGATAACGAGTTACTCTCTGACTCTGATGTACTTGTGCTTAATGATAATGAGTTACTCTCTGATTCTGATGTACTTGCACTTAATGATAAAGAGTTACTCTCTGACTCTGATGTGCTCGCACTTCCTGATAATGAGGCACTCTCTGATTCTGATGTACTTTCACTTCCTGATAATGAGTTGCTCTCTGATGCAACCGACTGACTTGTTAAATCGCTCAATGATATGGACTCACTTGTTGAATCACTTAAAGATGTAGAGGCACTTGCTGACGTACTTTCTGACTCGCTTAACGATGTTGATTCACTTGTTGAACCACTTAATGATGTTGATTCACTCGCTGATGATTGAGACTCGCTTGCCGATTCACTTGCGCTTGTTGATGTGCTTTCTGATTCACTTAACGACGTGGAATCATTTAATGATAATGAGCTGCTTTCTGACGCTGATTCGCTTGCGCTTCCTGATAATGAGCTACTCTCTGATTCTGATGTGCTTGCGCTTCCTGATACTGAGTTGCTCTCTGATTCTGATGTGCTCGCACTTAATGATAATGAAGCACTCTCTGACTCTGATGTACTTGCTGATTCACTCGTTGATGATTCTGACTCACTTGCAGATTTGCTTGTGCTTGTCGATGTACTTTCTGACTCACTTAACGACGTTGACTCACTTGTTGAACCACTTAATGATGTTAATTCGCTCGCTGACTCACTTAACGACATTGACTCGCTTGTTGAATCACTTAATGATGTTGATTCACTCGCTGATGATTGGGATTCGCTTGCCGATTTACTTGTGCTTGCTGACGTACTTTCTGATTCACTCAACGATGACGACTTACTTGTTGAATCACTTAACGATGTAGATGCGATTGCTGATGATTGCGATTCACTTGCCGATTCGCTTGCGCTTGTTGATGTGCTTGCTGAATCGCTCAACGACATTGACTCACTTGTACTTACTGATAATGAGTTACCCTCTGACTCTGATGTGCTCGCACTTCCTGATACGGAGTTGCTCTCTGATGCGGCCGACTGGCTTGTTAAATCACTCAACGATGTTGATTCACTTGTGCTTGTCGATGCACTTTCTGATTCGCTCAATGATGCTGATTCACTCGCTGATTTACTTGTGCTTGTCGACGTGCTTTCTGACTCGCTTAACGATGTTGACTCACTTGTTGAACCACTTAACGATGTGGATTCGCTCGCTGATGATTGTGATTCACTTGCTGATTTACTTTCACTTGTTGACGTGCTTTCTGATGCAACTGACTGGCTTGTTGAATCACTTAACGACGTGGATGCGCTCGCTGATGATTGTGATTCACTTGCCGATTTACTTGCGCTTGTCGACGTGCTTTCTGATGCAGCTGATTGGCTTGTTGAATCACTTAACGATGTGGATGTGCTCACTGATGATTGTGATTCGCTTGCCGATTCACTTGCACTTGTCGATGTACTTGCTGAATCGCTCAACGATGACGACTTACTTGTTGACTCACTCAATGATGTTGATTCGCTCAATGATTGAGACTCACTCGCTGATTTACTTGTACTTGTCGATGCACTTTCTGATTCACTCAACGATGACGACTTACTTGTTGACTCACTTAACGATGTAGAGGCGCTCGCTGATGATTGTGATTCACTTACCGATTTACTTGTGCTTGCTGACGTACTTTCTGATTCACTCAACGATGACGACTTACTTGTTGATTCGCTCAATGATTGAGACTCACTCGTTGATTTACTTGTGCTTGTCGATGCACTTTCTGATTCACTCAACGATGACGACTTACTTGTTGACTCACTCAATGACGTAGATTCACTCGCTGATTTACTTGTACTTGTCGACATGCTTTCTGATGCAGCTGATTGGCTTGTTGAATCACTTAAAGATGTAGATGCGCTTGCTGATGATTGAGACTCACTTGCCGATTTACTTGTGCTTGTCGATGCACTTTCTGATTCACTCAACGATGACGACTTACTTGTTGATTCGCTCAATGATTGAGACTCACTCGCTGATTTACTTGTGCTTGTCGACGTACTTTCTGATTCACTTAATGATGTTGATTTACTTGTTGACTCACTTAACGATGTAGAGGCGCTCGCTGATGATTGGGACTCGCTTGCCGATTGGCTTGCACTTGTTGATGTGCTTGCTAATACAGTCGACTCACTTGTTGATGCGCTCAATGATGCCAATTCACTCGCTAATGATTGCAATTCACTTACTGATTGGCTTGTACTTGTCGACGTACTTTCTGATTCACTCAATGATATTGACTTACTTGTTGACTCACTTAACGACGTTGATGCGCTCGCTGATGATTGGGACTCACTTACCGATTTACTTGTGCTTGTCGATGTACTTGTTGATGCTTCTGCCTGACTTGTTGAAGCACTCAATGATGTTGACCGGCTTGCTGACGCCTGTGACGCACTCGCTGATTTACTTGTCGATGTACTTGTTGATGCTGTCACCTTGCTTGTTGAAGCACTCAGCGACGTAGAGCGACTCGCCGATGCTTGTGACTGACTTGTTGAGCGACTCGCTGATGCCATTGATTCACTTAATCGTTTTGATTGACTTGCTGATTTACTTGCTTGTGTCTCACTCAATTTCTGTGATTGACTTTGTGAAGCACTTGAAATTGGCTCTGTTCCACTTACGTTGCCATTAAAATAATTCACACGACCTACAGATGTATCATCTTGAGTTGCATACGGTGTGAAACGCCATGACAAATCACCTGATGTATTTTTGATTGGCACTGTAAATGTTGATGTCAAACCAGCACCATCTTTAGCAAAAAAGCCAGACAATATAGGTGCATCCCACCAATAATTACCATTACCAGCGCTATTAATGCCATAAGTCTGAGCTGCTGGTCGTGTTTTATACACACCGTTATATCCAGGTTCACTTACGCCTGTTTTAACACCAGATGGCGTTCCATACCCATTACCTAAATGTAACATCGGCAATAAAGAGTCATGTGAAGTTGTAACAGAAACTCTATTAGGTACCGGATGTTTCTCAATCGTTGTTGTATCTGGATTGTCATATGATACAACATATTGGAATGTTAGTTTTTTGCCATCACTTGTCACTTTTAATTGATAATAAATATTTTGTCTATAAAACGTATCATAACCTGTACCTTTAAAAACTTGTTCCGCTGGTACTGATGCAGCTCTTAAAACAGATTGGTTTACAGAACGGAAAAATGAGCCAGTTAATTTTTTCAAATCTGATTTGATAACTGTAGACATAGATGTTGAATGTGAAGTAGAGGTTTCAGCTGATGTCATGCTGTTTGTAGCATTTGACTGTACATTGCTGTCATGTACTTCTTGGCTCGCTGATGTAGCATTGCTGCCTGAAGTTTTTGCTTTCTTACTTTCTGATGCTGTAGATTTTTTACTTTCTGATACTGATGTACTTTCACTTGTTGATATTGAATTACTTTGGCTTTCTGAAATAGATGTGCTTTTACTTTCAGACTCAGAAACAGATTGACTCTTTTGATCATCTGTTGAAGTTGATGCGCTTGCAACTGATTGACTTTCTGAAGCTTCCACATCTTTACTCTTTTCAGATGTCTCGCTATCAGTATGCGCACTCATACTATCTGCCAAATCTGTCGTTTCACTATCTGTTGTCACTTGTGATCTCTCGATTGTAGCGGATGTTTGATCACCAACAGTCTGACTTTGTGCTGTCAGTTCTGAAGTAATGGGTGTTTGTGATGCTGCAAGTGCTTGTTGATCGTGTAGCATGTTAACTGTAAACAAACCACCTGTGACAGCTGTTGTTTTAAGGACATTGCGTTTCATAGCATTACCCAATCCAACTGCCTCATCTTGTTCTTTATCAACCTTATCCGTTAGCATAGATAGTCCTAGCATTCTGAGCAGTTGTATCTCTTTAATACCTGATTTAACCCAATTTTTTCCCGATTTATACAGTTTGACTCGGGCTTTTTCTTCGCCAAGACTTTTCTTGAATTCCCTAAATTTCCTAGTCATTACAAAACTCCCATCAAAATTTATTTAGACAATCAACATCTCCCTATTCGCTTGATACTTATTGAAAATACCAACATCATTTTTTATCTTTGTGTACCAACTAATAAAAAACACGCTACAAAATAGCGCGCAATTTATTATGTTGATTCATCATTTTAGGAGTAACACATTCAATTTATAGTCATCTAAAAATTTTAAGCATATGAACTATAAAAGGCATCACTCCCTCAAAAAACAACTTCTTGTAACTATTTCCAACTTTTTTGTTTAGGGATGTTTGATTATTTAAGATTATAGCATTTACATATGATGGTATTTTTTACTTATTACACGGTATTTATTACAGATTTTAAAAGGCTACAAAACCAACTTTTAACAACTGATAGATAATTCTATAAACACAAAAACCTCTACCATTTTTCGTGATAGAGGTTTGTCTACTATTTCAATTCATTTAAATAACTACGTCCAAATTCTGGTAATGTCACACCAAAGTTATCAGCGATTGTCGCACCAATAGAACTAAATGTTGTATCACCATCGAGGGCTGTGCCACCGTTAAATTTCGGGCTGTAGAACAACACCGGAATATATTCGCGTGTGTGATCTGTC
>NZ_JANUXY010000017.1 GCF_024814435.1 Staphylococcus americanisciuri
TTGAGATACCAGAAGTGAATGATGCAGACGCTAATGGAGTAGCTGACGATGTAGATGCGCAACGCACTGAAGCAGAAAAAGCAGTAGAAGCAGCTAAGGCAGCAGACCAAGCAGCGAAAGATGCATTGGATAAAGCAAAAGCCGACGGCTTAATCACACCAGCAGAAAAATCAGAGCTAGAAAAACTACAAAAAGAAGTTACAGACAAAAAAGCTGAAGCGACGGATAAAGTCAATGCATTACCAGAAGATCAAAAAGGCAACTTACCATCAGAGCTAGATAAGTTAACAGGTATTGAGATACCAGAAGTGAATGATGCAGACGCTAATGGAGTAGCTGACGATGTAGATGCGCAACGCACTGAAGCAGAAAAAGCAGTAGAAGCAGCTAAGGCAGCAGACCAAGCAGCGAAAGATGCATTAGATAAAGCGAAAGCGGATGGCTTGATTACACCAGCAGAGAAAGCAGAGTTAGAAGAACTACAAAAAGAAGCTACAGACAAAAAAGCCGAAGCGACGGATAAAGTCAATGCATTACCAGAAGACCAAAAAGGTGACTTACCATCAGAACTAGATAAGTTAACAGGTATTGAAATACCAGAAGTGAATGATGCAGACGCCAATGGTGTGGCAGATGATATTGATGCGCAACGTGCTGAAGCAGAAAAAGCAGTAGAAGAAGCTAAGGCAGCAGACCAAGCGGCGAAGGACGCATTAGATAAAGCAAAAGCAGACGGCTTAATCACACCAGCAGAGAAAGCAGAGTTAGAAGAACTACAAAAAGAAGCTGCAGACAAAAAAGCCGAAGCTACAGATAAGGTTAATGCGTTACCGGAAGATCAAAAAGGTGACTTACCATCAGAGCTAGATAAGTTAACAGGTATCGAAATCCCAGAAGTTACTGATATTAATACGGGAGATGTATCTGATGATCAAGATCACACAAATAAACAGCAAAAACCTAAAAAACCAGCTAAATCACCAGTTATGCCAAATGGATCAATAGATCATACAACAAGTGAAGTAACAGGAGCGAACAAAGCAACTGTACACACAGCAACAAAATCTAAGGTACAAAACAATAAAGCATTACCAGAAACTGGACAAGAATCTCAACAATCAACAACATTGTTTGGTAGCCTATTTGCTGGTTTAGGTGCACTATTATTCTTCAGAAGACGTAAAAACGACGAAGAAAGTAAGTAATTTCAAATAGAAAAGCGACAGGACGATTGAAGTTCTGTCGCTTTTTTGCTGTTCAGTGGAAAGATAATGATAAGTAAGGATCTAGTTTTATTTATATTGTCGTTCCAGCTAAGTTGAAATAGCTGTTTTGATTTAGTATACAGTTGGCATACTATAAAAAGTAGGATATTAACAGAAAACGCTATCCAAAGTAAGAATATATTGTAAAAGGCAATAGCTGACTGGAATGAAAATGTACTTTTCTAAGCCCTTTTTATCCCTACTTAGTCTTGCCGGGGTGGGACAATGGAATCTTTTTAGAAAAAATGAGATTCCTGTCCCACTCCCATCCCACCACAAAAGATGTAGAATCTAAAAAAATGTCATCTATTTGGAATCATTAGATACTAAATAGATGACATTCATTGTTAAAAATTAATATTCGATGTTTGGCATTTTGTTAACGTGTTGTTGATAACGTTTTAATGCAGCTGTTGCCGCACCGATAATAATTGCTAAAATCATAAATTTTTTCATGTGGATGCGCACTCCTTTTATTCGTAATAGTTCAATTCTAAGTCTTTAGAAGTTTGTTCACGTGTTTTGCGCATTAATGCTTCATCATCAATTAATGATTTACCATATGATGGAATCATTTTTTGGATTTTTGCTGTCCAATCAGATAATTCTTCAGGGAAGTTGCGTTCAATAACTTCTAAAGCAACTGACACAGATGTTGATGCCCCTGGTGATTCACCAAGTAATGCAATAACAGTGTGGTCTTCAGAGTTTACAACTTCTGTACCGAATTGGATGAACCCTTTACCGTATTCATCAGTATCTTTGATTACTTGAACACGTTTACCAGCAGTGTATAGTTCCCAGTCAGCGTCGCGAGCTTCAGGAACAAACGTACGCAAGTGGTTCATACAACCTTCTTTTGTCATTAAAATTTGATCAAAAGAGTATTTTAATAATGGTAAGTTTTTCGCAGCTGACGCTAATAAAGTAGTAATGTTGTATGGTTTAACTGACTTGAATAAGTCTAAGTTTGAACCATTTTTCAAGAATTTAGGACCAACACTTGCGAATGGACCGAACAATAAAGTCTTCTTACCATCGATAAAGCGTGTATCTAAGTGAGGCACTGTCATTGGAGGTGTGCCTGGTGGTTCTTTACCATAAACTTTAACCCCGTGTTCTTCAATAACTGATGGGTTTGTACACGCTAAGAATTGACCTGTGATTGGGAAACCACCTAAGTTTTTGCTTTCTGGAATACCAGTTTTTTGTAGCAATGGAATCGCACCGCCACCTGCTCCGATAAAGATAACGTCTGCAATTTCAGTTGAAACATTACCAGTTTGACGGTTAAGTACTTTTACTTCCCATTTGCCATCTTCACGGCGGTGGAAGTTTTTCACTTCATGATTGTAATGTACTTGCGCATTTGGGTGTTTTTCAATGCTACGTGCCATTTTACGTGTTAGTTCACCGAAGTTTACGTCTGTACCTTCATCAATTTTACTTGCAGCCATGATATCATCAGCACGACGGCCTTCCATCATTAATGGCATCCATTTACGCATTACTTCAATATCCTCTGTATATTCGATGTTGTCGAACATAGGGAATTGCTTCATTGCTTCATAACGACCTTTTAAGAACTTAACGTTATTAACGCCACGAACGAAGCTAATGTGTGGTAATGGATTGATGAAATCTCTTGGTGTATCAATGTTTTTGCTTTTAACAAGATAGCTCCAGAATTGTTTTGAAATCTCAAATTCTTCATTGATAACTTTTGCTTTTTCGATATCAATAGAGCCATCTGGTTGTTGTACTGTGTAGTTAAGCTCACAAAGTGCGGCATGTCCAGTACCTGCGTTATGGTTCTCATTCGAACTTTCTTCACCTGGCTGATCTAAACGCTCATAAAGCTTTATATTCCAGTCGGGCTCAAGGTCTTTGATCATTGAACCGAACGTTGTGCTTAGGACACCTGCTCCAATAATAATAATATCTTTGCTGTGTTTGCTTGTCATAAAACGATCACCTTTCTATTTGGCTTGAGAGCAAGGCAGTGGTTTACCTTGATACTTCTATTATATACCACTCTTTTTTCATTTTAAATGCTCTAGGCTTATTGAAGTTAAAAAATATCGTGTAGATTGAAAAGATTAAGTATTTCCGTAAGATTCTGTTGGGTAAATAGAAATATTTGAAGTGTTATGTAACTATAGCGGTGAGATGATTGAAAATAGATTCTTATATGTGAAATGTTTCTTAAAAAATTATATGTGTGATTTTAGTGAGTGAAATAAAAATTAACTTAAAATTATGTACAAAAAAAGAACAAAATCAAGCGTGAAAAAAGGGAATCTCAAATGCTTGTAAATGCTGTAATATCAACGTATTCAAGTGTTTTATATGTGAGGGAAAGTATGCGTATAATACGAGAGGTTCCAGTGATAGAATAATCAAATATTAAGATAATAAGATAAATATTGAATTAGTAAACAAAAACGCTTACAATTTGATTAAATTAGTCATAAGGTCATCAGATGACTATGATTATTTATTCAGTTATTGGGGGAATTTAGATGAATGCATTATTAATGCTTGTTGCGTTAAGTGCAGTAATCGTACCATTCATTTGTTTGGTTGTTCTACGTATGTCTGCCTTAGTTGGGATGACAATTAGCGCAGTGGTTGTCACAATATTAGGCTATGTATTCTGGGGGATAGACGGTGGGGTTATTACGGCTTCCTTCTTACAAGGCATACATAAAACACTAACAATTATTTTAATTTTATTCGGTGCGTTAACGTTACTCAATACGTTAAGGGAGACAAATGCAGTAGCGCGTATTAACGCAGGATTTCAAAATGTATCACATGATATGCGTGTTCAGGTGATTATTGTTGCATTTTTGTTCGGATCATTAATCGAAGGCGCTTCAGGATTTGGGACGCCTGCTATGGTTACAGCGCCACTGATGGTTGCATTAGGGTTCAAACCATTGACAAGTGTTGTAACAGCACTGATTGCCGATAGCGTATCTGTATCATTTGGTGCGGTAGGGACGCCAATTCTTGTTGGACTTAGTACATTAAAAAATGCGAATGATACGCTATTTCATATGACAACGATGCGTGTGACAGTTGTTGAGTTATTAAGTGGTGTCATGATTCCGTTCATTATGGTAGCAACCATGGTCTTCTTCTTCGGGAAAAACGGCAAGGCTAGAGCGATTTTAGAAATTGCACCATGGACATTACTGATCGGTGTATTTTACGTATTCACAGCATGGTTTTATGCAATGCTGACAGGACCAGAATTTGTATCCATCCTTACACCGTTAACAGTTTTAGTCGTAGCAGTATTTACGGCTAGAAAGGGAATTTTAATACCTAAGACGATTTGGCAAGATGCGCTTGTAGACGATTATGATACGTCAGCAGCATCAATGAAGCATGAGATGAGCTTGTTATCTGCGTGGTCACCGTACTTAATTGTTGTAGCGCTTTTATTGTTAACACGTGTTGTATCACCAGTTAAAGCACTTACAACATCTGTGCTAAATCTATCGTGGAATGAAATCATGGGATATGAGCGTATCTCATCAAGTTGGGAATTATTATACTCACCAGGTACCATTTTGCTCGTTTCAGCATTTTTAGCAGTAATTATTCAGCGCAAGTCAATACGTCACTTCACAAAAGCTTGTCGCGAGTCGATTAAGACCATTCGTGTTACGTCGTTTACATTAATTGCGACACTTGCAATGGTGCATGTATTTAGTAATTCAGGTTTGAACGGTAATGATTTATTAAGTATGCCAGAATTTATTGCAGAAGGTATGGCACATACATTTGGAGGTGTATGGCTTGTCATTGCACCGTTCTTAGGCGCACTGGGCTCGTTTATTACAGGTAGTGCAACAGTATCTACACTAACATTTGCGCCAATACAAGCAAATATCGCACAAGCAATTGGTGCAGATGTGTATACCGTACTCGGTGCGCAAGTGATTGGTGCTGCAGCGGGTAATATGATTTGCGTACATAATGTCGTTGCAGTATGTGCAGTTGTTAATATGCCTGGTAAAGAAGGTAGTGTTATTAGTAAGACACTCGGACCAGCGATGTTGTACTGTATCTTAGCCGGTATTAGTACGCTGATTATGGCATCATTATTCTTTTAAATCTAATATTTGTAGTAGAGTGGAAATCAGTTAGGGAAACGATTTCTGCTCTATTTTATTGTACGCTAAAAAATTAAAAAATGTATATTTTGTGAAAGCCTTTACAAAAGTTGTACATACAAGTTATAATTTGTCTATACAAGTAGAAGAATAAGGAGTGAAAAACATGGCAGTAAAGCGAACGGATGTACAAGACATTATTGAGGCGATTGGCGGTCCAGAGAACTTACAATCTGCGACACATTGTGTAACGCGTCTTAGATTGGTTTTGAATGATGATAATCAAGTAGATAAGGATAGATTGAGTGACAATCCTCTTGTAAAAGGACAATTTAAAGCGGACAATCAATACCAAATTGTCATTGGTCCTGGAACAGTTGATGAAGTATACAAAGTGTTTATTGATGAAACAGGAACACAAGCAGTATCTAAGGAGGAAGCCAAAGCGCAAGCAGCAAAGAAAGGTAATCCGTTACAACGCTTGATTAAGCTTTTGGGAGATGTTTTCATTCCTATTTTACCGGCTATCGTAACAGCAGGTTTATTGTTAGGAATTAACAATGTTTTAACGATGGAATGGACAAAAGGTGCGCCGTCTATTATTGAGCGCTTTCCAGAAATTGCAGATGTGGCAAATATTATTAACGTAATTGCGACAACAGCATTTATTTTCTTACCTGCATTAGTCGGTTGGAGTGCAATGCGTGTGTTTGGTGGAAACCCAGTACTCGGTATTGTATTAGGCCTTGTGTTAATGCACCCACAATTATTATCACAATACGAAATTGGAACAGCAGAAGAAATTCCAAAGTGGCATATTTTTGGTATTGCGATCGAACAGTTGAATTATCAAGGACAAGTACTTCCGGTGTTAATTGCTGCTTATGTCCTTGCTCAAATTGAAAAAGGTATGAATAAAATTGTACCTGATTCTATTAAGTTGCTCGTTGTTGCACCAGTAGCATTACTTGTAACAGGCTTCTTAGCATTTTTAGTCATTGGACCAGCAGCGTTATGGATTGGTACAGGTATTACAGTTGCAGTGACAACATTATTCGAAAGTGCTGGATGGCTTGGTGGTGCTATTTATGGTTTGTTCTATGCGCCACTTGTCATTACAGGTTTACACCACATGTTCTTAGCAGTTGACTTCCAGTTAATAGGTAGCCCATTAAAAGGTACGTATTTATGGCCAATTTTGGCGCAATCTAACATTGCTCAAGGCTCTGCTGCTTTAGGTGCTTGGTATGTATACAAAAAACGTAAAATGACGAAAGAACAAGGGCTTGCAGCAACATCAAGTTTATCAGGCTTCTTAGGTGTTACAGAGCCAGCGATGTTTGGTGTGAACTTACCATTGAAATACCCATTCTTCGCTGCAATCATTACAACGATGTTGACAGGTGCGTTGATTGGTGGTGCAGGTGTTCTTGGCTCTGTTGGTGTCGGTGGACTGCCAGCAATTATCTCTATTCATCGTGAATTCTGGGGTATTTTCGGTATTGCAACATTGATTTCAATGATAGTACCAGCGATTTTGACAGTGATTCTTTCAAAATTTAGTCGTGAGAAAACGAAAAAGATGGTAGATACATCAGAAACACAACAATGATGATTCAAATAAGTGAAGTAGAATTGAGCGAGTACAGCTTATTCTACTTCTCATTGTTTTTTGCGTAAGATAATGACAAAACTATCCATAGAAGGTGACAATATCATGAAAGAACAAGATTGGAAAAAGTCGGTTGTTTATCAAATTTATCCTAAATCATTCAATGATACGACAGGTAATGGTGAGGGGGATTTGAGAGGGATTATCGACAAGTTGGATTATTTACAGTTTCTAGGTGTGGATTATTTATGGTTGACACCTATTTATGATTCGCCAATGAATGATAATGGTTATGATATTCGTAATTACTATGAAATCAACGAACAGTTTGGTAGTAAGGCAGATTTTCGAGAATTGTTAGATAGTGCACACGCACGTGGACTTAAAATAATCTTGGATATTGTGATTAATCATACATCGACAGAACATGAATGGTTCCAATCAGCGCGCCAGTCCAAAGAAAGTCCATATCGTGATTACTACTTTTTTAAAGAATCTCAAGATGGCCCACCGACGAATTGGATGTCTAAATTCGGTGGCAATGCATGGGAATATAATAAGCAAACAGATGACTACTACTTGCATTTATTTGATGTGACGCAAGCAGATCTTAATTGGGAGAATGACAAATTACGTAAAGCGTTATATGACATGATTAATTATTGGATTGACTTTGGTGTGGATGGTTTTCGTTTTGACGTCATTAACCTTATTTCCAAAGGGAGATTTGAAGACTCTACGGCGATTGGTAAAGAGTTTTATACGGACGGGCCACGTGTACATGAATATATCCATGAGATGAATCGAGAAACATTTGGTAAAAAAGGTCTGATGACTGTTGGTGAAATGTCTTCTACAACAATTGATCACTGTATTAAATACACACAACCAGAGCGTCAAGAGTTGAGTAGTGTCTTTAACTTTCATCATTTAAAAGTGGATTATAAAGATGGAGAGAAATGGACGAATCAGAAGTTTGATTTGCATCAGTTAAAGTCGATATTGATGGAATGGCAAACAGGTATTTATAACGGTGGTGGATGGAATGCGATTTTCTGGTGTAATCATGATCAACCACGTGTCGTATCACGCTTCGGAAGCGACTTGGATGAAGCGATGAGACAACAAAGTGCGAAAACATTAGCGATTGTGCTACATTTATTACAAGGCACACCGTATATTTATCAAGGTGAAGAAATCGGTATGACAGATCCTCACTTTACATCGATTGACCAATATCGCGATGTAGAATCACTAAATGCGTACAAAGAACTTGTAAATAAGGGATATGATGAACAGGAGATATTAACAATTCTTGGACAGAAGTCTCGAGATAATTCACGTACACCGATGCAATGGTCAACAGAAGCACATGCAGGTTTTACGACTGGAACGCCATGGATTGATGTTACGCCAAATTATGACAAAATCAATGTTGAAGCGGCACTTGATGATCCGAACTCTATCTTCTACACGTACAAAAAGCTCATTGAATTGAGACATGACCACGACATTATTACGCATGGCGATATTGTGCCGCGGTATATGGAGCATGAGCAATTATTTGTGTATGAGCGGAACTACGAAAATCAGAAATGGTTAGTAGTCGCAAATATGACATTGGAACCTGCAAAATTGCCAGAAGCTATTGAATGTGATGGCAAAATAATCTTACAGAATGGAAATGTTACTGATGGTTACCTTGACCCTTATGCGGCGTATGTTATTTCTATAGAATCCAAGTAAGAGGCGAAAATAAGCGATGAAAAAACAAAATAAGTTTAGACACATTTACGAACAGATGCGAACGGCAATTGTAGACGGTACCTATGCATATGGCACACAACTCCCATCAGAACATCAGCTTATGAATCAATACAATGTGTCACGTGAAACAGTCCGCAAAAGTTTGAATATGTTAGTGTCAGAAGGGATGATTCAGAAAATACGTGGCAAAGGATCAATTGTCATCTATCAAGGATTGACAGACTTTCCATTTGCTGATTTGGTGAGTTTTAAAGAAGTTCAACAACAAAGAGGCAAAGCGCATGAAACACAGCTACAAGTTTTTGAAAAAGTTGTGGCACGTGATGTTCCGATTGTACGAAAAGCACTCGACATCACAGCTGATACAAGTTTATGGCACATTATTCGTTATCGTAAAATTGAAGGGATCGCTAAAATAATAGATGAAGATTATTTGATATATGACCTTTTTCCAGACCTGACAGAACAAGACTTACGTGATTCCTTATATGCGTATATTGAACAGACCAAAGGGTTTGAGATTAGTTTTTCAAGTAAGGCGATTACGTTTGAACCATTTGGGTCTTCGGAATATCAAGTGTTTGGGGATGTGACCCCTAATTATACGGCTACCGTTCGGGGGATCGTGCATTTAAAAGACACGACGAAGTTTCAATACAATATTTCTAAACACCTTGCAACAGAATTTCGTTTTGTTGATTTTTCTAGACGCCAAAAATAATTGTGTCTAGATAGGATTACGCTTGCAATATGTTAGGAATGTATAGTATGATTAATCGTACCGTGCTAAGCGGGGAGGTAGCGGTTCCCTGTACTCGAAAACCGCTTTATGCGAGGCTGAATTCCTTTGTCACGGGTGTGTATTTGTGAGGTCTGCCCAAAGCACGAGGTGTTTGAAGACTTCGGTCCTATGCAATATGAACCCATGAACCATGTCAGGTCCTGACGGAAGCAGCATTAAGTGGACATTCATATGTGCCGTAGGGTAGCCGAGGTTTAGCTATCGACTTTGGTAACGCTTATGATGCCCATTCAACACAAAGGTGCACGGTTTTTAATTTGCTATGAATGATTGAATATAGAAAGAGTTGAGATGATACGCGTGAGGCGATTGTTTCAGCTCTCTTTTTTATGCTTGTGAAGATTGCGATCGTATGGTGATTGATAAATGCTATAATGACTATGAACATCGGTTGCTATTTTAATTTTTTGATTAATTAGTTACGGGAGGTGCTAAGATGTCGATTTTTATCAGTACACTTACGGAGATGGATTATGAACTCTCTTTACAGATGATTGAGAATGCATTTGAAGAAACATCTGAATCTGAACAAGATGAAGTACAACATGTCAAAAGGTTACGCATGGCACCAGACTATCGCTATGAGCTAGAAGTCATCGCGAAAACAGCAGATGATGACATTATTGGTCATGCGATGTGTAGTGAAGTAAAGATTGAAAGCGAAGAAGAAACATATGTAGCATTGGTATTGGCGTCGTTGTCTGTATTAAATGCGTATCAGCAGAAAGGTATCGGTGCTGCATTGGTACAAGCACTAGAAGAACGTGCATATGCACAGGAATATACGACAATTGTTGTACTTGGACATCCGGATTTTTATGCACAGTTGGGTTATGAAATAGCAGCTAAACATGGAATTACCGTTCCATTTAATATGCCAGATGAAGCAGTGCGTGTGAAATTTTTGTGGGATACATTAGAAGACCTACCGCATGGTGAAGTGCACTATCCAAAACAATTTTTTGGTGTATAAAGTGAGATACAGCATTTGAGACTGATGAAGTTATACGATAGTGGCAGTTTTTATACGAAGGCGACTTGAACTTTTCTATTCATACTGATCATGTTCATTGTGACATACAAAATATTGGGAACATGCTATAATGAAAGCATTGTATATTCGGAGGTGCAACAGTGGATTATCAAGCACTATATCGTATGTTTCGACCACAGAGCTTTGAGGACGTTGTCGGTCAAGAGCATGTGACGAAAACATTAAAAAACGCTATCGCAAAAGGCAAACAATCGCACGCATATATTTTTAGTGGCCCTAGAGGAACGGGGAAAACAAGTATTGCGAAAATATTTGCGAAAGCGATCAACTGTGAAACGAATCATGATGGAGAGCCGTGTAATACGTGTGCGATTTGTAAGGGCATTACGATGGGAACAAACTCAGATGTCATTGAAATTGACGCTGCGAGCAACAACGGCGTCGATGAGATTCGTAATATTCGTGATAAAGTAAAATATGCACCAAGTGAGTCACGTTATAAAGTCTACATTATTGACGAGGTACATATGTTAACAACAGGTGCGTTCAATGCTTTGTTAAAAACATTAGAAGAACCACCGGCACATGCGATATTTATTTTAGCTACGACAGAACCGCATAAAATACCGCCGACGATTATTTCTCGTGCGCAGCGTTTTGACTTTAAAGCAATCAATCATGAACAAATCGTCTCACGCTTGAAATATGTTGCTGAAACGCAAGCGATTCCATATGAAGAAGCGGCATTAGATTTTATTGCGAAAGTTTCTGAAGGTGGAATGCGTGATGCATTGAGCATTATGGATCAGGCTATCGCATTTGGTGAGGAATATTTGACGCTACAAGATGCATTAGATGTTACAGGAAGTTTAGCAGATGCAGATTTGAATTTATTGTTAAGCGATGTCGTGCAAGGAGATGTACATAGTGCCTTTGAACGTTATCATTCGTTTGTGAACCAAGGAAAAGAAGTGAATCGCCTTATCAACGACATGATTTATTTTGTACGTGATACGATTATGGCAAAAACAACGGCGACATCATTTGAATACGATGCATTAAGCCATTTAGATTTGGATGTACTTTATCGGATGATTGATGTGATTAACGATACACTTGTGTCCATTCGATTTAGTGTTAACCAGAATGTACATTTTGAAGTGTTACTGGTTAAGTTGTCAGAAATGATTAAGACAACAAGTGATACAACGAATGTCTCAACACAAACAACTACGCAAGTTGACGCAACGTTAATAGAGCGTTTAAATAAGTTGGAATCAGAACTAAAGTCGTTGAAATCTCAAGATAAAGGCCGTCCTATGCCAGCGAAGGCACAGTCCCCAAAACGCCGTGGTAGTACGACAACTTATTCTGTGGAGCGCATTGCTAAAGTATTGGACAATGCGAATAAAGAAGATATTGCACGGATTAAAGAGCGTTGGCTCGATGTGATACAATATGCGAAAGATAGAGAACAAAAAGCCTTGGTCAGCTTGCTACAAAACTCTGAACCTGTTGCGGCAAGTGAAGATAAGGTGTTAATCAAGTTTGAAGAAGAAATCCATTGTGAAATTTTAAAAAAAGATGAAGAGAAACGACACAGTGTTGAAAAGGTTGTTCAAGACATTATTGCTAAGTCTGTAGAAGTTGTTGGTGTACCCGCGGACAAATGGATGCAAGTGCGCAGCGATTACATTCAAGGATTGAAGCGTGGTAGCACAGAGTCTTCACTACAACAAAAAACACCAGAAACGAAGCCGAGTGCTGTTCAAGCAGCAAAAGATATTTTTGGCGCAGATATTGTCCATGAAGTAGATAGCGAAACATGACAATAGTTAGAAAGGTATGTATAATTGTAAGCGAATCTAGAGGTATCTAAACCTTACGATAATAACAATTCATAAGTTTTTATATATCAAGGAGGAATGACATTATGCGCGGTGGCGGTAATATGCAACAAATGATGAAACAAATGCAAAAAATGCAAAAGAAAATGGCAGAAGAGCAGGATAAATTAAAAGAAGAAAAAATTGAAGGTACAGCTGGTGGCGGTATGGTCAAAGTTGTCGTAACAGGTCATAAGGAAGTCGTTGATGTTGTAATCAATGAAGAAGTAGTAGACCCAGAAGACGTTGAAATGTTACAAGACTTAGTACTTGCTGCAACGAATGAAGCAATGAATAAAGCAGATGAACTGACAGCAGATCGTCTTGGCAAACACACTAAAGGTCTTAACATTCCAGGATTGATGTAATATGCATTATCCACAACCGATATCAAAGCTCATCGATAGCTTTATGAAATTGCCAGGCATTGGTCCCAAGACGGCTCAACGTCTGGCTTTTCATGTATTAGAGATGAAAGAAGACGATGTTGTTCAATTTGCCAAAGCACTAGTAGATGTGAAGCGAGAACTTACTTATTGTAGTACATGTGGTCATATTACCGAACAGGATCCATGTTACATCTGTGAAGACAAGCAGCGAGATCGTTCTATTATTTGTGTAGTAGAAGATGATAAAGACGTCATTGCTATGGAAAAAATGAAAGAATATAAAGGCTTGTATCATGTACTGCATGGCACCATTTCTCCAATGGATGGCATTGGACCAGAGGATATCAACATTCCAGCACTTGTTGAGCGTCTCAAGGATGATGGCGTTCAGGAGCTGATTTTAGCGATGAATCCTAATCTGGAAGGTGAATCAACAGCAATGTACTTATCGCGACTTGTGAAACCATTAGGCATTCGTGTCACACGCCTTGCGCAAGGGTTATCTGTTGGTGGCGATTTGGAATATGCAGATGAAGTCACTTTGTCAAAAGCTATTTCTGGGCGCACAGAAATGTAATAGTATATAGAAGAAACAAGATATATTCTTTATCTTGTCAGGAGTGCTACAGAGATTTTATGTCAGTTGTAAAGTCTGAGTAGCGCTCTTATATTTTTATATTGTCTACTTATTTGTGCCATTTGGGAGAGTGTATCATTTAGATTTTTGCAGCTGTTTTTAAATTAATTCTGGGAAAATTGGTAATAACTATTCAAAAAGATAAAAGCCCTTAAAGAGTGTAAATTTTAATGTTGTTAAAAGGTTTGAGAGGCTGTATAGTTATATCTTGTTGAGTGGCAAACAAATAACTCAACAAATTGATAAAAAAGAATTTCAAAAAGTTGTTGACTTGAATTAGAAATATGTGTATAATTAATTCTTGTTGAGTCAAAAGAAAAAGACATGAACATTGAAAACTGAATGACAATATGTCAACGTTAATTCCGATAAATTGAGTACTCAGAGTAGTACTTCAAGAGTGATTGACTTAAACAATCAAACGAGCTAATCAAGCTTACTTCTTTTATGGAGAGTTTGATCCTGGCTCAGGATGAACGCTGGCGGCGTGCCTAATACAT
>NZ_JANUXY010000018.1 GCF_024814435.1 Staphylococcus americanisciuri
CTTCTGTGTTCGGCATGGGAACAGGTGTGACCTCTTTGCCATAGGCACCAGATAAAGTTGAATGTTATACATTCAAAACTAGATAGTAAGTATTCATGTTACACAAACAAAACCTTGTGAAAAAATTTGATTAAGTCTTCGATCGATTAGTATTCGTCAGCTCCACGTATCGCTACGCTTCCACCTCGAACCTATTAACCTCATCATCTTTGAGGGATCTTATAACCGAAGTTGGGAAATCTCATCTCGAGGGGGGCTTCATGCTTAGATGCTTTCAGCACTTATCCCGTCCATACATAGCTACCCAGCTATGCCGCTGGCGCGACAACTGGTACACCAGAGGTATGTCCATCCCGGTCCTCTCGTACTAAGGACAGCGCCTCTCAAATTTCCTACGCCCACGACGGATAGGGACCGAACTGTCTCACGACGTTCTGAACCCAGCTCGCGTACCGCTTTAATGGGCGAACAGCCCAACCCTTGGGACCGACTACAGCCCCAGGATGCGATGAGCCGACATCGAGGTGCCAAACCTCCCCGTCGATGTGAACTCTTGGGGGAGATAAGCCTGTTATCCCCGGGGTAGCTTTTATCCGTTGAGCGATGGCCCTTCCATGCGGAACCACCGGATCACTAAGTCCGTCTTTCGACCCTGCTCGACTTGTAGGTCTCGCAGTCAAGCTCCCTTATGCCTTTACACTCTATGAATGATTTCCAACCATTCTGAGGGAACCTTTGAGCGCCTCCGTTACTCTTTAGGAGGCGACCGCCCCAGTCAAACTGCCCGCCTGACACTGTCTCCCAGCACGATAAGTGCTGCGGGTTAGAAATCCAATACAATTAGGGTAGTATCCCACCAATGCCTCCACGTAAGCTAGCGCTCACGCTTCTAAGGCTCCTACCTATCCTGTACAAACTGTACCGAATTTCAATATCAGGCTACAGTAAAGCTCCACGGGGTCTTTCCGTCCTGTCGCGGGTAACCGGCATCTTCACCGGTACTATGATTTCACCGAGTCTCTCGTTGAGACAGTGCCCAAATCGTTACGCCTTTCGTGCGGGTCGGAACTTACCCGACAAGGAATTTCGCTACCTTAGGACCGTTATAGTTACGGCCGCCGTTTACTGGGGCTTCGATTCGTAGCTTCGCAGAAGCTAACCACTCCTCTTAACCTTCCAGCACCGGGCAGGCGTCAGCCCCTATACGTCACCTTACGGTTTAGCAGAGACCTGTGTTTTTGATAAACAGTCGCTTGGGCCTATTCACTGCGGCTCTTCAGAGCGTGAACCCTAAAGAGCACCCCTTCTCCCGAAGTTACGGGGTCATTTTGCCGAGTTCCTTAACGAGAGTTCGCTCGCTCACCTTAGAATTCTCATCTTGACTACCTGTGTCGGTTTGCGGTACGGGCACCTATTTTCTAGCTAGAGGCTTTTCTCGGCAGTGTGAAATCAACGACTCGAAGAAACTTGTTTCTTCTCCCCATCACAGCTCAATCTTTACGAGTGCCGGATTTGCCTAACACTCAATCTCACTGCTTAGACGTGCACTCCAACAGCACGCTTCGCCTATCCTACTGCGTCCCCCCATCGCTTAAAACGAATCTAGGTGGTACAGGAATATCAACCTGTTATCCATCGCCTACGCCTGTCGGCCTCAGCTTAGGACCCGACTAACCCAGAGCGGACGAGCCTTCCTCTGGAAACCTTAGTCAATCGGTGGACGGGATTCTCACCCGTCTTTCGCTACTCACACCGGCATTCTCACTTCTAAGCGCTCCACATGTCCTTGCGATCATGCTTCAACGCCCTTAGAACGCTCTCCTACCATTGTCCTACGGACAATCCACAGCTTCGGTAATATGTTTAGCCCCGGTACATTTTCGGCGCAGTGTCACTCGACTAGTGAGCTATTACGCACTCTTTAAATGATGGCTGCTTCTAAGCCAACATCCTAGTTGTCTGGGCAACGCCACATCCTTTTCCACTTAACATATATTTTGGGACCTTAGCTGGTGGTCTGGGCTGTTTCCCTTTCGAATATGGACCTTATCACCCACATTCTGACTCCCAAGTTAAATTATTTGGCATTCGGAGTTTGTCTGAATTCGGTAACCCGAGAGGGGCCCCTCGTCCAAACAGTGCTCTACCTCCAATAATCATCACTTGAGGCTAGCCCTAAAGCTATTTCGGAGAGAACCAGCTATCTCCAAGTTCGATTGGAATTTCTCCGCTACCCTCAGTTCATCCGCTCACTTTTCAACGTAAGTCGGTTCGGTCCTCCATTCAGTGTTACCTGAACTTCAACCTGACCAAGGGTAGATCACCTGGTTTCGGGTCTACGACCAAATACTCATTCGCCCTATTCAGACTCGCTTTCGCTACGGCTCCACATTTTCTGCTTAACCTTGCATCAGATCGTAACTCGCCGGTTCATTCTACAAAAGGCACGCCATCACCCATTAACGGGCTCTGACTACTTGTAAGCACACGGTTTCAAGTTCTCTTTCACTCCCCTTCCGGGGTACTTTTCACCTTTCCCTCACGGTACTGGTTCACTATCGGTCACTAGAGAGTATTTAGCCTTAGGAGATGGTCCTCCCAGATTCCGACGGAATTTCACGTGCTCCGTCGTACTCAGGATCCACTCAAGAGAGCACACATTTTCGACTACAGGATTATTACCTTCTATGATTAACCTTTCCAGGTTATTCGTCTAACATGTGCCTTTGTAACTCCGTATAGAGTGTCCTACAACCCCAACAAGCAAGCTTGTTGGTTTGGGCTCTTCCCGTTTCGCTCGCCGCTACTCAGGGAATCGATTTTTCTTTCTCTTCCTCCGGGTACTAAGATGTTTCAGTTCTCCGGGTCTGCCTTCTTACATGCTATGTATTCACATGCAGATAACACGACATAACTCGTGCTGGGTTCCCCCATTCGGAAATCTCTGGATCACAGCTTACTTACAGCTCCCCAAAGCATATCGTCGTTAGTAACGTCCTTCTTCGGCTTCTAGTGCCAAGGTATTCACCGTGCGCCCTTAATAACTTAATCTTTAGTTATTAATTATGTGAGTCGTCATTTGACGACTAGCGATAATTTTAGTTTCAAGCTTTCGCTATTCACTCGGTTTTTGCTTGGTAAAATCATTTTATACTTACTTATCTAGTTTTCAATGTACAAACA
>NZ_JANUXY010000019.1 GCF_024814435.1 Staphylococcus americanisciuri
CACACCAAAGTTATCAGCGATTGTCGCACCAATAGAACTAAATGTTGTATCACCATCGAGGGCTGTGCCACCGTTAAATTTCGGGCTGTAGAACAACACCGGAATATATTCGCGTGTGTGATCTGTCCCCTCCGCCGTCGGGTCATTGCCATGATCGGCTGTGATAATCAACAGGTCGTCCTCACGCATGTTGTCCAACAGCTCCGGTAAACGTTCGTCGAAGTCCTTCAACGCTTGCGCGTAGCCCGGTTTGTCTCGACGGTGGCCATACAACGCATCAAAGTCTACCAAGTTCAAAAAGCTTAAGCCTTTGAAATCCTTCTTCACTACGTTCATCAGCTGATCCATGCCGTCCATATTACTTTTCGTGCGGATCGCTTCTGTCACACCTTCACCGTCATAGATATCATTAATCTTACCAATCGCAATGACATCATAGTCTGCGTCCTTCAACGTATTCATGACCGTACGACCGAATGGTTTCAATGCGTAGTCGTGACGGTTACTTGTACGTGTGAAGTTGCCCGGTTCACCCACATACGGACGAGCAATAATACGTCCAATCAAGTACTTCGGATCTTTCGTCAACTCGCGGACTTTCTCACAGATATCATATAGTTCTTCCAGTGGAATGATCTCTTCATGTGCCGCGATTTGTAATACGGGATCCGCAGATGTGTAGACGATTAAGTCGCCCGTTGCCATCTGATGGGCACCCCATTCGTCAATGATTTGTGTGCCTGACGCTGGGCGGTTCGCCACGACTTTTCGTCCAGTTAAACGTTCAATTTCCGCAATGAGTTCATCTGGGAAGCCGTTCGGGTATACTTTGAATGGTTCGTTAATGTTCAAGCCCATAATTTCCCAATGCCCCGTCATCGTGTCTTTCCCAACAGACGCTTCACTCATTTTCGTATAGTAACCTGCTGGTGCCTCAACACGACCGACAACCGGTAAGTCGTCAATATTACCTAGTCCCAGACGTTCCAAGTTCGGTAATTTTTGGTCAAAACCTTCTAACGTATGTTTTAAAGTATGTGAACCTTCGTCTTTGAATGCTTTCGCATCGGGCGCTTCCCCAATGCCTACTGAGTCCATCACGATCAAATGGATGCGTTGAAATGGTGCTGTCATCACAATCACTCCTTATAGTTCTCTCTTAATAATCTGTATCTGCTTCTAACCCTTGCATAATTTGTACGCCTGCGCTGGCACCGACACGTGTTGCCCCTGCTTCTAACATCGCTTGGAAGTCTGCCAAGTTGCGCACACCCCCTGATGCTTTCACTTCAAGGTCATCTCCCACTGTCTCTTTCATCAACTTGACGTCTTCCGGCGTTGCACCACCGCCTGCGAAGCCCGTTGATGTTTTCACAAAATCTGCACCTGCAGCTTTTGATAATTCACTGGCTTTCACTTTTTCTTCATCCGTTAATAACACTGTTTCGATAATAACTTTCACTGTTTTATCGCCTGATGCGTCAACAACCGCAGCAATATCTGCTTGTACGTCGTCATAGCGCCCATCTTTTAATGCGCCGATATTGATGACCATGTCAATCTCGTCTGCGCCTTTCGCAATCGCATCTTTCGTTTCAAATGCTTTGACTTCTGATGTTGATGCGCCTAATGGGAA
>NZ_JANUXY010000001.1 GCF_024814435.1 Staphylococcus americanisciuri
GAGCTAAAAAACATAATTCCAGCAAGCAAAAGACATTAAATGGTATTTTGAGCGGAACGTCCCCGAAACGTCCTCAAAGTGGCTTGAAGCCCTTCATATAAGGGGTTAAAATCAGCCTCATCTTCCGTAGAATATAGGCTGAAATCCTTGATATTAAAGGTTTTTTTATTTGCAAGTGTCAAAAAAGTGTCAAGAAAAAAATTTCTCTGACACGTTGACCTTGCTCTTTTTACTTCTACATCTTTTATGGTGGGATGGCATGAATTAGCCATTCTGCCTTTTTCTTTTTAATATGCAAAAAGGCACAATCACCATGGACTGTACGCTAAATGAAGATAGCTGGAACTATATGACAAATAAAGCTAGGTACTTATAACTATTTTTCCACCACAGAAGCTGAACAGTCTGATAAGATAAATCCACTAGATTAAAATAGAAAAGTAAATATGATAAAATAATGAATGAGCAAGTTGGATAGATGG
The DNA here is from genome assembly GCF_024814435.1 of Staphylococcus americanisciuri. GTDB lineage: Bacteria > Bacillota > Bacilli > Staphylococcales > Staphylococcaceae > Staphylococcus > Staphylococcus americanisciuri. The sequence continues at coordinate 483 of NZ_JANUXY010000001.1, forward strand.
TGGCTAATCTCAATACAAAGGGGTGATGCCTATGGTTATAGTTGTTGCTCCTGGAAAGGAATAGCATGACGGATTACGAAATGCTCATGGTTGTGTTAACAATCATTGGGTTAGTAGTGATGAGTCAAAACAACCATAAAAAATAACCATCCAACTTTAGCCGGTTAATGGTTATTTTTTGAAATAATGATAATTTGGCTGCCGTCTTCTTAACGGGCTCACTGGGGCATGTTAGCGCATGTCCCTTTTCATATTTAATTTAACATACAGAATTTATATAATCAATTTTAAAAGTCATCTGTTTGATAGATGTCTATTTATATAGAAGGCATTTATTATTACTTTAAATGAAACTGAACATCTTGGGTGTATCAGAAAAGTTACACTAAAACAGCTTGAACAAATCGAATTAGAAACCCTCAAAAAGATTGTTAAGCACAAGAATTTCCTTACGCTAAAAAACAACTAAGAATGGCTTATTATATAAACCGTTTAACAATGGAGGTATTGAAGGGATTAATAATAAGATTAATCTTATCAAAAGAACGGCATATGGATACAGAGACTTCGATAATTTTAAAGCACGTATACTCTTAATATTTAAACTTTACCAACGTTCTAAAAAGCAAAGGTAAGTTATGCAACATAAAAATCTGCGTAGTAATAGCTGCCTAACGTATTCTGTATTACCATGTATTGTGTGGAAGTTAACGTATGAATCGTTTCGATTGCGAGACGCCTAAGACAACAAGGCGAACGGAAAACCCATTTTGGCTTCTGCTTATCAGCTTATGTGCACACCCGATAAGGCCAAAATTAGTTGGAATGAGGCGTCTTGGCAATCAATCAAGAAACGTGATGCTATTCAAAAAGCCACAATCGTAATGGACTGTACGCTAAAATGAAGACAGCTATTTTTATTGAATTAAATTACAATATGATTTATAATGACATTAAGATAACTCGAGAAGGATTAGCTCTGGGTCCCCGAATGGGGGTAGGCGTAAGCTGAGAATTCCTATGACCCTGGGGTTATCTTTTTTTATGTTGCCTATGATATTTGGATCGTTTTTAATTTCTTTGATAATAAATTCTACGATTTGTTGAGAGTACCTAGTTACATATGCAAAATGATAGGTATATTTATCATCTTTTTTTAAATTGTAAAATTTGATGATTAAACTTAAAGTGTAGTTATTAAAATTATTCTTGCCGTCTTTTTTGTCATAGTAGTTAAAAGGCAAATTCTTAGCGCGTATTTGTTTGTTCACGGCTTTTATTACATTATTGAAACTTAACGTATATTTGTCATTTGGATCTTTCAACTCTTTTAAAATTTTAGCGTTATGCTCTGAGTCGTTAGAAACATTCACAGAAAAATCAGCATTTTTTGGATTTCTAGTGATGATTATAGTATTTTGCAAGGGGATAACTAAAGAGTTGGAATTATCTAGCTCCTGAGCGGATGCTAAATCATTTTTTTGTGTTATCAATTTTTCAGCTATAGCTGGGGAATATTTCCCACGTATTTCATCGTTATTCAAAATATCCATATTTACTGATAAGCTCAAAAAGTTTTGAGGTATTTTTCGAGTAATATCTATATTATGGAATCTTTGTAATTGTTCTGAGAAGTTTAGAATATTTGCTTGGAAAAAAGGAGCATAGACTGTTTCATAATCTTCAGTTACTAAATGAGTACTTATATTTCTTAAATCTACAATTTTCTCTAGATTAATTCTTAAGGGTTGATTTTTATCGGTGTAGACAACCTTAATTACGTCTGATAAATTCAATGTCCTACTAGAATTGTTAGAGTAATATATAGATTTACCATCTTTTAATAGTTTAGCTTTTAACATTAATTCCCAAGCATTACATATAAAAAAGGAAAATCCTTCTATTCTATATTTAATGGTAGGTTTATTATATAACTCTAGCCCCATAATAAATGCTTCTTGGCATTTAAGTAGCAATCGCTCTCTTAAATTTTCTTTTTCCATACAAATCCCCCTTAAATTATAATATTTAAAGTGTCAAGCGGTTTAATATAAATTGTAAAATTACTTTACCAACAAGCTTTACACCTTTATTTTCGTAAAGATTGTTTATTCTACTTTGTGAGGTACTGCGTCTTCATAAGGCATCTCGGTTTCAGAGTCAAACTGGTCATCAGTGTAATAGTAATCTGATGTAGGTAGCAATCCTGCGTCGCCATTTGGTATGCCAGTATATCCATGTTGTTTAGCAACTTCTGCGTTAGCCCTCATTTGTTCTTCATAGGTCGGTAACTGTTCATAAAATGCTTCAAATTCTTGTTGGTCTGATTGACTGATTTGCTCAGTTTGGGAAGATTGTGAATACTGTGAATACTGATTTTCGACACTGATTTGAGTAGCATTAGTCTCCGAAGATTCTGTTAAATCTTTGCCTTTATCATTTTCTTTAGCTTTTTCATCTTTAATTGCTTTTTGCTTTTCAGTTTTTTCTTTTGTTTCTTTCTTAGGTTCTTCTTTCGCGTCTTTCTTGTCATTGCTACAGGCATTTAACACTAAAGTGCTTGCTAAAAGTATGCCAAGTAGTTTCTTCATAATACTCACTCCTTTTATCTAAACAATCTTTGATTTGCTATAACTTTTCCTACAATTTTGACTTCATCTTCACTGCCGTAGGCCTGAGGATAATGTTGTGGGTTGTTTGATTCTGGTATTAAGATTATTTGATCTTCTGTGTAACGTATGTGCTTAACCGTAGCATTGTATCCGTTTACCATAACTACACCTAGTTGACCATTTTCCACAATTGAGTCTTTTTCTACAACGAGAACATCGCCTTCTTGAAATAGCTTATCCATACTATCTCCAGAAACTTGAAGTCCGAATTCTTCTTTATTAGAGTTAAGATTTTTAGTAGCAAAATATATGTAGTCTATTAAATTCTCTTCGCTATAAATTGGAAGACCTGCTGATATTTTAGATACAACAGGAATTTTTTTGACTGGTAGGGTCTCGAGTATTTTTTCTTCATTATCTTCCACTAAGTCTGATTTACTAACATTAAAATAATTAGCTGATAATTCTAATTTGTTTAATCGAGGATACGTCTTTGTATTTATTCAATCATATAGCGTTGTATATTTTATTTTTTAATCTTTAGATAATTATTTTCTATCTATATTATTTTTTCATAAAGTGAGAAATATTTTAGCCATGTTTTCTTTATTGTTGAGCATATTTTTACTTTCTTCTAATAGCTAATTATATTATGCGATTTTTCTGTAATAATTACAATAAAAAGTAGAAAAATATGGGTTTAATGTTTTTATTAAGATTGAACCATAATATACTGTAGTCAGCTCTTGAACAAGCATGTAGAAGTTATAAAGATTCCCATCAAGATTTAACAGATAGTCTAAAACATTTCTTGACATCACATATGTCTTAAAGACTTAGAGGGATAATACTCATAACTATTAATCTCTTGTCTATTCTTCAGCAATAGTTTCCAATGTTTTTTAAATTTTGTGTAGTCTTTAGGCGCACTATAACAGCAACCATTCGTAACTGAAACACGACATTTATTAAGTGATGTTAGACTAAGAAACGGATACGGTAAATTACAATATATGTTGTCATCACCATGATAAGTTGTAATGATGGTCAATGTATTATTATAAAGAGTATCAACTCAAATGTTGTATTTAAAGAAGTAAAATAATGATTCCTGTATTGCCTTATTAATCGCTCACCAGCTAATGCCTGCCTTAATTGGAGGGGCTGTTTATGACCGAAAAAATGGGGACTGAGACTTGATATCTCATCCCAAAAATATGTATAAAATTCGGACTTTATACATTAATAAAAGTAAATTAGTTAAATGAAGATAGCTCGTTTATAAATGAACTAAATTCTTCCTTAGTTACGCTTAGTCTAATTGTTAAACCAGATTCGTACTTATATTTGAATACCGTAAACCAGCATCCAAATTTACATAAACTGTTAGATAATCAGTATCGAAATCAATAATTGTAAAGTATATGTCTGGCTCCATAAAATAAATTTCAGATACAGGAGGAGTGTATTCAAAACATCTCAAATTGTCCATATCATTTTCAAACATAACAAAATCAATAAGGATTTTTTGATTCTCAAATGTATTTTGTAATTCAAAATAAAATAAGTCCTTTACCTTAAAAAGGTTAAGAGCTAAATATGAACTAATACAAGTGCAAATAGCTTTAAAACAACTAGAAGGTAAACAGAATAAATAATTTAAAGTTACATCATAAGTGAAATAAGCTACTATACCTCACGTTAAAGACCAACTTTCAGATAAGCAAAGTCTTATGATGCAAAATCAAAAATCTTGTTATATAATGTTGCTAGAGGTTTTAGTACTCTGTAATTTTAGGTATAAGTGATACGAGGAGACGGAGGATATGTTGATTTATCGAGTTTTAGTACTCTGTAATTTTAGGTATAAGTGATACTTCTTGATTATCCCCATCCTTAGCCTTTTGGTTTTAGTACTCTGTAATTTTAGGTATTATGAAAATCATAAAAATATAAAAATAAGTACTTATTTTTAGGTTATTCAGCTGCTATGGTGGAAAGATAATGATAAGTACCTAGTTTTATTTATAATGTAGTTCCAGTTAAGTTGAACAGCTGTCTTCATTTAGCGTACAGTCCATGGTGATTGTGCGTTTTTGCATATTAAAAAGAAAAAGGCAGAGTGGCTAATTCACGCCATCTCATCACAAAAGATGTAGAGTCAATCAATTCTCTAATTGCTTTTTGATATACGCTTACCACTATCTACAAATGCTTTTTCACCGTCTTTACGATATGTACTTAACCACTTTGTTAATGTTTGGATGGGGATATCTCACCCTCTTGAAATATCTGTTTCACATCTACTATATTCTACCAAGTTGAACGGTTTCCATTTTAAAACGATGGTCTGATATTACTGATACGCCCATAAATTGACTTCTTGATTTATTAATAATTTATCGTATCCGTTTCATAGTCTGAAATTAGTTCTTCTTTGAGTTGTGATTTTTGATAAGGTAAGAGCGCATCATCTTGCACTTTTTCTGGTGGTACCACTTTGTTAATAATAGAAAAGTATAAGTGTGAACTTTGCTAGCATCAACCACTTAGACGTCACTGCTCATTTATAACATGGCATGTAAAAAATCATATACTAATCTCTTTTTATGGAATCAATGTGACAGAATATGGTGGAGACTGATGTGCAGGCTCAAAGTATTTATTTAAAAATAATGCAATAAAGTGCAAAAAAATTATATTAATCTCTACATAACAAATGAAATGTAGCGATAAATTTAATTAAACTCTATATTGTCGCAAAATAGACAAAATGTTTAAAAATATAAGATTGTTATATGTAAATGAATTTGTTACAATTTCATTTAAAATATTGCTTATTAGCAAATAAGGGAGATTATATATTATGAAAAATAGATTGTCATTTGTTCAAATGATTTATGCTGCGATTATTGGTGGCTTGTTATCAGGTATTGTGAAGTTAGGGTGGGAAGTGATGCTACCACCAAGAACACCTGAGCGTAATGCGACGAATCCACCACAAGAATTATTACAAACGTTTGGTTTCAGTCATGATTTTACACATATGACATACCAGTTCTCAGAACAATCTATGCCTTGGGTAAGTTTTATTGTGCATTTCAGTTTTTCAGTAGTTGTAGCATTTATTTATATACTACTTGTTAAACGTTTTTCAAAACTTGCAATGGGTTACGGTTCAGTTTTTGGTATTGTTGTTTGGATTGGTTTTCACTTAATTATTATGCCAGTTATGAATGTTGTGCCAAGTATGTTTGATCAACCTTTCCATGAACACGTATCTGAATTTTTCGGACACATTGTTTGGATGATGGTGATTGAGCTAGTGAGAAGATATTATATTTATAAAAATGCTTTTGTACAAATCAAATCATAAAATGAGAAAAGCCCCCCTGATTTAATAGGTGGGCTTTTCTATTTAACGCGAATAAATGGTTATTCCAAGTGTTCTATCGCATATTGTGCTTCTTCTTCTGTAAACATTTCACCGTATTGTGAAACAAGTTGATCATAAATTTCATTTTTAGACATATTCTGATCTTTAAAATATGATTCAGCTTTCTTCAAGGCATTTTTTTTGTAGTCTGCTTGAAGGTGGTCTATCGCATATTGAGCAACATCAGCAGGGAATTTGTCACCGTAATCAGATGTGAGTATGTCATAAATACCTTTCTTTGACATATAGAAGTTATCTGAATAGATCTTAGCTTTCTTCAAGGCATTATTTTGTTCAGTACTAGCATTATTTTGTTCAGTGCTAGAATTATTTTGTCCAGTGTTGGCATGGCTATCGTGAGGTTGTTTGGCTGTTGTTACTTGATTTGTAGCGTTTAGTTTTTCTATTTCTTTATTACCTTTATAGAAAAAGGCACCGACAAACCCTAACAAAATAATAGAAAGGATAATGAAAACGATAAGACATCCACCGCAGCCCCATAACCATCTTTTTTTAGTTTTTGAAGCCTGTTCTTTTTGATAATTTTCAAATTGTTGTCGTTGTTGTGCGAGTAATTCTTGAGTTGTTTGATTTTTTAAATTGTTTGACATGCATACGTCCTCCTTAAAGTTTTAATGCGACACTAATGATTTGAACTTATATGCCAAATGAGATGATTATTTTAAATGATCTATCGCGTATTGTGCCTCTTCTTCGGTATATTTTTCACCAAATTGAGATGTCAATTGATCATAAATTTTATTTTTAGACATATTAAAATTTTTTTGATATGACTTTGCTGCTTTTAAAGCATTTTCTTTGTAGTCAGCTTTTAAATGGTCTATGGCGTATTGTGCTGCTTCTTCTGTGTAATTGCCACCGTATTCCGAAGTGAGCTGATCGTAAATACCTTGTTTTGACATATAGAGTGTGTCTGAATAAATTTTTGCTTTTTCAAGTGCTCTATTAGAATCATTACTTTTTTCCTTATTAGAAGAATCATCTAAACTGAATGCTGGCTTTTGCGTTTTTGAATCTTGTATTATTTCAGGGTATTCTTGTATGTTTGCTTCATTGTCTGTTTCAATAATTGCGGTAAATAAAATAGCTGAACCGACAAATATTAAGATAATGACTAACAAACAGCCAGAGCCTACACCACAACCAATAAGCCACCATTTCTTGGAATTTGAAGGTTTGTTTTGTTGCCATGTTTCAAATTGTTCTTGTCTTAATTTTTCATTTCTTTGATTGGTTGGATTGTTAGACATTTGATGAATCTCCTTTTTGATTTTTTAGAATGTTGCGGTAATTAATCAAGGTTTAAAATATTTAAAGTTGGAATAGTTATATAATGAAAATTTTTGGTGTAAATCTACACTGGTTTCTTAATATCTATATTATATAAATTAACTGGGTTGTAAGCAATATTATTTTTAGATAACTTAAAATTTAGAAGGGATTAAAACAATGTAGATGATGTATGCAAATATTTGTTAATTTCTTAGGATAAATACTATTTGATTTATAGAATATGGGTATATTTATGGTCAAAATTGTTGTCGAGGTCTGATATGAAGAAGGGGATATGGTTTTGAAAGATCAATCTGAAATTTGAATAAGATGGTTAATGTTAGAAAATGTGTCAATATCATTATCAATAACAATTAAATTTTAAATATTAATTTAGTTATACGATTCAATGTATTTAGATTTTCATTTCTACTAAGACAAATGGATACTGAAACAATGCGCAACAGTAAAGAAAGATGAATGGTTGTATTAACAATAGTAGTGTTCTATGCAGAATTGTCTTAATATAGTTTATTTCACGCACTAATCATGCATTCGCTTTCAAATAGAGCTATAATAAGAAACGAACAATATTTTGGAGGAAGACATATGGAACATTGGTTGGTACAACGTGTAGAACAGACACCCCATGCTATTGCAGTAGAGACAGCAGATGGGCAATGGACGTTCCAACAGTTATTTGATTTGGCACAAGAGTATGGTGTGAAATTGGTTTCTTTAAATCAAGGACGTATTGGTTTATTGGTAGATAATTCTATAGAAGCTATTGCATTGATACATGGTGCATGGCTATTTAATATTGAGATTGCGTTAATCAACAATCGGTTAACGGATATTGAGATTATAAAACAAATGCAATCGATTGGTGTGAGCACAATTATTGCGACTGAGAAATATCGACAGCGCTTGGCAAGTTCGTCAATTGCAACGCGTTTTAGTTGTTTAACAGTGTCTGATATATTGATGATTGATGAATATCGAAATTTGCCGGACTTTCAAGAAGCGGCCATTGCATCAATTATGTTCACATCTGGGACTACTGGTTCTCAAAAGGCTGTTCCACAATCATTTGCAAACCATAAAGCAAGTGCTGAAGGCTGCTTTATACATTTAGGGTTTGATGAGCATACGCGTTGGCTTGCGGTGCTTCCGATATATCATATTTCAGGGTTGAGTATTGTTATTCGCAGTGTCCTCTATGGTTTTACGGTATATTTAATGGAGAATTTTGATGAACAACAAGTGATGCATGCAGTGCAATACAAAGGTCTGACACACATGTCATTAGTGCCACTGACGATGAAAAGATTAATGCGTGCAGGTTTAACAGCGCCTTATCAACTTGAAAAAATTTTACTGGGGGGCGCCAAGTTAGAGCAAGACTTTGTTGAACTTGCGTTGTCATATCAACTTCCCATCTACAATTCATTCGGTATGACGGAAACTTGCTCACAATTTTTAACAGCGAGTCCTGAAATGTTAGCGGAAAATCCAGAGGCCGTGGGATATATGAACGATCAACTTGTCATTAGTCATACCAATCAAGATGGTCACGGAGAGCTATGTGTACGTGGAGATAATGTAATGCGTGGGTATCTTTATCCTCAAGGACTGACAGATACGTTTGATGAAAAAGGCTTTTTCAAAACAGGGGATATTGCAAGTGTTGATGTACATGGGTTTGTTGTGATTCATGATAGACGCAAAGACTTGATAATTAGCGGTGGCGAAAATATTTATCCCAATGAAATTGAACGTGTCGCGAAACGACATCCAGATGTTAGTGATGCGATGTGTGTGGGTGTCAAAGATGATTATTGGGGGCAACGTCCGTTATTATATTTAATTGCTGAGCATGAAATTCAAGATATGGATGTGTTTTTGGCACAATCTCTTGCAAAATATAAGTTACCGCAAGAGATATTATATGTTGAATCATTGCCTTACACGAGTACTGGTAAGTTGCAACGACAGTTATTGAATGGAGAATAGCCATGAAGTTATTGGAGTTACATTTCTATCAATTTACGCCTACTTTTAAACATACAATTCAAACGCCAAAAGTGACTCTGAAGACACGACGAACGTTATTTATCGGACTCATTGATGATACAGGTAATGAGTGGTTTGGGGAATGCAATGTTTTTGAGACGGATTGGTATTATGATGAGACTATTGAGACGGTGAAGCAAACTTTAAGTCAATGGTTCGAGACGATAAAAGGTAACGTATTTATGAGCTTTGCAGAAGCACAAGATTTAGTGGGGGACTTAGAAAGTAGACCTGCAGCACGTGCGACGGTGATGATGGCACTTTATCAAATGTTTCATGAGCTGCCGTCCTTTGAAGTACCTATGACAATAACGGTAAATGGAGATATACAGCGTCGTTTAGTACGGCTTGATTATGCAGCGCGTATTAAAATTAAATGGAACCCTCATATTGTAGAACAAGTTAAAATGTTAACAGCGATGTACCCTGATACGCCAATTACAACAGATGCGAATCAAATGCTATGCGAGCAAGATTTACCGCTGTTGCGAGCACTAGCAAGGTATCAACTGACCTACATTGAAGAGCCGTTTCCAACCCTCATTGATTATCGATGTACCAAGGATTTGCCACCGATTGCGATTGATGAGCAGGCGACTGATGAAGCAACAATTATGCGTGCTATTCAACACTATGGTGTGAAAGTGGTCATTGTCAAACCGTTCAGAGTAGGCGGGATTGATCGGGCGATGACTTTGATTGAATTATTGCGTAATCAAGGTGTGACGGTTGTAGTAGGTGGTATGTACGAATGTGGTCTTAGTCGTTACTTTACAGCGTTACTTAGTCGTTATGGTGACTATGCTGGTGACGTCACACCGGCGAATTATTATTTTGAGGAGGATGTTGTTGAACAGTCAGGGCAATTAAATCAGGGCAAGTTATATTTTGAGCCCCCTGTCATAAATCAACATCTGTTGACATGTTATTCATGATGGTGCTTATTTTGTTTGAGGGGGACGGGGTCAAAGCCTCCTTTATGAAAAGGATGGCATCTTAATATGCGTCGAATGGCTAACCAACTCCCTTTCAATGCACCATGTGTTTGAATAGCTTCAACAGCATAGTTAGAACATGTTGGATAAAAACGACATGTCGGGGGCGTTAGTGGCGAGATAAATCGCTGATAAAATCGAATACATGAGATGAATAATGATTTCATAAAGTTCCTCCTAAGTAATGATTAGAGATATTGTAACACACAATGAAAGGAGAATGGATAAGTGGAGTTTATAGATGCTGCGAACCAACGTGTGACTTTAAAATTTTGCGCACAACATGATAAGGCAACGGGTAATCATGTTTTGGCATTACCAATATATCGTAAACAATTGTTAATGACGAATCATTGTGTACGCGGCATAGAGTTTCCGGGTGGTAAGTGTGAAGGAGACGAATCAAGTTTAGATGCGTTACGCCGTGAATTATATGAAGAAACAGGTGCTACGATTGAAGCGGCGTATTATATTGCTCAATATACAGTGCATGCTGATCCATTGCCTTTTACTAAAGATGTGTATGCCGTAATAGTCGATAAAATTGTTGAAAAAACAAATTATTTGGAAACGAATGGTCCTGTACTCGTTTCAACGTTGGAAGATGTACCAGATGAGCAAAAAAGTACTTTATTGCTAGATGAAGCGATATTAACATGTGTAGAAAGGATATCAACTCTTGGCTTTTATCAATTATAAATCGATGCCGGCAGAACTCGGGACACATGATGTAACTGAAGTTCAATATAAGTCCGATGATTTCATAGTTCGAGGCTTACTCGTCACACCGCGAAAATCGGTCAACCGTATCGTTGTGTATTTGCGCGGTGGCAAAGGACAAGTGGGACGCGTGAGGTTAGCAAGATTACTTCAATTTGCCAATGATACGACATTAGTCTTTGCGCCGTACTATCGAGGCAATAATGGCAGTCAGGGGCATGATGCTTTCGGTGGAGCTGACTTGCAAGATGTGATTGCAGGGGTGACAATTTTGAAGGCGTTGTACCCTGATGTTTCAGTGCATCTGATTGGTTTTTCACGTGGTGGGATTCAAGGTTTATTGACCTACCAAGATGTACAAGCGACTAGTTATATTATCTGGGGCGGCGTAACGGATATAAAATTAATGTATGAAGAGCGTGTGGATCTCCGAGGCATGTTAAGACGTATGGTAGGACATCCTAAGAAACATCTATCTGCTTATGAACAAAGGGATGCGCTGAGATTGATTGATGATACGACACCACCTATTCTAATTATTCATGGTGGACTTGATACGCAGGTGGGCATTCATCAGGCTTATCACTTAGAGGCACACTTAGCCGAACATCAAGCGAATTATGATACATTTTATCAGATGTCAGAAGGTCATGTGCCGAGACCACGTGCGATGGCAGAAGTATTAGAACGCATACGCATATGGATGGACAATATTGAAAATAGAAACGTAATAAAAGAGAGACATTAATTTGCCTCTCTTTTGTAGTTCTATTAACTAGCCTTTAAAGCCACCTGTTTGTTGTAATTGTTGTGCTTCTTCACCGAATTTTTTAAAGTTTTCACGGAAACGTTCGATCAGTTCAGATGCTTGTTTGTCATAAGCCTCTTTATCACGCCAAGCATTTTTAGGTTGCAAAATAGTAGTAGGGACACCGTCGATTTCGGTTGGAATACTTAGACCGAAAATGTCATCTTCTTCAAACGTACTATTTTTAAGTGAACCATTAATCGCACTGTTGACCATTTTGCGAGTGTATTTGAGTTCAATACGATTACCTTTGCCATAGACACCGCCTGTCCATCCTGTATTGACAAGGAATACATTTACTTCATGCTTGTCGATTAAGTCGCCGAGTAAGTCAGCATATACTTTAGCATTCAACGGTAAGAATGGTGCACCGAAACATGTTGAGAAAGATGGTTGTGGTTCAGTAATGCCACGCTCTGTACCTGCAAGTTTTGATGTAAAACCGCTCAAGAAATGATACATTGCTTGGTCTTTGGTTAACTTAGAAATAGGTGGTAAAACACCAAAAGCATCAGCAGTTAAGAAAATAATTGTATTTGGGTGAGAGGCTTTAGATGGTACAACGATATTATCGATATATTCAATAGGATATGCTGCACGTGTATTTTCTGTATATTTGTTATCATCAAAGTCTATGTGACCATGCGCATCAACTACTAAATTTTCTAAAACTGTTCCATAGCGAATCGCATCAAAGATTTGAGGTTCTTTTTCTGCTGATAAGTTGATTGCTTTAGCATAGCATCCACCTTCTATATTAAAGACGCCATTTTCATTCCAGCCGTGCTCGTCATCACCGATTAACTTGCGCTCAGGATCTGCTGATAATGTTGTTTTACCAGTACCTGACAAGCCGAAGAATAAGGCAACATCGCCTTTGCGACCAACGTTTGCGGAGCAGTGCATACTCATGATGTCACGCTTTGGCAATAGGTAGTTCATTACAGAGAAGATAGATTTTTTCATCTCACCGGCATATTCAGTCCCACCGATAAGTACTGTTTTATGTTTGAATGAAACGATGACGAATGTTTCAGAACGCGTGCCATCTTGTTCAGGATTCGCTTTGAATGTTGGTGCAGAAATAATGGTGAAATCTGCTTTGATTTTTTCCGCTTCACTTATTGAGTGTGGACGAATGAACATGTTTTGGGCGAATAGGTTGTGCCATGCAAATTCATTCACCACTGTTAGTTTAAGTTGAGAGTCTTTATCGCTACCTGCATAGCCATTGAAAACGAAAACTTCTTCTTTAGCATCAAGATATTCAAGCACTTGGTGATATAAGTTTAAAAACTTTTCTTCTGATATAGCTTGATTGACACTACCCCAGTCGATGTCATCTTTTACTTGTGGGTTATCAACAATATATTTATCTTTTGGAGAACGCCCCGTATATTCTCCAGTTTTTGCATTGATTGCCCCAAGTTCGGTTAATTCTGCTTCATCACGTTTTAAGATTTTGTTGTAGAGTTCAGTCTTAGTTAACTGAAAATGAGATGTAGGCTTGTCAATTAATGCATTCAGTGCACTAGTATCGAATGACATAATGAATCCCTCCAATAGTTTGTTCGTAAATGTAAGCCTTTACAATTAAAGAGTATACCACATTAATGCCTTAATCCCCATAGTAAATCCCAAAAAAGAAGGATGGATTTTTGGAAAATATAAAAGGGAGTTCATAGTTGGGAACGAGCATGATGTTAGTGTTATCAATATCAAGATTCTATGAGGTAAAGATACGGTTTAGTGACTTGTTGGTGTACGAATTATGTCTCGATCTTAAATAGATTTGTGAAATTGACACACGAGAAAAACTTAGGTAATATAAAAGCAACGGATTCTCTTATCCTGAGTGGTGGAGGGACATGGACCCAATGAAACCCAGCAACCTCTTTTAACGAAGAAAGGTGCCAAACCGTTTGCAGGTACAATAGCCTGAACGATAAGAGCGAATGGACGTTGAGCCTTCACTCTATGTATGTGTAGTAGTTGTGAAAGGCTCTTTTTATTTGAGCTCAGATAAAGAGAGTGTTCGTAATTTATTTTTAAAGGAGCATATTATGACATACAACAAACGATTATTCACTTCAGAGTCTGTAACTGAAGGACATCCTGATAAGATTGCGGACCAGATTTCGGACGCAATATTAGATGAGATTTTAAAAGGAGACCAGTCTGCACGTGTGGCTTGTGAGACAACTGTCACTACGGGTATGGCATTGATTGTTGGTGAAATATCCACGTCAACCTATGTAGATATTCCAAAAGTTGTCAGAGAGACAGTTAAGCAGATTGGTTATACACGAGCGAAGTATGGTTATGATTATAAAACAATGTCAGTGCTAACTGCGATTGATGAACAGTCTCCTGATATCGCACAAGGTGTAGACCGAGCATTGGAATATCGCGATGCATCGAATGATGAAGTCTTGAATACGGGTGCAGGTGACCAAGGATTAATGTTTGGCTATGCAACGAATGAGACGACATCTTTTATGCCATTGCCAATTGATTTATCACACAAATTAGCTAAGCGCTTAACAGATGTGCGTAAAGATGGCACATTAGAATATTTAAGACCAGATGGTAAAGTACAAGTGACGGTTGAATATGATGAGTCCAATCAACCTAAACGTATAGATACTATTGTCATTTCATCACAACATCACGAAGAAATAGCACTGGATCAAATTCAACGTGACTTAAAAGAGCATGTTATTTATTCGATTGTGCCTGAATCATTATTGGATGATGAAACTAAGTTCTTCATCAATCCTACAGGTCGTTTTGTTATTGGAGGACCACAAGGCGATGCAGGATTAACAGGGCGCAAGATCATTGTTGATACTTATGGCGGCTTTGCACGTCATGGTGGCGGAGCATTTTCTGGTAAGGATCCAACCAAAGTAGACCGATCAGCAGCGTATGCAGCACGTTATGTTGCGAAAAATATCGTGGCAGCAGGCTTTGCCGATAAATGTGAAGTACAGTTAGCTTATGCAATTGGTGTGGCACAACCGGTGTCGATTGCTATTGATACGTTCGGTACAGGTAAAGTGTCAGAAGAAGCATTGATTCAAGCAGTGAACGAAAACTTTGACTTAAGACCAGCAGGGATTATTCAAATGCTTGACTTACAACGCCCAATTTATAAACAAACAGCAGCCTATGGACATTTTGGTCGTACGGATGTTGAACTTCCTTGGGAGAACACTGACAAAGTAGATGATTTGAAAAAGTCAGTTGCAGATTATCAAGGGTAATATTAAGTTTTTAATCGATTATTTGTAGGTTATTTACTATAATAATCGTATAAACGTAGATAAAAGGAAGGATTTTTAAAATGACACAGTTTAGTCCAATAGAAATTGGCTTGTTTGTTGCTGTAGGAGTTGCAATTATCTGCTTCATTTTATTTCTAGTTGCACTTAATCGTAAGAAAAAAGCACAACAAAAATATGAAGCGCAGTTCAAAGCAAAAGAAGAAAAAATGGCAAAGTCACACAATGAAGCGCTTGAAAAGTTGAGAATCGACAAGAAAAAAGCTGAGACTAAGCATAAAGAAGACTACCAAACGATGGTTGCTTCTAAGGATAGAGAAATAGATGCATTGAAGTTGTTTTCCAAAAACAGTAGTGAGTATGTAACAGATATGCGTTTACTGGGTATTCGTGAGCGTTTAGTCAAAGAAAAGCGCATTCGCCCAGAAGACATGCATATTATGGCGAACATTTTCATGCCAGCGAATGATTTAGAAGATATTACACGTATCAGTCATCTTGTCTTAACACGTACAGGACTTTATATCATTGATTCGCAATTATTAAAAGGGCATGTATATCAAGGAATTACTCGTAACCAATTTGCAGAAAATCCAATGATGCAACAAGTCTTTAAAACGCTTGATCTTGATGAAACAACACCACAGACAATTGTATTGGATGAACGTGATGAGAAGAGACATGCGCTTTCAGTGGTGGATTATACGGATCATATTGAACAACTTGAAGCGTTAGCGACAAAGTTACAACGTCAATTGGGTCATAAGTATACGCCAACACCTATTCTATATTTTAACCCTAGACATGAAGGTGATGTGACGATTTCAAGTTATGCGCCACAGAGTACAACAAAAGTACTTGTAGGTCCGGAGCAGTTGGATGAATTCTTTAACAAGTATGTATTCCACGGACGCATTCAATACGATGTCAATGACTTACAAGCAATTATGGATGAAATTGAATCATTTAATTAATTCAAAAACCTGTATGGCAACTTTTAAGGAGTAGGCGTACAGGTTTTATATATGCCAAAAGCGCACAATCACAAAGGACTGCACGCCAAATGAAAACAGTTATTTCATCTCAGCTGGAACTACATGATAAATAAAATGCAGTACCTATCATTATCATTTCACTACAGAAGCTGAACAACCAATCTTTTACTACAGTGTTTAAATCAATGTGCCTACGTAACAACATGCAAAGCAGCCAATGTATTGAATAAAGCTATAGCAGAAGAATGAGAGAATTTGTGTTTTGTTGTGCATTTCGAGAAGCTCAAGTTGAACGGTAGAAAAGGTAGTCAATCCACCGAGCAAACCGATGATGAACAGTGCATGTATGGGCGTGTTACTCATCACAATACCACCCATGAAACCTATGAGGCTACTGCCTATTAGATTGACAATTATTGTAGCTAAGTGAAAGGGGTTCTGATAACAATGTTGAGACCAATCAGTGATTAAGGCTCTTGTCGTTGCACCCAGCCCACCGCCTAGAAGAATAAGTAATAAGTTCACTGTTTGCTACCTCCTAACCGATAGCCTATATAGCAAAACACAAGTCCTCCGACATAGCTAAGCATCATATACAGCAATAGCAGCGCCCAATGACATTGTTGAGCCATTGATACAAGTTCAAATTGGAAAGTAGAAAAGGTTGTAAATGCACCAATGAACCCTGTTGTGATGGCTTTCTTTATATGTGGGGAGCGTGTGACAATGCGCAAAGAAGTTGTAGCACAAAACCCCATTAAAAATGCACCGAATAAGTTTGCAGTGAAGGTTCCAAGTGGGAATGGGTACACATTTAGTAGCAATGATAAGATATATCTTAAGCCTGCACCCATACTACCGCCTAGAAAGATAGCTAAATATTTCAAGTTATCACTCCCTATAGTCGGGTATATTAGAGAATGCCGAACGTACGAATAGCTGCAATGAGATGCAGTAGAATTACGACAAGTAAAATCCAAGGGAGCATATGTGCAGCACGGTGGATCCAACTTTTCTTTTCAGGCAGTGCTTTGATTGATTTGTCAGCGAAAAGAATTGCGACGATTAACGTAAAAGCATTTATAACACTACAAACAAGTATAATTTTGATGAGTGAACTGAAATGTTGATTGAGAATTGGATTTTGTGCATTAAAATAAAAGCTTACGAGTATCAGCAGTACAGATAGATAAAAATATTTTTTTGATTTGGACATGTGACTGCCTCCTTTATTATCGCTTGTAATAATAGCACATTTAATGTATAAGAATAAAGGTATAGCATCATATCGCTTTCTTATAATGCTTATAAATAGCCATTAATATTATAAAAATGTTAGTATTTTGGTATAGGCACAATTTTAAGTGTAATGCATGAATATTAGATTAGGAGGCTCACAATGGCTGAATTAAAAGTAAAAGTTTTCGCAGATGGTGCGGATATAGAACAAATGAAACAAGCATATCAAAATAAAGAAGTAGATGGTTTTACAACAAATCCGAGCCTTATGGCTAAAGCAGGCGTGAAAGACTATACATCTTTTGCACAAGAAGTTGTTCAAGCTATTCCTGATGCCTCTATTTCCTTCGAAGTATTTGGAGACGATATGGAAACAATGGAAAAAGAGGCAAAAATTATCGAACAGTTCGGTGACAACATTTTTGTTAAAATTCCAATCGTTAATACGAAAGGTGAATCTATGTTGCCGTTAATTGAAAAGTTATCAGCACAAGGTGTGAAATTAAACGTCACTGCAGTTTACACGATTGAACAAGTAAAAGCTATTACAGATGCAGTTACTGAAGGTGTTGAAACGTATGTCTCAGTCTTTGCTGGTCGTATTGCAGATACAGGCGTTGATCCATTGCCACTTATGAAGGAATCTGTGCGCATCACACATAGCAAAAAAGGTGTCCAATTGTTATGGGCAAGCTGTCGTGAATTATTCAATGTGATTCAAGCTGATGAAATTGGTGCTGACATTATCACTTGTCCGGCAGATGTCGTGAAAAAAGTATCGAACATTGGTCGAGATATTAATACATTGTCAGTCGATACAGTTCAAGGTTTTGCGAAAGATATCCAATCATCAGGGTTAAGCATTTTATAAAATAGAACGATGGGAGTGACATCGTACCGACTATATATGAAGCGGGTACTGTCACTCCCTTTTTATGTCATGATGTAAGTGATAAGTATAAGGAGTTTTTATGGAAAATAGAATTTTTAAATATAAGATAGAAAAACAATTATGGTATTTGAATCGACGTGAGAAGGCAAAGCTAGCAGAGGTTTTATCGGAGGATAGATTGGAACAGTTACAGTCTGAATTTCGTACGCCGGGGCGATTTGTCACTGTTTATTTAAAAGAGTCTGTTTTTAAATCAAGGGTTGTTGGAACGACGCATCTCTTTACAACATTGATTGGACTATTCGCAGCGAATATTGTGCTGTTGGGTATTTTGATTACTGGTATGTTGCTAAGTTTGACTGCATTGAATCACTTCATTCATCCACAAGTAACGCTTTCAACAATAACGGTGATTACGGCTTTGTTGAGTGGCATCGTATTAATAATATTAGCTGTATGGATAATGAAAGTTGCGAATGCATTTTTTACTAAGCGTTTAGTTGACTATAAGTTTAATAAGGTGGACTAACTATCGAGTGCTTGCATTAAAAATTGAGCAGCTTTCCATTTTTTAACACAAATTGTAAATGGATAAGGAACATTAAGTTGGCGATTGTGTGTAAAAATGATGGTTGTACCGTTTTTTTGTGAAGCCATTCCTATTACTTGTTGCATGTTGATAAAATATTGTATTGTTGCACGTCGTGATTGTAAAGGACATAAAATTAGTTTTGGAGAAATATAAACGGGTGTCAAATATTGTTTGCCAAGTAATTGAGATGACAATTGTTTTTGGGTATGCCAACTTTTACGGTGTGAGGTGAGTATGTGTTTCACCAATGCATCAAAGGTTAATGTTGTATGGGTTAGATGTGTCGTAAAATGCAGTTCCAAACAATGACCAAGCTGTTGAGATGTTCGGATATAGAGTAATGAATCATAGCAAATATGCAAGTTTTGAGTCATAGTGAAGCCTCCTAATAATCGCTAAAATGTGAATGACGTAGTGCTGAAAGTGTCTGTTTTTTGTAATTTTTGACGGAGGAAGGAGAACGACTTAGATAAGTTGCAATTTCTAGTTGTGTATATCCTTGAAGATAGAGATAAAGCCAGTGACGATGTGTAAATGGTAATTGTAAAGCCCATTGTTGGATAGAAAAAAGCTTATCGTCTATTTTGAATTGTGGTAGTTGTAAATCTGGAGTATCAATGGAGTCTAATAAAGGCTGGCGGGCTTGTTTTCGCAATAAGTCAATTAAGTAGAACTTGAGTCGGTAAGTGAGATACGCATGCAAGTTGGTGTTCTTAGATGCGTCATAGCTTTGACAAAGTTCCCACAATCTGATGCATAATAGCTGGTAATACTCGTCGTAATTATAATGGATATGGTGCGTATTAAGAAGATAATGAATATATTTGTAATAACGCTGGTACATAATGTCAAAGTCCATAAAGTAGACCTCCTTTGAATGACTGAGATCTCAATTTTTACATATAACAAAGATTGTGACATTTGCAAATCTGTGCTATTTTTAGTTTTAGACATTGTTTATTGCTAAAAAATAGTTGGTATGATATAAGAAAATACGTGAAATGAATCATTTTGCCATTTATTAAGGCATATAGATGGGGGACACTATAATGGATTATGAACATTTGAATTTAGTTCATTTTTTTGCGCGGAATGAGGCGTTAGATGATATCCGACAAAAATCAGATTTTATGATGATTAATAATATCCAAAAAGTAATGATGTACCGAACGGGAGAGGTTGAAGGGACAGTGGACTTGATACCTTATTTTTATAATAACCGTTCTCAAGCAATGAGTTTTGTGATGATGAAGTATCGTCGTTCATAACGATTCACGAGGTGTCAAAGTGAGACAACATGAACGTGAGTTATAAAACATTTTTCATCGTTTACTATTATGTTTCAATGTGATAAAACGTTACGCTGATGTTACCATTGCTTTATGAATCTGTAACATCAAGTAAATCGAATTGTTAAAAGGTAGATTGAGTGTTAAAATTTGTACTCGAGTATTAGATAGAATAACACAAACAAGAATATTCTGAAGAGGTGTATCTATGAAGCAACACAACAAAAGTTCAATTATTGTGATTGTTGGACTATTTGTTATAGCTGGTGTGACAGCATTCACTTTTTTTAATATGATTAAAGATCAAATATTTTTTGAATCGGTGAATCAAGTAGAAACAGTTGAGAAGTTAGATGTGACACTAGAAGCTGCTGCCAAAAAGCAGATTGATAACTATACAAGTCAACAAGTCTCAAATAAAGATAATACGAGCTGGCGAGATGCATCCGCTGCAGAAATTCGTGATGCCATGGACAGTTCTGTATTTATGGATGATAAGCGCCAAAAATATCAATTTTTAGATTTATCAAAGTATCAAGGCATTGATAAAAATAGAATTAAACGTATGTTATTCGATCACCCCACGTTGTTAGCACATACGGATGATTTTTTAGCAGCAGCGAAAGAACAACACGTTAATGAAGTATACTTGATTTCACATGCATTGTTAGAAACAGGTTCTGTGATGTCTGAACTGTCGAATGGTGTGGAAATTGATGGTAAGAAGTATTACAACTTCTACGGTGTTGGTGCGTTGGATGAAGATCCAATCAAGACGGGGGCAGAATATGCCAAAAAGAAAGGATGGGACACACCTGAAAAGGCGATTAATGGTGGTGCTAAGTTTATTCATGATCACTATTTGTCACATCCAGATCAAAACACATTGTACAGTATGAGATGGAACCCGAAAGACCCAGGCGAGCACCAATACGCAACAGATATTAATTGGGCAAAAAGCAATGCGACAATCATCGCTGACTTCTATAAGGACATCAAAACAGAAGGTAAGTATTTCAATTGGTATGTCTATAAAGACGATGAAAAGCATAAAGACGGTAAAAACTATTAATACATTTAAGGAAGCGGGACTTTTTTAACGGTCCCGCTTCCTTTGAGTGCGCCTGTCAAGGATAATATCTTGGTGCGCTATATTTTTTGTGGTGGAATGGCATGAATGAGCTATTCTGCCTTTTGCTTTTTAGCATGCAAAAAGCGCTCATGCCTCTATCATTTTAAGTGATGAAATCCAAAAAATTAAAGGAGACATAATGCACCTATGTGTCATGATATCTTAAAATGATTCAAAATTAAACGATGAAAATAGTCAAATAAATCAGGTTGATGAAGATGTGGAGGTCCGTGGTCAGCTTTCTGCGATTATCTACGGTACTTTATCTTACTCAATTAACAGTTGTATGTATTGTGCTAATCAAGTCCCAAAACAAATCTATCAACATGGTAAGCGTATTTCTCGTCTCACGTTGATAAAGTTACAAAGATCCAACGTATACTTTAATCTAGCGAAACAACGATTTAAGTGCCCGTGCTGTCAAAACATTTACAGCGCAAACAGTAGCTGTTAAAAAATCTTGTCTTCTACAGTGGATAGATTCCATCATAGAAGCACTTTTTTATAAGATTATTTCACATAAACCAATTTTATTTTAACGTTTTTAAGATTCAAAAGGGGCTTTTATTCTGCTTTATTTTTACGTCCAAGTGTAAAGAATAAAATAATTGTTGAAATGGCAACTTTCATAATGAATTTAAACATACGTTCACCTCATTGTTTTTTCTGGTTTTTATTTCCATAAGTATAACATGATTGTGCAATGTCATGAAAATATACTTTTTTCTTCAAATGATGTGCATTTCTTGAAATTTGGGGTATAACAAGTTGAAATGAATTTTGTTGAAGGTGATGAAGTATGAATGTAGCAATTATAGGTATGGGGACAGCAGGGGTGAGTGTATTAAGACAATTGGTCAAGCATCAAAACTTTGCAGAACTCAACATAGACATTTATGACAATGCGACAAATATGGGGCAAGGTGAGCCTTTTCAGAATGATAGTGATGACCTATTGATTAACATCCCGGTTGATATGTTATCGCTTAATATTGATAACATCAAAGAATTTCGTGAATGGTATGAGGCACAAACTGATTTTGACTATGGTGATGTTGACTATTTGCCGCGTTTTGTATTTGGTCATTATATGAAAAGTTACTTAAATCATTATGTTGAGACATATGATAATATTCATGTGGTACATAAGGAAGTTTCACAAATAGCTATTGAAGAACAAGAGAATGAGGCAACACCTAAAAACATTATTGTTTGCGTTGGAAATGCTGAAAAAACATGCCGCAAATATGATTATGTCTTTTTAACAATTGGTACGATGTCGTATAACGATCCATACAAATTAAAGGGAGAACTAGGATTTATTCACTCACCTTATCCAGCTAATCACACCTTAGAACAAGTCCAAGAAAATGATGAAATTGCAGTGATTGGAACAGGGTTAGCAAGTCTAGACGTCATTCGCTATGTGTTAAATCACCATAATAAAAAGCTATTGCTAGCAAGTCGTAGTGGTCAGCTGCCAAGTGTCCGTGGCGATATGATTGAGTTTGAATTGCAATATTTAACAAAAGAACGTTTCAAACAATTGAAGCATGAACATATGGGGGTTGTCCCATTAGATGATGTGATTGCACTGTTTCATAAAGAGTGTGAAGCATTGGATATACCGCTGGCACAATTGCTTCATCGCAAAACAGGTGATGTAGTAAAAGACTTAACCTATGATTTAAGCCATCCAGAAATGCTTGGAAAATTGCAAAGTGTGTTGATGGCAATTAAAGATAATATGGATTGGATATGGAATAGTTTGATGCATGAGGATCAGCAAGTTTATCTTGAACGTTATCATCAATATGTGAAAGAAAATTCAAATCCAATGCCGAGAGATACGGCAGAATTAATTTTGAATGCGATTGATAATGGAATGATAGAAGTTTGCTCGGGCTTGGAATATGTTGAGCGTAAACATGGACGTTACCAATTGAAATTTGGTGCTTTGGGTCGACAACGTACGGTCGATGTTGTGATTAATGCTACAGGCCCGAAAACACGACTTGATCAATTGGATGAATCGGATGCGTTATTGTTAGATATGGCGAATAGACACATTGTACAATCACATCCAATGGG
This sequence comes from Staphylococcus americanisciuri, assembly GCF_024814435.1. Taxonomy (GTDB): domain Bacteria; phylum Bacillota; class Bacilli; order Staphylococcales; family Staphylococcaceae; genus Staphylococcus; species Staphylococcus americanisciuri. Next base: position 23,934 of record NZ_JANUXY010000001.1, read on the forward strand.
TGGTATTCAGATTAAACCAGAGACGAATGAAGTCATTAGTTCACGTTATGGTACATTGACCAACTTGTGTGCGATTGGTCAGATTACGAACGGTGTGAATTTTCAGCGTAATGCGGTAACGATGATTGTTCAACAAGCTGTTAAAACGGTGGGACAACTATATCAATATTTGGAAAGGCAGCAACAATTAGATACAACCGTTGAAACGATGAAATAAGTATTTTAATTCAAGACAAGAATGGTGCAAATAAATTGTCAATTTTTGATAAATGGGTTAAGCTAAATGCGAACAGTATCGAATCTCAATGTTTGAGACGAGAACTGTTGTCGTATCTTGAATCTCAAACAATTTCATAATGATATTCTTTCGGGGCTGGGTGGAAATCCCAACCGGCAGTAAGTTAAGCCTGCGACCCGTAGTGAACAATGATTTGTTGACTATGGCTGATCTAGTGAGAATCTAGAGCCGACAGTGAGAGTCTGGATGGGAGGAAGAATCATCAATGCACCATTACACGCAATACATGTATTTTTTTATGCATTTGTATCGCTTATTTTGTGATGGCAAATTTGCTGAATACGTCTGTATAGTTTTCAATACAGCGTAAAATAAACCTTACCACTCGATACTTAATAACGAGTGGTTTTGTTTTTAGATTTGAGGTGATGACGATAAAACAATATTTAGAACATGCAATTAGTTTAGCAAAAATGGTAGAAGGACAAACGGGCATTAATCCACCGGTTGGCGCTGTAGTAGTCAAAGATGGACGTATTATTGGCTTAGGTGCGCATCTAAAAAAAGGTGATAAGCATGCTGAAATTCAAGCGATTGATATGGCTGGCAATGATAATGTCAAAGGTGCGACGCTATATGTGTCGTTGGAACCATGCTCGCATGACGGTGCTACACCGCCTTGTGCGCAACGTATTATTGATACAGGTATACAAAAAGTTGTCTATGCTGCAAGAGATATTACGTTAGCTGCAACAGGTCATGAAATGATGGTAAATGCAGGTATTGATGTTCATTATGAACCACATCTATTTGCTGAGAAGTTGTATGCGCCATTCTTTACGAGCAAAACGCAAACCATGCCGATTGTAACGGTTAAAGTGAGTGCGAGTATTGATGGTAAGCAAGCGACAGATTATCATGAAAGCCAATGGATAACGTCGAAAGCTGTCAAAGCAGATGTCTTCAAGTTGCGCCATATGAACGATGCGATTATTACTGGTAATGGCACGTTGACTGTTGATAATCCAAGTCTAACAGTGCGTACAGAAGATGGACGTCATCCTGCGCGTGTGATTTTATCGCATTCAGGTAATATTAATTGGGACGCAACATTGTTTCACGACAAAGTAGCACCCGTATATGTGTACACGGATAACTCAGCAGTAGTATCTCCATTGGAACATGTCCAAGTCGTACAACTACCAGACACTGATATTGATACGATATTACATGATTTATATACAAAAGGTTTTGGTCGTGTTCTCGTAGAAGCTGGACCAAAGCTAACTTCACAATTTTTAGCTTCTCATTATATTTCAACCTTCATCCTATATTTAGCCCCGAAAATAATAGGTGGTCAAGGAAAGCACCAATTCTTTCAAACGGATTGGGTGGCGCCACTTGATCAACTGAACACTTTTGAAATTGTCCATTCTGAAATGATAGATACTGACATGAAATTACACATGAAAAGGAAGTGATGTCATGTTTACAGGTATCGTTGAGGAAATTGGCATAATCCAATCGATAAAAAAACAAAACCCTACAACAGAATTAACGATTCAATGTGACAAGATTTTAAGCGACATGCACATCGGTGACTCGATCAGTGTTAATGGCACGTGTTTAACTGTCGTGCGCTTTGATGCAACATCTTTTACTGTTCAAGTCATTACCGGTACTGAAAATAAAACATATTTAGGTCAGCTTTCAATCGGTCAACCTGTAAATTTAGAACGTGCTTTACTTGCGACGGGTCGTTTAGGTGGTCATTTTGTCCAAGGCCATGTTGATGATAAAGGTGTCATATTGAATATTAAACAGTCACACAATGAATGGATCTACACAATTAAAGCGCCGAATCATATTTTAAAACAAATGATTCCACAAGGATCTATTGCTGTAGATGGTGTGAGTTTGACAGTTTTTAAAAAAGAAACGACAACTTTCGACATTCATTTAATTCCTGAGACACGTAAAGCAACGATATTATCAACCAAAAAGCAAGGTGACCTTGTGCATCTTGAAACGGATATGTTGTTCAAATATGTAGAGAATATTACACGCCAAAATAATGATGTAACTGCCGACAGTTTATTACGTGCAGGATTTTAATAACGCTGAAGTTCAAGGAGGGCTTAGGATGCAGTTTGACAAGATAGAGGTTGCATTACAAGCGTTGAAAAATGGTGAATCCATTATTGTTTGTGATGACGATGACAGAGAGAACGAAGGGGATTTGCTCGCAATTACAGAATGGATGAATGATGACACGATTAACTTCATGGCACGTTATGGTCGAGGGTTAATTTGTTGCCCGGTTGATCGTAGCATTGCACAACAAGCAGGTATAGATGCCATGGTACAAAACAATACTGATCCACATTCTACAGCTTTTACAGTGAGTATTGACCACGTAACGTCAACAACCGGTATTAGTGCGTTTGAACGTACACATACAGCACGTGCATTGATAGATGATAATATGACTGCCGAAACATTCAATCGCCCAGGTCATGTCTTTCCGTTAATTGCACATGACAAAGGGGTATTAGGACGTCGTGGTCATACGGAAGCAACGGTAGACTTAGCAAAATTAACTGGTGCAAAACCAGCGGGTGTTATTTGTGAAATTATGAATGAAGACGGCACAATGGCACGTGGCGAGACGTTACAGCAATTTAAAGAAGCCCACGGTTTATGTATGATTACGATTGATGATTTGGCCAACTATATTAAGACGAATCGAACGTTAATCACGCTAGAGGCTAAGGTTCAATTGCCAACACGTTATGGAACATTCGATATGTATGGTTTTACGTCTGATATTGATGATTCTGAATTAATTGCTATTGTTAACGGAGAACTTCATGATGAAATGAACGTTCGCATTCATTCAGCATGTGCAACAGGTGATATTTTTCATAGTGCCCGCTGTGATTGTGGCGAACAATTAGAGTTTGCTATGAAGTATATCAACAATTATGGTGGAATGCTTATTTACTTACCGCAAGAAGGTCGTGGTATTGGTTTGATGAATAAGTTGAAAGCTTATGAGCTTATTGAGCAAGGTTATAACACTATCTCTGCCAATGAGGCACTTGGCTTTGCGCCTGATATGCGTGATTATGATAATGCCGCACAAATTTTAAAATACTTTGGTATTACATCTGTGAAGTTGATGACCAATAATCCGAAAAAGTTTGAGGGGCTAGCACACTATGGTATTACGATGACAAGCCGCATTCCAGTAATCACTAAAATAAATGCACATAATCATGACTACATGGAAGTTAAAAAAAAACAAATGAGACATTTAATATAATTGGAGGAATTAAAGATGACATTTGAAGGAAATTTAGTAGGACAAGGGTTGAAAATTGGAATTGTGGTAAGTCGTTTTAATGATTTGATTACTGGACGTTTATTAGAAGGTGCGCTAGATGCATTGAAGCGTCATCAAGTAGACGAAGCAGCGATTGATGTTGCATACGTACCAGGTGCATTTGAATTGCCAATCATTGCTAAAAAAATGGCACAGTCTGGTAAATATGATGCAGTGATTACACTTGGTTGTATTATTCGTGGTGCTACATCACACTATGACTATGTATGTAACGAAGCAGCTAAAGGTATTGCTAAAGCAAGCGATGATACGGGGATTCCTGTTATTTTCGGTGTGTTAACGACTGAGAATATTGAACAAGCGATTGAGCGTGCGGGTACTAAAGCAGGCAATAAAGGTTCTGATGTTGCAGTGGGTGCTATTGAAATGGCAAATCTTTTAAAAATGATGAGTTAAGAAATATCAAAATACCCCCCTTGAAGCGGTGACACAATACATGCTTCAAGGGGGTGCATTTTATTTCTTACAAGATTTACCTAACAAAATTGCCACTAACCCGGCTACTCCAATAACAGCAAGTGATTTTGGTTTGACGAATTCTTTGAACGCAAGTGCTAAGTTTTGTGGACGTTCTGCAAGGCGTCTCATAAAGTATCCGAACCAATCATCACCGTATGGCACATAAATTGTAAAGTTGTAACCTTCTTTAGCAATAGACTCAGCTAATTCAGAGCGGAAGCCATATAACATCTGAAATTCAAATTGTGATTTATCGATATTGTTTGCTTCTACAAATGCTTTAACATGGTTGATGATGCGATGATCATGCGTTGCAATAGAAGTGAAGTTTTTTGCATTAAGCAAGCGCTTCTCGATTAGATGAAGATAGTTTGCATCAATTTCTTCAGTTGTTTGATAAGCAATATGAGGGGATTCTTTGTATGCCCCTTTTACTAAACGTAGTCGTAAATCAGGATATTTATCCAGCAATTCATCTGCTTTAAATAGATAAGCTTGAATCACTGTACCAACATTAGAAAATTCTGTCTTTAGTTGGTCTAAAGTATGTGTGATATCTGATAAACTATCGTATTTTTCAGTATCAAAGTTAATATGCATTTGATTATACTCAGCGGCTTTTTGAACGATTTCATAAGCGTTATCATAAGCAAGCTGACGATCAAATTCTGCCCCTAATTGGCTGAGCTTGATAGAGACATGTGCATCTAAACCATTTTCGTGAATTGCCGACATAATTTTTAAAATATCATTTTTGGCAGCGATTGCTTCTTGTTTTGAATTGACAAATTCCCCAAGGTTATCAACTGTCGCAGCAATATTTTTATCATTAAGACGTTGAATGGTTTTGACAACGTCGTCAATCGTATTACCAGCCACAACTCTATTCGCCCCTAATGAAGGACCGATTTTCTTGGCTGATTCATTTAGAAAAGCATTATTAGATAAAGCAATAAAAAAGTTTTTGACTAATCCCATTTTTATTCCTCCCATAACTTTTGTTTATCGATTCATTTGTAGTGTATCATGAATATTAATGTGATGAAAACGTTTTTAATACAAAACTTTACACTAAAGGGATTTCAATACATTAATAGCGTTATAATAGTTCTCTGAAGAAGCTCAAAACGAAATATTTATTTTTGTTAGCAATTCGGTGGGAAGACAAGCTATAATAGAATGAAAAGTATTTAGCAAGACAAGAAAGGTCAGATACATATGTGGAAATGGGAAACAGTAAGTGAAGCAAAAGGCGTTGTTGTCATTGTACATAATATGTTGGAGCATACGGGGCGCTATGCTTTCGTAATTACACATTTAAGACGAAATGGCTACCATGTAATCATGGGAGATTTACCCGGTCAAGGTCAGACATCTCGTATGAATAAAGGTCAAGTTGATAACTTTAATCAATATCATGAGACAGTATTAGAATGGTTAAAGATTGCAGAAGGATACCACTTACCTATTTTTGTGATTGGTGTAGGGTTAGGTGGATTGATTGCGGTTAACTTACTAGAAAAAGTGGATTTGGGTATTGAGGGGCTTGTATTAATATCGCCACTGTTAGCTTTTCATAACAATGCACATACGCGAAAAAATATTTTAACATCTAACCTTGGGGACGTATCGAAGTCTGCAAAGTTTGATTTAGGTTTTGATGTGACGGACTTAACATCTAATAAAGAAGTGCAAGAAGAGACGGAAGATGATGCGCTTATGCTTAAGAAGGTAAGTTATCATTGGTACCAAGAAGTGGTTAAAAATATGAAAGAAACGTCAAATCATATTGAGAAGATGAATGTTGTGCCACTTTGCTTAATGTACGGTACGGAAGATCGGATTACTGATATTTCTGTAACGCGTCAACTCATTACTGTACATGACTATGAAGAACTGTATGTCAAGGAATGGCAAGGTTTTGCACATGAAGTTCATAATGAGCCACAACGTGAAGCAGTGATGCGCTATATTTTAAGCTTTTTAAATAATCGTGTGCATGCAGCAGGATTTCTAGTTGAGGATGAAAACACACTTCACTAATAATTATGATTTCAAATTATATGGCATGCGATACAGTGATATACTTTTAAAAAATATTTAGAGTAAATACTCTGTTTAATTTAAATTTTATCAATTAAGTGATATGCTTGCTATAAATAATTATTCTCACAATTTATTACGCTTGAACTAAAATAAGAACCATGTTAAATTAGTTGTGTGAAATAATTCACATTAACTTGTGTTTCTTATATTGAAAATAGATAGAATGGAGAGAGTCTTTATGGCGAAAAAAGGTAATAAAGTAGTATTAGTAGGAGATGGTGCGGTAGGTGCAAGTTATGCATTTACGATGGTCAGCCAAGGTATTGCAGACGAATTAGTAATTATTGACATTAATGAGGACAAAGTTCGTGGCGACGTACTTGATTTAAATCATGGTGCGCCTTATGCGATGTCTCCTGTTAAAGTTAAAGCAGGTCAATATTCTGATTGTGGCGATGCTGATTTAATCGTTATTTGTGCAGGTGCTCCTCAAAAAGTAGGTGAAACACGTTTAGATTTAGTTGAGAAAAACGCTAAAATCTACAAAGGTATTATCACACCAATTATGGATAGCGGATTCGACGGTATCTTTCTAGTAGCAGCTAACCCAGTAGATGTATTAACTTATGTAACATTGAAATACTCTGGTCTACCAAAACATAAAGTTATTGGTTCAGGTACAATCTTAGATACTGCACGTTTCAAACATTTATTAAGTGAAGAATTTGATGTAGCGCCATCAAGCGTTCATGCAAATATTATCGGTGAACACGGTGATTCAGAAGTGCCTGTTTGGTCTAGTGCAACGATTGCGGGTCGTCCATTATATGATATTTTAAAAGAAAACCCAGAAAAAGAGCATTTAATTGAAGATATCTATGTCAATACACGTGATGCAGCATATGATATTATCAAAGCAAAAGGTGCAACATACTATGGTGTAGCAATGGGCTTAATGCACATTTCTAAAGCGATTTTACGCAATCAAAATGTTGTATTAACTGTTTCTAGCTATTTAGAAGGTGAATATGGTGTTGACGGTGTTTATACAGGTGTGCCAACAGTTATCAATGCTGAAGGTGCAGTTCGCATTATCGAAACACCATTAAACGAAGAAGAAAAAGCAAAATTTGAAAAGTCTTCTAAAATTCTTAAAGACATGCAAGACTCAATCAGTCATTTGTTTTAATATATAGCGATACAATGAGATGTCATCTATGGATAGGTGGCATCTTTTTTAAATTCTAAATTTAGGGTACTCAGCATTTACGATAGATCATTTCAAAGTGCTGGTGATATTTTAGATATGATAACGGCTAAGTTGTAATAGACCTATACTTTAAACATCTACTTAGAAGTACAAAATCTTATTTAAGTGCATTGATAAGCAAGTCAGCTACTGCCAATAGCCTTAACAACATCGTTTGGTGTTGCTTACAGCCTAAACGTTTTCCCTAAGTTCGAGCGTATTATATTGGTTGATCATTGATCGATAACATAAGGAAAAATAAATTTTATAATTGTGCTCTATTTTGTTTGTTTTGAAAATTGATTTTTGGGTATATTAGTAAAGATGATTATGTTTTATAGATGGGAGAATGTTATATGGTTGATGGTATTTTAAATAACCAAAATAGTATTAAATCATTGTATTTGTTACAAACGGAAATTGAAAATGTATTCGAAGCGGTAGCTGAAAGATTTGAATTAACAAAAGAAGAAATATTGATTTTATTGACGATATGGGAAAAAGGTGCGATGACCTTGAAAGAAATGGACAAATATGTACCAATCAAAGCATATAAACGGTCACGTACATATAATCATTTGGTTAGTAAACAATGGATTTTTAAAGAAAGACCGCTAAACGATGAACGTACCGTATTGATATATTACAATGAAAAGATGGTTGAAAAACGAAATGAACTGTTTGCGATGATTGCTTCAGAAGTTAAGCGACATCAAGCGAGTATAGAACAGCAGTACCATAACATTAAGCAGTTATGTACAAGCAAATAACTTAGCGAACATACTAAAACTGTGCTGATAGCATGCATGTCAGCACAGTTTTGTTTTATTTCTTCTCAATAGCAATGATATAGGGGGGGTTATTTTGTTGATTGATAAAGGCGTATTGTAATATATGTGCTTGATGTTGATCGAATGATTGTAAATAGCGATATACTTGTTCACTTTCAATTTGTCCTTCTGGGTGGCCAGGATATATGACGAGTACAATAATTCCTTCAGGGCGCAGATGTTCAAAAATCTGCTCTATTGCTGTGATAGTTGTTTCAGGCTGCGTAACGATATGTTTATCACCTTTTGGTAAGTAACCTAAGTTAAAAATAGCAGCATCTAAATGCGCTAAATGTACTGGCTGGATGTGTTTAATTATATTTTCGTGACCTGTGTGAACAAGTGTGACATGCTTGAAGTCTTTTATTTTGTTACGTGTTGCTTCAATGGCTGTTTGTTGAATATCACATGCATAAACATAACCTTCTGGAACAGATTGAGCTAGAAACAATGTGTCATGCCCATTGCCACAGGTTGCATCAATAACGGTACTGTGACTATGAATATGCGTTGAGATCAGTTCTTTAGCAAATGGAAGAATACGTTGGACAATCATTGAGAAGCCTCTTTTCGGTAACGACTTCCTTGAGTTGTACCACGACGTTCCAGTTCCGCATCGATGTCATTCAGTACTTCCCATTTATTTACACTCCACATCGGACCTACCATTAAGTCGATGGGACCATCCCCAGTAATGCGATGAACAATCATGTCAGGTGGCAAGATTTCAAGTTGATCACATACAAGATTGATATAAGCCTCTTTGGTCATAAATTGTAACAGGCCTTTATCGTATTGTTTAACCATAGGTGTGCCTTTTAATAAATGAAGTAGGTGGATCTTAATTCCTTGGACGTCCATATCTGCGACAGCTTTGGCGGTCTGCATCATCATGTCATAATCTTCGCCAGGCAAGCCATTAATAATATGACTACATACCTTAATGCCGTGTTTGCGCAGTTTGGCAACACCTTCATAATATACATCCATATCATGCGCGCGGTTAATAAGGTCAGATGTTGTTTGATGAATGGTTTGTAAGCCGAGTTCGACCCATAAATATGTCCGCGTATTGAGCTCGGCAAGGTATTCAACGACATCATCTGGCAGACAGTCTGGACGCGTCCCGATTGATAGACCAACGACACCCTCTTCTTGTAAAGCCGCTTCAAATTTTTCACGCAATACTTCAACAGGCGCATGTGTGTTAGTGAACGCTTGAAAGTATGCAATGTATTGTCCTTCATGCCACTTTTCATGCATGCGCGATTTGATGTCTTGAAATTGTACAGGTATGGGATCTGCACGATTACCTGCAAAATCACCGCTTCCCGCTGCTGAGCAGAATGTACATCCGCCGTGTGCAACAGTACCATCACGGTTTGGACAGTCGAAGCCACCATCTAGTGCTACTTTAAATATTTTCTGACCAAACGTATTTTTCAAATGATAATTCAGCGTATGGTAACGCTTGTTTTCGAAAGCATATGGAAATACTGTTCCCATTTTGTCTCGTCCTTTCTCATTAACACAATATATTCCAAGATTTTACCATATTTTCTACATGTCGTGTTATATTGAGATGTAGAATCTCAGAGAGAAAGAAGGGATAATGATGCGAATGCCGAGTACAATCTGGTGGTTAGTTATGGGCATGGCGATTAATATTACAGGGGCGAGCTTTTTATGGCCATTAAATACAATTTATATGACGAATGAGCTCGGTAAGTCATTAAGTGTGGCTGGTTTAGTTCTGATGATTAACTCTATCGGAATGATTGCTGGAAACTTACTAGGGGGAACGATGTTTGACCGTCTAGGTGGTTATCGTACAATAATGGTAGGAACCATTTTCAGCTTGATTGCGACGGGATTACTTAACTTTTTTCATGGCTGGCCGTGGTATGCGATTTGGCTAATTATGCTAGGTTTTGGCGGTGGTATGATTATTCCTGCGATTTATGCAATGGCAGGTGCGGTTTGGCCACAAGGTGGAAGAAAGACATTCAATGCCATCTATTTGGCACAAAATATTGGCGTAGCGCTGGGTGCAGCATTAGGTGGGATTGTGGCAGATTTTAGTTTTAACTACATATTTTTAGCAAACTTGCTCATGTATGTTGTCTTTTTTGCAATTGCAGTTTGGCAGTTTAATGTGGATTATCAAGCAAAAGTGAAACAACATCATACGATAGAAGATGTCGCAAATGTGCAAAATAAAAAGCATTTTGTAGCACTTATTTTATTATGTGTTATGTTTGCATGTTGTTGGGTTGCCTATGTTCAATGGCAAACAACCATTGCTTCTTTCACACAACAAATCGGGATTTCCATGCCGCAATATAGCTTATTATGGACGCTGAATGGCGTACTAATACTTGTAGGACAACCGCTTATATCGCCAATTATAAAGATATTGAAAGGGCAATTAAAAAAACAACTATATGTTGGTCTGTTTATTTTACTTTTGTCATTCTATGTGACAAGTTTTGCGACTTCATTTTCGTTCTTTGTCATTGGTATGGTGATTATGACATTTGCAGAGATGTTTATTTGGCCAGCAGTCCCAACCATTGCAAGTCGTTTAGCACCACAAGGACGAGACGGTGTGTATCAAGGAATTGTCAACTCAGCATCAACAGTTGGTAAGGCATTAGGTCCGCTTATCGGTGGATTGCTCGTCGATTATTTCGATATGCAAGTAATGTTTTTAGCAATGATGGGTTTACTGGTCATAGGGCTGGTCTTTTTAGCTGTTTTTGATCGTGGCATTAAAGGACATTCATTGTTTGAGTAAGTATGTTGTGAAAATAAAAGATTATACTTGCAACAATGTGTCAAATTGCCTATGATGTATATATTAAGTGGATTTTATCGGAGTAGTAACTTAGTGTGCAATCTGCAGAGAGTTAGTGGTGGTGCGAACTAACGATAGCTGTTAAGTGAACTTGCCAACATCAAAATAAATAACAGAACATCTCAACTATTATTAAAATGAAGTGCACGTATGTGAAATAGGGTGGTACCGCGGCAATAAGTCGTCCCTTTAGAATGATAGTAGTTTGAGGTGTTTTTTGTATTTTTAGGAGGTTAATGCTGTGAATTACAATCATAAGCAAATCGAGAAAAAGTGGCAAAATTATTGGTTAGAAAACAAGACGTTTAAAGCGGAAGATAATTTGGGTCAGAAAAAGTTTTATGCGTTAGATATGTTTCCATATCCATCTGGTGCAGGTCTGCATGTGGGACATCCAGAAGGTTACACGGCAACAGATATTGTGTCACGTTATAAGCGCATGCAAGGCTATAATGTACTTCATCCTATGGGTTGGGATGCATTTGGTTTGCCGGCTGAGCAGTATGCGTTAGACACAGGAAACGACCCAGCTGAATTCACGAAAAAGAATATTCAAACGTTCAAACGTCAAATTCAAGAATTGGGTTTCAGTTATGACTGGGATCGAGAAGTAAGTACAACGGATCCAGAGTATTATAAATGGACACAATGGATTTTCATCCAACTTTATAACAAAGGTCTAGCTTATATTGATGAGATTCCTGTTAACTGGTGTGAAGCGCTTGGCACAGTGTTATCGAATGAAGAGGTTATTGATGGTGTGTCTGAACGCGGTGGTCATCCTGTTGTGCGTCGTCCAATGAAACAATGGGTGTTGAAGATTACAGAATATGCAGATCGTTTGTTGGAAGATTTGGAGGAATTGGACTGGCCTGAATCAATCAAAGATATGCAACGCAACTGGATTGGTCGTTCTGAGGGGGCGAAAGTGCGTTTCGGTGTACCATCATTAGATGAAGCGATTGAAGTATTCACAACACGTCCAGATACGTTATACGGTGTAACATTCCTCGTATTAAGTCCTGAGCATCGTCTTGTGGATAAAATTACGACAGCTGAACACAAAGAACAAGTTGTAGCATACCAACAAGAAGCAGCTAAAAAATCTGACTTGGAACGTACGGATTTAGCAAAAGAAAAGACAGGTGTTTTCACAGGTGCTTATGCGACGCATCCTTTATCTGGTGAACAAATCCCTGTATGGATTGCTGATTATGTACTTGCATCGTATGGTACAGGCGCAGTTATGGCGGTTCCAGGTCATGATGAACGCGATTATGAATTTGCGCAAACATTTGGTTTAGATGTCGTGAATGTCATTGAACATACTGAAGATACACCGTTATATACAGGCGACGGAGCGCATGTGAATTCAGGTCCATTAGATGGTCTTAACAATGCAGAAGCCATTGAAAAAGCAATTGACATTTTAGAAGAAAAAGGTGCTGGCGAGCGTAAAGTGAATTACAAGTTGAGAGACTGGTTGTTTAGTCGTCAGCGTTATTGGGGTGAACCAATTCCAATTATCCACTGGGAAGACGGTTCAATGACAACTGTACCTGAATCAGAATTACCATTATTATTACCAAAAATGGATCAAATTAAGCCATCTGGTACGGGAGAATCACCACTTGCGAACAGTACAGAATTTGTGAACGTGGTTGATGAGAAAACGGGTATGAAAGGTCGCCGTGAGACTAATACAATGCCACAATGGGCAGGTAGTTGCTGGTATTATTTACGTTACATCGATCCGAAAAATGATCAAATGCTAGCAGATCCTGAAAAACTGAAACATTGGTTACCGGTAGACCTTTACATCGGTGGTGTAGAACATGCGGTACTTCATTTATTGTATGCACGTTTCTGGCATAAAGTATTGTACGATTTAGGTGTTGTGCCAACGAAAGAGCCGTTCCAAAAATTGTTCAACCAAGGTATGATTTTAGGGGAAGGTAACGAAAAAATGAGTAAATCGAAAGGGAATGTTGTAAACCCTGACGAAATTGTTGCTTCTCATGGGGCAGATACATTGCGCCTTTATGAAATGTTCATGGGACCACTTGATGCTTCTATTGCATGGAGTGAAACAGGTCTAGACGGTGCGCGTCGATTCTTAGACCGTATCTGGCGTTTGTTTGTGACAGAAGAACATACGTTATCAGCAAAAGTTGTTGATGCGCCAACGCCAAAATTAGAACAAGTGTATCATCAAACGGTGAAAAAGGTGACAGATGACTTTGAAACATTAAACTTCAATACAGCAATCAGTCAGTTGATGGTCTTTATTAACGAATGTTACAAGGCAGAAGCGGTTAATCGTGTCTATGTAGAAGGATTTGTTACAATGTTAGCACCAATTGCACCACATATCAGTGAAGAGTTATGGGCGATTTTGGGTCATGACAACACAATCACATATCAACCTTGGCCAACGTATGATGAAGCATTATTACAAGCAGATACTGTTGAGATTGTTGTTCAAATCAACGGTAAAGTTCGTGCTAAGCTTGAGATTTCAAAAGATACATCGAGAGAAGAAATGGAACGCATCGCATTAGCTGATGAGACAGTTCAAGCTAATATAGCGGGCAAAGATATTAAAAAAGTCATTGCAGTTCCAGGAAAGCTCGTAAATATTGTTGCAAAATAATAGGGGTGAGACGATGAAAGAAATTACGATGGATCAATTAAAAGAGAAAATACTAGGCAACGAACCGCTCTATATTATTGACGTGAGAGAGGATGATGAAGTGGCGTTGGGGATGATTCCTGGTGCCAAACATATTCCAATGCAAGAAATTCCTGAACAATTAGATGCATTTGAACAAGACAAAACGTACTATATTGTATGTGCAGCAGGTGTGCGTAGTGCGAGAGTTGTTGCATATTTGAATGATCAAAACATTGATGCAGTAAACGTTGATGGTGGCATGAAAGCATGGGGAGACGGTGGCTTAACATACAACGGTATTTAAAAAGTAAAAGGACGCCCACACATAAAGCGTGAGCGTTCTTTTGTTTGGTTTAAGTGCTAATTCATGCCAAAAGTCCCAGCATAGTAACCAGCTACATAGCCAGTTACGAGAGCACTTGTAATATTATAGCCACCTGTATAACCGTGAATATCGAGGACTTCACCACATAGGAATAAGCCATCTTGTATTTTAGATGCCATTGTCGTTGGTACGATTTCTTTAATTGATACGCCGCCCCCAGTGACGAACGCTTTTTCTAGTGGCAGTGTCCCATTGACTGTAAAAGTAAATGCTTTGAATTGATGTGCTAAGTCATTGATTTGTTGCATACTTAAATGATGATAGGTCGTTTCTAAATCGATAGTTGCACGTTCCAACATAAAGTGTAAATAGCGTGTTTCGATGATTCCTTTAAGGGCATTTTTAATGATTTTATCAGGTTGCTTTTTCAATAATTTGATTATCTTTTGTTTGACCTGTTCTTCATTGATATGTGGAAAAACATCTAATTGCATTTGGATATCTTGTCGTTTTTGTTGTTGCTGTTCTTTATAGACGAACTGACTGCATCTCAACGCAGCAGGGCCACTAATACCAAAATGTGTAAATAACATATCCATTTGATGTGTAATGCGTTTTTTGCCGTTTTTACGCAAAACGGATAAGGCAACATTTTTTAGACTGAGACCTTTCAGTGTTTGTTCACGGATAAATGCTTCATTTGAACGTATAGGTACTTCTGTTGGAAATAAATCGGTAATTGTATGACCAAAAGCTTTGGCGAATTGATAACCATCACCTGTTGAGCCTGTGTGAGGCACACTTGTTCCACCAGTAGCAATGACAGCGGTATGTCCTTGATATTTTGTGCCATTCTGGAGTGTAACAGTATAACAATCATCTGAAGCGGTAATAGATGATACTGGACTGTTTTCTATGACTTCAACGTGTTGTTTATGAAGTTCAGCTGTCAAGACGTCTAATACATCCTGTGATTTGTCTGTAACAGGGAACATACGCCCGTGATCTTCTTCTTTTAGTTTTAAGCCACGAGATTCAAAAAACTGAATAATAGATTGATTGTCAAAAAGTGAAAAAGGGCTATATAAAAATTTGCCGTTTCCAGGAATATTTTGGATGATTTCATCATATGGTAGATTGTTTGTAACATTACATCGACCACCACCCGAAATTTTAAGCTTTCGGCCAAGTCCTTTTTTCTTCTCTATAAGCAAGACGCTTTGATTATTTTGACTAGCTGAAATTGCAGCCATAATCCCGCTTGGTCCTCCACCAATGACAATAGTTTGATACATGTAAGGTATTCTCCTTCAGATTTAAATATATATTCATTTTACCATAATCTGTTTATGTGTATAATGATGATGTTACATTATAATAAGTGTTTAAAATTTCAAAAGTAGGTTGATGAATTTATGAGTGAAAATAAAGAATTAGTACGGGGGACGTTTTTATTAACGTTAAGTATTTTAATTACAAAAATACTAGGGATTTTATATATTATCCCTTTTTACCGTATTATTGGCGGGGCAGATAACTTAGCGCCCTTTAACTATGCATATGGCCCTTACAATATTGCGATTGCCGTTGCAACAGCTGGGGTTCCTCTTGCAGCTTCAAAATATGTAGCGAAATACAACGCATTAGGTGCGTATCGCGTGAGTCAAAAATTATATAAATCGAGTTTCATTGTGATGAGTATTACAGGTGTGATTGGTTTTATTGGACTTTATGCGCTTTCGCCAACCATTGCGTCTATCACCATTGCAAATAATGTAGATAAAAATGCAGGTTGGACGGTTCAACAGATAACAAGCATTATTAGAACAATTAGTTTTGTTGTTATCTTTATCCCTGTATTAGCAACATGGCGTGGCGTTTTTCAAGGTTATAAGTCAATGGGGCCGACTGCTGTCTCAGAAGTAACAGAACAAATTGCACGTATTCTGTTTATCTTAGTAGGTAGTTATCTTGTACTAAATGTATTTGATGGTTCAATATTGCTTGCCAATGGTATTGCTACATTTGGTGCAGCTGTCGGTGCGGTTGCTGGAATTTTGACATTGTGGTGGTATTGGATTAAGCGACGCAAAGGAATTCATGAAATGGTCGCGTCTGACATGACAGGCATTGATGTTTCATATACACAGATGTACAAAGAGATTATTTCATACAGTATTCCATTTGTTATCGTAAGCTTGAATTACCCATTATTTATGATTGTTGATCAATTGACGCATAACAACGCCTTGAACGTAGCAGGTGTTGCACCGCGTATGCAAGATATGTTCTTTACAATTTTAAATATGACAACGAATAAAATTGTGATGATTCCAACATCACTAGCGGCTGGATTTGCGATTAGTTTGATTCCATTCATAACTAAAACATATGAAGATGGTAATTATAGAGAAATGCATAAACAAATTCAAACGGCACTCGGTGTTTTAGCTTATATAACAATACCAGCGAGTCTAGGTATTATGGCGTTGTCTATTCCACTTTACACTGTGTTCTATGAGTATAGTATTGAAGGAAGTCGTTTACTCTTTATTTATGCGCCAGTAGCGATACTTATCTCGTTATTAAGTGTTATTGCTTCAATGCTACAAGGTATTGATAAACAAAAGTTGACGGTATTTATCATTTTAAGTTCTGTACTGATTAAATTGGTGTTGAATCCTCTGCTTATTGTTATGTTCCATACAGCAGGAGCGATATTGAGTACAGCGATTGCATTAATATTCGCTATTACATGTGGGCTGTCTGTACTCAAAAAATATGCTGGCTTTAAGTTGACAAATACTATGTTAGATTTTGGAAAAATACTTGTTTGTGGTTTTGTCATGATGATTGTAGTAGAACTTGTCTACTATGGATTACAATTTTTCATTTCACCTGCAACTCAAATAGGGGCATTGATTATTACTGTAGTAGGTGCTATCACAGGTGTCCTTATCTATGGGGCAATTACAATGAAGACACGTCTAGCGGATAAGTTTTTAGGTAACATTCCAAATAAAATACGCAGAAAGATAGGTCTGATATAATGCGACTTGATAAGTTTCTAGCAAATGCGGGTGTAGGGTCGCGCAAGCAAGTAAAAGTGTTGTTAAAAAAGGGCAAAGTACTTGTTAATAATGAAACAGTAAAAAGTCCGAAACATAAGGTACGACCACACCAAGATTGCGTAGTTGTAAATGGGGAAGTTATTGAATATGAACCATTTGTGTACCTTATGTTGAATAAACCTGCTGGAATTATCTCAGCAACTGAAGATGAATCACAAATGACAACAATTGATATGATAGATGGCTATGATCATTTGAATCTGTTTCCAGTAGGGCGTCTTGATAAAGATACAGAGGGACTGATACTCATTACTAATGATGGCGCATTTAATCATCGAGTGATGAGCCCTAATCATCATGTTCCAAAACAATATTATGTTGAGCTTGCACATTCTGTTGAGCCGAGTGCTGTAGAGCAGTTTGCTGTTGGTATTGAGTTGAAAGAAGGGCTATTAAAACCAGCTGAATTGGAGATACTGGAGCCAGACAATTGTGCACGTGTTACGATACATGAAGGCAAGTATCATCAAGTTAAACGAATGTTTCATGCAGTAGATAATGAAGTGGTTTACCTAAAAAGAGAGGCAATCGGGTCGTTAGAGCTTGACCCCACATTGGCCAAAGGAGATTACCGTAAATTGTCTGCAGAAGAACTTGCACTTTTTGAAGATTGATGTTTATAAACAAGTACAAATGGGAATAGTTACAAAAATTGACAGAGGTGATAATAATGGCAAAATCTAGTCAAGTCATCAAAACAGTAGTTGGTATTGGCGGCGCATTGGCAGCAGTTGTACTTTCTAACAAAGGACGCCGTGACAAAGTTAAAGAGACATATGAGAGCTATAAAGAAGATCCAGAAGCTTATAAACAATTAGCACAAGAGAAAGTATCACAATTGGGTACACTTGCTTCTGATGAAATCAATAAAGTGAAATCAGATCCGAAAGCATATGTTGAAACAATCAAACAAGACCCCAAAGCATTTCTGAACGATAAAAAAGAACGATTGTTCCAAGAAGAGAACGTGAATGTGGCACGTAAAGAAGCTGACTTTGTAGATGAGGGTGGCGGAGATCCATCACAAAACTTAAATGAGGCAACTAAAGAAGTCTTGAAAGATAAAAACGAATAATGTGTTAGCAAAGAGGTTGGGGTATGCTTTTTATAGAAGTGAATAGTTTTTAACAGCTTGTTCACGCAAGCAATCGTTGCAGTCTTATGGTCTTTACTATAGGGCTGTTTTTTTAATTTGTAATAATAATCAACAATTTGACTAGCATATACATGCCTGTTTATTTCTACGCTTATTAATTTTGTCTTTATAGTGTGTTTTTTCTGATTAGTATCTTTTTATGTCGATACCAATATAAGCGTTTAGCTGTTTGAGTGGGTTTGTGAAGGGTTCGGAGGCTCAATGACAATGGAGGAATTGAAACAAATTAAAAAGTAATTTTATCAACTATACTTAATTTTACTCTTTGAGTTTAAAATGTTATTATAATCTTATGATATATATGAATATATGGAAACTTTACTTTGAAAATGAATAAAACGGTGACGATAATGGTAGCAGATGCTGGCGGAACGGTTGCTGGAGCATTAGTTAGTTTGATTCCAGGTATAGGTTGGACCATTGCGGGGGCTTTAGCTGCAAGTATAGCAGGTACATTAGCAGGACAAGGCATTAAGGGTGGAATAGAAGTTAAAGGTTTAATTCGTAATAAAAATGTTATTGTATATAGTTGGAAATACCAATAAATAAGCGGGGGAGGTTTTATTATGTTGATACACCTAAATAGCATTTTTATTGGCATCAGTTCTTTTATTTCCGTTTTTTTCAGTTCGCTCATTGTAAAAAGATTGAATGTTAGTATTTCATGGAAAATAATGCTAGTTTCAGTGTTTGCTTTAGTATTATTTATAACAATATATGGAATATTAAGTTTTCTATTTCTTAATTGATATAGTTTGATTTAGGGAGTGGGGCAGGAATCTCATTTTTTCTTAAAAATCTGTTGTTCCACCCCGGTAAGGCTGAGTAGACGTAAAAAAGTTTGTCAAAGCGTATTTTCACGCCAGTCAGTTGTTGCTGTCTACTTTGGCATATTATTCAAAAGTTGCTTATTTTAACGTCGTCATATCCTCCCATTTAGTTAGGAACTTCTCGATTATAGCTATTGAGACTTTACAGTTAAATTTGTCAGAAGATTAAAAAACAATAGTCTTTCCACTGTTGTTTGTATCAGAAATCATGTAAAATAAAAATTACAACTATTTTAGAAAGAAGCTGAGATACATGTGGAGAGAGAGAGTTAAAGAATACGAAGCGCAAATGATTGAGGACTTAAATGGTTTATTAGCTATTCCGTCTGTACGTAACGAT
This sequence comes from Staphylococcus americanisciuri, assembly GCF_024814435.1. Lineage (GTDB taxonomy): Bacteria > Bacillota > Bacilli > Staphylococcales > Staphylococcaceae > Staphylococcus > Staphylococcus americanisciuri. The sequence goes on from NZ_JANUXY010000001.1 coordinate 43,475, forward strand.
GCAGAAGCAACATCTGATGCACCCGTAGGACCAGGTCCCAAGGCAGCATTAGAATATATGTATCAATTAGCTAAGCGCGATGGATTTGAAACATATGATACAGATCATTTAGCAGGACGCATTGAAGTAGGTAAAGGTGAAGAATTATTTGGTATCTTGGGGCATGTTGATGTCGTACCAGCTGGTGACGATTGGGATACGGAGCCTTTTACACCTGTTGTGACGGAAGATCGTATTATTGCTCGTGGAACATTGGATGATAAAGGGCCAACAATTGCTGCATATTATGCCGTTAAAATTTTGAATGATATGAAAGTCGATTGGAAAAAACGTATTCATATTATCATTGGTACAGATGAGGAATCTGATTGGAAGTGTACGGATCGTTATTTTGAGACGGAAGAAATGCCAACAATCGGTATTGCACCGGATGCAGAGTTTCCACTGATTCATGGTGAAAAAGGGATTACCACATTCGACATTTGTCAAACTGCGCATGCACATGATGACGATGAGCCTGAAATTGAATTATATCGCTTTGTTTCAGGAGAACGCTATAATATGGTGCCAGATACTGCACAAGCGGATTTATTAGTTAAGGAAAATATGACGAATACGATTCAACATTTTGAAGCCTACCTAGCTGATCATCAACTTGTCGGCAATCATGAAGTGGATAACGGTATTTTAAAACTAACTGTATATGGTAAAGCCGTTCATGGTATGGATCCATCAATTGGTGTCAATGCTGGCTTATTCTTACTACACTTCTTAAATAAGCTTAATTTAGATCAAACAGCTCGCAATTGGGCGGCGTTTAGCGAACGTTATCTTTACGAATCTCACTTTGGTGAAAAGATGGGTATGAAGTATCACACGGAGCAAATGGGGGATCTTACGACAAATATTGGTATTTTAAAGTATGATCAAAATAATGCCGGTACATTCGGTATCAATTTACGCTACCCAGAAGGCTTTGATTTTGCACGTGCAATTGCTGCATTTGAAGCTGAAATCCAAGCACTCGGTTTCGAACTGAAATTAGGAAAAGTCCAACAACCGCATTTTGTAGATCCAAGTGACCCGTTTATTCAAAAGTTATTAACTGCATACCGCAATCAAACGGGAGACATGTCACCGTCTTATACAATAGGTGGGGGCACGTACGCGCGCAACCTTGATAAAGGGGTAGCATTTGGTGCGATGTTTGACGACTCAGAAGATTTAATGCATCAAAAGAATGAATACATCACGAAAAAACAATTATTTAATGCGACAAGTATTTACTTAGAGGCAATTTATTCTATTTGTGTGGAGGAATGAGAATGACAAAAATTTTAGTAAATGATATATTGGTGGATGAACAAGATGCAAAGGTAGCGTACAATGATAGGGGCTATAACTTTGGGGATGGCATCTATGAGTATGTTCGTATATATGACAACAAGCTATTTACTGCAAAAGAACACTTTGAGCGTTTGTTGCGCAGTGCTCAAGAAATTGGTTTAGACATTGACTACACAGTGGAATCGTTGACTGAAGTCGTTCGCAAGTTAGCAGAGGCAAATGGCGTAACAGACGGTGGTGTATACCTCCAGATTACGAGAGGTGCGTCACCAAGGGATCACGCATTCCCTACACCTCCCGTTGAACCCGTTTTAACAGCATTTACCAAAGCATATGAACGTCCACTAGATAAGTTGGAAAATGGCGTTTCTGTTGTGACAACTGATGATATCCGTTGGTTGCGTTGCGATATTAAGAGTTTGAACTTGCTCGGCAATGTGTTGGCGAAAGAATATGCGACGAAATATAATGCAGAAGAAGCGATTCAGCATCGTGAAGGGACTGTAACTGAAGGCGCATCAAGTAATGTTTTTGCGATTAAAGATGGAGCGGTGTACACGCACCCAGCGAACAATTTAATTCTAAACGGCATTACGCGACGTGTTATTCAATGGGTATGTGATGATGAGGGAATTACCTTTAATGAAGAGGCATTTTCGTTAGATTTTTTGAAGGCGGCAGACGAAGTGATTATTTCAAGTACATCAGCTGAAGTCATGCCTGTTGTAAAAATTGATGGCGAAACTGTAAACGATGGCAAGGTAGGATCAGTGACGCGAAAATTGCAAGCTGGGTTTGACCGATATATCGAATCACATTCGCATTAAAATAGGGTACGCAGACACGAAAAAATCAGATATGAAAGTTTCATGACATATTGAATAGACACACAAGTAAAAAGACACATTTTGTGTTTCATTTTTGGTTGAAAAAAAGGCGTATTAACTATAAACTTATTAGTGAGTCTAAAAATAGTACGTGGAATAAATTGAAAATGAATGGCAAATTATAAAAAGGGCTGAGACGACTATCTCAGCCTTGAATAGGCTATTGGCGATAGTATGTGTGAAGCCTGTTTAGTATGCATGTTATTTGCCGGGGTGGGACAGTAAATGCTCAATAATGGTGTGAGTAATTGTCCCACTCCCTTTTCTCTTTGAAAGTGAGGTGAACAAGTTGTGGAGCAGTTCTATCAGTTAGGTTGGACATTAGATTCAGCTGGAGGTGTGTCCGGAGAGGCATACATGGCTGAACAAGATGGACAGAAGTTGTTTTTGAAAAGGAATTCAAATCCTTTTATTGCTGCACTATCAGCAGAAGGTATTGTGCCGAAACTCGTGTGGACCAAACGTATCGAGACTGGAGAAGTTGTTACGGCGCAACATTGGAAGAATGGCAGAGAACTCGAAGCTGCCGAAATGAGTCAACCACGAGTGGCACATCTGTTGAAGAAAATTCATCGTTCCCAACCATTGCTGACGATGTTAAAACGCATGGAAATGGCACCGATTACACCAGAAATTATGTTGAATAAGATTAATGCATCATTATCACGAGATGTTCTTACGCATCATATTGTTAGAAAAGCACTGACATATTTGGAAGAGCATATGCCAGAGTTAGATGCTAGATTTTATACAGTAGTACATGGTGATGTAAATCATAATAACTGGCTGTTATCTGACAAGGATGAGTTGTACCTTGTTGATTGGGAAGGTGCAATGATTGCAGACTGGGCGATTGACATCGGTATGCTACTTTACAACTATGTTCCAGAAAGTCAATGGTCAACATGGTTAACAACCTATGGTGTCCAAGAGACGATTCATCTCAAAAAACGAATGAAATGGTATACGGTCATTCAATCTATTGGCATGGTTCAATGGAGTGAAGAACATAAGCGTTTTAAAGAGATGAACACGTGGCTTGAATTTCTGAATGATGTCATGAAAAGTAATTTATTTATATAAGGAGTTATAATCATGAGAATGCGACATAAGCCATGGGCAGAAGATTATTTACGTGAGCATCCAGAGATTGTCGACATCGATTGTGAGCATGCAAAGGCTGTTTCACAATGGTTCAATAATGATCGTCCTATTCATATTGAAGTTGGCTCAGGAATGGGGCAGTTCATTACTACGTTAGCTGAACGCAATCCAGATATCAATTATATCGCAATTGAACGTGATAAGAATGTCATGATTCGTGTGTTGGACAAGGTGCGTGACAAAGGTTTAACGAATATAAAGTTATTATGCAATGATGCTGTCCTACTTACGGATTATTTCGAGACGCATGAAGTGGCGCGCATTTATCTAAACTTCTCGGATCCATGGCCGAAAACACGTCATGCGAAAAGAAGATTAACGTATCATACATTTTTAGCGATATATCAGCAGATTTTACATCAAGATGGAGAGATTCATTTTAAGACGGATAATCGTGGCTTATTCGCCTACAGCATTGAAAGCATGTCACAATATGGCATGTATTTTACGAAGATGAACTTGAATTTGCATGAAGAAGATGCAGAAGATAATATCGAAACAGAATATGAGCGTAAGTTTGCTGAAAAAGGTTCACGCATTTATCGTATGGAAGCTAAATTTCATAAGTTCGATGCGTAAGATTCAGTTGTTAAGTATCACTCTACAATTTGTAAGGGTGGTATTTTTTTGCGTATAATTTGATAGATTGGGATGATTGTCGTTAAAATAAAGTAAATGATAGGGGGAGATGGACATGAAACTCGGTAAATTTCAAGTAGATGTTCTTAATGGTGGCGACGTGAAAATGGATGGAGGAGCTATTTTTGGTGTGGTACCCAAACCTTTATGGTCGAAAAAATATCCCTTCAATGATAAGAACCAAGTACCCTTAGCAACGCATCCTATACTGATTCGGACGGATGACTGCTGTATGATTATTGATGCTGGAATCGGTAATAATCGTTTGACTGATAAACAAAAGCGCAACTATGGCGTAGGTCAAGAATCAGATATTGTAAAGAGTTTAGCACAATATGATTTAACGCCCGATGATATTGATATGGTGTTAATGACACATATGCATTTTGACCATGCAACGGGGCTTGTTGATACAGAAGGTCACGCTGTTTTTCCAAATGCACGTCATTACATTCAGCAAGACGAATGGCATGAGTTTGTCAGCCCAAACATTCGAAGTCGGGCAACTTATTGGACATCCAACAGAGGGGATTATGAACTACAGACAATTTTGTTTGAGAAAGAATGTATGCCTTATCCTGGTATCACAATGACACATACAGGTGGTCATAGTTTTGGTCATACAATTATTGAAATTGAAAGCGATGGACAAAAAGCGGTGCATATGGCAGATATTTTTCCAACCGCTGCACATGTTAACCCGTTATGGGTTTCTGCTTATGATGACTATCCAATGCAGTCGATTCGTGCCAAAGAACGTCTGACAAAGCAATATATTTTAGAAGATTACTGGTTTTTGTTTTATCATGATATTAACTATTTTGCTGCGAAGTTCGATGTTGACGGTAAGACAATTAAAGAAACTATTGCACGGCCAGAGTTTCAATAGCAGGAATTATAACTAGGGAACACGAAAAAAGAACACAAAGTATGACAACCGTTTACCAAATAATGGCTGTCATGCGCTTGTGTTCTTTTGACTAAAGTTAAACTTCGATTATATCAATTACTTCACCGTCATAAGCATCAGCAATAAAAGTATACTGGTAAATTTTACCGTTACGCATGGCACTAATACCACCTTTATACACTTCATATTCAATGCCAAACTTACGGTAAATAGTAGGTTCATAGACGATATATGAACCTGTTACATTTTGAAAATAATCTTTAACTGAAGTAATTACTTTTTCGGCAGGATAATAGCTTTGTTTGTTTTTGCTTAATGTATAAAAATAACTACCTGCCATAATGATCCCAACTGTAATAGGAATCATTAGCGGCCATTTTTTTTGTATATTTCTCAATTACATCGCCCCCATAAAAACATATTTCTAGTTTACCACAGCTGAGATGATATACTAAAGTGAGATAAGCATATATTAGAAATGTAAGGAGTGAGTGCTATGTTAGAAACGACAATGGCGCATATTAAGCAGTTAACTGAAATGCATGGCGCCCCTAACTTTGAACACCGCGTACGTGATTATATGAAACGAACAATGACACCTTATGTCGATGGATTTGTTGATGATCGTATGGGTGGCTTCTATGGTGTGAAGAAAAGTGCAAAGCCAAATGCGCAACGTGTGATGGTTGCTGCGCATATGGACGAAATTGGCTTTATGATTACGGAGATAACCCCACACGGCTTTATTAAGTTCACGGCATTAGGTGGTGTTGCTAATGATATATGGCAAGGTCAACGTTTAAAAATTTTGACACAACAAGATGAAGAGATTGTAGGTGTCGTTGCCAATATACCAAAACATTTCAGAACAGGACAAGAAAGTGCCCCTAAAATTGAAGATTTATTACTCGACATCGGAGCGAGCTCTGTCGATGAGGTCAAAGCACGTGGTATATCCATTGGCGACCCGATTGTTCCCCATACGGAGCTACTTCAGTTATCCGAACATCGCTTTGCTGCAAAAGCGTGGGACAATCGATATGGCTGTGTGATTGCTATAGAATTATTGGAGCAACTGAAAGATGTTGAATTGGACTTCGATCTATATGTCGGCGCCAATGTTCAAGAAGAAGTCGGTTTACGAGGTGCGCGAGTAGCTGCAAATTTAATTGAACCAGACATTGCATTTATAGTAGATTGTTCACCGGCTAATGATATGAAAGGGCGACACGGTCTCTCTGGTGTCCTAGGTGATGGCGCTTTATTGCGTATTAAAGATGGCACAATGCTATTGAAGCCATCATTCAAGCAGTTTTTAATAGATGTGGCTGAAGCACATGACATTAAGTATCAATATTATATTTCCCCTGGAGGGACTGATGGTGGTGCAATCCATCAATCAGGTATCGGTGTGCCAACTGCTGTCATTGGTGTTTGTGCGCGTTATATTCATAGCAGTGATGCGGTATTTGATATACGCGACTATGCAGCAGCACGTATGTGGCTTCAACAATCAATTCAAGCATTAGATGCACAAGTGATGACGAAACTACAATATGAAATATAGTTAAAGGAGCATTGTTAAAATGAAACAACTTGAAAATATAGAACAGTATCAAATATACCAAGCAAAACAAACGGTCTTTCTATTCACAGCAGATTGGTGTCCAGATTGTCGTGTTATTGAGCCAGGCTTACCTGAAATAGAAGCTAAATATGACCAATTTGAATTCGTAGCGGTAGATCGTGATAAGTTCATCGATTTAGCGATTGAAGAAGGCGTTATGGGGATTCCAAGTTTTCTCGTCTACAAAAATGGAAAGCGTGTCGGTGATTACATTGGCAAAGAGCGCAAAACAATTGAACAAATCGATGCATTTTTAGGTCAATTTTAAGCAAATAACTGACAGATTTCTCTGAGATGTTTCACAAGATGTAAAGCCACAATTACAAAGCAAGATTTCAACCCTTAGGACATATCTTTTTCTAGTCCTAAGGGTATATTTATTGTAAACTAATATAAGGCATGAAATTAGGAGTGAAAAAATGAATGTCTTTAAAATGAGAGATTTATTAAAGTCGCGTTTGAACAGTGGAACTGTGTCGTTTCAATTCAATCGTGATAAAGAATCACTAAGAATATATCGGACGGATAATCAAAAAGGTGTCACAGTAAAACTTTCACCGATTGTTGCGAAATTCAACAAAGGGCAAGAACAAATTGTAGATGAAATTGTCTATTACGTGGAAGAAACAATTTCACAGATGCAGGACGAAGCTGCCAAGACACTTGAAGATATTAAGATTTTGCCTGTTATACGTGCGACGAGTTTTCAAGAAAAAACGCCTGAGGGACATCAATTTTTGACGGATTGTCACACAGCCGAGACACGCATTTATTATGCGTTAGATCTTGGTAAGTCATATCGTTTGATCGATGATAATGTGTTGAAAAATTTGAATCTGACTGCGCAACAAGTGAGAGAGATGGCGACTTTCAATGTTAGAAAGCTAGATATCACTTATAAAACAGACGAAGTTAAAGGTAATATCTTTTATTTTATTAATACGAATGACGGTTATGATGCAAGTCGTATTTTAAATAAGCGGTTATTACAAGAATTTGAAGCGAAATGTCAAGGTGAGATGCTAGTAGCTGTACCACATCAAGATGTCCTTATTATTGCAGATATTCGCAATCACACAGGTTATGATGTTATGGCACATATGACGATGTCCTTTTTTACAAATGGATTGGTGCCGATCACTTCACTATCATTAAGTTATCATGATGGACATTTCGAGCCAATTTTTATTTTGGGTAAGAATAACAAGCAAAAATCAGCGCAGGAGCCGAATGTTGTTCAGCATTTACGCGCGATAAAAGATACAGAAACGAAAGAATAAGGAGAGAAGGACATGAATTTATTTTACAATCCAACAGGTGTTGGAGATGTAGCATTTGTACAATTAGAAGTAGTTGAAGGACCATTTGAATATGACAAAAAAGGTGATGTTGTTGTCATTAAAAAAGACAACCAAGTCGTAGGTTATAATATTTTCCAAGCTGCAAAGTCACTGGATATAGAGGGAACAGGTCATATCAAATTAACGGATGTGTTGTTATCGGATATTCAAAACGCACTGAAAACTGCAGGCATCGATGATAAATTAGATGTTGATTTATCTCCAAAGTTTGTCGTGGGTTATGTAAAACAAAAAGATAAGCATCCAAATGCTGATAAATTAAGTGTTTGTCAAATAGATGTCGGAGAAGAAGTCTTGCAGATTGTTTGCGGTGCGCCGAACATTGAACAAGGTCAAAAAGTTGTCGTAGCCAAGGTAGGAGCGGTAATGCCAAGTGGAATGTTGATCAAAGATGCGGAGTTACGCGGTGTTGCGTCTAGTGGAATGGTATGTTCCATGAAAGAACTCGACTTACCGAACGCGCCTCAAGAAAAAGGAATTATGGTCTTAGAAGATACGTACCAAGTAGGGCAACCATTTTTTGAAGAATAAAGAGAGGGTGTGAACATATGAGTTGGTTTGATAAATTATTTGGCGATGAAGAAAAGTCTTCGTCGACGCGTCGCAATGCCCAAAAACGTTCACATCAACAAGCCAGTCGTGAAGCTACCAAGGCACTTCTCCCGCAATCAAATGATGTCTATCAACGACCAAGAGGTAAGTTTCGTTTTCCTATTGATATGCATGATACGCATTCGCAGCATGACGAATTGAAACAATCACCACGGTCAACTGTTGATATGCCGGATGATAAACAGCGTCATGTAGAGAAGCGCCTATCGTATACATTAGATCGAAAACAAAGAAGGCATCGTAAAGGTGTAGGCGTTAAAACACGTGACAAAGAAACATCATCGAACCTGCAAATATCACGTAGCGATGCGTTGTCTAGCCATTATCGACGTCCAGCGACACAATATCGTGCGAACGGTGAGCGTGAACAAGTAAGCAAGCAAGAAGTTCGCCCAACGTATCACCGACCGGATTTTAAAGCATCTGAAGTCCCATCAGCAATATTTGGTACAAAGGCACGTCGTGAAATCAAGAACAGTGGTTTAAAACAGCCACTTTATACACAGACAAGTCAAAGCGATACTTTGGAGAATCATTCAAAAAGCACAAGTCATCGTCCTGATGTACTACGACAAGCGTCACAAAGTACTAAAAAACGTAGTATGAAGTCAACGCCAAATTATTCCAAACGAGACAATACGATTAACATTGAAAATATTTATGCTTCACAAATTGTAGAAGAGATTAGACGTGAACGTGAAAAGAAAGTGTTGCAAAAGAAACGCTTCAAAGCTTCTTTAGAACAAAAGAAAGCAGCACAGCAACAAGAAGAAGGTACTACGATTCAACGTGCAATTGATGAAATGCATGCACAACAAGCGAAACAGTTGCTCGGGTCAGCCTATGAGACTGACGATTCGGCGTATAATGATACATCTGAAGTGATTGATGCCAAAGATCAAGTTGAGACGATGTCAATTGATGCATTGCAAGATACGCATCAAGATGATTATCAATATGAAGAGGTTGATTTGTCGCAATATGAAGTGAGTGAAACATCGATTGATGATGAGACATCGAAGTCGAATATAACGGTTGATAGTGATAAGTCTGATGTTGAACAAGAGAATAATGTATCGCTTGAACAGCAGCAGACAAGTGATGACGCACAGCATGTCACACCTTCAACTGTTAACGAAGCATTTGAGGTTCAAGAAGTAGAAGATAAGACGTCTTCAGAAGTTAAAGAGGCAGCAATTGATGACGAAGAGAGGGCTGAAATAGCATCTGAAGAACAGCTTAAACGTCCAATTGTCGCACCAGTATTGAAGCCGACTATATCGCAACACCAAGATGTTACGCCTTCTGCACCTAAAACATCTGAAACACATGAGCATGATGATATTGAATCGACAGAAACTATCGGTGTTGAAGCTGATGAAGTAGATGTAACAGTGGCAGAAACAGCGGAGTCTGAATCTGAAACATCGACGCATAAGGATGATGTGAAGACAAAACAAGAGGAAGCGTCGTCAACAGCAACGATTGCAAAACCGATTCGTCGTCATGCAAAGCCGTTTAATGTTGTGATGACGCCATCGGACAAAAAACGCCATATGGAACATCAACAACAGCAACGTCAAAGCAATCAAAATGCTACAGCGGTTGAGACAGCAAAACCTGTTGAACAGGTGACGCAGCACAGTTCTGAACGTGTGGCAAGCCCAGAACTGGTGGATAGTACAAAAGGACAACGTAATGAGCAAGCGCATACAACGGCAACACCGACGAAGATTCGACGTGGCCCAAGCATCCATTTGCCAAGTATTGATTTGTTGGATACGCCAGAGGAATACGAACGTGATGAGTCTTGGATTGCCGAAAAAAAACAAGAGTTGAATGATGCATTTTATTATTTTAATGTGCCTGCTGAAGTTGTCAATGTGATTGAAGGACCGAGTGTAACACGTTTTGAACTGTCAGTTGAAAAGGGTGTTAAGGTATCTCGAATTACAGCCTTGCAGGATGATATTAAAATGGCGCTTGCTGCTAAAGATATTCGTATTGAAGCGCCTATTCCTGGAACGAGCTTAGTAGGAATTGAAGTACCTAATCAAAATCCAACAAAGGTGAATTTGCGGGCGATAATTGAAGCGGAAAGTTTCAAAAATGCTTCATCTAAGCTAACAGTTGCAATGGGAAATCGAATCAATAACGAGCCTTTATTAATGGATATTGCTAAAACGCCACATGCTTTGATAGCGGGTGCGACAGGTTCCGGAAAATCTGTGTCAATCAATAGTATTTTAATATCGCTATTATATCGCAATCATCCTGAAGAACTAAAACTGTTGTTAATCGATCCAAAAATGGTAGAGTTAGCGCCATATAACGACCTACCTCACCTAGTAGCACCAGTTATTACCGATGTGAAAGCCGCAACTCAAAGTCTGAAGTGGGCTGTGGATGAGATGGAACGACGCTATAAGTTGTTCGCACAGGCACATGTACGTAATATTACAGCCTTTAACAAGAAGGTAAGTTATGATCAGCGTATGCCTAAAATTGTGATTGTCATTGATGAGTTGGCTGACTTGATGATGATGGCACCACAAGAGGTGGAGCAATCTATTGCGCGTCTTGCTCAAAAAGCACGTGCTTGTGGCATTCATATGCTGATTGCAACACAGCGTCCATCTGTCAATGTCATTACCGGTTTAATCAAAGCAAATATTCCTACTCGCATCGCATTTATGGTATCATCAAGTGTGGATTCAAGAACAATACTTGATAGTGGTGGTGCAGAACGTTTACTTGGATACGGTGATATGTTGTATCTCGGTGGTGGTATGAATAAGCCAATACGTGTACAAGGAACCTTTGTATCAGATGAAGAAATAGACCGTGTTGTAGAGTTTATTAAAGCGCAACGCGCACCAGAATATTTATTTCAAGAACAAGAATTATTAAAGAAAACAGAAACACCTGCTAAAGATGAACTATTTTATGAAGTGTGCGAATTTATGGTGCGTGAACAAAGCATTTCTACATCATTAATTCAACGTCATTTCCAAATAGGTTATAATCGTGCGGCAAGAATGATTGATCAATTAGAACAGTTAGGTTACATTTCTGGCACGAATGGATCCAAACCACGAGATGTTTATTTAACAGAATCAGAGTTAAGCGAACTATAAAAAACAGAAAGGAGCGATTGTGTCGTGACGAAATATCATTTTGTCGGTATCAAAGGATCAGGTATGAGTTCATTAGCTCAAATCTTATTTGACTTAGGTCATGAAGTACAAGGATCTGATATCGAAGGATACGTATTTACGGAAATCGCATTGAAAAACAAAGGGATTACGATTTTACCCTTCACAGCTGATAATATTGAAGAGGGGTTAACCGTTATACAGGGAAATGCTTTCGCTGATACACATGAAGAAATCGCTCGAGCACACGAACTCGGACTTAAAGTAGTACGTTATCATGATTTTTTAAGTGAGGTAGCAAACCAATATACGTCTGTTGCTGTAACAGGTGCACATGGTAAAACATCAACAACAGGACTGTTATCTCATGTTATGAATGGAGATAAAAAAACATCATTTTTAATCGGTGATGGAACTGGTATGGGCTTGCCGCAAAGTGAATATTTTGCCTTTGAAGCTTGTGAATATCGTCGTCATTTCTTAAGTTATGCACCAGATTATGCCATTATTACGAATATAGATTTTGATCATCCAGATTATTTCAGCGATGTGGACGATGTTATCAGTGCTTTTCAAGGTATGGCAAACAATGTCAAAAAAGCATTGGTTGCATGGGGAGACGATCCATATATCAAATCAATTAAAGTAGACATTCCGGTATATTATTATGGCTTTGACGAATCAATGGATGTTTATGCTAAGAACATTAAAATTACGGATCGGGGAACTGAATTTGACGTCTATGTAAGAGGCGAATTCTACGATCACTTTATGTCGCCTTTATTTGGCGATCATACTGTATTGAACACTTTAGCAGTGCTAACGATTGTTTATTTAGAAGGTTTGGATGTCGAAAATATTAAAGATGCTTTGGAGACATTTGGCGGTGTGAAACGTCGCTTTAACGAGACATTTTTCCACAATCAAGTGCTTGTTGATGATTATGCACACCATCCAAGGGAGATTAGTGCTACAATTGAGACAGCAAGAAAAAAATATTCGAACAAAGAAGTGGTAGCAATTTTTCAACCACATACTTTTTCGAGAACAAAAGCATTTTTACAAGAATTTGCAGAAGTACTTAACCTTGCAGATCAAACCTATTTATGTGATATTTTTGGTTCGATTCGTGAAAATACGGGTGAGCTTTCAATTAATGATTTATTGGCACGCGTTCACAATGGCCAACTGATATCTGAGTCTGAAGTATCACAGCTGAAGAAACATGAGAATGCCGTACTTTTATTCATGGGTGCTGGTGATATTCAAAAAGTATTGAAGGCGTACATGGAAGAAGTAGGAATTGAACCTGTATTCTAATGTTTGACCTTGACAAGGAAGGGTATTTATATAAAATATATAGCATAATTAAATGTCATTAGGAGGCGTTTTCGAATGGAATGGATTTTACCAATTGCAGGAATTATTGCTGCAATAGCGTTTTTAATTTTATGTATCGGGATTGTCGCAGTATTGGTATCTGTTAAAAAGAATTTAGATCATGTTGCAAAAACACTTGATGGTGTAGAAGGACAGATCCAGGGTATTACACGTGAAACAACAGATTTATTACACAAAGCGAACCGTTTAACTGAAGATATCCAAGACAAAACAAATCGTTTAAATTCAGTGGTTGATGCTGTTAAAGGTATCGGGGACTCAGTTCAAACTTTAAACGGTTCAGTTGATCGTGTGACACATTCAATTACGCACAACATTTCACAAAATGAAGATAAAATTTCTCAAGTGGTTCAATGGTCAAATGTGGCAATGGAAATTGCTGACAAATGGCAAAACAGACAAAATCGCCGCAATCAAGTAGCAAAGAAATAATTTAAGCATTTTGTCACAGTCAAATGAAAAATAACTGTAAAATAGGGCTGACATAATATTTGTCATGACCCTATTTTTTTAGAATCCTAAAGATGGTATGCTATAAGAAAGTAGTAATGAGTAGAAATGTAATAAGTTCATTTGAGGAGGACGGGTTAATGGAAAAAAATGAGCAAACACAACAAATACACGTTAATGACCAAAACAACTTAGACTTTGCACTTAGTTTTATTGCTGGAACATTGATTGGTAGTGCTATAGGTTATGCAGTAAAACCTTTTGTGACGCAAGCAATTCATTATACAAAAAAACATGAACTTACAGATGTGACAAAGCAAACACAACAAATACGTCAAGAAGCAGTGCGTAAAGCTGAAGCAATTAAAGCTAAAGCACAACAAATCAAAGCAGAAGCTTTACATCAAAACGCTAACAAAAAAGAGGCGTCTTCTGTTGCTGAGCGTGAAGCACAGTTGCGCGCAATAAGAAATGAAGTAGATAGCGATAAATTAGAAGCACCAACAAAACCAACATATCATTTCAGTGATACAAAAGATCAGCCAGTTGACTTATCGTCGCTGAAAGCACGCAAACAAGTGTTGAATAACTCAGTGGAAGAAGCACCAGTAGAAAATTCAGCTAAAGAAGAAGTACCAGTTTCATCACTAGCAGCGATAAGACAAGCGCTAGAAGTGGACAAGCAACGAGAAGAAGTGTCTGAAGAAATCTTGGTAGAAAAGCAAAAACCAGTAGAATCAAAAATTCAAGAAGCAACAGTTGAGCAACGTATCCCACAAACACATCAGGAAGCTTGGTTTGACAATGGTGTGATTACTCATGACAAACCAAGTCAAACAAAACCGATGTCAGGACGTAAAAAAGCAACTAAAACACCTAAGAAAAAAACACAGCAAAGTGCCAAAAAAAGAGGCACGTCTAAAAAAACAACACAACTTGCTGCTAAAGCACCATCTCAAAAAACGACAGCCCCAAAAGCGCAAGTGAAACAAGGGCAATCTAAGAAACGACAACCAAAGAATCACCAACAAACTGCAAAGAAAACAACAAATAAAGTAGACAAGCATACTTTCAATAGCAATAAATAAACATTGTTCTAACGTAAGTCATTGACGTATAATCAGACAGTGTGGTTTTACGTCAATGGCTGTTTCATATATAATTTTCAAAAAATTTAATAAATAATCGCTTTGAAAGGTTGCAAAACTTATTTATACCTGTTAGTATACTAAATATCCAATAAAGATTTTTAACGCTTTAAAGTACATAAGAATTTCGTTGAGGTGACAATTATGGCAAATAAGTTAGAACAATATAGAACAGAAATAGAAGAAATCAACGACCAAATACTTGAATTATTGTCTAGAAGAGGTCATTTGGCGCAAAAGATTGGGGAAGAAAAACGTAAGAAAAGCACAATGATTTATGATCCCCAACGTGAGAAAGAGATGCTGAATACGTTGATTGATAAAAACCAAGGACCGTTTAATGATAATGTCATCAAACAACTATTTAAAGAAATTTTTAAAGCATCAACAGATCTACAAAAATCAGATAATGAGAAGCATTTATATGTGTCACGTAAGTTAAAACCTGAAGACACGATTGTTCGTTTTGACAATGGAGGCATTATCGGAGAAGGACACAAGTCTTTCGTATTTGGACCATGTTCTGTTGAATCTTATGAACAAGTTGAAGCGGTTGCTAAAGACTTGCATGCAAAAGGCGAGAAGTTCATTCGTGGGGGGGCTTTTAAGCCAAGAACATCACCTTATGATTTCCAAGGTTTAGGTGAAGAAGGTTTGAAAATCTTAAAGCAAGTTAAAGATCAATATGACTTAAATGTCGTTAGCGAGATTGTTCATCCAAATCACTTTGAATTAGCGGATCCATACTTAGATGTTTTCCAAATTGGTGCCCGCAACATGCAAAACTTTGAATTGTTGAAAGAAGCAGGTTGCACAAATAAACCTATTTTATTGAAGCGTGGATTGTCTGCAACGATTGAAGAATTTGTATATGCTGCGGAATATATTGCTTCTCAAGGTAATCAAAATATTATTTTATGTGAGCGTGGTATTCGAACATATGAGAAAGCAACACGCAATACACTTGATATTTCTGCTGTACCAATTTTGAAACAAGGAACACACTTACCAGTGATGGTGGATGTGACGCACAGTACGGGACGTAAAGATATTATGTTACCAGCGGCAAAAGCTGCATTAGCAATTGGCGCAGATGGCGTTATGGCTGAAGTGCACCCTGAACCAGCTGTAGCATTAAGTGATAGTGGACAACAGATGGATCTCAATGAATTCGATGCATTCTATAATGATATTAAACCATTAGCAGAATTGTATAATCAGAAAAAACTTAAATAATAAGAGAGCTAAGCAGTAAAGAAAAATGCGAATCGTTACAATGGGCTTATTTAGTTTGATTGATAAGAGAAAGCCCATGATACGATAAACTTGCTACTCAACATCTTCAATTTGGCACAATGAAGTCTTAAAAGCACAGATTTCATTGTGCTACTTTTGTGTGCGCCTTTTTCAACTGTTTTGCAATAATTTATAAACTTTCTTGTATTTCAATGAATAAAATTGACAAAAAAATGACAAGAAAGCGTTTTATATTTTATCCGTTCGAGAAGTGTGTTAAACTTTGAAAATGGTATGAAAACAGATTAAAATAATATAGGTAACGCTTTCAAGGAGGTAAAAATTTACGATGACAGTAACAATTTATGATGTTGCACGTGAAGCGAAAGTTTCAATGGCAACCGTATCTCGTGTTGTGAATGGTAATCAGAATGTTAAGCCGGCAACACGTGACAAAGTGAATGAAGTAATTAAGCGATTGAATTATCGTCCTAATGCAGTGGCAAGAGGGCTGGCAAGCAAACGTACAACAACAGTAGGTGTGGTAATTCCTGATATTTCTAATATATACTATTCAGAGTTAGCGCGTGGGATTGAAGATATTGCGACAATGTATAAATATCACACAATCATTTCAAACTCCGATGATGATCCGAAAAAGGAAAAGGAAATTTTTAATAATCTATTAAGTAAACAAGTAGATGGCATCATTTTTCTAGGTGGTACAATTACAGACGAAATTCAAGAGCAGATTAGTAAATCTTCAGTACCTGTTGTTGTATCAGGTACGAATGGTAAAGATGCTAATGTTGCATCAGTGAATATTGATTTCGTAAAAGCAAGTGAAGAAGTGACGGAAAAGTTATTAGAATCAGGAGCTAAGAAGTTTGCATATATTGGTGGAGGCTATTCAAAGGTTGCCCAAGAAGAAGTGGCAAAAGGTTTAACGAATACGCTTCAAAAACATGGTTTATCTGTAGATGAGCACTTAGTTTATGTGGGTAATGAAACTTATCAAGATGGTTTACGTGCTTATGAAGCTATTAGTAAATACAAGCCAGATGCAGTGCTATCAATTAGTGATGAGCAAGCAATTGGTGTTGTACACGGTGCATTAGATGATGGTTTACGTGTACCAGAAGATATTCAAGTTGTTAGTTTTAACAATACGCGTCTCGTTCAAATGGTTCGTCCACAATTATCTAGTGTGATACAACCATTATATGATATCGGTGCAGTAGGTATGCGTTTATTGACAAAATATATGAATAAAGAAGAAATAAAGGAACAACATGTAACACTACCACATACGATTCGTTATAGAGGTACAACTAAATAAAGAGAGTCGAACAATGTAGTCATAGGACTACATTGTTTTTTAGATGTTTCAAGTTTGCTTACGTCTTTCGTTCGACAATTCAGAAGGAGTTCGTTATTATAAGAAATAGGTAGAATAAACAGGATAATACGTTTACATCCAATCCAAATGATTAAATTAAGGGGCTGAATAATGTGAGTCATTTATCAGATTTAGAGATTGCGAATCAAGCAACATTAAAACCTATTAAGGAGATTGCTGATAAAGCTGGAATTGCTGAAGAGGCTTTAGAACAGTACGGTCATTATAAGGCTAAAATTGATATTTCTAAGATTCAAACGAAGGGCAAGAAAGGGAAAGTTGTACTTGTTACAGCAATGAGCCCTACGCCAGCTGGTGAAGGAAAATCTACGGTGACTGTCGGTTTAGCAGATGCATTCCAACATATTCAACAAAATGTGATGGTTGCTTTACGTGAACCAGCACTGGGTCCTACTTTTGGTATTAAAGGCGGCGCAACAGGTGGAGGTTATGCACAAGTATTACCAATGGAAGATATTAATTTGCATTTCAACGGTGACTTCCATGCAATAACAACAGCAAACAACGCCTTATCTGCATTTATTGACAATCATATTCATCAAGGTAATGCTTTAGGCATCGATCAACGACGCATTGAATGGAAGCGTGTACTTGATATGAATGATCGTGCATTACGTCAAGTAGTCGTTGGATTAGGTGGACCAACACAAGGGGTACCACGTGAGGATGGATTTAATATAACAGTTGCTTCTGAGATTATGGCAATTTTATGCTTGAGCACAGATATTATGGATTTGAAAGCAAGTATTGCAAAAATTACGATTGGTTATACACGTGATCGTCAACCTGTCACAGTGAAAGACTTGGGCGTTGAAGGCGCACTTGCGATGATATTGAAAGATGCAATCAAGCCTAATCTAGTTCAAACAATAGAAGGGACACCAGCATTAATTCATGGTGGTCCATTCGCGAATATTGCACATGGCTGTAACTCTATTATTGCGACTGAAACAGCACGTGACTTGGCAGATATTGTCGTAACAGAGGCAGGTTTTGGTTCGGATTTAGGTGCTGAGAAGTTCATTGATATCAAGGCACGTAAAGCAGACTTTGAACCTGATGCAGTCGTGCTTGTTGCAACGATTCGTGCGCTTAAGATGCATGGCGGTGTTGCAAAAGATAACTTGAAAGAAGAGAATGTGGCAGCAGTCAAAGCGGGTATCGCTAACTTAGAACGACATGTGAATAATATTCGTAAGTTTGGTGTCGAACCGGTGATTGCGCTAAATGCATTTATTCATGATACTGACGCAGAATTTGAAGCCGTTCAACAATGGGCAGAAGACAATCACGTTCGCTTATCGTTGACAGAGGTATGGGAAAAAGGTGGCGCAGGTGGTGTCGATTTAGCCCAAAAAGTTCTTGAAGTCGTTGAACAACCTCAAAATTTCAAACATTTATATGAATTAGAACAACCATTAGAAGAAAAGATTGAAACAATCGTTAAAGAAATCTATGGCGGTTCAAAAGTGTCATTTAGTTCAAAAGCACAGAAACAATTAAAACAATTCAAAGACAATGGTTGGGATCATTATCCAATCTGTATGGCTAAGACACAATACTCATTTTCAGATGATCAAACACGTCTTGGTGCGCCATCAGACTTTGAGATTACAATTCGTGAACTTGAAGCCAAAACAGGGGCAGGATTTGTTGTTGCATTAACAGGTGCAATTATGACAATGCCTGGATTACCAAAACAACCTGCTGCACTGAAAATGGATGTGACAGAAGACGGACATGCTATTGGATTGTTCTAGATAGAAAAGCAATATATTAATAAAAGGGAAAGCGTTACAAAGTGGTAATGCTTTCCCTTTTTAAGTGCTGAAATGTTTGATGATATCATATGATAAGGCATGTTCATATTCTTGACGTGTAATCATTCCTTCAATCAACATGCGCTTTAAGATGTATTGTTGTCTACGAATAGAAGGCATTAATTCTTGTTTCGGTCGTATGTTTCCTGCTTCATCAAAAGGGGTGTAATAATAAGGGCTTTGAAGTAAGCCTGTTATGTAAGCAGACTCTGCTAAGTTCAATTCACTGGGTGGTTTACCAAAGATACCGTATGCTGCCGACGTAATACCGGTAATATGATGTCCGTTTGTATCTAACCCAAACGACACACGATTTAAATAAGTGAAAATAATTTCATCTTTCGTCATCAATTTTTCAATTCGTATCGCATACATAATTTCTTTGGCTTTACGACTATATGTACGCTCATTAGACAAAATTTGATTTTTAATAAGTTGTTGTGTAATCGTACTGCCTCCAGTAGCAAATTGATGTTGAAAAATATCTTGATAGATTGCACGAATAACGGCTTTTGGCAAGATACCATTATGTAAATAAAATTGATCATCTTCTGCAGCAATTAATGCAGAAGTAATGTAAGGTGATACTTCAGCTGGTCCTGCGATGAGTGGGGGTTCCGGTGCATTATACAACGCAATAATATCTGTATCTGCAGAAGTGATTGTCGGCATCTCAGGTAGTTTAGTTACTTTTTGAATAAGTGTCCGATTATCCAACGTGCGTGATTCAGCAACAATACTTGAAAAGTAACCAATTACAATAGCTGAAAAGAGCAGTGCAGCTAGGATTAATATGGTAACACATATAAAAAACACATGTTTGATTCGGCGACAAAAAGCATCATAACGTATTAAAAAGCGATTCAATTGATTTGAGTCTGTCATAACACCACCTCCGTTTTGTCATTATTATAGCATACAACATTTTAATTTTTGTTTTTGTCAAGTCTACGGGTTGACATCCATTTTAAAAAGTCTATAATTATAGAAAAATGTATATTGCATTGAAACAGAGACCAAGTAGCGATTGTGTATACAGCAACAGAGAGTTAGTGGTTGGTGCGAACTAACGTATGGCGATAGGTGAATACAGCTCTTTCATCGTTTCAACGTATGGTGATGAACGTATCATCACAAGAGTATAAAGTATGGTGGTACCGTGCACAAAAGTTTGCGCCCTTACATGAAGTAAGCGGTGTTTTTTTATGTTCAATTTTATAGGAGGTAAGTATTATGACAAATGCATTACTTGAAGATTTAAAGTGGAGAGGTCTAATTTATCAACAAACAGATGAAGCAGCAATTGAAGAATTATTAGATAAAGAAGAAGTTAAAATTTACTGTGGTGCCGATCCAACAGCAGATAGTTTACATATTGGGCACTTATTACCATATTTAACATTGCGTCGTTTTCAAGAGGCAGGTCATCGTCCAATCGTACTCGTTGGTGGTGGAACAGGTATGATTGGTGACCCATCAGGTAAATCTGAAGAACGTGTGTTGCAAACAGAAGAACAAGTCGAGAAGAATGTTCAAGGGATTCAAAGTCAGATGCATAAGCTATTTGATTTTGATATGGACAATGGCCCAATTCTTGTGAATAACAAAGATTGGCTCGGACAAATCAGTTTAATCGAGTTTTTACGTGATTTTGGTAAACATGTTGGTGTCAATTACATGTTAGGTAAAGATTCAATTCAATCACGTCTCGAACATGGTATTTCATATACTGAGTTCACATATACGATTTTACAAGCGATTGACTTTGGTCATTTAAATCGTGAGTTTGGTTGTAAAATGCAAATCGGTGGTTCAGACCAATGGGGAAATATTACAAGTGGTATTGAATTAATGCGTCGTATGTACGGTACAAATGATGTTTATGGCCTTACAATTCCACTTGTTACAAAAGCGGACGGTAAAAAGTTCGGTAAGTCAGAATCAGGTGCGGTATGGTTAGATGCTGAAAAAACAAGCCCATACGAATTTTATCAGTTCTGGATTAATACAAGTGATGAGGATGTTATTAAGTTTTTGAAATACTTCACATTCTTATCTCAAGAGCAAATTGCAGAATTTGAAGTGTCAGTAGCGGAAGAACCACATTTACGTAAAGCGCAAAAAGCACTTGCAGAAAATGTAACAGCATTTATCCATGGACAAGAAGCATTAGAAGAAGCACAACGCATCTCAACAGCATTGTTCAGCGGAGATTTAAAATCATTGTCTTCAAAAGAGATTAAAGCAGGATTCAAAGATGTTCCACAAGTGACATTATCTAATGACACAACAAATATTGTGGAGGCACTTGTTGAAACAAAAATCTCATCATCTAAACGTCAAGCACGTGAAGATGTTCAAAATGGTGCTATTTACATTAACGGAGAACGTCAAACTGATTTAGCTTATGCGTTATCAGCAGAAGATAAGTACGACGATGCTTTTACAATTATTCGTCGTGGTAAGAAAAAATATTTTATGGTCAATTATCAATAAAAATGATGGTTATGAGGGATGCATTGTTAGTCGATTATGCAACGTTGGTTTTTGAAAGATATTGAGAGCCGCCAAGCGTAGACCTGTAATTACAAGTGTCTGTAAAATGAAATCATGTTAAAGTTTTAGAGATAGTTACGCTTTTAAATATACTAAGATTAGTAGTGAAGAAATCTATGACGGTAGGTAGCTTCACTACTTTTTATTTACTTGATGTGTTATTGGAAGGTTACTTATTTGTTTATAGTTACTGCTATATCATTTTCGGGGAAAGAAAATTCTGTTTCGATTGCAAAGTAAGTTGAGCCATGCTACACTCTTTATACATATAAAGCACTCCTGTCTATTGTTTTTGTGGTTATTAACAATTATGCGGGAAGTGCTTTATTTTTTAACTAATATCCTTAAAAACCTTGATTAGATGTATAAAAACATTTAATCAAGGTTTTTTGACGGAGCTAGGCAGTTATGTCCCAGCTCCTTTAAACATTTTATAGGTTCTATGAATGCGATTCGACGAGTGAAACATTAACTTTTTGGGAATGTCCATCACGTATAATCGTGAATGTAACAGAATCGCCTGGTTTTTTATTTTTGTAGAGATATGAACGTACATCTGAATCATTTTCTACCTCTTGATCATCTACTTTTGTGATGATGTCGCCACGTTTCAAATCAATTTGACTGCGTTGTACTTCTGCAACATAGACACCGCTATTTATTTTAAATTGCCTTTGATATGAGGCAGGAATATCTGACACGTTTAACATACCAATGCCGACAGATGGGCGTTTTACTTCGCCGTTTTTAACAAGTTGTTCAATGACGAGTTTTACTTCATTACTCGGAATGGCAAAACCAATGCCTTCAACTTGTGGGGCAGAAATCTTCATCGAGTTAATACCAACAAGATTTCCGTTAATATCTACAAGTGCGCCACCAGAGTTACCAGGGTTTATCGCTGCATCTGTTTGAAGTACAGTTACTTTATTTGAACCAGCTGATGTTTCTGCATCAATTGTACGCTCGCTGGCAGAAATAATACCAGATGTAACGGTATTGGCAAACTCTAAACCAAGTGGATTCCCCATCGCAAAGACGCTATCACCAGTTTTGACTTTTGATGAATCTGCAAAATCAATAGCTTTAATATCATTGCGATTTTTAATTTTTAGTACAGCAATATCTGTAAGTGAATCTGTACCTACAAGTTTTGCACTCACTTGTTTGGAGTTATGTAACTGCACTTTGATTGACGATGCACCTTCAATTACGTGATTGTTGGTTACGATATATGCTTCATTTTGCGTGCGTTGATAAATAACACCAGAACCGATACCTGATGGTTCAGCATTTGTTGTTGATTTACCACGAAGCAAATCTTCTAAGCTTTCCGCTTTTTGTTCGTTAATAACACCAACAATTGAAGGTGATTTATCTTGAATCATTTCGTTAATAGATTGATAATTTTTCGATTTACCATCTAATAGATTGCCACCTTTGCTGTTTTCTGCGACATTTACATTGGCACCTGATTGACCATCTGAACCCGTTAATTTTGAAAAGCCACTTACCGCAGCAAATGCTATTAAACCACCGATTAATCCGGCTACAAGAGCAATAAGAATTGTTCGTAGTACGCCTGACTTTTTAGGGGGTGGTGTTTGATAACTTTGACGATACACATGTTGTTGATTTGTATGCGTTATCCCCGAATTGCTGTCGGACGTCTGATTATAATTATTCGAATTCATACAATACCTCCTTCCTTTCTATTATGCGATTTTTAATAAGATTTTGCTAGTCACACGCCATCGGTCTCTAGATGTAGAAGGACACTGCTTGTTGAAATGAACGTAAAATGATAGAATTTAAAGAGTTAATTTAAAAAAAGAAGGTGTCAGCATGCTTTACAAATTGATTGGGTTAGTGCTGGATTTCATCGTAGCCAAACGACTTAAGAACTTAGAAGTTATTGGTAAAGAAAATCAGCCGGCGAATAATGAATATCTCGTTACATGTAACCATGAGAGTTATAACGAAATCATTCTTTTGGGTGTGGCGTTGCTACCAAATCAAATTCATTTTATGGCGAAACAAGAACTTTTTCAAAACAAACTATTTGGTAAGTTTTTATCAGCTTTAAATGCTTTTCCAGTTAATCGTGAAAACCCAGGGCCAAGCACATTGAAGATTCCAGTGAAGTTATTGAACTCAAATAAAACGGTGGGTATTTTTCCATCAGGCCATCGTACGACTGAAGAAGTACCGCTGAAGCGTGGTGCAGCTACAATTGCGATGCTAGCTAAAAAACCTATTTTACCTGCAGCTTATGTGGGACCTACCAAACTATTGGGCATGTTAACTGGCAAAGCTTATATCAAGTTTGGAGAACCTATTGATACAACAACTTTCCCTGAAGGTATGAAACGACAAGAAAAAGTTGAATATCTCACACAACAAATTAGTGAGCGCACAAAACAACTACAACAAGAATTGAATGCATACGTTCAACCAAAAAAATAAAATGATTAATAAAAGTGTAAACAAGCATCAATCGTGCGGTTTACGCTTTTTGTTTATATTGTTATTCGGGGATATCAAGTGTGCGTGGTGTTTAATTATATGCCATGCTATAATACAGTTATCTGAATGTTCGGGAAGAGGGGTAGCCATGACAAAAGCAGTGTTATTTGATGTAGATGGTGTATTTTTAGATGAGGCAAGATGTTTTGATGTGTCAGCCTTAACGGTGTATGAATTATTATTTGACGAAGCATATCTTAACTTGAAAGAAGGCGAATCATTGGCAACATTGACGGATTCGCAAGTCGCAGCGATTCGTGGGGAACTATTTGAGAACGATCTCGTGTTACATCGATTGAAATCTCTAGGTATCAATTCTAATTGGGATATGTTATTCATTGTTTTTGCAGTGCATTTAATTGCATTGCTTGAACCATTGTCTGAAGCGGAGAAAGCAGCATTTTTGGATGAAGATACCTTCTCAGAAACTTCGCTGTCAGCATTGCGTGAACATATTACATATCAAGGAATTGATTATGCTTTGCCATTAGATTTTTTGAATGACTTGACTGAAGGAAAAGAGCAGATATATCAGTCTTTGAAAGATTATGCAGCACGCATACTTCAAACAGATGACACAGCATTGTTCGATATTAATAGTCCTATGTGGCAGTTGGCTCAAGAATTATATCAAGAGTGGTATTTAGGAACGACTTTATATGAGGAAGTTGAAAAGAAAAGCGCTAAAACGACTTATAAAAAAGGTTACATTTATGATGAAGTTGTCCTAGCGTCTGTAGAAGGTATTCGTTCTTTACTACATGACCTTAAAGAAGCAGGGTATATGATTGCGATTGCGACAGGGCGTACACGTGTTGAGACACTTATTCCATTCGAGTCACTTGGTTTATTGGATTATTTTGAAGATAGACATATTGTAACAGCAAGTGAAGTGATTGAGGCTGAGAAGCGATATCCCGACTTGAAACCACTTGGCAAGCCGAATCCATTTAGCTATATTGCAACATATAATGGTAATGATTGTGCAAAGTATCATGATTACGCAACGAATCAAACGAATTGTGTGAAGCATGATGAAGTAACAATCATTGGTGATTCACTTGCAGATTTAATCAGTGCACAAACAATTAATGCAACATTTATTGGGACATTAACTGGCTTAAAAGGCACTGAGGCAGCCGAAGAACTCGAGGCAAAGGGTGCAGATTTGTTAGTCAACAATGTATTAGACGTACGACAACATTTATTATAGAAACGAAAAACAGACATTCGCCAAAATGTCTGTTTTTCGTTTCTATTCATATTCTAGTTCGGTGTCGGGCAGTTGTTGCAATGTGATAGACTTAACTTCTTTTAATCCTGGGATTGATAATAATTGTTGTTGTATCGCTTCGTTGATTGGATGATCAATTGACAAAATCATCATGGCACGTCCACCTATTTGTTTACGACCAACGTACATCGAAGCAATATTAATGTCGCATTCGCCTAAGATTTGTCCTGTTTTACCAATCATTCCCGGTTGATCAGTATGGCGAATAATTAATTGATAGTGTTCTGGTTTAAAATCAACGGCGTAATCATTAATGCGTACAATTCTTGGTCCAAAGCCATTCAAGACAGTCGTTCCAATTTTGATACGATCGTCTTTGTTAATCAATTCGACTTCAATGTAGTTACTAAATCCTTGTTTATTTTTGTTTTTTTCAATAGTATACGTGACATTTTGTTCATTCAATAACATGAGTGCATTGATTAAATTGACGTGACTGCCCATATCATGTTGAAGTACGCCTTTAGCTAATGTACGCGTCATAAGGCTTGTATCATCTAATGCGAGCTCTCCACTATACGTAATATTCATTGTACGTGGTGCTTTTGGTAGTAACTGAATACCAATCTCACCTGTGATATGTGCAAGATCGACAAAAGGCTGTATCTCATTGGATGGATTGAATATCACTTTTGGTGCATTTACAGCATGTGTGACTTTTTGATATTTCAATATCTCAATGATTTCACCTGCTACCGATATCGCTACTTTTTCTTGTGCTTCAATGGTTGAGGCACCTAGATGCGGTGTGACAATAATCTTTGGATGTTGTGTGACAGGTGTATTGGCTGCTGGTTCATGTTCAAATACATCCAATGCAGCACTGGCAATTTTTCCGTCGTTCAGTGCATCAATTAATGCTTGTTCATCAATGATGCCGCCACGTGCTACGTTGATAATATGTAAATTGGGTTTAGCTCTGTTGAAGAAGTCAGCATTAATCAAACCGCGTGTTTTTTCAGTTAATGGTGTGTGAACTGTGACAAAGTCCGCCGCTTCAGCAATCTCTTCTACGGATGCACGTGTAAAATTAAGCTCGTTAGCTTGTGCTTCTGTCAGATAAGGATCAAAAGCAAGTATACGCATCCCAAAGCTTTGCATACGTTTGGCGACACCAATGCCGATTCTCCCAGTTCCAATAACGCCTAATGTTTTCTGATAGAGTTCTGTACCACGAAATGATTTGCGATCCCATTCACCATTTGTTAAAGATGCATGGGCTTGTGGAATATTGCGTGCCATACTTAACAACATTGCTACTGAATGTTCTGTTGCTGATATTGTATTACCATCAGGTGCATTGATGACAATAATTCCTTCTTTTGTTGCGGCATCAATATCAATATTATCCACGCCAACACCTGCTCGAGCAACTACTTTTAGTTTTGTAGCAGCTTGTAAGACTGCTCCTGTCACTTGCGTTTGACTGCGCACAATTAAGGCGTCGTAATTACTTATTGTATGAATAAGTTCACTTTCTGATAGACCCGTCTGATGTTCAACCTCAAATGCATTATCTAAATACAATTGTTGTAAGCCATCTTCAGAGATAGGATCTGCGACAAGTACTTTATAAGTCATGGTGCACCACCTCCATAAAAGCTGTTATTCCTTTACCAATATAATGCTTTTTGCGATAGTTTGTTAATATAACTTCCAATGCTGCGACAAATGGTAATAAGTCGAAAGGAGAAATGAATCCCATATGACCTACGCGCAAAATGTGCCCTTTAAGTTGCCCTTGACCGCCTGCAATTGAGATGTTAAACGTTTTAGCTAATTGTTCCTTTATTGTGACTAATTCATCAGCATCCAGTGGAATAAAGGCAGTGACTGTGGGTGATGCAACATCGTCAGCAACAAGCAAATCAAGTTGTAATGCTTTTAAAGCATGTCGTACTGCATCACGAATGACATAATGTCGTTGTACCACATGTGCTAGACCTTCAGCTTCAATCATTTTAGCGTATTGAACGACACCACGAAAAGCAGGTACATTTGGTGTATATGGCGTTGTATGCGCTTCAAGAGAGGACAGATGTTTTGATAGGTTTAAGTAAAAAGACGGACTGTCAACTTCTTTAAAGCGTGTGCGTGCACGATCATTATAAGCTACAAATGCGAGACCAGGTGGCAACATCATCGCTTTTTGACTACCAGCAACTAACACATCAATTGCATCACGTGTCATATCAACGTCGACAGCACCAATGCAACTAACACCATCAACAACGAAGAAGATAGACGCATTGTAGGCTTTTAGCGCATGACCAAGTTCGGCTACAGGGTGTAATACGGATGTAGAAGTTTCACAATATTGTGTAAAAACAGCTTTGATAGGGTAGTCTAAAGATTGGATAAATGCTAAGACATCATCCGTATTGAATGCTTTTCCCCATTCAACATTGAAAACATGCAGATGATGTGCATATTTCTCAGCAATTTGTTGAAAACGTGCACCAAATGCGCCAGATACAATGACAACAATATGATCTTCAGGGTTTACAAGATTACGCATGCTTGCTTCTAAAGCACTCGTACCGCTAGAAGTTAAAATAATGACATCATTGGGTGTGCCGAATGTAGCTTTAAGTCCTGAGAAAGCTTGTTGTGCGATAGCTTCAAAGTCGGCTGAGCGATGCCCAACCATGGGTAAATTCATCGCATTTTGAATCGCCAAAGGTACAGGTGTTGGACCTGGCGTTAATAGTAATGAGTGGTGTGTATACATTTATCATAACCTCCTATGATTAGGTTTTTAATTTTAACAAATTTTCAGACAAAAGAACAGGGTATGGAATAGGAATATTATTTTTCTCAAAAAATTCCATTATTCCACATCCAAAAATACTTAGGATTCAGTTGCTCGTACACGTAAATTTGGGATGATTTCAATGGCAACATTACCACGCAAACTATTTGACACCATACAATTTCGGTCTGCGATTGAAATGAGTTGTTGTATACGTTGAGTGAGTTTTTCAAGTTGACGTTCATCTGATAAGGTGATTGTCGGTCTATGTGTGATGGTAACCATACGAAACTTCCCATCAGAAAATGAAGCTGTTCCTGTTGAATGCATATCTATTTGAAGAGGTATTAAGTGTGCACGTTCAAGCGTTGCAGCCAGTGAAATAGTCATACAACTTGCAGCAGCTGCGACTAGTAATTCATCAGGATTTGTACCTATACCTTTTCCACCTAATGCACGTGGGATAGAAACTTTATGGTTGACTATCTCTCCAGATAATTGACCAATTTCATCTCGTCCCCCTTGCCATGTCACAGTGATTGGAAAATCATGTTGAACCATTCTTGATATTCACTCCATTTCATTATATGTTATGTTAAGTGTAGGGGAATATTGAGCAGAAAGGAAGACTATTTATGAGATTATTACGACCTAATAAGGCGTTTCAAATTATTGCACATCGTGGATTGTCAAAACGTTATCCAGAGAACACAAAAGCAGCTTATCAAGCAGCATTGAGTCAACAAATTGATATGTTAGAAATTGATTTACATATGACGCAGGATGGCGTTTTGGTGGGGATTCATGATGAAACAATTGATCGTACATCGAATGGAAAGGGCGCTATTAAAGACTATACGTTAGAGGCGCTACGTGCATTTAATTTTAGTCGACAAACTGAATTTGCTGAGCATGCGTCGATTATGACATTTGATGAAATTTTGACGCTATGTAAAAACTTTTCAAAAACATTATTGATAGAAGTAAAGAAACCGAAAAATTATCCGAATATTGGAGAGCAAATCATTCAAAAGCTAAAGCATCATGCTTTTCCAATGAATCGTGTAATTATTCAATCATTTGATCATACATTTATCCAACGATTATCAGAAAATGTGCCGTTTCTACATTATGGTGTATTGGTGAGTAAACGCAAATATTGGCTAAAGCAGCCGACATTTAGCGAAATAGCGAAATATGCAGATTTTGTCAATCCGAATTATCAATTGATTAACAAGAAATTTATCGCACGTGCACATGCAGAAGGATTGAAGATTATGCCATATACTGTGAACGATAGTCAAACAGCTAAAAAGTTAATTCAAATGGGTATCGATGGTATTATCACTGATATGCCGGATGAACTGTTTAAACTATAAGAAAAGGAGTAGGGCGTAGTTGTCTCACATCGGCAATGTTAGAAGAATGTGAATGGTCGGTTAGCGTTTGAATAGAGCTGAACAATGGTGGCAAGCTACTACCATTTATATCATTTTTCTTATTTTAGATAGTGTTTTCTATCAATTGATATCATGCCACAAGATTCGACAAGCCGTGTGCTATTCCCATGCAGCAAGGATGAATAGGCGTGGAAAAGATTGAATGCAAAACTTCTTTTCACGCCATTCAGTTACTGCTTTTTATCCCGTATTTGATTGTAAATTAATGGGTATTTAGTTTATTCCAGGCACCTAAAGCAACGGCTAAATCAAAATAAGCAGCACCGACGCATTTGAAGATGGTGATACTATCTTTCTCACGTACGGTGTTTCCATCTACTACGCATCCTTTTAAGTCATCGTGATGATTAGCGAAAGAAAAGAGACCTTTAGCATCTGCTTCGATGAATTCTCCAGCCTCTTCTTTTACACCTTCTAAATCATCAAAAACAATGTGTGATGCTTTTGGAAAGAGGCGATTATCCATTTCTTTCATTTCCGGACGATATGATCCAATGCCATTTATATGTGTACCATTTTGAACGTCAGCAGCATCAAAAACAGGTGTTGTTGATTGTGTTTGACAATTAATAATATCTGAGCACTTTACAAGATCGGATACATCAGATACGATTTCAAACTCAATTTCTGGATGTTTATCGGCAACTTGTGCAACAAAAGTTTTCGCTTTCTCTATCGTACGGTTAAATAGTAATACTTTTTGAATTGGGCGTACTTCTAAATTACCTAAAAGTTGTTCATATGCCATGCCACCTGTACCAATCATGCCAAGAATTTGTGAGTCAGTGCGACTCATATAATTAGTTGCAATTCCACTTAAAGCGCCCGTGCGCAATCTTGTTAAATAATTACCATCGAGACTTGCAATATGTTCACCTGTTTTGAGATCCGTAATAATAATATTTGCTTGAGTTGTAGGTCTTTGATGTTGCGGGTTATCTGGTGTAATAGAAGTAATTTTGATAATGCCTTGTTGTTTACCAAGATGGACACAAGGCATGTATAGCATTGATTTTGCACCATCACCTGTTGGAATGACAGTACGTGTTGTTTGGCTAATATCATCCATATTTTTCAAAAGCTGTTCAATATCACATATCGCATCTGCCATGTGGTAGTTAGCTTTTACTTCCGCTTCAGTAAATACTTTCATCGTAACATCTCCCTTTATCAACATGTAATACTAGTATAGGTAATATTCAAAACAATGAAAAGTAATTCTAGGCATGATATAGCAAAGACCAAAAAATGAATCTACATCTTTTGAGGTGGGATGGCATGATGAGTCATTCTGTTTTGATATGCAAAAAGCGCACAATCATAGGGGACTGTACGCTAAAATGAAGGCAGCTATTTCAACTTAGCTAAAACTATATGTTAACTAAAACTAGGTAGTTATCATTATATTTCCATTACAAAAGCTGAACAGCAAAAAACCAAGAAAGGACGAACCCAATCTTGGTTTTGAAAATATAAACAATATCTTAACGTGAGTAGTACTCAACGATTAATTGTTCATTGATTTCAGCTGGTAATTCGCTACGTTCAGGTAAACGAACGAATGTACCTTTTAAGCTGTCTGCATCGAAGTCAAGGTAATCAGGAACAAAGTTGCTGATTTCAACAGATTCAGCGATGATTGCAAGTTTTTGTGATTTTTCACGAACTGCAATTTCTTGACCTGGTTTTAAAATGTATGATGGGATGTCAACACGTTTACCATCAACTAAGATGTGACCGTGGTTAACTAATTGACGTGCTTGACGACGTGTACGAGCTAAACCTAATGCGTATACTACAGCGTCTAAACGGCTTGCAAGTAATACCATGAAGTTTTCACCGTGTACCCCACCTTGTTTACCAGCAGTGTTGAAAGTGTTACGGAATTGACGTTCAGTCATACCATATAAGTAACGTAATTTTTGTTTTTCACGTAATTGTAAACCATACTCTGATAATTTTTTACGTTGTGTAGGACCGTGTTGTCCTGGTGCATATGGTCGTTTGTCTAATTCTTTACCAGTACCTGATAATGAAATGCCTAAACGACGAGATTTTTTCCAGCTAGAACCTCTGAATCGAGCCATAATTGACTCCTCCTTTTTCTTTTTTGTTGTTATGAAAAAACAAAAAAGAGTGTTAAATGCTCATTAGGATATGGTGTTTTGTGTGTCCTCGCCTCATAGCTACGGTTACACGGCACGCCCGCTTCGGGAACACCATAGCGCCTATTAATATTTAACTGCTATTTTCGTTTATTCACACAAAGTCAATTGTAACATGTTGATTTTATTTGTCAATGCTTAACGATTATTTTCTTTCTGATAGATGTTGTTCTAATGTTTTTACAAAGTGTGCAAGTCCTTGCGCATCTTCTTCAGAAAAACGATTGGTGATAGGGGCATCAATATCCAATACACCAATAATTTCATTGTTATGATGAATCGGTAGTACAATTTCTGATTGGCTTGCAGCATCACATGCGATATGACCAGGGAAAGTGTTGACATCTGCGACACGTTGGATGGCATCTTCTTTGACAGCTGTTCCACAAACGCCTTTTCCAATTTGGATATGCATACATGCAGGTTTGCCTTGGAAAGGACCTAAAATTAGCTCTCCGTTTTTAATTAAGTAGAAACCGACCCAGTTAATTTGCTCTAAATTTTCATTTAATAGAGCCGATGCATTACTTAAGTTTGCGATAAAATCTGTTTCACCGTCTAATAACGCATCAAGTTGTCGTGTTACTAAAGAATAGTCTGTCTGTTTAATTGTCATCTCATTTCACTCACTTCACACTTAAAATTTTACAGTTATTATATCTTCTTCGTTTTGACGGTGCAATTTTTCGATACTATCAGAAAATATATGAGGAAGTCCTGAATTTTTTTAGATTTCGATTTAATGCCGTGATAAATTACGTTATAATGGTTTTATGTATTTAGGAGGAGAAGAGTGAACATGTTATTGTATATCATACTAGCGGTTATTATTATTCTTTTAATTGGCATTGGTATCTTGTTCTATATGCGTTCTAATAAGCGTTCAATGATTCAAGAAGCTGAAACGCGTAGAGAGAAACTTAACAAATTGTCGTACGATGAAAGTTTAGAAAAGCTTAAACAGCTTCAATTGACAGGGGAAACAAAACAGCGTTATGAGACGTTGAGACAAGAGTGGACGCAAGCAACAAATGATTATTTGGCACCTGTTGATGAGAAAATACATGAAGCTGAAGTGACGCTGGATAAGTTTAAGTTTTCTCAAGCACAGATTGAAATTGATGATGCACATGGCTTGATGGATGAATACGAAGCGAAATTTCAAACGTTAACAGAGCAGGCAGATGAAGTGTGTAACATTCATGAAAAGAGTGACGCAATCTTTGAAGAAACAAAAGCGAGCCACCGTAAGATGAAGCGTGATGTATTAGCGAACCGCCATCAATTTGGTGAGGCAGCAGCGCCACTCGAGCAAGAAATTGAAGCGTTTGAGCCTGAAATTGAGCGTTATCAAGCATTAAAAGAGGCCGGTGACTATCAAGAAGCTTATACACATATCAAAGGATTGAACGATGATATCACTTATTTAAAGCAAGATATGGCAGAGATTCCCGACTTAATTCGCGAAGCACAGAAAGAATTGCCAGGACAGTTCCAAGATTTGAAATATGGTGTACGTGATCTGAAAGTGGAAGGTTATGACTTAGACCATGCTAAGGTAGATAGTACTTTACAAACTTTAAAAACAGAGTTGAGTTTTGTTGAACCAATGATTAGTAAGTTAGAACTTGATTCAGCAAATCAAAAATTAGAAGAAATCAATAATCAACTCGATGTCATGTATGATTTGATTGAGCATGAAGTGAAGTCTAAAAATGCAGTTGAAGAATCTAAAGAACGCATTACAGATGAGCTATTCCATGCGAAAGATATGAATTATACGTTACAAACTGAAATTGAATATGTACGTGAAAATTATTATATTAATGAGAGTGATGTACAAAACGTTCGTCAGTTTGAAAACGAAATTCAAAACTTAATTGGTGTGTATGACGATATTTTATCAGAAATGTCCAAATCAGCAGTGCGCTATAGCGAAGTCCAAGATAACTTGAAATATATTGAAGATCATGTTGCTGTGATTAACGAAAAACAAGAGAAGTTACAAAATCATCTTATTTCGTTAAGAGAAGATGAGGCGGAAGCAGAAGAACATATCTTGCGTGTTCAAAGCAAAAAAGAAGAGATTTATCGTCGTCTCCTTGCTTCCAACTTAACAAGCGTACCAGAACGTTTCATCATATTGAAAAATGAGATTGACTATGAAGTACGTGATGTGAACAAGCGTTTTAGCGAACGTCCAATTAACGTACAGCAATTGAAAGACAAGGTAAACAAAGTCGTACTTCAAATGAATAAATTTGAAGACGAAGCGAATGATGTATTGATTAATGCGGTATATGCTGAGAAGTTAATTCAGTACGGTAACAGATACCGCAAAGATAACCACGAACTAGATAAGAGTTTGAATGAAGCAGAACGACTCTTCAAAAACAACCGTTATAAACGTTCAAGTGAGATTTCTGAGCAAGCATTGGAACGTGTAGAGCCAGGTATTAGCCAACACATCGAACGTGAAGTAATGGCACAACAAGCATAAGCATTCAACATAACCATGATGTCTAAGTGAGACATTGTGGTTATTTTAGATACTTTATCTTTATGTGTGGAAAAATTGATAAATATCTAATGCTGCAGCCCTTGTATGCGTATTTTGAAGTTTTTATCTATTCATTTCAATATTACTTATAGTACAATGAATGAATGATTAATAAGTGAAGGAGTTTGAGTGATGCTATATTTTGATAATGCGGCAACGACACAACCTGATGCTTCAGTCATCGATAGTTACGTGAGGGTCAATAAGCAATTTTATTTCAACCCGAACAGCCCGCATGATAAAGGAGTAGAAGTATCTCGATTGTTACAACAAGCACGAACACAGATTAAGCGCATGCTACAACTACATGATGAGACAGTTATTTTTACAAGTGGTGCCACAGAATCTAACAATATGGCGTTAAAAGGAGTAGCATATCATAAGAAACCCTTTGGTCGTACATTGATTACTTCTGTGTTAGAACATCCGTCGGTTCTGGAAGTGATGCGTTCATTGGAGAGTGAAGGTTTTAACTTAAAGTATGTTAATGTGACGAAAGAAGGACGCATTGATATCTCACACCTGAAAACCTTGATGTCATCTGATGTTATCCTCGTAACGTGTATGCAAGTTAATAATATTATGGGACAAGTTCAACCTATTGCTGACATTGTAGAAGTGCTCAAAGACTATCCAAAAGTACATTTGCATGTGGATGCTGTACAAGCAATGGGCAAGTTTCCACTAGTGACAGATGGTGTAGATAGCATTGCATTGAGTGGGCACAAGTTCAATGGTTTGAAGGGACAAGGTATCTTAATCTTAAAAAATATGCACAATATCCAGACGATTATCCATGGTGGCGGTCAAGAGTTTGCATTGCGCAGTGGAACGGTGAATGTACCAATGGACGTCGCATGTGCTAAAGCAGTGCGTCTAGCAGAGGATCATCGTCAAGTTATGATGACTGAGTTGACAGAGGTGAACCGACAAATCAGAATGTTTGTTGCACAATATCCAGGTGTGTATATTAATTCTCCTGATGATGCATCGCCGCATATTTTAAATATTGCATTTCCAGGTGTGCGTGGTGAAGTGCTCGTCAATGCATTTTCAAAATTAGGTGTAATGATTTCAACGACAAGTGCTTGTTCATCTAAGCATATGAAAGTTAATGAAGTGCTACAAGCGATGGGAATTTCAACATCACGTATTTTAGGAAGTATCCGATTATCCTTTGATTACAATACAAAAAAATCAGATGTCGAAGTATTCCAAGAGGCGTTTGACACAGTCTATGAAGAAGTTAAGGAGCTGCTAGAACAATGATATATGATCATATTCTTGTAAGATATGGAGAACTTACATTAAAAGGTGGAAACCGCAAAGTATTTGTTAATCAACTACGCTCTAACGTTAAGCGTGCGTTGATGCCATTACAGGGTTATGAGGTTAAGGCGAATCGTGACCGTATGTATATTCAACTCGAGCCACAAGCGGATGTGGAAGAAATGATGAAACGAATTTCAAAAGTATTCGGGGTGCATTCAATTAGTCCAGTGTTAAAAATTGAAAAAAGTATGGATGCAGTTTACAAACATGCCGTTAAATTTGCGGAAAATTATGCTGAAGGTGAAAGCTTTAAAGTAGAAGTGAAGCGTAGTGATAAACAATTCGAATATGAAACATTTGCGATTCAACGCATGGTAGGTGGGGAAGTTTTAAAAAATGTTCCTGGGTTACATGTTGATGTGCGTCAACCAGACCACCAAATTATGGTTGAAGTACGTTTAGACGCAATCTATATGTATGACCGTAATATTCAAGCAATTGGTGGGTTACCGGTTGGCACAGGTGGTAAGACACTATTGATGTTATCCGGTGGTATTGACTCACCTGTTGCGGGTATGGAAGTGATGCGTCGCGGTGTAACAATTGAGGCGATTCATTTCCACAGTCCACCATTTACAAGTGAAAAAGCAAAACAAAAAGTCATTGAATTGACGCGTATTATGGCAGAACGTGTCGGTAATATCAAGCTACATATTGTGCCGTTTACAGAAGTTCAAAAACAAATCCATAAGGTAGTTCATGAACGTTATACAATGACCTCCACACGTCGTATGATGTTACGCATTGCAGATAAAGTGGCACATCAAGTGGAAGCAGATGCGATTGTTAATGGTGAAAATCTCGGTCAAGTTGCAAGTCAAACAT
This sequence comes from Staphylococcus americanisciuri, assembly GCF_024814435.1. Lineage (GTDB taxonomy): Bacteria > Bacillota > Bacilli > Staphylococcales > Staphylococcaceae > Staphylococcus > Staphylococcus americanisciuri. The sequence continues at coordinate 80,122 of NZ_JANUXY010000001.1, forward strand.
TGAAGAGTATGTATGCGATTAATGCTGTAACATCAACACCTATTTTACGTCCGTTACTTTCATTGGATAAGGAAGAAATTGTCATTAAAGCGAAAGCAATTGGTACATTTGAAACGTCCATTCAGCCATATGAAGACTGTTGTACGATTTTCACGCCCAAACATCCAGTAACGGAACCACAGTATGATAAAGTTTTAAAATATGAGTCTGGGTTTGATTTTGAAGAAATGTTGAATGAAGCGGTCGCAAATATTGAAACACTTGTTATCGATAAAAATTATCAAATGCAGGATGAAGTAACGACAACTTGGGATGAGGACTTATTCTAGATTAATAATATAGAATAAAGGGGATGGTTGCATGTTATTGGAATGGGATTGGACAATGCTACTTGTCATTATTGCATTCGGGTTTTTGGCGGCGTTTATTGATGCTGTGGTTGGTGGCGGTGGATTGATATCTATACCAGCTTTGTTAGCAGTTGGTTTGCCACCAGCTACAGCGTTAGGGACGAATAAACTTGCTAGTGCATTCGGCTCACTCACGAGTACATTACGTTATTTACGCTCGGGAAAAGTAGACTTGAAAATAGTTGCAAAATTATTTCCATTGTCCTTTATAGCATCTATATGTGGTGCAATTTTAGCTGTATATTTGCCAGCTGAATTGCTCAAACCATTGGTGATTGTCATTCTAACTTGTGTGTTGATTTACACTGTGCTAAAAAAGGACTGGGGGAGTATCCGTACATATCAAAAACTATCGACGAAAAAGTTAACTGTATTTGTTGGTGTGATATTGCTAATCGGTTTTTACGATGGATTTTTAGGCGGCGGTACGGGTTCGTTCTTAATGTTTGCATTCTTAATGATTGGCTTTGATTTTTTAAGTGCTGCCGGCAATGCTAAGGTGCTTAATTTTGCCTCTAACTTTGGTGCACTGTTACTGTTTATGTTTCTTGGACATGTAGATTATGTATATGGCCTAACAATGGCAGTAAGCATGGTGTTTGGTTCATATTTTGGTGCGTGTTTTGCTATAAAATATGGTGTAGGTTATGTTAAAATTCTTTTTGTCATTGTTACGATTGCTTTAATTGTAAAGAACCTTATAGATTATTTATTTTAACTCTCAAGTCGTGAGGCGCATCCCAAAAGTTGGACTTAAAAATCTAACTTTTAGGGGTGCATTTTTTATAAGTGAGGCAATTGTCTCTTCTCATGTAATTCTTTTGTGCTGTGTGTTACAAATAGATTAAGATTTGTTATGATTAAAGAAATTCTTTTTAAGGAGAGGGTAGAAATATGTCAAAACGTGTAGTAGCTATTATATTGGCAGTTGTGATTGTGCTGAGTGGTATATTGATGAGTGTAATAACAACATTGACATCATCATTTTTCAGTACACAAATCTCATTGGTAGAAGAGGCACCTAGTGTGATTGTCAAAGAAGGTGATGCTGCGAAACAAATTGCTGAGATTGCTGTTAATGGGGAAATTATTGACGCAGACGCTGGTGGTTTATTCGGAGTGAGTGGCTACGATCATCAAGCAGCGCTGAAACAACTGGATACGATCAAAAAAGATAAGACAATTAAAGGTGTTTTATTAACAGTTGATAGTCCAGGCGGTAGTACATATGCGAGTGATGAATTTTATCAAAAGCTGAAAGAAGTTAAAGATTCAGGGAAGAAAATATACGTTCAAATGGGAACAATGGCAGCCTCAGGAGGGTACTATATTTCTGCACCTGCTGATAAAATTTATGCAGGTCCGCAAACATTAACTGGCTCTATAGGTGTTATTTCAGAGTCGATTGATTACTCTGAATTATTGAGTAGCCTTGGCGTCAAAACAAATACTATCAAATCAGGGGAGCACAAAGATATTATGAGCCCTTCAAAAGAAATGACGCCAGAAGAACGAGAGATTCTACAATCTATTAATAAAGACAGTTATGATCAGTTCATTAATGTTATTGTTAAAGGGCGTCATATGTCAGAGTCTCAAGTAAGAGCGTTAGCTGATGGACGTATATATAGTGCGCAACAAGCGAAGAAGAATGGACTTGTTGATGAAATTGGTTATAAAGAAACAGCATTAAAAGATCTTAAAAAAGCGATCAATGCAGAAGATGCACAAGTGATTAGTTTTAATGAAGCAGATGCGGGCTTTGGGTCTTTATTTGGATTAAAGAGTGTCATAAAAGAGTTTCGTGCAGATGTACATCAAATAAAGTCTATCTTAAATAATGAATCACAAACGAGACCAATGTATAAATATGAAGGGTAGGTGTTTGGAATGACAGAAGGAATAAATATTACCAATGCCAATCCAACACATGGACGTAATCGTTATGCCACGTCAACAATGGCAACTGTCCCACTATCGATGAGTCAGTACGAGCTAGATGCCTTTTTATATGCAGGTTTTGGTAGACGTTTTTTTAGTTACCTCATTGATCTCATTATTTTAGGCGCACTATCACAGCTTGTTTTAACACCCATTTTGGCGTTGACTGGTATGAATGAATGGCAATTATGGATTTCTTATTTCAATGTTGAAAACTTGTTAAAAGCACTTTTCTATTTTGCCTATTTTGTGTTGATGACACGATATTTTCAACAGACCTTGGGCAAAATGATATTAGGAATTAAAGTATATACACGTGATATTACATCGCTATCATGGTCAGATGTGTTAATGCGTGAATGGGTTGGGCGTATTATCTCTAATGTCATGATGGGACTGCCGTATTTAGCAGTTATTTTTACGCCTAAACATATTGGAGTGCATGATTATTTTGCTGATACGGTTGTCATTAAAGAAAAGTATTTAAAACATATTCAAGCAAGTCAAAATCAAATCCGTGAGAATGAAGCACAAAAGCGTCATAATGAAGAAGTGTATCACTAAGATGAGGCAATACGGTCACCACAAATTATCTTTAGACAAACGCGCGTTAATCTTTTTGGATAAGGATTTAACGCGGATGATTAAGCTTATACCATGTTTAACACGTTAAAGATGAGATAGGTTAAACAATAAGATTGAGATAATGCATGAGGATTATGCTTGTCTCAATCTTTATTTTTTTATATGCTAAGAATAAGCATGTTATCATAACGACTGCTTAAAGTAGGTAATGATTATGTATTCAGTTCATCTGAGAGGATTATATAGAAGGTACCATGCTATTAATGATATAATCCTTGACACTGTATTTATCGCATATTGATTTGATAATATAAAAAGAAAGATTAGATTTAGGAAAGGGCGTAAGTTATGACACAATCACCGTCAATCATGGAACAATTGTTTCAACAACTTGATGAAAAGACTAAAGCGTTAAACGAAGAGAACGGTCAAAGCTTTATTGAAAACTTAGGATTAGCGATGGAATATTTCTATGCGACTAATCGTACATTATTGGAGCAAGCAACATTCCAAGATAGACGTAAAGCCTTTCAATTTGCTTATTTAAGCCAATTGCAACAAGAAGAAATTCAACCGAATCATCAAATTACGCCAGATAGTATTGGATTGGTCGTTGGCTTTTTAATTTCACAATTTGAGCCTGATGCAAATATGCTACACATTGCCGATTTAGGTAGTGGTTCAGGTCATTTAAGTGCGACGATACATGATGTATTAAATGACGTAACTGTCATGCATCATTTAGTTGAGGTGGATTCAGTGTTGTCACGTGTTAGTATTCATTTGGCGAACTTCCTTGAAATACCGTTTGATGTGTACCCGCAAGATGCGATTATGCCATTACCATTTGAAGATGCTGATGTCGTTGTTGGTGACTTGCCTATTGGTTATTATCCGTTAGATGAGCGTAGTCATGAAATGAATTTAGGTTTTGCTACAGGTCATAGCTATGCGCATTATTTGATGATTGAACAAGCCATTGCAGCACTTAAACCTTCTGGCTATGCATTCTTAGTCGTGCCAACACAGCTTTTTGAAGGTGAACACGTGAAACAGTTAGAAAATTTCATTGCTACAGAAACAGAGATGCAAGCATTTTTAAACTTACCTGCGAATTTATTTAAAAATAAAAATGCACAAAAATCAATTCTCATATTACAACGCAAAGAATCAAACAAAACGAAGCCTGTAGAGGTTTTTCTAGCCAATATCCCTGATTTCAAGAGCCCACAATTGTTCCAAAACTTCTTGATGGAACTCCAAACGTGGCGCACTGAAAATCATTAAAATAACCTGTGATACTCTTGAATTAGAACTGTATTAATGGTTAAATAGATGTGGATAAATTTATATATACTGGAGGACGTTCCTATGTCAAAGTTAATTTTGGCGATTAATGCTGGTAGTTCATCATTAAAGTTCCAATTAATCGAAATGCCGGAAGAAAAATTAGTCACAAAAGGTTTAGTTGAACGTATTGGATTAAACGATTCAATTTTTACAATTGAAGTTGACGGTGAAAAAATTAAAGAAGTGAGTGACATTCCTAACCATGATGAAGCGGTTAATATTATGTTAGATAGCTTCCAAAAACATGGTGTCATCAATGATATTAATGATATTGATGGTACTGGACATCGTGTTGTACATGGTGGAGAAACATTCCCAGAATCAGCATTAGTAACAGATCAAGTAGTGAGTGATATTGAAAAATTAGCGGACTTAGCGCCGTTACACAACCCAGCGAACTTAATGGGTATTAATGCATTTAGAAAACTATTACCAAATATCCCACACGTGGCGGTATTTGATACTTCATTCCACCAAACAATGCCAGAATCAGCGTACTTATATAGCGTACCTTATGATTACTATAAAGATTATGGTATTCGTAAGTATGGCTTTCATGGTACAAGTCATAAGTATGTATCACAACGTGCAGCAGAAATATTGGACAAACCAATTGAAGAATTACGTATGATTTCATGTCATATTGGTAATGGTGCATCAATTACTGCAATTGATGGTGGGGAGTCTATTGATACGTCAATGGGATTCACACCGTTAGCAGGTGTAACAATGGGAACACGTTCTGGTAACATTGACCCAGCCTTAATTCCATTCATTATGGAAAAAACTGGCAAAACAGCTGAAGAAGTATTAAACGTATTAAACAAAGAATCTGGTTTACTAGGAATTACAGGCAAATCATCTGATTTACGTGATATCGAACAAGCAGCAAACGATGGAGATGAACGTGCAGAACTTGCGCTAGAAATCTTCGCATCTCGCATTCATAAATATATAGGTACTTATGCATCACGTATGCATGGTGTGGATGTCATCATCTTTACTGCGGGCGTTGGTGAAAACTCTGATGTTATTCGTGCTCGCGTATTAGAAGGATTAGAATTCATGGGTGTTTATTGGGATCCACGTAAAAATGAAGGTGTACGTGGTAAAGAAGCAGAACTTCATTACCCGCATTCACCAGTAAAAGTTTTAGTCATCCCTACTAACGAAGAAGTTATGATTGCACGTGACGTAGTAACTTTTGGTAATTTATAATATTTAATAAAAGTAAAACTGCTAACAATTATAGATGTTGTTGGCAGTTTTTATTTATTCAAGCAGGAGATTGTCTTTAATTAAACTAAAATTGCAAAGGATATATAAAGAATATTGGAATTACTTGTCCCAATTACAGTGGAGAAAGACAAGATGAATCTCTATTATATGTTTGGTTTATAATGATTTTTCAACAGATGGGGTGCTTTAATGAGTGGAAGACTTAAAGAACAGTGACAACACTATTAAGTGCGATGTCTACTGTTCTTTAGCTATTATATGAAGGAATATGCAGTTTACTTTGAATTGCTATTTTTATCGTCTTTGTTACGCATTTTTTGAAGTACAAAGCCAGATATAATTCCGAGTAACACACCGATGAAAGCACCAGCAATTAATGGAAGGTTAAAGAGATACTGCAATGTAAGGCTGAGAATAACAGCAAAAAAAATGATGAACAGTGACATGTAATTATCTTTTAACGTTTTCATGTATTTCACTCCTATGCTACCTATTATAGCATCTCTCTATCAAAGGTAAATCGCTTATTAGCATAAGAATGATATATTATATCTTGACCCTTGATGATAAATTTACTATGATAATTCAGAAACTAAAAGATATAGGTGATGTCATGAATAAAAAGCTATCTATAATCATTGTTGCGTTGGTTGCGATTGTCGTATTTGGTTTTCAATATTTAAATCACACTGGACCATTTGCTGATATCAATTCAGAGCAGAATGGAGATACATATACTGTCAAACGAGTCGTTGATGGTGATACGATTATTGTAAGTAAAGCTGGAAAAGAAGATGAGCGTGTTCGCTTAATCGGTGTTGATACACCTGAAACCGTTAAGCCAAACACACCTGTTCAACCATATGGTAAAGAAGCTTCTGATTTTACGAAAAAGCATTTGACCAATCAGACCGTGAGATTGGAATATGATCGTGAAAAGACGGATCGTTATGGTAGAACCTTAGCTTATGTATGGTTGGGTGATGATATGTTTAATGTGATGTTAGCTAAAGAAGGTTTAGCACGTGCGAAGTTCTATGCACCTAATGACAAATATCGAATCTTGATTGAACAAGCGCAAAAAGAGGCGCAGAAAAAACAGTTGAATATTTGGGAACGTTAAAAAGTCTTTGTACGACACAAAACAGTGTTGTACAAAGACTTTTTATTGTGCAATGTGAAAAATCAGACACTATTGTAGTTCGAAATAAGTTGAAACAATGGTCTTCATTAGTCCATTGCAATTGTGTGATTTTTGCAAACTAAAAGAAAAAAAGGCAGAATGGCTCATCATGCCATTCCACCGCAAAAGTGTAGGTAGTGTAACTGATAGGTTGAAATAAATTACGCATCAGAGAGAATCGATTTTTGGATTTGATCAAAGTTTTTTAAAATCTCATCCATTTTAGCATACTGTTCATCTGAAAATGTAATATATACTTTACGTTCGTCTTCATTTGAACGCTCTTTACCGATAATGCCTATTTCTGTTAGTGCTGTAAGAGATTTATGTACTTCCATCAAGCTAAAATCAATGGATTGTTTCACTTTATGAAGTGAAATACGTTGGCTTTCTGCTGATTTAAGATGATAGAGAAACAAGATATCATTAAGCTTTAGACCATATTGTTTTTTTATTTCACTAATAATTTTTTTTCGATGGGATTCATAGAAAAAGATAAGCTCAGAATCCATAGTGTGACCTTTTTTCATCGTTTCACTCCTTATACCACAATATGCAATATACAACATATTATATTAAATTTTTTATACTTTTAAAAGCTAAACTTTCAATATTGCTAAAATAAAGACATATATTATTAAAATATACAGATGAAGTCAATGACTATATATGTAATTTTACCATTAAATTAATGAATTTCAATAATTTAATGATAAAATTAAAGATTTAAATATAAATTTTAAAAAAACAAACACCTAATAATGATTTAGAGAGATATTGAAGATGAAACTATTAAAAAATAATATCAATTAGATATATTATTACAGTTTGGGAAGATACTATTTGAAGATGACAAATAAAAATTAAAAGGAGAAAAATTAAGGGTGATTAATTTGGGTGTTAGTTATCTATGAAATAAAAAAGAGCCACTCATTAGTGAGTAGCTCGAACTTAATTCGTAATTTTATGCATAACAGTTTTGATAACAAGCTTTTACAGCAGCCTCTGCTTCTTTGGTTGAAATACCGAACATCATTGAAATTTCAGATGATCCTTGATTGATCATTTTTAAGTTGATACCTGCGTTAGCAAGTGCCGATGTAATCTTGTTGGCTGTACCGACAACAGCACTCATACCTTCTCCAACAACCATCAATATTGCCAGATCATGTTCTACATTCAATTCGTCAATTTCACATTGTGAGCGGATTTCATTTAAAATCTTTTCTTCTTTGCCCTCTAATTGTGATGTACGCATGATGATGCTGATATTATCAATTCCTGATGGCATATGGTCAAAAGACACTTCATTATCAGCTAATATTTTTAGTATTTTGGCAGTGAATCCGACTTGTCTATTCATTAAGTATTTTTTGATATTGATACTTGTAAATCCTTTATCACAGCTAATCCCTGTTACGACTCTACGGCGATTAATCTCTCTGTCATGAACGATGTATGTACCCGGATCATCGGGGCGATTCGTATTTTTAATCACAACGGGGATACGATAGCGGTACAGTGGTTGTAATGCTTCATCATGAAATACACCAAACCCCGCATACGACAATTCTCGCATTTCACGATATGTAATCTCATGAATAATTTCCGGTGACTTAATAATTGTTGGATTTGCACGATATATCCCTGATACATCGGTAAAATTCTCATAAAGATCTGCTTTGACACCACGTGCAACAATCGCTCCCGTAATATCTGATCCTCCTCTAGGAAATGTGACAATATGGTCTGTTTCTGAATAACCAAAAAAACCTGGAATAATGACCTTTTCTGCAATGTCACGTAGTTTGCTAATCTTTTCATAACTTGAAGATAAAATTTGCGCATTTTCAGGCTCGTCTGTCACGATAATCCCAGCATCTTTCGGTGATAAATAAATCGTTGGTACGCCTTGTTGAGTATTATATGCCGCAATGATTTGAGCGTTAAAGTTTTCTCCTGATGACTTTAACGCGTCTAACAAACGAGGCGGATTATTTTTAAGATGTTTGATGTGGTGTTCTAACGTATCGTCAATTTTTTGTAATAAATCAGTTTTAAGTCCAAGTTCATCAATAATATCACTAAAACGTGCTAAAATTTCTTGCTTTTTTGTTTGATAGTCAAGCTGATTCATTACTTTTTCATATAATCTGATTAAAAGGTCGGTCGCTTTGGTATCTTCAGCATGACGTTTACCAGGTGCTGAAACGATGATAATTCGTCTCTCCTCATCACTATTAACAATATGTAAAACTTTTTTAATTTGTGTTGCTGTAGCGACGGAGCTACCACCAAATTTAGATACTTTCATAACTAGATACAACCTTTCATTCATAATAGTTTTCTCATTCAGTTTTGTACTGAAAAATGGTATGATAGAGATGTGTTTTTTGAAATTTTTAGAACTTTACAAACTTTGTGAATGAACTTATACTAAACTATATTTATCCATATTTCAATATGTATATAATAATTTTGTGCAAAACAATCGGAGGGATATTACATGAAACAACTCAATGTTGCATTATTAGGACTAGGTACAGTCGGTTCTGGCGTGGTAAAAATCATCGAAGAAAACCATCAACAGATTAAAGAAACCATCCAGAAAGACATTCAGATTAAACATATCTTAGTTCGTGATAAGTCAAAAAAACGCCCGCTTAACATTTCTCAATATCATTTAACAGAAGATGTCAATGATATTTTAAATGATGATGATGTGGATATCGTTGTTGAGGTAATGGGTGGCATTGAGCCAACAGTTGATTGGTTGAAAGCAGCATTGTCTCAAAAGAAACATGTAATCACAGCGAATAAAGATTTGTTAGCGGTGCATTTGCGTGTATTAGAAGATTTAGCCCAAGAGAACGGTGTCGCACTCAAATATGAAGCCAGTGTAGCTGGAGGTATTCCAATTGTTAATGCGATTAATAACGGCTTGAATGCAAATAATATTAGTAAATTCATGGGCATTTTTAATGGAACTTCTAATTTTATATTAACGAAAATGACCGAAGAGGGTGCAGCTTATGCCGATGCTTTACAAGAGGCACAAGATTTAGGCTTTGCAGAAGCAGATCCGACTGATGATGTCGAAGGAATTGACGCAGCACGTAAAGTTGTCATAACATCGTATTTATCATTTAATCAGGTGATCAAATTGGATGATGTAACGACTCAAGGGATTAGTCAAGTAACGACGCATGATATTGATGCAGCACGTACGCTTGGTTATAAAATTAAATTGATTGGTAAAGGTACGTATGCAAATGGTCAGGTTAAAGCATCTGTTAAACCAACTTTGGTTGCTCATAGTCATCAACTTGCATCGGTTGAAAATGAATATAACGCGATATATGTTATTGGAGATGCAGTAGGAGAAACGATGTTTTATGGTAAAGGGGCTGGTAGTTTGGCGACCGGTTCAGCCGTAGTAAGTGATTTATTAAATGTATCGTTACAGTTTGAATCTAACTTACACACGTTACCTCCACATTTTGAATTGACTACTGAAAAGACAAAAGAAATGATGGATACAAATGAGCCGGAATTAATGAAAGAAAAAGAAAGTTATTATTTTGTGGTGAGTTGTCCTGATGTGTCTGAAAAGCAGTTTGAAACAGATATAAAAGGGAATCTCCCATTTCATAAAACTTTGCAATTAACACAAATAGCAGACAAGCGCTATGCGGTGGTTGTAATTGGTGTTGATGAACAACCAACAGCGGCGATTGATGCATTAGATGGTTATGAAGTTGAAAAAATTTATCCGGTTGAAGGAGTATGATAAAGATGAAGTTATGGCAAGGACTTGTAAAGGAATATCAAGCATTTTTACCAGTTGATGAACAAACACCTAATGTGTCTTTGAATGAGGGGCATACACCATTGATATACTGCCCTACGATATCAGAGATGTTAGGAATTGAATTACATGTTAAATATGAAGGTGCTAATCCGACAGGTTCATTTAAAGATCGTGGTATGGTTATGGCAGTGACGAAAGCGAAAGAACAAGGGCGTAAGATTGTAATATGTGCTTCTACAGGTAATACCTCTGCTTCGGCTGCTGCATATGCGGCAAGAGCAGGGTTAAAAGCTATTGTTGTCATACCAGAAGGCAAGATTGCATTAGGTAAGCTATCGCAAGCTGTGATGTATGGGGCACAAATTGTCTCTATTGAAGGGAATTTTGATGAGGCATTAGAAATCGTTAAGGAAATTGCACAAGATGGTGAGATTGAACTGGTTAACTCGGTGAATCCATATCGTATAGAGGGGCAAAAAACTGCAGCGTTTGAGATTGTAGAGCAGTTTGAAGGTTCTGCGCCAGATGTTTTAGCGATTCCAGTTGGTAATGCTGGAAATATTACAGCTTACTGGAAGGGCTTTAAAGAATATCATGAGCGGTCAGCAAGTGGTTTACCGAAAATGTTTGGCTTTCAAGCAGAGGGCGCATCACCTATTGTTCAAAACAAAGTAGTCAAAAATCCTGAGACTATTGCAACAGCTATTCGCATTGGTAATCCTGCAAGCTGGGATAAGGCAGTAGACGCGATTGAAACGTCGGAAGGGCTTATTGAAGCTGTTACAGATGAAGAGATTTTAGAGGCATATCAATTGATGACATCTAAAGAAGGTATCTTTAGTGAACCGGCGAGTAATGCATCTATCGCTGGGTTGATTAAGCTACATCGACAAGGTAAACTTAAAGCAGGTCAAAAAGTTGTTGCTGTTTTAACTGGAAATGGTCTCAAAGATCCAGATACAGCTATTGGATTATTAGAAAATCCAATTCAAGCACTACCCAACGATAAAGATCAAATCATACAATATATTAAGGATGCATTAAAATGATAAAAAATAAGTTAAGCCTTAAAGTGCCTGCATCGACTGCTAACTTAGGCTGTGGCTTTGATTCAATAGGTATGGCACTCAACAAGTTTTTGTATATCGATGCACAACCGATTCGTGCACAGCAGTGGAAATTTCATCATGAAGGACCACATCTTCAAGGTTTACCAGATGATGAAACGAACTATATTTATCGAACTGCCCAATATGTGGCTGATAAATATCAGGTGCAACTGCCAGCTTTGGAGATAAAAATGTATAGTGATATTCCACTTGCACGTGGCTTAGGTTCATCAGCATCAGCACTGGTTGCAGCACTTTATATTGCGAACTATTTCGGTGATATTGAACTTTCAAAGTATGAGCTATTACAGTTGGCAACAGAGATAGAAGGTCATCCCGATAATGTTGCACCAACGATATATGGTGGGTTAGTTGTCGGCTATCATAATGCGGAAACAAATGTGACAGATATTGCGCATATCGATGTACCTAATGTGGACTTTATTTTGACGATTCCTGAATATGAACTAGAAACACAAAAATCTCGTGCAGTTTTACCAGACACAGTTCATCATAGGGATGCAGTTAAATTCAGCGCGATTAGCAACACGATGATTAGTGCATTAATCCAACACAATTATGAGCTTGCAGGCAAAATGATGGAACAAGACGGCTTGCATGAACCGTATCGCCAACATCTTATTGCTGATTTTGAAGCGGTGAAACAGACAGCACATGAATTTAATGCTTATGCGACTGTGATGTCAGGTGCAGGTTCAACGATTATGACAATGATAAAAAAAGAACAAAGTGGTTCACTTGTACGCGCATTGCGCCAAAATTTTGAACACTGTCATTCAGAACTGGTAACAGTCAATACGGAAGGTGTTGTAAGTCAATCCTTCCATAAATATTAACAACAAAGCAGTTTTATACATGTCTAGGCATGTGTAAAGCTGCTTTGTTGTTTTAATCGTCATGTACTTTGATAATTTTTTGTCTAATAACATTTGAAAGTCTGAAATATGTTATCTTATTGTAAGAGATAGAAAGAAAAGGAGACATTAATCATGAAACCAGACTTGATTATATTTGACATGGATGATACATTGCTTACTTCACAAAATCGTGTATCTCAGAAAACAAAAGATTACTTATTGAAAGTCCAACAACTGGGTTATAAGCTTACATTGGCATCAGGACGTCCGACAGAAGGTATGATGGCAGTCGCAAAAGAACTAAAACTAGACCAATATGGTAGCTATATAATGAGCTACAATGGTGGACAAATAATAGATGTGGCCAATCAATCGATTATTGCCAAACAGAGTGTGTCGAAAGAAAACTTTGATCGTATTGTTGATTTTTGTAGACAGCATAACATGCTAGTTTTAACATATTACGAAGGACGTATAGTTTGTGAAGGAACACATCACTATATGGGTGTTGAATCTGAATTGACTGGTATGCCCATGATTCAAGTTGACGATATTAAAGCATATGTTCAAACAGATGTACCAAAAGTGATGGCGGTCGATGATGAAGATAAGATTGCAAGCATGTATGCATCTGAAGCACAGCAATTTACGGATGAGCTGGCGATTACTATTAGCAAACCGTTCTTTCTTGAGTTTATGTGCAAAGGGGTATCTAAAGGTACAGCAATACGTCGTTTGGCAGAACAACGTGGCATGTCTGTGAAGAATATGATTGCTTTTGGTGATAGTGCAAATGACTTTGATATGATAGAAACGGTAGGTACAGGTATTGCGATGGGCAATGCGCGTGAAGACTTGAAAGAAAAAGCAGACCTAGTGACGAAAAGTCACGATGAAGAGGGGATTCCGTTTATACTGACACAACTGCTTGGTGTGGAGCTATAAAAGTTAAAACCAGTGACGTAGGCTTTAAACCCGTCACTGGTTTGTTAATTATTTTGCAGTATGCGTCCATTCTTTTTGACCACGATGGCGTTTAATATGTGCATAAATATAGTCGGCTGCGTATTCTTGATTTGTATAGATTGTAATGGCAAAAGCGGATTGATTATCTTCAAATGGTACATCTAAATAGAGTTCTTTTAGGTGTTGATATAAGTTTTCCATTTGTTCATGTGTCAAACTGCTATATTCCCGTAAAGTACGCTTAAGCAGTTGACCGTATTTTTCCTCCAATGATTGCACAACAATAACAAAGCGTTCTTCCGTTTTAATCACGTCATCAAAAAGGTTTGTTTGTCCAACCATATTAAAACCACCTTTATTTATTATTACTTTAATTATACATTATTTATACAGCTGATAAAATAGGAAAATACTTGGATAAGATGGCTGTATGAAATTTTGAGACTCCTGTATTTTATCTAAAAAAGCGACGGGGTTGGAACAACGGAATCTTTTTAGAAAAGCGAGATTCCTGTCCAACGCCCATCGCTCTGGGTTAGTCTTTCAATTATTTGTATGATTCATGTTCACTTAAGTCAATATCTTCTAACGGAACGACTTTTGTTTTATGAACTAATTTGTGGACTAAGTAAATAACGAATAGCACAATAATTGGTAAGAAATTTTGTGCTAACTTTGGTAAATCAAAGTGTATGATTGCTTCAGCCGAACTACCAAAGATTAAGAATAAAATCGTTACAAATACTAAGATAGGCCCAAATGGGAAAAATGGTGCTTTATATGGTAACAGTTGATCGATATCTTTTTGTTGCACTTTAATTGCACGTCTAAGTCTAACTTGTGCTAACACACTTGAAGCCCATACGAAAGTGATTAACGCTCCGATGATATTTAATAAGCCGATAACACTTTCAGAATTATAATTGGCATATACAGTTACGGCTGTAATAAAGATGAATGTTGTTAGCAATGCATTCAATGGTAATTTTGTTTGGCGATTGATGACACCAAGAAACTTAGGTGCTTGTCCATTTTCGCTTAAAGAGAATAGCATACGACTTGTTGTGAAAATACCGGAATTGGCTGCTGATAATAATGTCGTCAAAATAACAGCATTAATTACAGATGCTGCAAATGCGATACCTACTTTATCAAAGACAATTGTAAATGGACTTTGTGTAATAGAACTGTCTTTATTTAATAATGTTGGATCTGTATACGCCAAAATACCAGAAATGACTGCAATAGATAATACGTAAAAAAGTAAAATACGCCAGAATACTTGCTTGATTGCTCGTGGCATAGACTTTCTAGGATTATCTGATTCACCAGCTGCAACGGCAACAACTTCAGTACCACCGACTGAGAATCCAGCGATTAATAAAACACTTAAAAATCCTGAAAAACCACCAACAAACGGTGCTTCACCAACTGTATAATTGGCAAATCCGTAATACTTACCCCCTAAAATACCAAAAATCATTAAGAAACCTAACACGATAAAGATAATAATTGTGACAACTTTGACAAGTGAAAGCCAGAATTCAGCCTCACCGAACGCTTTGACCGTAAAAACGTTAAGCAAGAATATAATGATTAAGAAAATAATACTCCATACTAAGGGAGAGAAGAAATGGAAGGCATCCCAATATCCAAGTACGTTGGATGCAACTATGATATCAATACTGGTAACAAGCGACCATATTGTCCAATACAACCAGCCCATAGTAAATCCAAGAGAAGGATCTACAAAACGTGTTGAATAGCTACTAAATGAACCTGATACGGGATAGAATGTTGCCATTTCACCGATGGATGACATTAAAAAGTACAGCATCAGCCCAATTAGTAAATATGCTAAGATTGCGCCACCTGGACCGGCTTGTGCAATGACACCTCCAGTTGCTACAAATAAACCGGTGCCGATAGCCCCTCCAATAGCAATCATTGTAATGTGTCTCGACTGGAGACCCCTATTTAATTTTTTTTCTTCCATAAACATCTGCTCCTCATTTAAATAAAAGATTTCTATCTATTGTACTTGCTATTTCGCGGATATTCAACAACATTTTACAACTTTAAAGCCTTGAAAGCGAAATTTTTCGAAAATTCTATCTCAAGAAGAGAATACGTGATACTTTTAAATTTTTGAAAATAAGTTATAATAAAGTAAAGGGGTAGATTAGAATTATTATAAATAAGAAAGAAGGTCATTCAATGAGTAATAATGATTCGAAGTTAACTGGATTATTCGGGCATCCAGTTGGCGACAGAGAAAATTCAATGACAGCAGGTGAACGTGGTCCATTATTAATGCAAGACTGGTACTTTTTAGAACAAATGGCACACTTTGATCGTGAAGTTATTCCTGAGAGAAGAATGCATGCTAAAGGTTCAGGTGCATTCGGTACATTTACTGTCACACATGATATTACACAGTATACATCAGCTAAAATCTTTTCCGAAGTGGGTAAAAAAACGGAGATGTTCGCGCGTTTTTCAACAGTAGCAGGTGAACGTGGTGCAGCTGATGCCGAACGAGACATTCGTGGTTTTGCTTTGAAATTCTATACAGAAGAAGGAAATTGGGATTTAGTAGGTAACAATACACCTGTTTTCTTCTTTAGAGACCCTAAATTATTTGCAAGCTTAAACCATGCGGTAAAGAGAGATCCAAGAACAAATATGCGCAGTGCTCAAAATAATTGGGATTTCTGGACATCATTGCCAGAAGCATTGCATCAAGTAACGATTTTGATGACAGATCGCGGTATTCCAAAAGGATACAGACATATGCATGGTTTCGGTTCGCATACGTATGCAATGATTAATGATAAAAATGAACGTGTTTGGGTTAAATTCCATTTCAGAACGCAACAAGGTATTGAAAACTTGTCACCTGAAGAGGCAGCACAAGTGATTGCAAATGATCGTGAATCGTCACAAAGAGATTTATTTGAAGCAATTGAAAAAGGTGACTTCCCGAAATGGAAAATGTATATTCAAGTCATGACGGAAGAACAAGCACGCAATCATAAAGATAACCCATTCGACTTAACAAAAGTATGGTTTAAAGGCGAGTATCCATTGATTGAAGTAGGGGAATTTGAACTTAATAGAAACCCAGACAACTATTTCATGGACGTTGAACAAGCTGCCTTTGCACCAACAAACATTATTCCAGGTCTAGACTTTTCACCTGATAAAATGTTACAAGGTAGATTGTTCGCTTATGGTGATGCGCAAAGATATCGCTTAGGTGTTAACCACTGGCAAATTCCAGTTAACCAGCCAAAAGGTGTGGGTGTTGAAAATATTTGTCCGTTTAGTCGTGATGGACAAATGCGTTTCTTAGATGGAAATGGTGGAGGTAAAACACATTACTATCCAAACAGTAATGGGGCTTTCGAAAGTCAACCAGAATACAAACGTCCACCATTGGCTGTTGAAGGTACAGCATATGAGCATGATTTTAGAGAAGATGATGATAACTACTTTGAACAACCAGGTAAGTTATTCCGTTTGCAATCTCCAGAACAGCAACAACGTATATTTGAAAATACGGCGAACGAGATGGATGGCACAACAGATGAAGTAAAACATCGTCATATTCGCCATTGCTACCAAGCAGATCCAGAATATGGTAAAGGTGTTGCCAAAGCGCTAGGTATGTTAGAAAACTTAGATGCTATATTAGGTGACTTGAAATAAGCGACATAATAAAAATGTTGAGAGCCGCAACTCTCAACATTTTTTGTCGTATTTTTAAGATTAGTCATATCAACGATTACTTAGTTTCTCTGTGCAAAGTATGTTTGTTTAATCTTGGGCAGTATTTCATCATTTCAATACGTTCTGGATTTGTACGTTTGTTCTTTGTTGTAATGTAGTTACGATCGCCACATTCCGTACAAGCTAAAGTTACGTTAATTCGCATGTTTATCACTCCTTTTTGATTACATTCAAACTGAAACCGTTACGATTTAATATTTTAGCATGTTTTTTTATATTTGCCAATATTTTTATCTTGCGTTACTTTCTAAAGATGTGTTAATATTTAAAACGTAATGATTACGATTTAAAGGTGGTAAGTATATATGGCTAAAAAGTCTAAGATTGCAAAAGAGAGAAAACGCGAACAGTTAGTTGCGCAATATGCTGATTTGCGTCGTGAATTAAAAGCAAAAGGTGATTATGAAGCTTTGCGCAAACTTCCAAGAGATTCTTCACCAACACGTTTGACAAGAAGATGTAAAGTTACCGGTAGACCAAGAGGCGTAATGCGCAAGTTTGAAATGTCTCGTATTTCGTTTCGTGAATATGCACATAAAGGTCAAATACCAGGTGTGAAAAAATCTAGTTGGTAATTTTGTAACCCTTTGTTTACTTTATCCTGTAAAGATAGTATATTATCATATGGATAAAATAATTGAGGGGTTTTTTAATATGAAAATTTTTGATTATGAAGATATACAGTTAATTCCAAACAAAAGTATTGTGAAGAGTCGTTCTGAAATCGATACTTCTATCCAATTTGGCCCTAAACGATTCAAACTGCCTGTTGTGCCAGCAAATATGCAGACAGTTATGAATGAAAAATTAGCGGAATGGTTTGCTGCAAATGATTATTTTTATATCATGCACCGTTTTGATGAAGCAGCGAGATTACCATTTATTAAACGCATGCAAGACAAAGGATTATTCGCTTCTATCTCAGTTGGCGTCAAAGACCCTGAATTTGAATTTGTGAGACAGATTAAAGAAGAAGGTTTAAAACCAGAATATATTACGATTGATATTGCACATGGTCATTCTGATCAAGTGATTGATATGATTCAACATATTAAAAAACACTTACCTGAAACATTCGTAATTGCCGGTAATGTTGGGACACCTGAGGGCGTTCGTGAATTAGAGAATGCTGGTGCAGATGCGACAAAAGTTGGTATCGGTCCAGGTCGTGTGTGTATCACAAAGATTAAGACGGGCTTTGGTACAGGTGGCTGGCAGTTAGCTGCTGTTAACTTATGCAGTAAAGCAGCACGTAAACCAATCATTGCAGATGGTGGTATTCGTACTCACGGTGATATTGCAAAATCAGTGCGTTTTGGTGCGTCTATGGTTATGATTGGTTCATTGTTTGCAGCACATGAGGAATCTCCGGGTGAAACTGTGGAGATGGATGGCAAAAAGTATAAAGAGTACTTCGGTAGTGCTTCTGAATATCAAAAAGGTGAGCGTAAAAATGTTGAGGGTAAAAAGATGTTTGTTGCGCATAAAGGAGCACTGCAAGACACGCTAACAGAAATGCAAGAAGACTTACAAAGTTCAATTTCTTATGCAGGTGGCAAAGATATTGATGCATTAAGAAAAGTAGATTATGTTATTGTTAAAAACTCAATTTTTAATGGTGACAGAGACTAAAAATTAATTTAAAAAGCTCAGTGCTTCTACATCATCGTGTAGAGGTACTGAGCTTTTTATTATTAGTGCGATTGAGAGAATCTCACAGACATAATTAATGCGTTTATTCATTTGAAAAATTAGCGCGATATTGAGTTTGGGACATCATTTATCGTTTCTTGGTCTATAAATTAATTATGTCTCAGCTGTTAATGTTTCTGATAACCTGTATGATTATACTACATTTCTCTAAATAAGCCGACCACTTTACCTAGTACAGTGACTTGTTCTAAATAAATAGGACTGAGCATACTGTTCTCTGGTTGCAAACGATAACGATTTTTTTCTTTATAGAAACGTTTCACCGTTGCTTCATCTTCCTCAGTCATTGCAACGATAATGTCACCATTTTCAGCAATAGATTGACTGCGAACGATGACTTTATCACCATCGAGTATTCCAGCTTCAATCATGCTATCTCCAACAACGTTCAAAATGAATAATTGACCGTTATGTGTAGAGGTGAAGTGTTCTGGTAACGGATAGTATTCTTCAACATTTTCGACAGCAGTTATAGGGATGCCTGCAGTCACTTTTCCAATAACAGGAACAAAAATAGTAGCCTCCATATTGACAGGGTCTCCCATTAGTTCGTTCACAATCTCAATCGCCCGTGGCTTGGTTGGGTCACGTCTAATGTAACCTTTTTCTTCAAGACGTGAGAGATGTCCATGAACGGTAGAACTGGATGCAAGACCAACCGCTTCTCCAATTTCACGTACGCTTGGTGGATAGCCTTTAGATTGCACTACTTGTTTTATATATTCAAATATTTCACTTTGTCTCTTTGTTAACTCTCTCATTATTAGCACTCCTCTGCTGAATTTAAAATAATTATAGCATATTACTCGAACGCAAACAAACATTTGTTCGTCTTTTTGTTGACATGGAACGCACGTTCTGTTAAATTATCAATACAAACAAATGTTCTAGGAGTGTTAGTAAATGGTACAACATAAATTTTTTGAGCTTTATCTTTTCATTATCGTATTTTTAGCTTCTGTTGTCTTGTTTTTTACCTTTTTTATTATGGTAAGTCAAAATAATAATACAGAACAAACGTACGAGATGACAGATCATTCACTTAAGAACACAGAGCAAACATCGCCAAGTCAGCAGGATGAGCAAAGTGTTTTTGCGCTTACTTTAAGCAAATAGTGCCATATTCTTTAATGATAGAGAAGTCATTATGACTTTCGTCTAAGACAAGTTAGTTCACAAGTGCGAAGTGTTTGGTTTTTAGTACTATTTCTGATATATTTTTGTAAAGAAATTGACGGAGGTAATACGACATGCTTAGTCAAGACAAACTAAATCGTATTAATGAATTAGCTAAAAAGAAAAAGGAACAGGGCTTAACAGAAATTGAAGCTAAAGAACAATCACAATTAAGAAGTGAATATTTAGAAACATTTCGTGGTAGTTTTAAGTCACAAATTGAGCAAACTAAAGTAATTGACCCTCAAGGAAATGATGTGACACCTGATAAATTGAAAGAAATTCAAAAGCAAAAGAACTTGCGTAAATAGTGTCACACTTTTTTCATGAATTATTGATACAGATATATTGATTTTCTAGGTTTCTAATATACCTTTAGGTTATAATACGAATAGGAACAGAAAAGAAGGGATGTTATTTTATGTTTGATAAAAAAGACAGTCTAGCAGTGAATACATTGCGTGCTTTGAGTATTGACGCAATCGAGCAAGCAAATTCAGGGCATCCAGGTTTACCAATGGGCGCAGCACCAATGGCATACACATTATGGACGCGTCACTTGAACTTTAATCCAAAAGCTGACAAATATTTTAATAGAGATAGATTTGTACTATCTGCCGGACATGGTTCAGCATTATTATACAGCTTATTACATGTTTCAGGTGGATTAGCGTTAGACGAATTGAAGAACTTTAGACAATGGGGTTCCAAAACACCTGGACACCCTGAGTACCGCCATACACAAGGCGTAGAGATTACAACGGGACCATTAGGACAAGGTTTTGCAATGGCAGTTGGTATGGCAATGGCGGAGAAGCATTTATCTGCCAAATATAACAAAGATGATTTCTCAATTGTAGATCATCACACATATGTATTGGCATCTGATGGTGACTTGATGGAAGGAATCTCACATGAGGCGGCTTCTTTGGCGGGTCACTTGAAATTAGATAAGTTGATTACATTGTATGATTCAAATGATATCTCTTTAGATGGAAAAACGAATAAGTCATTCTCAGAAAACATTAAGCAGCGATTTGAATCATACGGTTGGAACCATATTTTAGTTGAAGATGGCAACAATCTTGAAGCGATTGATCGTGCGATTACGACGGCAAAAGAACAAACAGGTCCAACAATTATTGAAGTAAAAACAATTATTGGTTATGGCTCACCAAATAAATCTAATAGCCATACATCACACGGTGCACCACTTGGAGCAGATGAACGTGCGCTAACATTCGATAACTATGCATTAGATGCTAACAAACAATTCCATGTAGATGATGTTGTTTATGATATCTTCCAAGAAACAATGATTGCACGTGCAGATGAACATGAGCAAGCATGGGAAGCAGCCTTCAAAAAATATGAAGCACAATATCCTGAACTTGCAGCAACATTCAAAACAGCACTAGCAGGTGACCTTCCAGAAGACTATGCAGCTGCATTACCACAATTTGAAGTGGGGCATAACGCAGCATCACGTGCTGATTCTGGTGAAGTCATTCAAGCGATAAGCGCAGCAGTTCCATCATTCTTCGGTGGTTCAGCAGACTTAGCGTCATCAAATAAATCAAATGTAAAAGCGGAAGGCGATTTTTCAGCTGAAGACGGCAGCGGCAGAAATATTTGGTTTGGTGTACGTGAATTTGCGATGGCAGCAGCTGTTAATGGTATGGCAGCGCATGGTGGTATTCATCCTTATGGTGCGACATTCTTTGTATTTAGTGACTATGTAAAACCAGCACTACGCTTATCTTCATTAATGGGACTTGGTTCAACATTCATCTTCACACATGACTCTATTGCAGTTGGTGAAGATGGTCCAACACATGAACCAATCGAGCAACTTGCAGGTCTACGTGCCATTCCGAACTTAAATGTCATTCGTCCAGCTGATGGCAACGAAACACGCGTTGCATGGCAAGTTGCGTTGGAATCTAAAACGACACCAACAGCTTTAGTCTTAACAAGACAAGGTTTACCTGTTTTAGATGTAGCACCAGCGACTGTTGATGAAGGTGTACGTAAAGGGGCGTATGTTGTTTATGAAACGGAAGTAGCCCCTGAGTATGTGTTACTTGCAACTGGTTCTGAAGTGAGCCTATTAGTAGACGTTGCGAAAGATTTAGCAGAACAAGGTAAAGGTGTACGTGTTGTTTCAATGCCTAACTGGCATGCGTTCGAGCAACAATCACAAGAATATAAAGACGCTATTTTATTACCGCAAGTTGAGAAGCGTGTTGCTGCTGAAATGGGTGCAACATTAGGTTGGCATAAATATGTGGGTATGAATGGTAAGGTCATCGGTATTGATCGATTTGGTGCAAGTGCCCCTGGTGACTTAGTTGTTGAAAAATATGGCTTTACAAAAGAACAAGTGTTAGCAGAAATCAAAAAGCTATAGAATTTTTAGTGATATATAAATCAAGTAAGGTGGGAAAGCATTCATTGCTTTCTTACCTTTTTTAGATGATAGATGATGTGAAGACTTAAAAACCTGAACATTACCGGAATTATCTTGAAAACAGATGGTATTTCTAGTAAAATGCTAAAGGATAAAGAAAGTGGGTGAAACGATGGCTACATGGTTAGCAATATTATTAATTGCAGTTGCACTTATCATCGGTCTTGTTGGTGGTTTCTTCTTAGCACGTAAATATATGATGGATTATTTGAAAAAGAACCCACCTATTAACGAAGAAATGTTACGTATGATGATGATGCAGATGGGTCAAAAACCATCACAGAAAAAAATCAATCAAATGATGACAATGATGAACAAAAATATGGATAAGAAGATGTAATATCCAATCGTTTAGATAAGCAAGAGGTGAATGTATGATGAATACATTGATTCTCTTGCTTTTTGTTTTTTTCTGTACTTTAATATAGATATGATTGTGGAAGGTTTGCTTGTGAAAATGATTAATACTTATAACCTAAGTAATAAATAAACTTTCCATTCCATATCGCGAGGAGGCAACACATTGAGCTATTTAGTTTTTTCTATTATAGTGGCTTTTGTTATGGGGGCAGTGGTAATTGTTGTTAGAATGAAAGCACAACAGTATCCTGTTAATGAAAAAAAGATTATCTTACCGCCTGTTTTTATGTCAACAGGGGCATTAATGTATGTCGTTCCATATTTTAGATTAACGCATACAGAAATTATCGAATCTATTGTCATGGGTGTGGTGTTTTCTACAGTGTTGATACTAACGTCACATTTTGAGGTCAAAGGAAACGATATTTACCTAAAGAAATCAAAAGCCTTTCCAATTGTGCTGATTTCTTTGCTTATTATTAGAACGGTATTAAAAGTATTTTTAGGTAACTCTGTTGATGCTGGAGAATTAGCAGGCATGTTTTTCTTACTAGCATTTAGTATGTTACTGCCGTGGCGTTTGGCAATGTTATGGCGCTATCAACAAATAAAAAAACGTATGAAGTTGGGATATTAAATAGACGATGTGGCGTGCTACCTTTTGTCTCACCCTTTCATGATGATGGCATAGAAGTGTAAAGCAGTTTTCAATGGTAAATGGGAACTGCTTTTTCTTATCTTTCAAAACGCAAAATAATTCGAGGTGATTGACATGAAAATAATTCATACAGCAGATTGGCATTTGGGAAAGCGACTTAATGGTCATAGTTTTTTAGAAGATCAACGGCATGTTTTAACACAATTTGTTCATGATATGGCAGAGGAACAACCAGATTTAATAGTGATTGCAGGAGATATATATGACACAGCGCATCCGAATAAAAGTGTTGTAACTTTATTTGAAGAAACGATTCAACAACTGAACTTGAACATGAAGATTCCAATCGTGATGATTCATGGCAATCATGATAGTAGAGAACGTTTAAGTTATGGTGCATCATGGTTTGACCAAAGCCAATTATATATTCGTACAGCGTTAGACACTTTTTTTGAGCCAATTCTTTTTGACGATGTTGCGCTTTATACATTACCTTTCTTTACGGTAGCAGAAGCACGTGAATATCTTGATGAACATGTAGAAAGCTATGAAGAAGCGATTAAAATCTTAGTGACACGCATAAAATCACAATTGGATAAGACGAAAAAGAACATACTCGTTGGTCATTTTACGCTGAATGGTGCACCGAAAAGTGATTCGGAGCGTGACCTAACGATTGGAACGATTGAAGCTGTTTCACCAAAATATTTGGAAGGTTTTGATGGTGTCTTACTTGGGCATATCCACCACCCATTTACATTGAATTACAGCCATATCTTTTACAGTGGTTCTATTTTGCAGTATTCATTTTCAGAAGCGAATCAAGCGAAAGGTTATCGTATGATTACCTTTAACCAAGCAGGTGAAATGATACAAATATTTAAAAAGTTAGTACCACAACATGAATTGGAAGTGATTGAGGGGGAGTACGACGATGTGATAAATGGTCGATTTGAGCGTAAATCGAATTATAGTTATTTCCATTTTAAATTACGCAATATGCACCATATCACAGAGCCAATGCAAAAGTTGAAACAGTTATATCCGAATACATTGGCGTTAACACTTGAAGTATTTGTGTCATCAAATATCGTACACCCATCGACGCATATTAAGCAACTTCAACCAATGGAAATCATTAATACATTCTATGAAATGCACACAGACACGCCACTTTCAGATATTCAACGCGAACAACTTGAAGGTCTTATTGAACAACAAAGGGAGGGGAACTAATTGAAACCAATTTCTTTACACCTTGAAAATTTTGGACCTTTTGTCGATGAGGTTATTGATTTTTCAAAGATACACGACAACCAACTGTTTTTAATTTCTGGTAAGACGGGCTCTGGGAAAACAATGATTTTTGATGGGATTGTGTTTGCATTGTACGGACAGGCCTCAACTGAAAAGAGAGAAGTCAAAGATTTGCGCAGTCAGTTTGCAGACCCTAAAAAACCTCTTAAAGTTACGTTTGAATTTGAAGTGTGTGGTAAGCGTTATAAAGTTATTCGTACAGCGGCCTTCACAAAGCCGGGTAATAAATCCGAAACGAATCCAACATTAGAAGTTTATGTATATGACGGCAAACGTTATGTATTAACAGAGAGTAAACTGAATGAGGGTAGACAATATTTATTGACACTTTTGCAACTAAAACAAGATCAATTTCGTCAATTATTCATTTTGCCACAAGGGGAGTTCAAACGCTTCCTAGTATCGAAAACGACGGATAAACAAACAATTTTAAGAACGCTATTTAATACACAATTGTATGAGTATTTGAGTCGTGAATTGCATACGAAGACGAAAGATATTAAAGAAGACATAGAAAAACGACAGATTCGAATAAAAGAGCATTGGTCAAATTTAGCGACATTTGATAATGAGATGTTACAAGGCTATCAGTCGTTAACATCAGAACAACACGATCGACTATTAGAAGTGTTACCACTCTATCAGACGATTGGTCAAAAAGTTGTGCGTGAGTTAGAAGAAGCAACGAATCAGATGAATGATAAAGTTCAAAAACTGAAGAAACAAAAAGCGCAACAAGAAGAACGTATTGAATTAGAAAAAGAATATCAAAAATATATTAATGAAATTGAAGAGTTAGAAGCAGAAAAACCTAAGATTCGCCAGCTTGAAGCGCAATTGAATCGTATTACAGAGAGTAAAGTTGCTGTTAGACTGTATCAAGATCAGACGAATGCATGCGTCCAACTATCACAGTACGAAAAGCAAGTTCAGCGATTTACAGCATCATTGGCAATGAGGCAACAAGATTTAAATGCATTGCAAGAACAGCAAGGTCAATTAACAGCTAAAGAAGAAGCAATTGCGAAACAACGTACATTTGTTGAGAATACACGTTATTTCTATCAAAATGAATCGCAATACCAAGCATCTAAAGAGAAACGTCAACGTGATAAACAAGATTTAGCGTCGTTAGACAAAAAATTGCATGGGTTTAGCAAGGAATATGACGATTTAAAATTATCGCTTAATGGACAAGAAGTAGATTTTAATAAGGAAAATGAACTTTCAGACCAATTGCTAGTATTAAGTCAAGAAGTCGAAGCGATGAAACAAGCACAGAAGTATGCAACAAAAGCTGCAGAATTCAAACAAGCTATTACAAAGACAAAGGCAATTATTCAAGAATTGAAAGCGACAATTGCTGAGAAGCAACAACAAGTTCACCATATAACTTCTCATGATCAAGTAGTATTAAATCATGAAGCAGCCGTCCATATTTTACGTGATACGTTGAAATCAGGTGAACCATGTCCAGTATGTCGTCAAATTGTGCATAATTCAGTAGACGGTTCATCTGTGGCGGATTTAAAGCTTCAGCAAGAACAGAATGAAGTATTAGAAAAAGAGATACAAGATGCTCGTGAACAAGTCATTGAGAACCAAACATCATTGAAGTATTATGAACAAGCATATGAAGAAGTGGCAGATGTCGTGTTTGATAACGCTCAATTTGATAAAAAACAACGTGAAGTCGAATCAATGACAAAAGCACGTGACACACTGCGTGCAAGCAATCAACACTTAGTTAAGGTTAATCAGCGAATAGAAAAATTAGAAAAAACAATAAATCAAGTGAAAAATGAGATGACTTTAAAATCTCAGCAACTCTCAAAATATGATGAAGCCCTTGAACAATTTGAAAAACAAACAGGATATACAGATATACAAAAATTTGTAGCTGCCTATGCAGAACGATTGAAAAAAATTAAGGATTATGATGAAGAGGTTAGAACACTTCAAGAAAAAATTCAACAAACCGAGAGAGAGATTGATGAAGAGACGTCTCAACGTAAAACTGCACGGGCGTTTTATGAAAAAGAACAAGATAAAATCAAGCAGTTGAAAATAGAATTACAAACTGAGTTGACGCGCTTGAAGTTAAAAGATATCGATGACTTAAAACAAGTCATATCTGAGGTACCTTTAGAAGTGGAAATTAAAGACAAGATTTCGCATCATAATAAAGCATATCATCTATCATTAAACAAGCAATCTGAGATACAACAAAAATTAGAAAAGATTGAAGTACTGGATGTAGAAGTGCTAGAAACGGATTGTGCAGAATTAACAACAGTCTACAATGAGACACTAAAGCAATTTAATCAAGCAGAAATGAAGTTAAAAGACAATGAAGAGAAGTGTCATGCTATAAAAAAACAGATTCAACAATTAAAAGGACAACTTGAGACGCAAAGCGAGCTTGTAAACTTATCTGAAATTTTGACAGGGAATAATCACAAAAAGTTAAGCCTTGAAAATTATGTTTTAACGTATTATTTAGATCAAATTTTAATACAAGCGAATAAAAGGTTGTTAAATATGACGGGAAATCGTTATCAATTAGTACGTGGTGAAAAGAGAGGAAATGGTTATAGCGGTCTTGAGATAGCAGTCTTTGATTATTATGCAAACCAATCACGAGCGATTACATCATTATCGGGTGGTGAAACATTCCAGGCGTCTTTAGCCTTGGCACTGGGTTTGAGTGAAATCGTCCAAAACGAACAAGGTGGAATTTCACTCGATGCAATGTTTGTTGATGAAGGTTTCGGCACACTGGATCAGGAAACGTTGGAAACGGCACTTGATACATTGATTCAACTGCAGTCAAGTGGACGTCTTGTAGGTATTATCTCTCACGTAACAGAGTTAAAAGAGCGAATTCCTGTCGTTTTAGAAGTGTTGTCGGACAATTACCAAAGTCATACGAAATTATTAATAAGAGAATAAGGGGTAAGTAATGTGGCTGATAGAGGTGCTATAAAGGTGTCTTTGCGAACGAATGAGATTTCTGTAGCGCATCAAAATGAGTTGGATTGAATGCCCTAGTAAGCGAGCAATAAAGCAATGATGTTATATAAAAGCGTTAGCATTCATGATTCGAGTGCTAACGCTTTTAAAGTGCTATAATTATTTGTTGCGCAATGAATCGCGGATTTCAGTTAAAAGAACGATGTGTTCATCAACCGCTTCTTCAACTTCTTCTTCTTTTGGTTTTACGAGTGTGTTAGCAATTTTAACAAAGATGAACAATGCAACTGCTACGATAAGGAAGTCGATAATTGATTGGATAAAGATACCGTATTTGATACCGAAGATTGACCAGTTTTGAGCAAAGTTAACTTCACCAAACAATAAGCCAATCAGTGGCATAATAATATTTTCAACTAAAGATGTAACAATTTTATTAAAAGCAGCACCCATTACAACTGCAACTGCTAAATCTAAGACATTACCTTTTAGCGCAAATTCTTTAAATTCTTGTAACATTTATTAAACTCCTTTTGACAATTGATTTAATTAACATAAGGTATTATACAACACTTTCATTTTATTACAATACACTTTCAAAATATATTGTTTTCATTTTACACCGCGTTGATTATATTGTTTTATTTTGTTATGGTATATGTTGTAATTGCATTTTTTAACTTTTAAACTCATGCAAATTGGGTATATAAATAAAAGATGCTTATTTAAAACTAAAATATTGAAAGGGAGTATGTTAATTTATGAATTCTTCAACTCCAGAACCAAATGGTAAGAAGTTTTCACCTGTTTTCTTAATTAGTGCAATCATTATTTTTGCAATTGTCCTTATTGGTGTTTTTATCCCAACACAATTTGGCGAGTTTACAAATGAAATAAAACTATGGATTACAGATAACCTAGGTTGGTACTATTTAATATTAACAACTGTAATTGTGTTCTTCTGTATCTTTTTAATTTTTAGCCCAATCGGTAAGTTGAAATTGGGACGTCCAAATGATAAACCGGAATTTAATACGGTATCATGGTTTGCGATGCTATTTAGTGCTGGTATGGGAATTGGGCTTGTATTCTATGGTGCAGCTGAACCATTATCTCATTTTGCGGCACCGCCAACAGCTGATCCAATGACGAAGCAAGCATATGCTGAATCATTGCGTTCTACATTTTTTCATTGGGGCTTTCATGCATGGGCAGTGTACGGTGTTGTAGCATTGGCACTTGCTTATGCGCAGTTTAGAAAAGGTGAACCTGGTTTACTGTCAAAAACATTGAGACCTATCTTAGGAGATCGAGTTGATGGTCCAATCGGTACGTTGATTGATGTGCTTGCAGTTTTTGCGACAGTTATTGGTGTTGCAGTATCACTTGGTATGGGTGCGCTTCAAATCGGAGGTGGTTTGAACTACTTATTTGGCATTCCAAACAATATCTTCACACAAGCAATTATTATTGTTGTTGTAACAATTCTATTTATCATGAGTGCGTGGTCAGGCTTGAGTAAAGGTATTCAATATTTAAGTAATATAAATATTGGATTAGGTACATTGTTAATGCTTGCTGCTTTAATCGCGGGGCCAACAGTACTAATTATGAATATGTTCACAAGTTCAACAGGTAGCTTGTTAGATTCTTTCTTGTTCAGCAGTTTTGATACAGCAGCACAAAATCCACAAAAAGCACAGTGGATGTCTGATTGGACATTGTACTACTGGGGCTGGTGGATGAGCTGGAGCCCGTTTGTTGGTGTATTTATTGCACGTGTATCTAAAGGGCGTTCAATTCGTGAATTTATCTCTGGTGTTATGTTAGTACCAGTTATTGTAAGTTTCTTATGGTTCAGTGTTTTCGGTGTGTTAGGTATTGAAACAGCTAAAAAACATAAAGAAATCATTGATATGTCTGTTGAAACGCAACTCTTTGGTGTCTTCAATCACTTGCCAATGGGTATGATTTTATCAGTCATTGCTTTATTATTAATTGCATCATTCTTTGTCACTTCTGCAGACTCAGCGACATTTGTATTGGGTATGCAAACAACGAATGGTTCATTAAATCCAAGTCAATTTATTAAAGTGACATGGGGTGTGGCACAATCATTAATCGCATTTGTTTTATTATTATCTGGTAATGGTGATGGTGAAGCAGGGTTAAATGCTTTACAAAGTGCGGCGATTATTAGTGCATTACCTTTCTCACTTGTTGTGATATTGATGATGATCAGTTTCTACAAAGATGCCAATAAAGAACGTAAATTCTTAGGATTAACGTTAACACCAAATAAACATCGTCTGAAAGAATATGTGGCACAATCTCAACAAGATTATGAAGATGAATTAATTTCAAGACGTAAGGAATTAAGAGAACAAGAGAAATAAACATTTACATTTAAGAGCGGTTAGGATGCACAGGCATTCTAGCCGTTTTTTTCGGTCGTTTGCAATGAACAGACATCAGGTGGTGTGTTACGTTTAATTTGATTTAGTGAGCTAGGTTAAGTTTGTAAAAAGCGTATTATATAGAAGGTAACTATTAAATGTATGACATGGGATAACTCTTATTGAAAATGGTTCTCATTTAATAACTATTAATTATCAAAAACGAGTTTAACCATAAGTATTATTTATAACAACTAATTAAAAAGACGAAATTCAAAACAGGTCAATTTAGCGCTTACATAGTTGTTTTCAAGGTATGTTAATTATACAATTAATGATAAGGCATATAAATTTTTCAAGGGGGACATTCAAATGACTGCAAATTTAAAAGAGCAAGCGAAGAAGTCATTTCAAGTGAATGGTCAAGACATTACGTTCTATGACCTGAATGTATTAGAAGAAAAGGGCTTAACTGAGATTAGTCGTTTGCCGTATTCGATTCGTGTATTATTAGAATCTGTTTTACGTCAAGAAGATGGTTTTGTCATTACAGAAGACCATATTAAGTCATTAGCGACATTTGGAAAAGAAAATGATAAAGGTGAAGTACCATTTAAGCCTTCACGCGTTATTTTACAAGACTTTACAGGTGTTCCAGCGGTTGTAGACTTAGCCTCTTTACGCAAAGCGATGGATGATGTAGGTGGGGATCTTTCAAAAATCAATCCAGAGGTACCAGTTGACTTAGTTATTGACCATTCTGTACAAGTAGATAACTATGGTAATCCCGACGCGGTGGAACGCAACATGAAATTAGAATTTGAACGCAACTATGAACGTTATCAATTTTTAAGCTGGGCGACAAAAGCATTTCAAAACTATAATGCAGTACCACCGGCAACAGGTATCGTTCATCAAGTTAACTTAGAGTACCTTGCGAATGTTGTACATGTACGTGATGAAGAAGGCGAAAAGGTCGCATATCCTGATACATTGGTTGGGACTGACTCACATACAACAATGATTAATGGTCTCGGTGTATTAGGTTGGGGTGTAGGTGGTATTGAAGCTGAAGCGGGAATGCTCGGTCAACCTTCATACTTCCCAATTCCAGAAGTGATTGGTGTGCGCTTAACAAATGAATTGCCACAAGGTGCTACAGCGACAGACTTGGCTTTACGTGTAACTGAGTTATTACGTCAAAAGGGTGTAGTAGGCAAGTTTGTTGAGTTCTTTGGCCCAGGTGTTGATAAGTTACCATTGGCAGACCGTGCAACAATTGCGAATATGGCGCCTGAATATGGTGCGACTTGTGGTTTCTTCCCAGTAGACGATGAGACTTTAAAATATCTTCGTTTAACGGGTCGTTCATCTGAGCATGTAGACACAGTTGAACAATATTTAAAAGCTAACCACTTATTCTATAATGTAGAAGAAGTACCGAATTATACAGATGTTGTTGATTTAGACTTATCAACAGTCGAAGCGGCATTATCTGGACCAAAACGTCCACAAGACCTTATCTTCTTGAGCAATATGAAAGAAGCATTCCAAAAATCTGTAACAGCTCCAGCAGGTAACCAAGGCCATGGTTTTGATGCGAGTGAGTTTGACAAAAAAGTAACGATTGATTTCAAAGATGGTCGTCAATCTGAAATGAAAACAGGGGATATTGCGATTGCTGCGATTACATCATGTACTAATACATCGAATCCTTATGTAATGTTAGGTGCTGGTTTATTAGCTAAAAACGCAGTAGCCAAGGGATTAAAAGTACCTGATTATGTTAAAACATCATTGGCACCAGGTTCAAAAGTTGTAACAGGCTATCTTCGTGATGCAGGCTTACAAGAATACTTAGATCAACTTGGTTTTAACTTAGTTGGTTATGGTTGTACGACATGTATCGGTAACTCTGGTCCGTTATTAGAAGAGATTGAAACTGCCATTGCTAAAGAAGACTTATTGGTGACTTCGGTGTTATCGGGTAACCGTAACTTTGAAGGACGTATCCACCCGCTTGTTAAAGCTAACTATCTTGCGTCACCACCACTTGTTGTTGCGTATGCTTTAGCAGGAACAGTTGATATCGACTTGCAAAATGAACCACTTGGCCAAGATGCAGAGGGGAACGATGTTTTCTTAAAAGATATTTGGCCATCAATTCAAGAAGTATCTGACACAGTAGATAGTGTCGTTACACCTGAATTGTTTAAAGAAGAGTATGAAAATGTCTATAAAAATAATGAATTATGGAATCAGATTGATACAACAGAACAACCATTGTATGACTTTGATCCAAAATCGACTTATATCCAAAATCCAACGTTCTTCCAAGGTTTATCAAAAGAACCTGGCACAATCCAACCATTAACAGGATTACGTGTAATGGGTAAATTTGGTGACTCGGTGACAACAGACCATATTTCTCCAGCAGGTGCGATTGGTAAAGATACACCAGCAGGCAAATACTTGTTAGATAATGGCGTATCTCCGCGTGACTTTAACTCATATGGATCTCGCCGTGGTAACCATGAAGTGATGGTACGTGGTACGTTTGCGAACATTCGTATTAAAAACCAACTTGCACCAGGTACAGAAGGTGGTTTCACAACATACTGGCCAACCAATGAAGTGATGCCTATCTTTGATGCAGCGATGAAATATAAAGAAGACGGTACAGGTCTTGTGGTGCTTGCCGGCAATGATTATGGTATGGGTTCTTCACGTGACTGGGCTGCAAAAGGTACGAATTTATTAGGTGTCAAAACAGTCATTGCACAAAGTTATGAGCGTATTCACCGTTCTAACTTAGTGATGATGGGTGTATTACCTTTACAATTTAAAGATGGCGAGTCAGCAGATACGCTTGGTTTAGATGGTCAAGAAACAATCCAAGTTAATATTGACGAAACAGTTCAACCAGGTCAATTAGTAACTGTAACAGCTACAAAGCCAGATGGTACAGTTGTGACATTTGAAGCTAAAGCAAGATTCGATTCAAATGTAGAGTTGGATTATTATCGTCACGGTGGTATCTTGCAACTTGTATTACGTAAAAAGTTAGCTTAATACGTATATGTTACTTTATAATCGATTAAGACGAGTACAGCATGTCGTGTGTTGTACTCGTTTTTTGGGTTCTACATCTTTTTGTGGTGGTTGACATGGGGAGTAGGACAAGTCTCTCATTTTCTAAAAAGGTTCCGTTGTCCCCCCAGGTAAAGTTGATAAAATCGTATTTTCACGCGAGTCAGCTACTCCCTTCAACATAAAATCTTATGAAACAACAGTATAAACAAAACTAGGTACTTATCGTCTTTACATCACAGAAGCTGAACAGCCTTGCTTGATATGTCACTTAAAGCGCACTTATTTTTGCTTACGATAGTATGTTATTTTGTGATAGTATGTGTATGTGAATAAGAATATAGAAAGAAGGCATACAGTATGTTATATGCATTGACGGAAATCGAGGTACGTTATCAAGAAACGGATCAAATGGGTGTGGTGTATCATGGCAATTATGCGACATGGTTCGAGGTAGCACGTACAGACTATATACGCAAGTTGGGACTCGATTATGTGGAGATGGAACAACAGGGTATTGTATCGCCTGTGACGGAGCTTAACGTGCAATACAAGAAGAGCGTGGGCTATCCAGATAAGGTAACTGTGAAGACATGGGTTTCCAAGTTTTCAAGATTACGCTCTCGTTACCAATATGAAATTTACAACGCACAAGGTGAATTGGTGACAACAGGTTATACCGATAATGTTTTAATTACTAAAGATGAAGGTAAGCCAGTGCGTATCGATAAAGCTTTTCCAAATTGGTATGACATCTACAGTGATGTGGATCGACGCAATAAAGCTGGTGAAACACTTGAACTACAAATCCCCAATCAATAGGCCGAATGCTTATTGATTGGGGATTTAATATCATTGTTTATTGATTATTTGACTTGTGCGTGATAAATAATTTCGTCATCAACAATATCTATTGTTAATTGGTGATCTTCATAATACCAAATATCTTTCTCGGCAATAACGATATGTAAATCATCTACAACCATTTCAAAACCAACTTCATTGATATCTTTAAGAAAGTCAACATTGAAAGCGGGGCTAAATCCTTGCTTTAATTGAAACTCGCCACCATAACGAACGATAAAGTGGAGTACTTTACCAGCATCAGGCAATTCAAGTTCCTCTTTGAACCATGCGACAGCTTTAGGGGTAATTTCTAATTTCATGCGTGAAACGCCTCCTTGTTAATATAAGCAAAGTACGCTATTCATTGTAACGTGTTTTGTGCGGAAATCAATTGCTGTGCTTACATCCATTTTATTTTGGGTTCTGTGCCTTTTAAGATGCGTTTAATGTTACTGGTATGTCTATAGATTAATAAGCTTGCGACGATAACACTCACAATCAGTAAGATATAATCTTGGACAAAAATTGAACCAATCACGCAACAGCATGCTGCGATAATACTTGATAATGATACATACTTCGTTAAGTATAGAATAACAAAGAAAATAGTAATAAGCACTAAGAATAATAATGGATTGACAGCTAATAGAACACCTGCGCTTGTTGCGACCGCTTTACCCCCCTTAAACTTTAAGTAAATTGGGTAAACATGACCGATAATCGCAAAGATACCAACAATAAGACCGTGTATATCAATGCTGAACCATAATGGAAAAAATACAACGATAAATCCTTTGAATATGTCGAAAAATGTTACTGCAAAACCAGCTGGCTTACCAAGTACACGAAAACTATTTGTTGCGCCTGTATTGCCACTACCAAAATCTCTAATATCTTTTTTGAAAAATATTTTACCAATCAGATAGCCACTTGGAATGGATCCGATTAAATAACTTGCAATAAATAAAAGGCATAATGCCATATGTTTTCACATCCTTTTAGTACCTGCTCTTATTTTAACATAAATTCATATTTCGTCGTGTGTTTTCTAATAAGAATGTCATAAATGGGTGGTATGGGATACAAATAATGTTTAAAGGGTGATAATAAAGCAAGTCTTATCATCTAGATATTTGCAATCGTTATCATTTTTGTTTAAGATTAATATAACACAATACGTGAAAGGGTGAACCAACTACATGATTTTATAATCCTATTTTTTGAACGCAAACAATTGAAGGTAATGCAGCAATATGATGCTGTTTTATTTGTTGTGCCTTTGATTGTTCCCTTCAGAATAGGATTGTTTGTAGTTGTACGTAAAGAGAATGGTTGTCTTTGCGTGTGCACCTATATGGATTTTTGCCTCCTATTCTGAATGACAATAGGGGGCATTTTTGTCTCCAATCATTTATTCAAAGGAGATGATTGTATGAGAATATTACTAGAAGCAACAGCTTTAAAGCACTATATAGCAACGCGATTACTGATAGATGTTGAGAAGTTGCAAGTGCATCAAGGCGACAGAATCGGGTTGGTTGGTCATAACGGCAGTGGCAAAACAACATTACTCCAAATGCTATGTGGTAACCTTACACCCGAACAGGGGCTTGTAACACCTTATTCGCAATTGGGCTATATACCACAACTTAAAGCGCAGGACATGGTTATGAGTGGTGGTGAGATGACTCAAAAGACCATTCAGCAAGTGCTTGGTCAACAACCCGAGTTGCTACTTGCTGATGAACCAACGGCTAATTTAGATATTTCACATATAGAAGCGTTAGAACATACAATGAAGTCGTGGACAGGGGCGTTTATTATAGTATCTCATGACCGTGACTTTTTGGATGCTTTATGTACAATGATATGGGAGATTGAAGATAGCAAAATAACAGTGTATAAAGGGAACTATAGTGATTATATTAATCAGAAAGACTTGGAACGTCGTCAAGCACAGTTAGCACATAAAACGTATGAGCAGAAGAAGCAACAGTTAGAAGCGGCGATAAAATTGAAAGAGAGAAAAGCGCAACAAGCGACTAAAAAACCTAAAAATCTTAGTAGTTCAGAAGCACGAATTAAAGGAACAAGTGTCTATTTTGCGAATAAACAGAAGAAGCTACGTCAAACGATGAAAGCCATGCAAAGTCGATTAGGTAGGTTGGAAACTATAGAAAAAGTAGTGGAACATAAACCATTAAAAATGTCTATTCCAAGTTCAGAAATATTAAAACGGCGAATAGTAATGCATGTGGAAGAACTTGCTGGCAATATTAAAGAGCGCACCTTATGGCGTCCAGCAACCTTTAATATTCGTAGTGGCGATAAACTTGTAATTATTGGTGCCAATGGAACAGGAAAGACTACCTTAATGAAACAATTGGTATCCCACCAGCCAGGTATCACAATATCACCAGCAGTTAAAATCGGTTATTTTAGTCAAAATTTAGATATTTTAGACTTAGATAAAACGATTTTAGAAAATGTACGAGCCACATCAAAACAAGATGAAACACTGGTTCGTACTGTACTTGCAAGGATGCATTTTGCTAAGGAAGATGTTTATAAACGTGTAGGTGTACTCAGTGGCGGTGAACGTGTGAAGGTTGCGCTTACGAAAGTATTTCTAAGCGATGTGAATACATTACTGTTGGACGAGCCGACTAATTATCTTGATACACAAGCAATCGAAGCGTTTGAGACATTGTTGAATGAATATGAAGGGACCGTTATCGTTGCGTCTCATGATCGTCGCTTCATTGATAAAGTAGCAACACGTATTTTAGCAATTGAAGATTTAAAGCTGACTGTATTTGAAGGGAACTATCAAGCGTGGCTAGCTGAAGCACAGGTGTCCGAGAAAGATGAGGCAGAAGATGAAAAACTGTTGCTAGATGTAAAAATAGCAGCAGTACTTAGCCGATTAAGTGTTGAACCTTCAGAGGCATTAGAACAAGAATTCCAAAAATTGTTGAAGCAAAAGCGAGCACTAGTTGAGTAATTGTATAACTAAGCGTGCTGAAACTTAACTTTTCACCTTGTATCAGTTATGTTAAAAGGCTTTATTTCATCAATAACTTCCATTTGTTGCTTGCATTTTTGAAGAATTTATATAAGAATAGCTATTGTATAGTTTGATGAACGAACGTATGTTTGCAGGAGGGGAATTGTGTGTCAGCGAAAAAGATGAATAATTATTCGGATGATGCGATACAAGTATTAGAAGGTCTTGAAGCAGTACGAAAAAGACCAGGTATGTATATAGGTTCTACAGATAAACGCGGCTTACACCATCTCGTATATGAAGTTGTTGATAACTCAGTAGATGAAGTATTAAATGGCTATGGTAATGAAATTCAAGTAACGATTAATGCCGATGAGAGTATCACGATTGCAGACAATGGACGTGGTATGCCAACCGGAATGCACAAATCTGGTAAACCAACAGTAGAAGTGATTTTTACGGTGCTACATGCAGGTGGTAAGTTTGGACAAGGTGGTTACAAAACATCGGGTGGTCTTCACGGTGTAGGTGCCTCTGTTGTAAATGCCTTAAGTGAATGGTTAACAGTTGAGATTCACAGAGATGGTAAGGTGTTTGAACAGAAGTTTGCACATGGTGGTGTGCCACAGACACGTCTTGTTCAAAAAGGCAAAACGAAGAACACAGGGACAATCGTAACGTTTAAACCAGACCCAGAGATTTTTAAAAGTTCAACATTGTTTAATTTTGATACGCTTAGTGAACGCTTTCAAGAATCAGCATTTTTATTGCAAGGTTTGAAAATTGTTATGGAAGATAAGCGTTCTGGGAAAGAAAGACAAGAAGTCTATCATTATGAAGAAGGTATCAAAGCATTTGTAAACTATGTGAATGAAGGCAAGGAAACACTTCATGATGTGGCGTTATTCCAAGGAACGATGAATGATATTGAAGTCGATGTGGCATTTCAATATAACGATCAATATTCTGAAAGCATTTTAAGTTTTGTTAATAATGTGCGTACAAAAGACGGCGGGACACATGAAGTTGGCTTTAAGACGGCGATGACACGTGTTTTCAATGAGTATTCACGACGCATAGGTGAGTTGAAGCCAAAAGATAAAAATATTGAAGGTAACGATATTCGTGAAGGACTCACTGCGATTGTATCAGTACGTATTCCTGAACATCTTTTACAATTCGAAGGGCAAACAAAGTCTAAATTGGGAACGCCTGAAGCGAGAAGTGCAGTAGATGCGATTATTGCTGAGAAGTTGCCTTTCTACTTAGAAGAAAAAGGACAATTATCCAAAGCATTAGTGAAAAAAGCTATTAAAGCACAACAAGCACGGGAAGCGGCTCGTAAAGCGCGTGAAGATGCCCGTTCTGGCAAGAAGAATCGCCGTAAAGATACTTTGTTGTCCGGTAAACTAACGCCTGCTCAAAGTAAAAATACGAAGAAAAATGAATTGTATCTAGTCGAAGGGGATTCTGCCGGCGGTTCAGCAAAATTAG
Source organism: Staphylococcus americanisciuri (assembly GCF_024814435.1). Classification (GTDB taxonomy): domain Bacteria; phylum Bacillota; class Bacilli; order Staphylococcales; family Staphylococcaceae; genus Staphylococcus; species Staphylococcus americanisciuri. Next base: position 118,886 of record NZ_JANUXY010000001.1, read on the forward strand.
GGCGCGATCGCAAGTTCCAAGCGATTTTACCATTGCGTGGTAAGGTGATTAACACGGAGAAAGCCCGCCTTGAAGATATTTTTAAGAATGAAGAAATCAATACGATTATTCATACGATTGGTGCAGGTGTGGGCAATGACTTTAACATTGAAGATAGCAACTACAACCGTGTGATAATTATGACTGATGCTGATACAGATGGTGCACATATTCAGGTATTATTGTTAACGTTCTTCTTTAAATATATGCGTCCACTCGTACGTGAAGGGCATGTTTTTATTGCTTTACCACCACTGTATAAATTGGAAAAAGGAAAAGGCAAACAAAAACGTGTGGAATATGCGTGGACAGATGAAGAGTTAGAGCAATTGCAGAAAGAATTGGGTAAAGGCTTCATGTTGCAACGTTATAAAGGTCTTGGTGAAATGAATCCGGATCAATTATGGGAAACAACGATGAATCCTGAGACACGTACTTTAATTCAAGTTCAAATTGATGATGAAGTACGCTCGTCTAAGCGTGTCTCTACACTGATGGGTGATAAAGTTGCACCGCGTCGTGAATGGATTGAGCGTCATGTCCAATTCGGTATGCAAGAAGATCAGAGTATTTTAGAGAATGATGAAGTTCAGATTTTAGTTAAAGACGAGATGGATGAGGAGGATGCATAATGGCTGAAGTAATTCAAACTTTACCGTTAGAAGATGTAATCGGCGATCGTTTTGGACGTTACAGTAAATATATTATCCAAGAACGTGCATTGCCAGATGTACGTGATGGGTTAAAGCCTGTACAGCGACGTATCTTATATTCTATGTTCTCAAGCGGTAATACGTATGATAAAAACTTCCGTAAGAGTGCGAAAACAGTTGGTGACGTGATTGGTCATTTGCATCCACATGGCGATAGTTCCGTTTATGATGCGATGGTGCGTTTGAGTCAAGATTGGAAGTTGCGTCATCTACTCGTTGAAATGCATGGGAACAACGGGAGTATTGACAATGACCCGCCTGCTGCAATGCGTTACACAGAGGCTAAGTTGAGTCAATTGTCAGAGCAGTTATTGCGTGACTTGAATAAAGGAACGGTAGACTTTGTACCAAACTACGATGATACACAAATGGAGCCGATGGTATTACCAGCACGTTTGCCTAACTTGTTAATTAATGGTTCAACAGGGATTTCTGCAGGTTATGCAACAGATATTCCACCACATAACTTAGCTGAAGTGATTACGGCAACATTGAAGTTGATTGATAATCCAGATATGACCGTTAAGCAATTGATGAAATATATCAAAGGCCCTGACTTCCCAACAGGTGGCATTATCCAAGGTATTGATGGCATTCAAAAAGCTTACGAGACGGGTAAAGGCAAAGTGATTGTACGCGCAAAAGCTGAAACAGAAACATTGCGCAACGGTCGAAGTCAAATTGTGATTGCTGAAATCCCTTATGAAGTTAATAAAGGTAGTTTAGTTAAGAAAATTGATGAGTTGCGTGCCGACAAAAAAGTAGAAGGTATTGTTGAAGTGCGCGACGAAACAGACCGCAGTGGTTTAAGAGTTGCGATTGAGTTGAAAAAAGATGTTAATGCAACATCAATACTCAACTATTTGTACAAGAACACAGACTTACAAGTGGCATATAACTTTAATATGGTGGCAATTAGTGAAGGGCGTCCGAAGTTGATGGGTATCAAACAGATTATTGACTGTTACTTGAACCATCAAATTGAAGTAGTATCACGTCGTACACGTTATGACTTGAAACATGCAGAAGAACGTATGCATATTGTCGAAGGATTGATGAAGGCGCTTTCTATTTTAGATGAAGTGATTGCGCTCATCCGAGAATCCAAAAATAAACGTGATGCGAAAGAGAACTTAGTTGCGACGTATGATTTTACAGATGCACAAGCGGAAGCCATCGTTATGTTACAACTGTATCGTTTAACGAATACGGATATTGTAGCGTTGCAAGAAGAACATGATGCGCTTGCCAATAAAATTAAAGATTTACAATATATTTTGGAAGATCACAATGCTTTGTTAGACGTTATTAAAAATGAATTATCAGAAATAAAAAAACAGTTTAAAGATGCGAGATTGTCAACGATTGAAGCAGAAATCGCAGAAATCAAGATCGACAAAGAGGTGCTTGTACCAAGTGAAGTCGTGATGGTGAGTGTTACGCGTGAAGGTTATATTAAGCGCACATCATTGCGTAGTTTTAATGCATCAGGTAAAGAGGAAATTGGCTTGAAAGTGGACGATTACGTATTGAAATATATGGAAGTAAATACCCAAGATACTGCGCTTGTTTTTACAAATAAAGGACGTTACTTGTCAATTCCTGTTCATAAGTTACCGGACATCAAATGGAAAGATCTTGGACAACATATTTCGCAATTAGCAGTGATTGATGAAGACGAAGTTATCGTGGACTATGATGTCGTTTCAGCATTTGATGATCATGAAGCTATTATTACAGCAACGCGTAACGGCATGATTAAAATGACGACATTGTCCAACTATAAAACAGCACGACATTGTAAACCACTTGTAGCGATGAAGTTGAAAGATGATGATGTAGTTATTTCGGCGATGAGAACGCAAATTACGGAAACTGAGCAATTAGTAACATTATTAACCCACAAAGGTATGTCGCTCACGTATCCAATTGCTGAGCTACCAACGACAGGTATTCGTACGGGTGGTGTAAAGGCTATCAATTTAAAAGCAGAGGATCATGTTGTGATGGTTGATTTAGTAGGTCGTCAGGACACGATTCTAATTGCGACACAACGCGGAGCATTGAAACGTATTAGCTTTAAGGTCTTGCAAGAGGCAAAACGTGCACAACGTGGTATTACGCTGCTGAAAGAATTGAAGAAGCAACCGCATCGTATCGTAGCAGCAGTGGTATGTCGTGAAGCTGATGTCCACTATCAATTAGTATCAGACGAAGCGGTACACGATGGGCAAATTAACAAAATTCATTTATCCGAGCAATATACGAATGGCTCATTCGTTGTTGATACAGCGACATTTGGGGAAATCAAGGATCTATTTATTAGCAAATAATAAAAAAATAGATAGTCACTATTGTGCATAGATGATAAACTATTACTAGTTGTGTGTTATTGAGACATTTGAAAATCTAATAGTAAAGAGTGATTAAAATATGAGAGATTTTGATAGTTTAATTCCTGATTGGTTCAAAACAATTGTTGAAGTAGGAAACGATTTGATTTGGTCACAGTATTTAATTGGGCTACTTTTAACAGTAGGTTTATTCTTCACGATTAGCTCAAAAGTTGTCCAAATCAGGTGGATACCTGAAATGTTTCGTGCTATTAAGGAGAAACCGGAGACACTAGATTCAGGTGAAAAAGGGATTTCATCATTCCAAGCCTTTGCCATTAGTGCAGGTTCTCGTGTAGGTACAGGGAACATTGCCGGTGTTGCAACCGCAATCGTCTTAGGAGGTCCAGGTGCAGTATTCTGGATGTGGATTATTGCGATTGTCGGTGCTGCGAGTGCCTTTATAGAGGCAACTTTGGCACAAGTTTATAAAGTGCCTGATGAAGAAGGTGGCTTCCGTGGTGGTCCAGCTTACTATATCACCAAAGGATTGAATCAAAAATGGCTAGGTATTCTATTCGCAGTATTGATTACAGTGACTTTTGCCTTTGTATTTAATACGGTTCAATCAAACACAATTGCAGAATCATTAAATACGCAATACAATGTAAGTCCTGTAGTAACAGGTATTATTCTTGCTGTTTTGACTGCTGTCATCATTTTTGGTGGTGTGCGTAGTATTGCAAATATTTCATCAGCCATCGTTCCTTTTATGGCAATTATTTATGTTGCAATGGTACTTGTCATTTTGTTTATGCATTTTGATCAAATCATCCCAATGATTTTAACGATTATTAAAAGTGCGTTTGGTTTTGACCAAGCTGCTGGTGGCGCAGTTGGTTTCGCAGTACTGCAAGGTGTAAAACGTGGTTTGTTCTCAAACGAAGCTGGTATGGGTTCTGCGCCGAACGCAGCAGCAACGGCCGCTGTATCTCACCCTGTTAAGCAAGGTTTGATTCAAGCATTAGGTGTATTCTTTGATACTATCTTAGTTTGTACAGCAACAGCGATTATGATTTTACTTTATTCTGGGTTAGAATTCGGTGAAAATGCTAAACAAGGTGTTGCAGTAACACAATCTGCATTAAATGAACATCTCGGTAGTGCAGGTGGTATTTTCTTAACAATTGCGATTGCATTGTTTGCATTCTCATCAGTGATTGGTAATTATTACTATGGTCAATCCAATATGGAGTTTTTAACTAAAAATAAGGTAGCATTATTTATTTTCCGTTGCTTAGTTGTACTACTTGTATTTGTCGGTGCAGTTGTCAAAACTGAGACAGTATGGAGTACAGCAGACTTATTCATGGGAATGATGGCCATTGTGAACTTGATAGCTATCATTGCCTTAGCTAATATTGCCTTAGCTGTGATGCGAGATTATCAGAAACAGCGCAAAGAAGGTAAACGCCCAATCTTCAGACCAGAAGAACTTGAAATTAACCTCTTTGGCATTGAATGTTGGGGCGACAATGCACAAAAGTTAAACAATTCAACGGTGAAAAAAACAAAATAACATATGAATGATGAACCGAATGTGGAAGCAGAGAGATGTTTTTACATTCGGTTTTTTAATATTTAATTGTGATTCTCATGTTAAAACGAATATAACTCTTTTCAATAATAGTAATAGCGGATATAATTTGACTTGTATGTATGGAGAGGGTGATGATGTGAGCACATACAAGATAGTCAAAGTTCTCAATAATAATGTGATTATATGTGAGCAAGATGACACAGAAGTTGTCTTAGTGGGTAAAGGGATTGGTTTTAACAAAAAAGTAGGCGTCGTAATTCAAAATGTGGATACGATTGAGAAAGTTTTTAAGCTACAAAACAAATCACAACAAGACCACTATTTAATGTTAATGGATCAAACCAATGATGAAGAGATTCATGTGGTGATTGAGTCCGTACAAATTATCTTGGCGCATTTTAATATAGAAAATAACGAAGCGTTTATCGTATCGTTGACGGATCATTTAATTTTTGCGTTGAAACGTGTAAAAAAAGGGCAATTGATTACTAATCCGTTTCTGAGTGAAACAAAATATAGTTATCCGGAAGCGTACCAAATTGCAAAACGTGTTGTGGCACGTCTGAATTTACAGTTAAATGTGGCGTTCCCTGAAGATGAAGTAGGGTTTATTGCATTGCATATCGCATCACAAATTGAAGATGTGAGCATAGAAAACACGAAACAGGTGACAGAATTGATCAACCGCTCAGTGCGTTTGATTGAGCATGATCGACAAGTGCGCATTGATGTAACATCATTGCAGTATCAACGCTTTATTCGACATATGCACTTTTTATTACAGCGCTTGAAAAAAGGAGAACGTTCAACAATTGAATTAAGTTTCGAGAACCTATTGAAAGCACAATATCCACTATGCTATAATGTAGCTGTTAAAATAATTAAGATGATTCAATCACAAATGGATGTTGAAGTGTATGAAGCTGAAGTGGCTTATTTAACAATGCACATCCAGCAGTTGGTTCGTACATCTCAACAATCTTAAATCAATAACGTGTTACTAAGTGAGATTAGGCATGAGTTAGCAATTGTGAATATACTATTATTCACAGTTTCTTTCTCATGCCTTTTGTGTTGAATTCATTGATAAATGGAGGTTAGTACAGTGAGGAAAAAGCTTTTTGGTCAATTGCAACGTATTGGTAAAGCATTGATGTTACCAGTTGCGATTTTACCTGCTGCCGGTCTGCTTTTAGCAATCGGGACAGCACTACAAGGAGATGCATTACAAGGCTATCTACCATTTCTGCATAACGCTGGTGTTCAAAGCGTAGCAAGTATGATGGTTGGTGCCGGGGGTATTATTTTTGACAACTTGCCGATTATCTTCGCCATGGGTGTTGCAATCGGTTTAGCAGGTGGAGACGGTGTTGCAGCGATTGCCGCACTTGTTGGTTATCTTGTAATGAATAAAACAATGAGTGAGTTCTTACAAGTAACAGCGAAAGCGGTTGCTGATCCATCTAGTGGTTACGCAAGTGTTTTAGGTGTTCCGACACTTCAAACAGGTGTATTTGGTGGTATCATCATCGGGGCTTTAGCAGCTTGGTGTTATAATAAGTTTTATAATATCGATTTACCGTCATATTTAGGTTTCTTTGCGGGTAAACGTTTCGTACCGATTGCGATGGCAGGTACATCTTTCTTATTAGCGTTCCCAATGGCTTGGATTTGGCCAACAATCCAAGGTGGTTTAAATGCATTTAGTGAAGGATTACTTGATGCCAACACGGGTATTGCGGTATTTTTATTCGGTTTCATTAAGCGATTATTAATTCCGTTCGGTTTACATCACATTTTCTATGCACCGTTCTGGTTTGAATTTGGTTCTTATACAAATGCCGCTGGTGAGATTATTCATGGGGACCAACGTATTTTCTTTGAACAGTTACAAGAAGGTTCTAAGTTAACATCAGGTAAATTTATGCAAGGTGAATTCCCTGTGATGATGTTCGGTTTACCAGCTGCTGCATTAGCAATTTATCAAGCAGCAAAACCTGAAAACAAAAAGGTTGTTGCCGGTTTAATGGGTTCAGCAGCGTTAACATCATTCTTAACAGGTATTACTGAACCAATGGAATTCTCATTCTTATTCGTTGCACCATTATTGTTCTTTATTCATGCAGTGTTAGATGGTTTAGCATTCTTAATTATGTATTTACTTGATATACATCTTGGCTACACATTCTCAGGTGGTTTTATCGACTTTGTATTACTCGGTGTTTTACCGAATAAAACAGCTTGGTGGCTTGTTATTCCGATTGGTCTTGTATACGCAGTTATTTACTACTTTGTATTCCGCTTCTTAATCAAGGCGCTGAACTATAAGACACCAGGTCGTGAAGATAAACAATCAACAGCGCAAAAAACATCAGCAAGTGATTTACCACATGCTGTGTTAGAAGCGATGGGTGGCAAAGGAAATATTAAGCATTTAGATGCATGTATTACACGTCTTCGTGTAGAAGTAAACGATAAAGCGCAAGTTGATGTTGCACGTTTGAAAGACTTAGGTGCATCTGGTGTGCTTGAAGTTGGTAATAATATGCAAGCAATCTTTGGTCCTAAATCAGATCAAATTAAGCATGAAATGCAACAAATCATGGCAGGAGAAGAAGTAATATCGACAGTTGATTTAGACGATAAAGATGAAGCAACAGTGGTAGATGCTGCGACAGCCAACAAAGAAATAGTGAAGCACTTTGTTGCTGCACCTTTAAAAGGTGAAGTCTTGCCATTAAGTGAAGTGCCTGACCAAGTATTCAGTGAAAAAATGATGGGTGATGGTATTGCAATCCGTCCAACAGAAGGTAAGGTTTGCGCGCCATTTAACGGTCGTGTACAGATGGTCTTCCCAACAAAACATGCGATTGGTTTAACATCTGAAGACGGCTTAGAATTATTGATTCATGTAGGATTAGATACAGTGAAGTTAGAAGGTCAGTGCTTCGACGTACTTGTTGAAGAAGGTCAAGAAATCAAAACAGGCGACGTCTTAATGACATTCGACTTAGATTATATTAAAGAACATGCGAAAAGTGATATTACGCCAATTATTGTGACACAAGCAGACGTAACGAACTTAGATTATACAACAGCTTCAACAGTGACAACAGGCGACAAACTTTTTGAAACAAAATAATAGGTATGCAAGCTGAGATTATATGGTATTTTCGTCATAAATCTCAGCTTTTCTTATAGTCATAATCATTCACACGATGATAGAGAACTTTGTATATCAAATGATATTTAGCAGTTTGATTTTCGAGAAAAAAAGTATAAACTATAATTACTTTCCAAAAGGTTTGGTGAAATTTATGACAGAACGAGAAACAAAAAAGGCGCAAGCTGAAAAACGAATTGAGCTAAAAGAAAGTCGATTTATGAAGTTTTTTGGTGGTAAAGATTTACTATTTGCGTTAGTAGTATTTATTTTGATTGGTGTGGTTGTTTTTATATTTGATCGTGTATCTTATATATTTCAACCATTTACTATTATACTTAACACGATTGCTGCACCGATTATTGTCGCATTGATACTTTACTACTTATTTAATCCAATTATTAATATTTTAGAGCGGTATCATATCAAACGAGTATGGGGTATTATTTTGCTCTTCCTAGGTATTATTGGACTCATCACATTAGCCGTTAACTTGTTAATTCCAGTGGTAACATATCAATTTGATCGATTGATACATAACTTTCCATCATACATTAATAAGGCGACGAATTTTGTTAATAATATGATGCACGTACCATTTTTATCAGATTATTATAGTGATATTGAAAAGTGGTTGCATAATTTACAAGAAAAAATTCCAAGTTTTGCTAATGGATTTAGTGACAAAGTGCGTGTTTTTGCGGAAGCAGTGGTCAATGTAACAGTTGTTATTGTTACGGTGCCATTTGTGTTATTCTTTATGTTAAAGGATGGACATCGTTTCAAAAACTATTCTAACAAAATTGTACCACCTAAGTTTCGTAAAGATGTCCATGACTTATTGGATAAGATGAGTGAACAAGTGGGTTCATATATTCAAGGACAGATTATCGTATCATTTTGTATTGGTATTTTGTTATTCATTGGTTACTCTATTATTGGTTTGGATTATGCTTTGATTCTAGCAAGTATTGCAGCAGTGACGAGTGTGGTTCCTTATCTTGGACCAACGATTGCTATTTCTCCAGCAATTGTTATTTCGATTATTACATCACCATTTATGCTGGTGAAGTTGATTGTTGTATGGACAGCTGTGCAATTTATTGAAGGTCATTTTATTTCCCCTAACATCATGGGAAAAACAATGCGTATCCATCCGTTAACGATTATTTTCGTTTTATTATGTGCGGGTAACTTACTTGGTGTGGTAGGTGTCATTCTAGGGATTCCAACATATGCCATTATCAAAGTATTAGTATCTCACGTCTTTATGTTATTCAAGCGACGTTACAATAAGTTTTATGCAGATGATGCAGGTCCTTATGAGCTTGAAGAAGATCAAAATTCGAAAATAGTAGAAGAATAAAAATCATGCTTTTTTATTGAATGTTAGGCAAATAAAGAGGCGGGGGAACTTGAAATATTGAGAAAATTGATAAGTATTTTTCTCACAGCCTCTTGTGCCTATTCAGAGAGGAGTCGTGTTGTGAGCGCTAATAAACAACTTTTATTGAAGTACTTAAAAGGAATATTTATCGTCGTATTGTTAAGTATTGTGACATTCGTTTTAGCTAAAGAACTCTCACATGTTGATTTTAAAAGAACGTTCTTATTATTCAATCGCATTAACAGTTTGCAATTAGTGCTGCTCTTTACACTAGGTGCAAGCTCGATTATATTGTTATCTCTATATGATGTTATTTTAACGATGCGTTTCGGACTTAAGTTGTCAAAGTTTAAAGCTTTAAGAGTCGGTTATATTATCAATGCTTTTAATAATATTATTGGTTTTGGTGGCTTTGTTGGTGCGAGTGTGCGTTTATGGTTCTATCAACAATATACAGACCGTAAAAAGAAATTGATTCAGTTCGTTTCGTACATGTTAACATCTATGTTGACCGGGTTAAGTTTTTTATCGTTACTTGTAGTGACGCATGTATTAGATGTCCGCTTTTTAGAACAGACGTCCGTGTGGGTCACTGTATTTTTATATGTTATCGCAGCATTATTACCAGTCTTCATCATTGTGTCATGGATTTGGCCGATTGATAAGACGGCGCGCTGGCTGGGCGCAAGTTTTACATTGATTTCAAGCTTAGAGTGGTTTATGGCGACAGTGGTCTTTTACTATGCATTACATTTAGTAGGTGCGCCTATTGCCTTTTCTGTCGTTCTAGGTGTGTTCATTGTAGCAGCTATTTCTGGACTTATTTCCTTTATTCCTGGTGGATTTGGTGCATTTGATTTATTGATATTACTAGGTTTTAAATACTTCAACGTACCAGAAGAGAAAATTGTATTGGCATTGCTTTTATATCGTATTGCTTACTATTTCTTCCCGTTGTTCATCTCACTTATATTAACCGTATTTGAGTTTGGAACAGTTGCTAAAAAGTATGTTTCCGAGTCTAAATATTTTCAGCCTGCTAAAGAGATTACGACATTTTTGCTTTCTTTCCAAAAAGATATAGCAAGTTATATTCCATCTTTTGCGCTGAGCTGTTTAGTGTTTATTATGAGTGTAGTCGCTTTAATTAACAACTTTGGCATACTTTTTGATGCATCGAACTCGAAGCAACATATCATGTTTATAATACTTTATATTTTGAATGTCAGTGCAGGTTTAATTCTCTTCTTGAACTTGAAAGGGATTATACTTAGAAGTAAACGTGCGATATTATTTGCTATCGTGGCGCTGATAATTTTGATTATATCTGATGTTTATGTATACGGTATCTCAGGGATATCCATCATGTCCATCTTAGCCTTACTATTAGTATTAGTGCTTATTTTTGCATATCGCAATTCGCGCATGCTCAAACGCCCTGTAAGGTTAAAATCACTCGTTATGATGGGTCTTATAACGGTATGTGTGTTATATGTGAATCAATTTTTAGTTCGTATCTTTTTGGAGTTTTTAGATGTTAGCGTACCTAAAGTAGATCTTTTGCTGCTTAAGTCTGCTTTCGCTTTAGCGCTATTAGGGTTATCACTGCTCGTTGTTGCTATCATTAACTTTTTTGAATGGCGCTATCACAGACCAAGTACGTATAATGATATAAATATTGCCCAAGAGATTCTAGAACAGCATGGCGGGCATCTTCTGAGTCACCTGTTATATAGCGGTGACAAACGTGTTTATGTAAACGAGGCACAAAATGCCTTTTTAATGTATCGTTATACGAGAGATGCTTTTGTTGTTCTAGGTGATCCGATTGGAGACGCTGAAGGTTTTCAATCGCTGTTAAAGGAATTCTATCAACATGCCATCTATTTGGGTGGAGATGTAATGTTTTATCAAGTGTCTGAGGAACTATTACCGATGTATCATGATTTTGGTAACCAATTTTTCAAGTTAGGTGAAGAAGCATTAATTGATGTTCAGAGCTTTACGGTCGCTGGTAAAAAGAGAAGAGGCTTTAGAGCGACTTTAAATAAATTTGAGTCATTAGGTTATACATTTGAAATTCTAGAAACACCTTTAGACGAAAAAACGTATCAACGTTTAAGAAAAATTAGTGATATTTGGTTAGGTCAGCAGTCAGAATTTTACTTTTCGGTAGGTCACTTCAATCGAACATATGTGAATGCAGCACCTGTTGCGGTTTTAAGAAATGCTGACGGACAGATTGATGCGTTTGCTACATTGATGCCTGTTGATCGTAAAACAACGATTTCTGTTGATTTAATTCGTTGGGACAGAGGCATCGAATTACCGTTTATGGATGGTTTATATTTGCATATGATTCTATGGGCACAATCAGCGGAATATGAGCGATTCAATATGGGAATGGCAACACTATCCAATGTTGGTCAAGTACCTTATGGTCATATGAAAGAAAAGGTTGTAGGTCGCTTTTATGAGCATTTTAATGGCTTATATAGCTTCCAAGGCTTACGTCAGTATAAAAGTAAGTTTGGACCGAATTGGGAATCACGTTATCTTATTTATCATCGTTCACAAACAGTATGGGAATGTTTGTTAACAGTTACGCGCATTATACGTAAAAAGAATAGAGTATAAATATGAACAGGCAGACACCCTTCATCAGATAGGATGTCTGCCTGTTTTAAATATTACAAACGCCACTTATTCGTTTAGATGGTGTGCTTTTGCGTAAGCGGCGCGATCTGCCTCTTCTTGTTCAAAACGTTCAGGTTGCTTTTTGTAGAAATCTTGGTGGTAGTCTTCTGCTTCATAAAAATCAGAAACAGGAAGGACTTTTGTCGCAATTGCTTTATCGTGATTAAAAGTATTTTTTAAACTGTTGATATAGTTTTCTGCAACAGCTTTTTGATTTTCATTGGTATAAAAGATAGCTGTGCGATATTGTGTTCCACGATCTTGAAATTGACCTTCCGAATCAGTCGGATCAATTACAGAAAAGAAAATTTCTAATAGTTTATGATAGGAAAAAAGTGCCACATCATATTCAATCTTGACGACTTCATAGTGTCCAGTTTTGCCGGTTTTAACTTGTTCATAAGTGGGATTAGTGACATGACCGCCCATGTAACCTGAAATCACTTTTTCAATACCTTGATGTTGGTCGAATGGTTTTGTCATACACCAAAAGCAGCCACCCGCAAAATAAGCTGTACTTATATTCATTTGAACACCTCCTAGTGTATTATTTTTCATGACTTTACATGTTTTTACTTGCTTTTTAAATTGAATTTATATACCGTTAATATGTGCTTATTATAGTACACAGATACCTAATTTTGAAGATATAAGGTTGAGAAGACGATGGAAAACAATTTTAAACGTAAAAAAACAAGTATGTCAGATCAGAGTTTGAAACGTACGAAAAAGAGACGGATACGCAAATTACCATTTGTTATTTTGATCATTGTCTTACTGCTTGTCTTACCAATTATATACAGCGTGAGAAGTTATCATCAAGGTTTAGAGGTTGCAAAAAATCATAATCAAGCGCCTAAAATACATAAATTTAACGGTACCTCAAAAAATGATGGAAAAGCGACTGTTTTAATTTTGGGGACAGATTTAGAAGATGGTGGTGTATCGCGAACTGACTCCATCATGGTTGTACAATACGATTACATTAAGAAAGATATGAAAATTGTCTCTGTGATGCGTGACATTTATGCAGATATTCCAGGCTATAGTAGTTATAAAATCAATGCTGCGTATTCGCTAGGCGGTGCAGAGTTGATGCGTAAAACATTGAAAGAAAACTTAGGCATTGAACCTGAGTATTATGCAACATTGGATTTCAAAGGGTTTGAAGCGATGATTGATGAGCTTGAACCTGAGGGTATTCCGATTGATGTTGAAAAGGATATGTCTGAGAAGATTGGTGTCTCTTTGAAAAAAGGATATCACCGTTTAAATGGTAAAGAATTGCTAGGTTATGCTCGCTTCCGTAATGATGAAGAAGGTGATTTTGGACGTGTTAGACGCCAACAACAGGTGATGTCAGCACTTAAACGTCAACTGACAGAGCCATCTTCTATTCTAAAAGCGCCAAAACTAGCGGGTATTATGCGTGGATATGTTAGTACAGACATGCCTGATTCAGCTATTTATCAAACCGGATTTAGTTTTATTTTACGGGGTGATAAAAATATCAAGACATTGAGCGTGCCAGTCAAAGGAAGTTATGAGAATATCACAACTAACGACGGTGGGGCGGCATTAGGTATTGATAAGAAAGAGAATAAGAAACGTATTCAACAATTTTTGAATGAAGAATAAAAAATGAAGCCATTACAAGACGTAGCATCGTCGCTGTAATGGCTTCATTTGCATACAACTTATTGGTCAGATTTACGTGTACCACCTAAACCATAATGTGTTGGTTTCATTTCTTCAATGACAACTGATATCGCATCACGTTGTGCATTCGTTGTTTTTTCAACAGCATTAGTCACTTCTGTTACTAAGTTCTTGAGTTGATCGTCTGTACGACCTTCTAGTAGCTTAACTGTAACGATAGGCATATGATTGGCTCCTCTCTTAGTGATAATCATTCACATTATAACATTTTTAGTTATAGGTTGCGGATATTTATATAAAACACGTATGATAGAGATGAAAAAGAAAAGAGACGGAGGTTTAATGCATGGGTTTTGATAACATCTTAACATCATTAGGTATTGAAGGTATGAAAGTATTCGTTCATCTTGATCAGCAGTCATATACTGTGGGTGAAGCGATAACAGGTTATATCAAACTGAAAGCGGGTATGAGTGATCAAAAAGTGACACATATCGAATTGAAATTGTTAGAAAAATATAGCAATTCAGACGAAACGAGTGAATTTAGTTATCTCAATAATGAACTTGACACGTTCATTATTGACGAGACATTTACGCTCGGCACTAAAGAACATAAGAAAATTGGGTTTGAATTAAAACCGGAGACATTTAACCTTAAGTCTGATACAAGCAAAGTCTATCTTAAGATACATGTATTCATTGATTTAGGGATTGATGAAGAAGTAGAGGCTGAAGTTCCATATCAGCGATAAATCATCACTTGGCATAAGAACTACAACATAATTGATGACTAAAATTTTGATAATGGAAAAATAGTATTAAGTATTTTGCGTTCTTTTTATTATCTGTGCAGCTGAGAAGCATTAGTTTCTTATATTTTGGGAGTGAGACAGGAAACGCATTTTTCAAAAAAAGATTTCGTTGTTCCACCACGGCAAGGCTGAAACGAGATTATGACATAAAAGGCTTTGAAAAGCACAGTTTTTGTCTTGTCTTTCACAATATTTTCCTTACTTTGGATTAGGTTATTAGTGTGGAGACGATAATTATAGTCTTTAGTGTTAGTGACTAAGGAGTGAATAGTTCTTAACAGTTTGTTCATGCAAGCATTCGCTACAGTCTTATGGTCTTTGCCATAGGGCTGTTTTTTGATTAGATGAGCTTAATCTTAATGATATTTACATCATCAACCTCACAACTTGTTGACCCGCTTCAGCAAGAGCGAGAAGTACGCGTAGTTAAGACAATTGATGCCTTACACAGAAAATATGCGAAAGGCACCATTTCAAAAGCTGTATTATATATCTAGTAACTATAAACAAAAGTGGGTCACAGAATGTAAGTATCAAAGTCGTTGAGTGCTGCTTGACCACGTTCCCGATCAGCTGCTGTTTTAAAACTCACACGTAAGGCACCGTAAATATCTTCACGCAGTTCTAAAATTTTCAAGTTGCGAATAGATATATTATGTGAACTTAAAATATCAGTAACCTGTGAAATAGAGCCGGTTTTATCTGGAATATCAACATACAAATCATATGTGCTAGTTAAAGCACCTTGTTCTCTGATAGGTAATGCATCTCGATATGCCTTATTATCAGCAAAAAAATCATAGAGTTCCATTTTATTTTCTTGCTCAAGTATCGAAATAATGTCACTTAGCTTGGATTGGAATTGATGCATAATCGTTAAGATATGTGTTTTGTTCTCTAATGAAATATCTCGCCACATCTCTGGACTACTACTAGCAATGCGTGTGATATCTCTAAAGCCTCCTGCAGCAAGTGTTTGAATAAGTGGGATTTGCGAAGCTTCATGAGCATTAAGAGAAACTAAGCTAGATGCGATGAGGTGTGGTACATGACTGACGACACCTACAATATAGTCGTGTTCATCGGCAGTCATTTTGATGAATTTAGCTCGCGTTGACTCAAGAAGAGAGGCAATACGAGTATGTGCCGTTGCATTTTCTGCTAAGTCATGTACAAGAATATAATAAGCATTTTCAAATAGATGTTTTTTGGCATTCAAAACACCAGACTTGTGACTACCTGCCATCGGATGCCCACCAATCAGGTGAATATCATGTTGTAGTAAATGGGCTTCATATGCTTGAATGGTTGATTTTGTACTTCCGGTATCTGTTACGATAAGTCCGGGTTTTGTTTGAAGCGTAGATAGCATTGTTAAATAAGCTACAGTTGTTTGTACAGGTGTAGCAAAAATAATGATATCAGCTTGTGCAACACCTTCTGCAAAATCATAGATAGGTTTATCAATAATGTCAATTGATTGTGCACGTTCTAGTTGTTTTGGGTCTGAATCGTAGGCGCTGATGGTCATTTGAGGATAAGCATCTTTTATATTACTAGCTAAACTACCACCAATGAGCCCTAAGCCTACGAAGAAAATCTCTGTCATAATCTTCTTTACCTCGCTTGAATTACATTAATTTTCAGATATTTTAACATTTTAAAGTGCTATAAAGCAATGGTTATAAATAAAACAGATAGAATTTTACATGAATAAGCGCATTTACTAGCAGGATATTGGCTAAATATCGTATGATACGTTAAAATATATCTTGGTAAGTTGTGCAACTTAAAGTAGTAGCGTACAATTCGTAGAGAAATGAGTAACGGTGTTTTAACATATTGAGTGAGATCTTTTCTACTTGAATTGTGTATAAATGAGCTATTTGCAGAATGAATATTGAATAGAGAAATTAGGAGTAATTTTATGAAGTTTACAAATTTAACAACAGCGGAATTTGGACAGTTTACAGATGCGATGCCATATAGTCACTTTACACAAATGACTGGCAACTATGAATTAAAAGTAGCAGAAGGTGTAGAAACGCATCTTGTTGGTATAAAAGATAGCAACAATCAAGTTTTAGCGGCTTGTTTGTTGACTGCGATGCCTGTGATGAGAGTTTTTAAATATTTTTATGCTAATAGAGGCCCTGTGCTTGATTATGATAACCAAGAACTTGTTCATTTCTTTTTTAATGAACTCTCAAAATATGCGAAAAAACATCATGCGCTATATGTAAAAGTAGATCCATATTTACCGATATATAAACGCAATCACGATGGTGAAATACTTGAAGATTACAACATGGCATGGATCTTTAAAAAGTTTGAGTCGCTTGGCTATCAGCATGAAGGTTTTACAACAGGATTCAATCCAGTTACTCAGATTCGTTATCACTCAGTCTTGGATTTGACAGATAAGACAGCTAAAGATGTATTGAATGGTATGGATAATCTTCGTAAGCGAAACACTAAAAAAGTACAGAAAAATGGTGTAAAAATTAGGTTTTTAGCGGAAGATGAGTTGCCGATTTTTAGAGCATTTATGGAGGAGACTTCAGCAACAAAAGATTTTGAAGATCGTACAGATGATTTTTACTACCACCGTATGAGACATTATAAAAATCGCGTACTTGTTCCGTTAGCATATATTGATTTCGAAGCGTATATCAAAGAACTTGAAGTAGAAGAAGCCCAGTATCGAAAAGAGATAGCTAAGGCGGAAAAAGACTTAGCTAAACGTCCTGATAATCAAAAAGCGATAAATAAAAAGCAAAATCTGGAAAAACAATTAGAAGCGAATCAAGCCAAAATGACTGAAGCGCGCATATTGCAAGAAAAACATGGGAATGAATTGCCTATATCTGCTGGATTCTTTATCATTAATCCATTTGAAGTGGTATATTATGCAGGTGGAACAGCGAATGAATTTCGACACTTTGCAGGAAGTTATGCTGTGCAATGGGAAATGATTAATTATGCGATCGACCATAAGATCACACGTTATAATTTTTATGGTATTAGCGGGGATTTCAGTGAGACTGCAGAAGATGCAGGTGTCATTAAGTTCAAAAAAGGGTACAATGCGGATGTTATTGAATACATTGGAGACTTCATCAAGCCAATTAACAAGCCGGCGTATGCTGCGTATAATAAGTTGAAACGATTGAAGGAAAAGTTATCGTAGAAGAGAGAAGGGGATTAGCGGTATGAAATTCACAGAGTTAACAGTTGAGGAATTTGATCAGTTTGTTCAAGATCCTTCTTTAGAAAGTCACTATTTTCAAGTGAAAGAAAATATCGAAATACGTGAAAAAGATGGTTTTCAAGTTGTCTTATTAGGTGTTAAAGACGAAAACAACCAGGTTATTGCAGCGAGTTTGTTTTCAAAAATACCGACGATGGGAAGTTATGTATTTTACTCCAATCGTGGGCCTGTCATGGATTATAGTGATTTAGGGTTAGTAGATTTTTATCTCAAGTCTTTAGATGGATATCTTGCTAAAAATAAGTGTCTCTATGTAAAACTGGATCCTTATTGGATGTATAATATTTATGATAAAGATGTTCACCAAATAGGAGACAATCAATTAGGGGATCAATTAGTTCAAATGTTAAAATCATATGGCTATGAACATCATGGTTTTACAACGAAATATGATGCATCAAGTCAAGTGAGATGGATGGGTGTATTGAACTTGAAAGACCAAACACCACAAAGTATTAAGAAGCATTTCGATAGCCAACGTAAACGCAATGTAAATAAAGCGGCTAATTTTGGTGTGCAAGTTCGTTACCTTGAAGAACAAGAATTTGATCAATTTTTAGCATTGTATCGTGAAACAGAAGCGCGTACTGGCTTCACGTCTAAAACGGACGAGTATTTGCTCAGTTTCTTCCGTCACTATGGTAGCAAGGCGATAGTGCCAATGGCGTATATTGACTTAGATCAATACTTAACAAGATTACAGCAAGATTTGAGTGATAAAGAAACTAGACGTGATCAAATGATGGCGAATCAAAACAAATCAGACAAACAATTGAAAAAGATTGCAGAGTTAGATAAGCAAATTGCACATAATCAGCAAGAAATGTTAAAAGCAAGTGAGCTGAGAAAGACAGATGGCTCAATATTAAATCTTGCATCAGGTATCTTCTTTGCCAATGCTTATGAAATTAATTATTTCTCAGGCGGATCTAGTGAAAAGTACAACCACTTTATGGGTCCTTATGCGATGCATTGGCACATGATTAACTACTGTTTTGAACATGGTTATGAACGTTATAATTTCTATGGTCTATCTGGAGACTTTACAGAATCAAGTGAGGACTATGGTGTTTATCGCTTTAAACGAGGCTTTAACGTACAGTTAGAAGAATTAGTTGGAGATTTTTACAAACCAATTAATAAGCCAAAGTATATCATCTTTCAACTAATCAATCGATTGAGATCGAAGCTAAAAAAATAAAAAAGAGCCGATTATTAAAGAGCCGATTATTATAGTGATGAATGCATGTGTAACAGCTTGATAGTTACACATGAACGCAAGTATCATAATAATCAGCTTTGTAGTGAGCACGAAAAAAGCATCAATTCCAATAGTTTGCTTTTTTCGTGCGTTTTTGTGTAGTGTTGACACAACTGCTATTGATTTTAATAACGTCGTAAGGGAACGTAAGTAGGGTGTGTTATCTTCAAGCCATCAAAACATCCTTAGTTCAAATGAGTAATCCTGTAGAAAATGAACTAAGTGATATGATGACTCATTGCAACGATGAGTGATTATAATTGCTATTAAAGGAAAAAAACGTATTACTCATGAAGATATTTATAAAAAATCGATAGCTATGTGGAACACTACAACCACATCTTAGCAAAACTTTTTAGTAAGAACAATCACTTTTTAATAGCATAAATACACTGTCGTATACCATGAAATTTATACATTTTCGGAAGTATTATCTAAAAAGCAAGATAGTTAAAATATTAGAATGTATAATAAGCAAAGTGGTTAAAAGACTAAAATAACAATATTATGTAAACTTAAATTGATAATACTAAGTAAGAGGCATTATCTACTAAGTGCATAGAAATAAAATTGATATTAAAGAATACTTATAGCAATATTATTTGATTAATACAGAGTTAAACAGATATCTTTAAAAGATATTTTCTTAGGTTTTCATCAACTCAAACGAGTATAAATGTATCATAATAGTATAAAAATTATGTAAAGAAATTTAATGCTATATGTCATTTTTTTATCTAAAATAGATTGCTTTATGAAAGTACAGCGTATTTTAAGCTGATTAAGTACATGTATGGAATTAATTATATTGTGGGTGAACGAGCTAGAAAGAATTAATATGCTAACTAGTAATATTTATTGAATGATGATATGTATTCAATGAGACTTTATAGCGCTTTAAAAATCGTTTTCTTTTTATAAGTTTACATAATATATATTATAGGAAGTTATATGTGTTAAGAGAATAACGCTCTGCTACATAAAAACACTTGCAAGTATGTGTTGTTTACCTACAAGTGTTTTTATGTTATTTATGATCGTATTGTTTTTCTAAACGTGCTAACTCTTTTTCATATTTCTTTTGTTGGCGACGTTTACGCATATCGCGTGTTAAATACCATAGAATTAAGCTAATAATTAAGCTTAAGATTGCAACAAATGCTGCATAGCCTAATAACGGTTCATACGTAATGGCATAAAAATTTGGTAAGATAAATGCCAATATGCCTAATCCAACAAACATAATAATGGCACTTACAAACCATTTGTTCAAGATGAGCGTACAAAATAGTGTTAAAACGATCATGACAACGAGTGTAACCCATAAATAATTCGGGATTTCTAAAATAGACATTCGATAATACTCCTTTAATCATTTTGTATGTACAATTGATTATACTAGAAATTAAGAGATCATACATTAAATAATTGTCGTAATAAATATGATATGATATTAACAACAATAATCAAGGGGGTTGTTTTATGGATCAAACATTGCCAACAAGATCTGAAGTAGCACAGCATGAAACATGGGATTTATCGGATTTATTTAAGGATGCAACAACTTATGAAACATTTGTTAGAGCATTGCCTGAACGTTCTGCAAAATTTAAAGCGCAATATAGTGGTGCTTTGCAGGATGTGGATAGTATCCAACAAGCATTAGACGACTACTGCACATTGGCTGTTGATATTGATCGTGCAAGCAATTATGCACAAATGCAACTAAGCGTTGATGCAACAGATTCGGAGC
The DNA here is from genome assembly GCF_024814435.1 of Staphylococcus americanisciuri. GTDB lineage: Bacteria > Bacillota > Bacilli > Staphylococcales > Staphylococcaceae > Staphylococcus > Staphylococcus americanisciuri. Next base: position 139,576 of record NZ_JANUXY010000001.1, read on the forward strand.
GCCAACGACTTGCTGCTATCATTCAAACTTTATATGGTAAAGTATCAGGAAACTTAACATTTATGACATCTGAATTATTAGCCTTAGAAGATGAACTTTTAAATAAAGCCATCGAACAAACAACGTATAGTCATTATCTGATGAAGTTAAAACGTTTAAAACCTTATCAGTTACATCCACAAGCGGAAGAAGTTTTGGCACAATTGTCCCCTGTCTTAGGAGCGCCAAGTGAAATTTATGGGATTACAAAGATGTTGGACATTGATTTTGGTCATTTTGAAGTAAATGGTCAAAGTTATGCGATGGATTATACGACATTTGAAGGATTTTACGAAGATCATGCGGATACAGCAGTTCGACGTGCAAGTTTCCGCCATTTCAGCGATACGTTAAAAAAATATGAACATACAACAGCGGCAGCTTATAATGCACATATTCAAGCTGAAAAATTAGAAGCAGATATGCGTGGTTACGATTCTGTTATTGATTTTTTATTGTCAGAACAAGATGTAACGCGAGAGATGTATGACCGTCAAATAGATGTAATTATGTCGGATTTAGCCCCTATCATGCGCCGATATGCTAAAGTTATTCAACGTGCTAATCATCTTGATGAAATGCGCTTTGAAGATTTGAAAATTTCCATTGATGATACGTATGAACCTAATATTACGATTGATGAATCGAAAAAATATATTTTTGGCGCATTAAGTGTTTTAGGTGCGGATTATCAAAACATGTTAGAAAAATCGTATGATGAACGTTGGATTGACTTTGTTCAAAATAAAGGGAAAGAAACAGGTGCCTACTGTGCTTCGCCTTATGCTTCACATAGCTATATCTTTATTTCTTGGACAGGCAAAATGACAGAAGTGTTTGTATTAGCACATGAACTTGGACATGCTGGCCACTTTAATTTGGCAAATAAACATCAAAATTACTTACAAGCAGATGCTTCAATGTACTTCGTTGAGGCGCCTTCTACAATGAATGAAATGCTGATGTTGAATTATTTATTAGAAAGTAGTGACGATAAAGCGTTTAAGCGCTGGGCCATTGGTTCAATTATTGCGCGTACGTATTATCATAATATGGTTACACACTTGCTTGAGGCAGCATATCAACGTGAAGTGTACTTACGCGTAGATCAAGGAGAATCGCTCACTGCACCATTACTCAATGAAATTAAGCGTCAAGTTATTCACGATTTCTGGGGCGATGATGTTGTATTGACAGAAGGTGCAGAGTTGACTTGGATGCGTCAACCCCACTACTACATGGGTCTTTATCCATACACATATTCTGCAGGTTTAACAATCGGTACCATCATGGCACAACGCATTCAAACGGAAGGTCAACCAGCGATTCATGATTGGCTTGAGACGTTAAAAGCTGGTGACAGTGTTTCTCCTGTTGAGCTTGCACGAATGGCTGGTATTGATGTTACGACGGATAAACCTTTGAAAGAAACGATTGCATATATTGGTCGTCTCGTTGATGAGCTTGAAGGATTAACAGATCATTTGAATCATGCATAAAAAAGCTGAACAGGGGTGAAAATGCGCTTTCACCCCTGTTCAGCTTTTGCCTTTTAAATGAAATTGCAAACTTAATTTGAAAAAAGCGTACAATCTTGCTTTATTGTACACTTTAGGTGGATGATGTCTATTTATTTTTTTGATGTATTTTCTGTACGTGCCCACCCTTTTTTCGTAAGGGTGATATGACCTGTTTCAATATTAATAATGCGTTGTTTGTATAAGTGACCGATTGCACGCTTGAATGCGCCTTTACTCATATTGAAGACCTCTTTAATCGCTTCAGGGCTCGATTTGTCCCAGAATGGTAAAGTGCCATCATATTCAACGAGTAGTTGGAAAATGGTTTCGCCATCATCATCCAGACGTTCATGTGCGAGCGGTAAAAATGAGCCGTTTAACTCTCCTTTATCGTTATAACCGATAATGCGAACAGACATTTCTTGACCTAGACGTGGTTCGTGTTGGCGCTCTGACTCGTGAACAAAGATTTTATAGCCTTTAGACGTTAATAAGAAAGTTCCAACACGTAACAAACGGTATGGTCGTGCAGTTAGCACTTCATTTTGTAGCTTGTCATCGTGAACAGGTGTAAACATCTGTTGTACCGTTGTTTCTGATGCCAAACGTGCAAACATTTGACGTTCACGGTCGATGCGTAGCGTACATAACACATAGTCCCCTTTTTCAGGCCATAGTGATTTGAGTTTCGGTAGATCTTCCCATGGAATCAAAACCTCACGTGGTAAACCAACATCTACACGTGCACCGTCACGATCTGTGCTTAGTACGCGAACGAAGTCATAACGTCCCACTGTAATGTCTGGCATATTTTGTGTTGCGAACAAATCTCCAGAACGGTTTGGATATACAAAAAAGCTATAGGATTCCCCTATTTCTAATGTATCAGATTCATTGACTTCTGACTGATTCAGTTTGACAACCTCTTTATTTGGACCTTCAAGGATATATGTTGAACCTTCAAGAGATTTTACTTCTAAAAACTCGATTGTCCCAACAATTTCATTTTCTTTAAAAGACATAACGCGCTGCTACTAAAACCATACTAAAATGTAGTTTTTATATTTTCCTTATTCAGCGTGGATATTACCATTGAGCGACAAGTTTTTGTCCACTCCTAAGGTGTTTATTCCGATACAGCCTACTGTATTTTAATGCTTAACTATTTTAGTAAGTTGCTTTTTTTAGTAACACTACTTCCTTTCCTTACGTAAGCAATACGTATTCTTTTAATTTTACTAAGTTTAAACTTGCATTTAAATCTCTGTCTATTTCATTCCTACAAACTTCACATTTGAATATTCTTTTGATTAAAGGCATTTGTTGTCTGTGACATAATTGACTATGTTGGTAAGAATATGCGATGTCTTTCAATTACAATTGTACCAATCAACTAAAAAGAACCGTTTAATGTTTTCTTTTTAAATCTTGGATATTTTTGACAAATATTTAAAGAAGTTTCTGTAACTTCTGTCTGTATTTATAATCGTTTGCGTAACGGACTTACTAGACACTTCTTCAATTCATGTGTGTTTCTTTTTGCATAATTGCTATTCACTCATGTGTAACGTTTATGCAGATACATTGAGCATTTCTGCCATTTCCTTTGGCTTTAAAACACCATTCTTCACAACTTTTTTACAATATACATTGTTACATTAATTTGCAAGCTGTTGAATGACGCCTCTTTTTTGCAAGTTACATCCATTATAGCATGCCCCTGCTTGATAAGCATTAAAGGATTATACGTTCTGTCATGTAAACGCATCATAATATCGAAACGATGTAGGTTATATGGTATAATTCAGGCGTTAGAATATATATAAAGGAGAAAGTGCATGTTACAAGTTACGGATGTTAGTTTACGTTTTGGTGACCGTAAATTATTTGAAGACGTTAATATTAAATTTACACCAGGCAACTGTTATGGCTTAATCGGAGCAAATGGTGCTGGTAAGTCTACATTTTTGAAGATTTTATCAGGAGAACTTGATTCTCAAACGGGTCACGTATCATTAGGCAAAGATGAACGTCTTGCAGTGTTGAAGCAGGATCATTTCGCATATGAAGATGTTCGCGTATTAGATGTTGTGATTAAAGGTCATGAGCGTTTATATGAAGTAATGCAAGAAAAAGATGCGATTTATATGAAACCAGATTTCAGCGATGAAGATGGCATTCGTGCAGCAGAACTTGAAGGTGAGTTTGCTGAAATGGATGGTTGGAATGCGGAATCTGATGCGGCAACATTATTATCGGGACTCGGTATTGAGACAAGCTTGCATGATAAAAAAATGGCTGAGTTAGAAAATAATCAAAAAGTGAAAGTCCTCTTGGCTCAAAGTTTGTTTGGTTCACCAGATGTATTGTTATTGGACGAGCCTACCAATGGTTTGGATATCCAAGCGATTAGTTGGTTAGAAGATTTCTTAATTAACTTTGATAATACAGTCATTGTCGTATCCCATGATCGTCACTTCTTGAACAATGTATGTACGCATATTGCTGACTTAGATTTTGGTAAAATTAAAATTTATGTTGGTAACTATGATTTTTGGTACCAATCAAGTCAACTTGCGCAAAAAATGGCACAAGAACAAAATAAGAAAAAAGAAGATAAAATTAAAGAATTGCAAGAGTTTATTGCACGCTTTTCTGCCAATGCATCTAAATCTAAACAAGCTACAAGCCGTAAAAAACAATTAGAGAAAATTGAATTAGATGATATTCAACCTTCTTCAAGACGCTATCCTTTCGTAAAGTTTTCACCTGAACGTGAAATCGGTAATGACTTACTGTTCGTTGAAGGCATTTCAAAAACAGTTGATGGTGAGAAAGTGTTGGATAACATTTCATTTACAATGAATCCAAATGATAAAGCAGTATTAATGGGTAGCAGTGAAATTGCTAAAACAACACTATTGAAAATTTTAGCTGGCGAGTTAGAACCAGATGAAGGAACAGTAAAATGGGGTGTAACGACTTCACAAAGTTACTTCCCTAAAGATAATTCAGCATTTTTCGAAGGCGTCGATATGAACTTGGTTGATTGGTTACGCCAATATGCACCTGAAGATGAACAAACAGAAACATTTTTACGTGGTTTCTTAGGTCGTATGCTGTTCAGTGGCGAAGAAGTGAAGAAAAAAGCGAGTGTGCTATCAGGTGGCGAAAAAGTACGCTGTATGCTGAGCAAAATGATGCTATCAAGTGCGAATGTCTTGCTTTTAGATGAGCCAACGAACCATTTAGACCTTGAAAGTATTACATCTGTCAATGAAGGCTTAAAATCATTCAAAGGATCAATCATCTTTACGTCGCATGACTTTGAGTTTATCAACACAATTGCCAATAGAGTTATTGATTTAGATGTGCCATCAGGTTTATCAAAAGAAATCCCTTACGAAAGCTATTTAGAAGAAAAAGGTATTTTAAAATCAAAATAAGCAGTTTTAATTAAAAATCGGACTGGTGTTATTCACTGGTTCGATTTTGATTTTTTTATGTGTTACGAATGCCCCTTATTATTATGTTTTCAAAACTTTTATTGTCTGTAAATTTAAAAAAGTTCGCAAATGGTATTTACAGGTGTGTGCGTAGTATGTATAATATGAACCATATTAATTTAATAATTTTTGATGAGGCGCATCAATCATGAGTAGATACAAGCATTTGTCTGCAAACAGCTTATATCCAAAGGGTGCGATGCCGAAGTAAACAGGTTTTGCAGAATCTGTTTATTGGATTCTAAGGTTAAGAGCTATGAATCTGTCATTATTTTACTGATAATGGAGTGCATCACTTGTATATAAATGAGACAAGTTCGCACGACGGACTTGTTTTTTTATATATTACGTGACTCTTCCCTAATGTGAGGAGGTCAAAAATGAGCTATATTTTGATGAAATTAATTGATGATGGATAACGACAAAATGTATCAACAATTAATTTACTGAATTATATGAAATAAATAAAATAACTATTTAAGAAGATGGAGTGAATAGCATGGTTAAATTAGCAGTCGCAGGTGCAACAGGATTAGTAGGTTCTAAAATTTTGGAGACAATTGACCGCAAAGGCATCCCTTTTGATGAGTTAGTATTATTTTCATCGAAACGTTCTGCTGGACAAGAAATTGAGTTTCAAGGTCAAACGTATACTGTACAGGAGCTTACTGAAACAGCAACAGATGCTGACTTTGATTATGTGCTAATGAGTGCAGGTGGTGAGACAAGCAAACGCTTCGCCCCACTCTTTGAACAACATGGTGCAATAATTATTGATAACTCGAGTCAATGGCGTATGACTGAAGACGTAGATTTAGTTGTTCCAGAAGTTAACGAACCACAGTTTACACGTGGGATTATTGCCAATCCAAACTGTTCAACAATTCAATCAGTTGTACCATTGAAGCCATTACAAGATCAATATGGCTTGAAACGTGTAGCCTATACGACATATCAAGCAGTATCAGGCTCTGGTATGCAAGGTAAAAAAGATTTGGCAGATGGTGCACATGGTGCGGAACCTAAAGCGTATCCACATCCAATATATAACAACGTCTTACCGCATATCGACGTCTTCTTAGATAACGGTTATACAAAAGAAGAACAAAAAATGATCGATGAAACGAGAAAAATTTTAAATGAACCTACATTAAATGTTACTGCCACTTGTGTTCGTGTACCAGTGCAGGATAGTCATAGTGTACATATCAATGTGACACTTGATCAACCAGCAACAGTTGAAGAAATTCAAGCCTTATTTGATGCAGACCCACGCGTTGTATTAGTCGATAATCCAGCAAATAATGAATATCCATTAGCGATTCATTCAACGGGGCGTGATGAAGTGTTTGTAGGACGTATTCGTAAAGACGATTCGTTAGACAATACGTTCCACTTGTGGGTTACTTCAGATAACTTATTGAAAGGTGCTGCACTGAATGCTGTACAAGTGTTGGAACAGGTTCTCAAATTGAAAGGAGAATAATGTTATGGCACATATTTTTGAAGGGACAGGCGTTGCAATGATTACCCCATTCACGAATAATGAGGTGGATTATGAGGCAATTCGCAGACAAGTGAATTTTTTAATCGATAACGGTATCCAATCTTTAATTGTGAATGGAACAACAGCGGAAAACCCATCACTTGTTGACGAAGAAAAAGATCAAATTTTGAAGACGGTTATTGATGAAAATCGTGGACGAGTACCTATTGTAGTTGGTACTGGAACGAATAACACACAACGTTCTATTGAAGCATCATTACGAGCAAAAGTATTAGGTGCGGATGCGATTATGTTGATTACCCCCTATTATTTGAAAACCAATCAACGGGGTTTGATTGCACACTTTGAAGCGATTGCGGATGCAGTAGAATTACCAGTGATTTTATACAATGTCCCCTCAAGAACAAACAGTACGATTGAGCCGGAGACAGTTGCACATCTAAGTCAACATCCATATATTGTTGCTTTAAAAGATGCGACGAATGATTTTGATTATTTAGCGGATATTCAATCACGTGTGGATACGTCGAAATTTGCATTATATAGCGGTAATGATGACAATATTGTGCGTTATTTTAATGAAGGCGGACATGGTTTGATTTCAGTAGCTGCAAACGTCATCCCAGCAGCCTTTCAACGTGTCTATACAGATGCTAACAATCGTGCGAGACACTTTGAACCAATTGACAAATTGTTAACAGCGTTATCAGTAGATGTTAATCCAATTCCAATCAAATTTTTGGCAGCGTTAGAAGGTTTCGGTCAATATGAAGTCCGTTTACCACTTGTTTGTTTGAATGAACAAGAACAAGCAACATTAAAAGAAGCATATATGCAATTTAAAGCGGAGGTTCAAGCATGAAAATATTACTCATTGGTTATGGTACGATGAATCAGCGTGTTGCACGTCTGGCAGAAGCAGCTGGTCATGAAATTGTAGCTGTGATTGCGAACAAAAATCATGATGCAATTCCCTACCCTACTGTTAATCAAATAAATGAAGCGACAGAGGCGGATGTGGCGATTGATTTTTCTCATCCGAACTTGTTGCTACCATTACTTAACCAAGAATTTGAATTACCACTAGTGATTGCAACAACTGGTGAAAAAGAAACAATCACATCCAAGTTACAAACGCTTTCTGAAAAGATGCCTGTCTTTTTCAGTGCGAATATGAGTTATGGTGTTCACGTACTCACAAAGTTGTTAGAAGTAGCGGTGCCATTACTCGAACAATATGATATAGAGCTAACAGAAGCACATCATAATCAAAAAGTGGATGCCCCTAGTGGCACATTGGTAAAACTTTATGATGTGATTGAACGTCTACGTGAAGAAGTACAACCTGTTTATGATCGCAGTCAACAAAATGCGAAACGTGAAAAGCAAGAAATCGGCATTCATTCAATACGTGGCGGTACAATCGTTGGCGAACATGATGTTTTATTTGCCGGTGTGGATGAGACGATTACCCTTTCCCATCGTGCACAATCTAAAGATATCTTTGCGAATGGTGCGTTAAATGCAGCCGAAAAGCTAATACATCAAGCACCTGGGTATTATACATTTGATAATTTATAAGGAGTGTAAGAAAACATGGTTAAAAATTTCACTGCTGAAGAGATCATTCAATATATTAGTGATGCGAAAAAGTCTACACCATTAAAAGTGTATGCAAATGGAAATTTCGAGGGTATCGACTTTCCAGAATCATTCAAAGTATTTGGTTCAAACGATTCAAAAGTCATTTTCTGTGAGGCAAGCGATTGGCAAGCATTTTATGAAGCACATCAATCAGTTATTACTGACTTAGAGATTGAAATGGATCGTCGTAATTCAGCGATTCCATTGAAGAATCTAGTGAATACAAATGCACGTATTGAGCCAGGTGCATTTATTCGTGAACATGCTGTGATTGGTGATGGCGCAGTTGTCATGATGGGTGCAACCATTAATATTGGTGCTATCGTTGGTGAAGGAACAATGATTGATATGAATGCAACATTAGGTGGTCGTGCTATCACTGGTAAGAATGTTCATGTAGGCGCAGGTGCCGTTTTAGCCGGTGTGATTGAACCACCAAGCGCTGAGCCCGTTGTTGTTGAAGATAATGTATTAATCGGTGCAAATGCTGTCATATTAGAAGGTGTACGTATCGGTGAAGGCGCAATCGTTGCTGCAGGTGCTATCGTAACACAAAATGTACCGGCGGGTGCTGTTGTTGCAGGTACACCAGCCAAGGTCATCAAACAAGCGAGTGATGTTGCAGACTCAAAACGTGAAATTGTTGCTGCATTGAGAAAACTTGATGACTAGATATAAGAGAAAGAGGCTGGGACATTAATAGAAAACATCATATAGAATGGGGAAACGATGTGGAAGATAGCAACTGACTGGCGTGAAAATAGTTTTTAATTTTTGTTATTTTATTCCTATGGCAGTACGGCTGCATAATTCGTTTATCTCACCTCTGCCTTTTATGTATAGGTTGATTTGATAGGAGTGGGCAACCCTAAAGAAGTCGCTTGGTCCCCCACTTCTTTTGTTATATAACAAGGAGTGAAAAGAATGAGTGAGTTAGAGTTTGTTACGCAACATAGACGCTATTTACATGCGCATCCAGAATTAAGTTTAGAAGAATATGAGACAACAGAATATATCATACAATTTTTAAAATCAGAAGGTGTATCGTATGAACGTCCGTTGAAAACAGGAGTTGTTGCCTACTTGCCGGGGAAATCGGATAAGACAATTGCCTTTCGTGCGGATATTGATGCATTGCCTATTCATGAAGAGAACGATGTTGATTATCGCAGTCAGGTAGATCATGTGATGCATGCTTGTGGACATGATGGACATACAACAGCGTTGATGTTACATGTCAAAAGATGTAAAGCATTATATGACAAAGGGCGTCTGCCTCACAATGTTGTCTTTATTTTCCAACCTGCCGAGGAATCGGGTGGCGGTGCGAATCTCTTAATCAAAACAGGCAAGCTTGATGCTTATCATTTGGATGCTATTTATGGTGTGCATATTATGCCATTTGTCGCTGAAGGTTCGGTTGTAGTTCGTGATGAGGAGATTACAGCGAGTGCAACAGAATACCGCTTTTATTTACATGGCAAATCAAGTCATGTTGCGAACAAAGAACAAGGTCATTCTGCGGCTGAAGCAATGCAACATTTGTTGACACAATTATCGCAAATACAACAGTATCACTTGAATGGTTTGCAACGGAATATTGTACATGTCGGTCGTTTTCATGCAGGTGAAGCGATTAATACAGTTCCAAGTAGTGGCTATTTAGAAGGCACGATACGAACATACGACATGACTGATCTACAACAGGTTCAAAAGCAAATGCAGAAGATTGCACAAAGCATGTCATTATTATTTAATGTGCAGTGTGAGTTGAAGTTTGAAGAAGGATACCCGCCTACAATTAATGATCCAAAATTAAAAAAATATGTTGTGGAAAGCTTGGCTTACAATCATCAAACAGTTATCGAGCCTAAAACACCTTATTTATTTGGTGAAGATTTTAGTTTCTATGGACAAATTGCGCCAGCTTATTTTGTTTTTATTGGCACGCGTAATGAAGAACAAAATAATATACATGGTTTGCATACACCACAACTTAACTTTGATGAGAAAATATTAATCAATATTGCTGATTACTATGAACGTTTATTGTTTAACTTTGATGAGGTGATTGAATGACAGCGATATGGCGTGTTGATCGCAAAATTTTTCAACAAAATGTGAAACGTGTTCAGAACGGACACCCAATTATGGCAGTTGTAAAAAATAATGCCTATAATTATGGTTTGTCATTTGCGGTAGAACAGTTTTTGGAAGCTGGTATTCAGTGTTTCAGTACAACATCATTAAATGAAGCGATAGAAATTCGTGAACTTGCCCCTACTGCATCGATATTTTTAATGAATCCAACGCAATCATTTGACATACTGCGCCAATATGACATTCAGATGACGCTCCCGTCACTAGCGTTTTATTATAAATATAAAGAAGCGTTAGCAGGTGTAAAAGTACATTTAGAATATGAGAACCTGTTACATCGTTCGGGTTTTAAAACATTAGATGAAATACAAGAAGTGTTGGCAGATCACGAAGCAAACGCATCAACCAAAATGGAAATAACGGGTTTGTGGACGCACTTTGGTTATGCTGATGAATTCGATGTAGAAGATTATGAAATTGAGCGTGCAGCATGGTTGAACATTGTTGAAAAACTATTAAATCAAGGTTACACATTTAATATGGTTCACGCACAAAATAGTGCAAGTTTTATACGAGAAGGTCAAATCTTCCCACATCATACACATGCACGTGTTGGCATTGCATTATATGGATCTCGTCCCTATTCAGCACTGCCTAGAGAGCAGATTGCACAGGCATTAACTGTTCAAGCAAATGTATTACAAGTACGAACAGTTCAAGAAGGTCAACATTGCGGTTATAGTTTTGCATACACTGCTGTACGTGATAATACGAGATTAGCTGTTGTTGACTTAGGATATGGAGATGGCGTGTTGCGGACGCGTGCCCAACATGATGTCTTGATAAATAATAAACGCTATCCCATCCGTGCATTGATGATGAGTCACATGTTTGTTGAAGTAGATGAATATGTCCAAGCACAGGATACAGTAATTTTATATAACGAAGATTTAAGAATTGATGATTATACGTTTAAAGGTGTCGGTGCGAACTCTGAACAATTGAGTGCATTGAACCTAGATTCATTGACGAAGGAGTATAAATAATGACAGTTACTTACAATAAATCAGGAGAACTTACGATTGATGAGACAAGCTTAAAGACACTCGCACAAAGCTATGGGACACCAACGATTGTGTATGACGAAAATCAAATTCGTCAACAAATGCGTCGATATCATCGTGCATTTCAACAGAATGATATTGGTTATGTTTTATCATATGCATCTAAAGCATTTACATGTATTCAGATGATTAAGCTAGTTGAAGAAGAAGATTTTGATCTAGATGTTGTATCTGAAGGTGAACTTTATACAGCTATTGAAGCGGGTTACGATCCGAAACGCATTCATTTTCATGGGAACAACAAAACAAAACAGGAAATTCAATATGCTTTATCCCAAGGCATTGGTTACTTTGTTGTAGATGCGCTTGATGAGATTAGTTTACTAGATGAATATGCGACAGAACCTGTAGACGTATTAATTCGTGTTAATCCAGGTGTTGAAGCTCATACACATGAATTTATTCAAACAGGTCAAGAAAAAAGTAAATTTGGTTTGTCATTAAAACACGGTTTAGCAGAACAAGCAGTTGAAATGATTCACCAAAGTCATCATTTACAATTGAAAGGTATTCATTTTCATATAGGTTCTCAGATTGAAGAGACAACTGGAATGATTGAAACGGCAAAAATGGTAATTGACTGGTTGAATGATCAGGCAATTGAGATTGAGTTACTTAACCTAGGCGGTGGCTTTAGTGCTGAATATGTTGAGGGTGATCAATCATTTGATATTGAAGCAGGTATTACAGAAATTGTTCAAGCCATCAAACAAAAATGTCAGGATCTTGACTACCCTACGCCAACTTTAAGTATAGAACCAGGTCGTTCCATTGTTGCTGAAGCGGGTGTTACTTTGTATGAAGTAGGCACAATCAAAGACATTCCATCTGTCAATAAATATATTTCAGTTGACGGTGGTATGAGTGATCATATTCGGACGGCCTTATATGATGCGAAATACAAAGTCATGCTCGTCAATCGTAATGAAAAAGCCGATCAAGTTGTGACTTTGGCGGGTAAGCTATGTGAGTCTGGAGACATTTTGATTCATGAAGCGACATTGCCTTCTAGCGTGGCACGTGGTGATTATCTAGCAGTATTGTCAACTGGGGCATATCATTATAGTATGGCATCTAACTATAATCAGATTCAGAAACCTGCTGTCTTTTTTATCGCAAATGGTAAGGCACGTGAAGTCATTAAACGTCAATCGTTACGCCAATTAATTATCAATGATGTGAAATAAAAGGCGCTATATTTTGGTGGTGGTATTTATTATTATCTTTCCATCACAAAAGCTGAACAGCCAAAAAATAGTCAAATCCCCTCTTTGCGTTAGGTGTTTTGACTATTTTTGCATATATTAGACAAAGCAAAAAGACGAACATATTTATGTCCGCCTTTTTATTAAGTCAACATTGCATCTATTTATTATAGTTTAACAACGTTTGCAGCTTGTGGACCGCGATCGCCTTCAACTACTTCAAATTCAACTGCTTGACCTTCATCTAATGATTTGTAACCTTCTTGGTTAATAGCTGAGAAGTGTACGAATACGTCGTTTTCACCTTCAACTTCGATAAAACCAAAACCTTTTTCAGCGTTAAACCATTTTACTGTACCTTGTTTCATAATATGTGAAACCTCCAAGACTAAAATTCAATATGCGCTATTCGCATATTACAAAAAATACTCACATAGCCATTAATATTCTTTGCAATATGGAATAATGCAATTGCTTAAATACTATTATAATGTAACGTGCATGTATTTGCAATACAGAAATTAAAAATTTTTATTCAGTTTATTAATGGTGTATTTAAATAAATTTCTTTATTTTTTAAGACAATAAAACTATAAAAAATTTGAAGGTCTTCATCGCAGTCTTCACAATAGTTCATATCACAATTGTTGTAAAATGCATAGATATTATGTTTGCCGACTGCATAATTATTGAAACATTGCTTCGCTTGTGTAATAGTTTTTTTATATCCTTCTACAAATGCATCATAGGACGAATAAGTTTGTGTGTCAATAATATGTTCTGGCCAGTCATCAAAAAGCCACCAGCCTTCGTAGTCTGCACGAATCATTATGAGTTCCCACATATAAATGCCTCCCAATCAGTGCTGAGCTTAATTTGAGTTAAACATCAACGATTATTGTAAAATGCAGCTTCGTTAACCTACTTCACAACTTAAGACTTTTAGACGTAAAAATCAAGTTATTCATCTTAAATGAATGAAGACAGTTGTAGTTCAAGATTTATTAATATGACAAAGTATACCAAAATCGCCTAAATATGAAAAACAGCATACAATTTGTGTAAAATTGAAAAGTTAAAATGAAGGCTAAAGGTTTAGGAATGGCAATCAAAAAATGGTTTTTAAATATAATTTGTTTATCATTGCTAATGGCAACTGTGGATCATGTATTAGATTGCTAATTTTATGATTAACATTCAGTTATTTCTATTTCATAATAAGAAAATTGACACCTGTATAGAGATTTACTTTAAATGACTAATTTCAAATCATTGTTTTTCGGAATTTTTTGTTAATATATTGTTTGGGATAGTCGGAATAATGATTTATAACGAAATAGCAGTTATTTTTAACACCAAATGTAAGTATATAAAATATCATTGTTTTAATCTTTACGATTTTAAAGCAATGTTGTTATGAAGCGATATCAAAGCGGTATTCACTTCTCAATTATTAGTCTTTTACGCTAAAAATACGTATAATTAAAGAGAGAGGTGATATGATATGCAACGATATTTAATCAAGGTATATGGTCGTGTACAAGGTGTAGGCTTTCGTTATTTTACCGAACGTCTAGCATTGAAATATGATGTAACAGGTACTGTTCAAAATGTAAATAATCACGTTGAGGTTATAGCACAAGGTGAAGGAAATCATTTGGAAACATTTATGCAAGCAGTGATTAATGGTGCCTCCCCTGCTTCTTCTGTTACACATCATCAGATAGAACACCTCGATGTAGAACCACAACTAGAAAAGTTTAAAGTATTGGGATAAAGGAAGTTATCACGATGAGATATAATCTATCGCGTATTTTTGGGATTTTTGTTGGTATACCTATCGCTGTCGCATCTTTTTTCACAAGTGTCATCGGTCTGGATATTCAATTCTTCTTTGACTTACTTATAGGAGCTGCAGGTTTCGTTGTAGGTTATGTACCAACACAACGATTAACATCAAAAAGTTATTTGAATGAGCTCGGTTTAACTAGAAAAGACTATCGTTATATTCGACATCAAATAAATACAGCACAAAATAAAGTTAAGCGTATTTTTAAAGCATTTATTAATGTACGCTCTATTCAAGATTTTAAATTAGTGAATGATATTTATCGCTTAACGCGTACAATCAATCAAATTGTGCGTCAACAACCAAATCATTTTTATCATATTGAGAGTTTTTATTATTCACATATTGATCATGCTTTGAATCTTGTTGAAAGTTACACACATTTGGCAAAAATGCCGATGAAATCTACAGCTGATCAACAAGCATTGCATCAAACGCGCATTACGCTTGAAGAGGTTAAACGGACGTTGATTGCCGATTTAAAACGGGTTAATGAACAACACTACAATCAGTTAGACACAGAAATGCGTTTGTCAAAGCTGTATCAACATCACTATGAAAAGGAGTACGATAATGAAACAAAATAAGCAATCACATCCTTTAGAGCATTATTTTGAGTCCTTCGAGCAAGGTATAGAGCTAAAGGAAAAAGAACAAACAGCACCTCAGTTTTCAGAACAAGATCAACAAAAAATTAATGCATTAGCACAAGAAATTGAGCCATTGAATAATGATAGTTTGTTACAATTTGGTTCCAAAGCGCAATCACATTTATCTGGTTTTTCACATCAAATGTTAAACGACATACAATCTAAAGATATTGGTACAATTGGAGAAACACTTGAGAGTTTAATGAAAAAGCTAAAAGAAGTCGATCCTGAAGACCTATCTCAACAAAACAATTCATTCTTGAAGCGTGTGTTTAAACGTTCTAAAGCATCGTTACAACAAGTTTTTTCACGCATGCAATCAGTCAGTGCGCAAGTTGATAGAATATCCGTAGAATTGGATAAAAATAAATCAGAACTTTTAAAGGATGCTCAGTTACTCGATGGTTTGTATCAACAAAATAAAGACTATTACGATGTTCTGAATTTATATATTGCAGCGGCGCAAAATAAGAGAGATCATTTAACACAAAACGTCTTACCGGAGCTACGTGATAAGGCGAAACATACAGATAATCAAATGGCTGTTCAAGATGTAGCGGATATGGAGCAGTTCGTTGATCGACTTGAAAAACGCATTTATGATTTGCAATTATCGCGTCAAATTACGCTGCAATCTGCCCCACAAATTAGAATGATACAAAATATTAATCAAGCGTTGGCAGAGAAGATTCAAAGTTCAATATTGACGAGCATTCCACTGTGGAAAAACCAAATGGCGATTGCTTTAACTTTAAATCGTCAAAATAAAGCGGCACAGGCTCAAAAACAAGTGACAGATACTACAAATGAGATTTTAATTCGTAATTCTGAAATGTTAAGACAGAATGCGCGTATGACTGCAGAAGAAAATGAGCGAGGTATTGTAGATATTGAAACGCTGAAAACAACACAGGATAATATCATTCATACAATTGAAGAAACACTTCAAATTCAAGCAGATGGTCGTCAAAAACGTCAACAAGCTGAGCAAGATTTGAAACAACTTGAACAAGATTTACGTGAACGTTTAACAACAGCTAAGAGTCAGCGTGATGGATTCTAGCAACCCAAATAGTTGAGCTTTTGGCATTAGAGAATGCGTGCTTTTTAGTGACAAAGATAGAAGATGTAATGTAGAATCAAAAAAGCCCTATCAGTAAAGATAGAGGCTTTTTTTGGGATACTATTCTTTTTCGTAAACAATGATATCTGATGACTTTGCAAAAGCACCAATGATGTATCCGATAATTAATGTAATAACTGCAATTGGGAACCATTCAAGTGTGTATTCATGGAATGGCAATTGTTCGATGAATGGCATTTTAACCCAACCATTTGCATTCATAACGCTTAAAATAGATTCTATTGAAACAACAAGTACTGTAATTTGTTGTGTAATGCGTCTTGTTGGTACAAAACGTGCAATCAAGATTAAGAAAACAGTTGTGATTGCAACAGGATAAATAATTAATAATACAGGAACTGATAACTTAATTACTGCGTTTAATCCTAAGTTAGATAATACAAAACTGATCAAAGTGAAAATGATTACGTATGCTTTATATGATAGTTTCGGTAAGATACTGTTAAAGTACTCACTTACAGATACGACCAAACCACATGCAGTTGTAAGACATGCAAGTGCAACGATAATACCAAGTAAATATTTACCAAATGCACCATAACCTGTTCCTGCAATTGTGATAAGCAAGTATGCACCAATATTTTGATCATTATCAGTTAAGTGTTTCATTGTTGCTTCACTAATAATCATGTGGTTTCCGATAAAACCTAATGAAATATAGATGAATGCAAGTGCGGCTGCAGCGATCAATCCTGCAATTGCTGTTTGCTTGAAAATATCATTTGCATGTTTGATACCAGTTGCTTTAATAGCATTAACAACAATCATTGAAAAGGCAATAGCAGCGATAGCATCCATTGTTAAATACCCTTCTGTAAACCCTTTAGAGAAACCTGACAAGTTAGAAGAATAAACAGCAGGATCAGCTGTAGTATTTGGATTACCACCAAAGTCGATAAATCCTTTCACAATCATTGCAAGAATTGTAATCAACAATAACGGTGTTAAAATTGCACCAATGCGGTCTACAATCTTACCAGGATTAAAGCATAGGTATAAAACAATTAAAAAGTAAACCACTGAGAAAACAAATAACCAAATCGGGCTACTAGAATGAATGATTGGTGTCACTGTCATCTCAAAAGATGTTGATGCTGTACGAGGAATTGCAAACAATGGTCCAATTGTTAAATAGATTGCTACCAAGAAGATGACTGAAAATACTGGGTGAATCTTGTTAACAGCACCAATATAGCCCTGCTTATCAAGTGCACCTACAACGACACCTAACAGCGGTAAACCTATACCAGTAATAACAAAGGCTATAACTGCTGGCCAGAAGTATTGACCACTCGATAGACCTAAGTTAGGCGGGAAAATCAAGTTACCTGCTCCAAAGAAAATAGCAAATAACATAAAACCAATAAATAAAGTATTCTTGTTCATTTTACTTACTCCTAAACCTTCATTTTTAAATTATGCCTCATTTTATCACAATAAATTTCTTTCGTCTATTAGATTTCTGAAAATTTCTAAAATCATTTTATATTGCTAGAAAGTTTTAAAGGAGCAAAAACACAAATCATGTATCGCTTCATTATGATTGATGTTTTACTCCTTTTTTTATGTCTGGTTTTAAAAAGACTTTAATAATAATTTTTTCAATAATGGTGATAATTGGCTTGGTAAATGTTCAACACCTTCTACAAAAATAGCAAATGATCCGTAAATATTATGAATCGTTTGTTCAATTGCTTCGGTAATAGGTTCTTGACTTAAGAAAACATTGAACACTTCTATTCCGAGTTTGCGAGACATTTCAACAGCTTCATAAGTGTCTAAAATACCTTCTTGTGCATAATTGAAAGCAGAAGGTTCACCATCTGAAAAAACAATCAAGAATTTTTGTTTTTCTGCTCGTGTTAAGAGGCGTTCGCTTGCCACACGAATCGCAACACCATCTCGGTTGTCATCTTGTGGTGTAAGTGACATAATACGAGGGGCTTCCGCTTGGTAAATGGATTGATGATAATTGATGATTTCGTCAATGATATTTGGTTGATCACCTTCATCAGAATCAAAAGCATCTTCGTTAAATGCAAGGATTTCATGTCGGACATTTAGTGCTTTTAGTGTCTCATGGAATAACACAACCCCTTTAATTGTTTCGTCCATTTTGTCATGCATACTTGCTGATGCATCAATTAACAAAGTGAATGTTGCATCAAATGTCTGACTTTGATCTGCTTTCTTATAAAATAATTTATATTGATCGTCAATAAACCAATTGACTAAATTACGTTGCAAACGCCCTTTTGTAAGATTCGTGCGCATATCTTGAAATTCATGCTCAATCGTTTTTTTGATGATTTGAATTAAGTCTTTAATCTCATATTGAACATCTGTTTGAACTTGACGGTATGCCTCAACATATTCTGGTAGGATTGATGGTATGTTCCACTTGATGCGTACATTAGCATTGATGCCTGTTAAGCCTAACAAGTTATGTGAAGAATTTTGATTGCCACCTTCTTCATTTTCTAATGTGTCTTGTGAGCCCTTTCCTTTTTTAGAGAGCATATCTGTCATATCATCTGAACTATCACCTTCACGCGCTGTATCATTGTCACTTAGTGCTTCACTGCTCTCACCTTCATGTAGTTCAGTTTCTAAATATGCACCACCTGCTGTTTCAGCATCAGCAGATTTACTATCGATTTCTTCTGTTTCAACATCGTCTTTCTCATCCGTCTGTCCATCTGTTTGTGCGGCATCCATACGTTTTATATCATCCAATGTCATATCACTCAAAGACTCATATACATGGCGTGGGATATGATAATATTCGTTCAACATATCATCTTTTAACCAATTGTCTACTTGGAACATAATGCGTTGTGCCAAATACATAGCTTCTTCACTCGTACGAATATTAAAAATGTCTGGTAGATATTGATACATCATTTCTAAGACAGAATCAATTTCAGGATGAATTTTCGGCACTTCAAAAAAGTTTTCCGTTAAAAATGAACGCTCTAAATTTAGAAAGAATAGGTCTGTATACACTGTTTTGGTACGGTAAAAATTAATTTGTGTTTCACAATATTGCAAGCGCATTTGACGACGAACGTTAATAAGCTTTGCTGTTTGTGGCCGTTCATTGACGATAAGATTTAAAACTCTCATCTCTTCAATTAATTTAAATAATTGGCGATATAACTTGGGATGGCGAAAACTTTCTTCATTCGAAATGACTTCGTTAACAATTGCTGGTGACATGTTGAAATAGCTATAAGTCGCTAACAAAATATCCGTCTTTAAACCAGTATGCTCAATATTCTCAGGGCGATGCGACCAAAATGAACTACAGATGACTTCATTATTAATCGCATCATAGTATGGGAATTTATGGATTTTTACTTGCGTTTCTGCATTTTTTAATAGTAATCGTGCAAGGTCTTGTAACATCATGACTTTCATTGCATCGAGTTGTTCATCGTTAAATAGGATAAAGCGATCGCTCATTTGGTATCACCCTCTAAAAATTCAGTTCTACAGCATTTTTGACAGCATGTTGTTCACGTTCATCTTCCAATTTATCAATAATTGTACGTTGAATGGCACGTTCGATGGGCATTACAGTTGCAAGATCACTCATATCAATCAATGCTCGAATACTTGCAGCTTCTTCCGATAATTGTCCTTGTTGTGTCATTGTACGCAAGTCTTCGTTAAATTTAATAATTTGATCGATTAACGTATCATCTTGTAACAAGCTTTGTGATTTGATAACTTCATGTAATGTATCACCATCAATATATGCGACATTAATAACGACAAAGCGGTTTTTTAATGCTTCGTTCATCGGTAACGTACCGACATAACCTTCATTAATTGCAGCAATAACCTTGAAACCAGGTGCTGCTTTAATGACTTCTCCTGTAAATGGGTTGGTAAGTTGGCGACGATAATCAAGTACGCCGTTTAAAATAGGCAATGTTTCAGGTTTCGCCATATTAATTTCATCGATATATAAAATATGCCCTTCTCGCATCGCTTTAATAACTGGCCCATCAATAAATACAATTTCTTGATGTCCTTCGTCTGATGTTTTAATTGTTTTGAAGCCAAGCAAACTTTCGGCATCTAAATCGACGGAACAGTTGATTTGGTGCATTGGAATATTGGTTGTTTCGCTTAAAGTTTCTGCAAGTCGTGTTTTACCTGAACCGGTTGGCCCTTTAAGTAAAATATTTTTGTTTAAGCTAAATAATTTCTCAGCATCACCAAATACATTTTTATCTGAATTGATGTAGCCTGTGTTACGTTGTGTCATGATTTTATCACCTTTTCACCTTTCTATAGTCAATATGCTTTCTCTTTGTATAGGGGATGACTATTTAATATCTGTAAAAATACATAAGAAAAAAGCAGATGGCAACTCAGGTCATCGCTTTTTTCATTGTACTTCAATTGTTCATCTTATACTTCTTCAAAATATGTTTTGTAGTAGCCACCAACATGTCCAGAGTTATCAATGATTTGGTAGTATTCTTCAGTTTCATTGACCACGTCATATGTTTTGCCGATTGTTAACATATCACTTACTGTAAACTTTTTGGCGTCAGTATGAACCACTTTGACTTGTTTAAGCGGCTCATTATCTTTCCAATTTTCGTGTAGCATTTCAGTCACCTCTTAATTACTCAATCCTAATACATTATGGAATAAATCAATAACTTTGTCTATCATCTGAGCTTTGAAAGTTATTACTGTTTTTCTTGTTCATAAGTTATATTATAGCGAACTTAAAATCAAAAGTTGCTATTAATGCTTGTAATTATTAGAAAAAGATTCCAAATAAAATAAAAATAATACCTGCATAAAAATAAAAGTTACGCTGTTTACGTTCTTGTAAAACATCGAAGCCGTATAGAATGATTAAGCCTAGACCAATCGTTTGAAAGACGGGCCAATAATCAGTTAAGCCAAATAGACTTGTCAAAATAAAAATAAAGTTAATCAAAATAATTAATACACCGAGTGATAATATAGGAACAAGTAAGTTCTTATTAATTTGCATATCTCTGTAATCTCCTATTATGGGTTAATACAAGCGTAACATATATAAGATGCGTGAAAAAGACTATGTCCGTAAAAAGGCTTTACATCTTTTATGGTGAGGTGTCATGCTTAACCTTTTGCCTTTCAAGTATATAAAAAGCGCACAATTACTATGGACTGTACGCTAAATGAAGACAGCTATTTCAACTTAATTGTGGGGACATTAACAGAAAATGCTATTCAAAGTAAGAAAATGTTGTAAAAGACAGTAGCCGACTGGCGTGAAAATATGATTTTCTAAGTTTTTTTCACCCATAATTAGCCTTGGCGGGGTGTAACAACGGAATTTTTTTAGAAAAATGAGGTTCTTGTTCCACTCTCTATTTTTCCACACAAAAGTTGAACAGTCGTAAAAAATGGAGAGCCTTTATAATAGGCTCCCCAGATATATGAGTGATCAATTAAGACTCAAGTAATAAATCTTCAGGATTTTCAATGAGTTCTTTAATCGTTTTTAAGAATCCAACTGCTTCTTTTCCATCAATGATGCGATGGTCATAGCTTAATGCTAAGTACATCATTGGACGGTTTTCAATGGTATCTTTATCAATTGCGATTGGTCGCGTCATGATTGAGTGCATTCCTAAGATAGCAGCTTGGTTTCCATTGATGATTGGTGTTGACATCATTGAACCGAAGATACCTCCGTTAGTGATTGTGAATGAACCATTAATCATGTCATCTAATGAAAGTTTGTTATCGCGCGCTTTTGCTGCTAAGTTAGCAATTTCTGCTTCAATTTCAGCGAAGTTTTTCTTATCGCAGTCACGAACATTTGGTACTAACAAGCCACCAGGTGTCGATACTGCAACACCGATATCATAGAATTGTTTTGTAACCATGTATTCGCCATCAATTTCAGCGTTGACTTCTGGATATTTTTTCAATGCCGCAACAGCAGCTTTTGTGAAAAATGACATGAAGCCAAGTTTTGTACCATTATGGTCTTCCATGAACTTATCTTTTTTACGTTTACGAAGTTCCATCACATTTGTCATATCTACTTCATTGAAAGTAGTTAGCATGGCAGTGTTGTTACTAACTTCTAATAATTTGCGCGCAGCTGTTTGTTTTCTGCGGTTCATTTTTTCACGAATTACTGGTTTTGATGGATTTTGTGGTGCAGCAGGTACGGCTGGTTTGTCGGCTTTTGTTTCAGCAGGCTTTGCAGCCGGTTGTGTACCACGTTCAACATCTTCTTTGCGTACGATGTCTCCTGCTTTTGCGCTTACTTCTGTTAAATCAATACCTTTTTCACGTGCCGCGCGACGTGCAGAAGGTGTTGCGTTTACGCGCTCATTTGAAGTTGTTGTATCTTTTGCCGGTTGTTGTTGTGCTGTAGTTTCCTCTTTCGCAGCAGGCTTGTCTTTTGATGCTTCGGCAGGTTTTGCAGCACCTTCACCGACGATTGCAATTGCTTGTCCCACTTCTACAGTATCTCCAGCTTCGGCAAGTAATTCTTGAATTGTTCCTGCTTCTTCAGATACCACTTCCACGTTTACCTTATCTGTTTCAAGCTCTAATAATGCTTCACCTTTTTCAACTGAGTCCCCTACTTGTTTCAACCACTCTGCAATGGTACCTTCTGTAATAGATTCTGCTAATTCTGGAACTTTTACCTCTGCCATTTTAATATGCCCCCTAGATATTTAAGCTGTTTTCAATGATTTTATTTTGAACAATTTTGTGAATTTCTCCGTCGCCTTCTGATGGCGCTGCACGATGTGGTCTACCTTCATACTCAAGTTTATATTGCTCTCCAACAATGCGTGTGAGTTGTGGGTAAACGAAATGCCATGCCCCTTGGTTTTGAGGCTCTTCTTGAACCCATGTAACTGTTTTTAGATTTGGTAATGTTTCTAAAAACTCAAGGATTTCTTTTTCAGGGAATGGATACAACCTTTCAACCGCAACGAGTGCAATTGCTTCGTTTGGTTCTTTTGCTAGACGTTCCTTGAGATCCACGAGCATTTTACCTGAAGCAAGGATTACTTTAGTTACTGTTTCAGGATTATGTGTACCAACTAAAATTGGTTCAAATCCCCCTGATGTAAACTTATCAATTGGTTGCGCAACTGTTTTATTACGCAATAAACCTTTTGGTGACATAAGTACAAGTGGTCTCATTGCCTCTGTTCCTAAACTTGCTGCTTGTGCACGCAATAAATGGAAATAGTTACTTGAGCTCGATAAGTTACAAATTGTCATATTGTTCTCAGCAGCGAGTTGTAAAAAGCGTTCAAGTCGTGCTGATGAATGTTCAGGACCTTGACCTTCAAATGAATGTGGCAACATGAAAGTTAAGCCAGAGCGTTCCCCCCATTTAGCATTACTTGAAAATACAAAGTTATCAAAGTACATTTGCGCCATATTTGCAAAGTCACCAAACTGTGCTTCCCAAATATTAAATGATGATGGATTTTCAACATTATAACCATATTCAAAGCCAACCACTGCAGATTCTGAAAGTGGTGAGTTGTGAATATAGAATGATGCTTTTTGATTAGGTACATGTTGTAATGGGATATGCACTTTATCACTATTTTGATCGTGCAAGACAGCATGGCGATGACTGAATGTTCCGCGCTCACAGTCTTGACCTGTCATGCGGATAGGCGTACCTTCTTGCATAACTGATGCGAATGCTAGTTGTTCTGCGTGTGCCCAGTCAACTAAGCCCTCTTCTTTTTCAAATGGTTGACGTCTTTGCTCTAAAATGCGTTGTAGCTTATTGAAAATATTAAAGTCTTCAGGATAAGTGAGCATTGCGTCATTGATTTCTTTTAGTCTGTCAAATGATAGCTCAGATTCGTTACTTGCAATTGGATTTGAAATATTGTCTGGGCGCACCATATCTGCATTATCGTTTTTATTTGTTTTATCAATTTTGTCATGTGCTTGACGCATTTCTTTTTGAACATCATCCATAACGGCTTGCATGTCGGCTTCACTTAGGATACCAGCATCAACTAATTTTTTTCCGTAAATGACTTCAACTGTATCATGTTTCTTAATATTTTTATATGGTAGTGGGTTGGTCAACATAGGTTCATCCATTTCGTTATGACCGAAACGACGATAACCCACTATATCAATAACAACATCTTTATTAAAGGCTTTTCTGAACTCCATCGCAATGTCGATTGCTTCTATTGTTGCTTCAACATCATCTGCATTTACATGCATAATCGGAACATCGTAGCCTTTAGCGACATCTGTTGCATATGTTGTTGAACGGGCATCGGTTGGTTCAGTTGTAAAGCCAATGCGGTTGTTTGTAATTAAATGAATCGTACCACCTGTACTATAACCTTCTAAGCTACCCAAGTTCATTGTTTCAAAGTTGACACCTTGACCTGGGTATGCGGCATCTCCGTGAACAATAATAGGAAGTGCACGATTGAAGTCAGTATCAAGTTGTCCAGATTGTGCAACGAAGTCTTGAGCTGCTCTTGTACGGCCTGTAACAACTGGTGCAACAATTTCAAGGTGGCTTGGGTTGTTTGCTAATGTGATACGTTGTTCAATGCCATGTGATTGAATCGTTTTCACACCACCAAGGTGATATTTTACGTCACTTGTCCAGCCGGCTGTAAGTTTTAAGCTACCGTCTTCAGGTAAGAAAGACATAGGATCAGTATGCATGAACTCAGAAAGCATCATTTCATATGGTTTTTTCAAAATATGCGTGAGTACATTTAAACGTCCACGGTGTGCCATACCGATTTGAATGTTTGAAATCTCATTTTCAGCCGCACGTTTAATAATTTGTGCAATCATAGGTACCAGGGCATCTACCCCTTCAATTGAGAATCGTTTAGCACCTACAAAGTTTTTATGAAGGTACTTTTCAAAGCCTTCAACCTTCGCAAGTTGTTTGAAAAGATCAATCTTTTCATTGTTATTCAAGGCTGCTTTATACGGTGTTTCAATTCTGCGTTTTAACCATACACGTTCCTTCGTATTATTAATATGCGTATATTCGAATGCAATGGATCCTTTGTATCGTTCTTCCATGCGCTGAATTGCTTCGTAGGCATTGTCGTAAATATCTTTAAAATGATCCGATACAATCTCCGAAGATATATTTTCGAGCGTTTGACGGTCTAAGTTAAAGTCTTCAATACTTAATTTTGGAACGTTGGTACGCTCAGGTCTATTTACTGGATAGATGTCTGCCAGCAAATGTCCATATTGTCGAATATTATCAATCAAGCGCATAACACGTTTAATCGTGCTATCCCCCGAGCTTGATTGTCTTGATGTGTTTGAACATGGTGTATTGTCATTTTTAATTGTACCGAAAAGCACTTGTAAATCATCAGATACTGAGCTAGGATCTTCTAAAAATTGATCATAGAGTTCTAACATAAGTCCTAAATTAGCCCCGAAATTTACAGGTGCTTCACTCACCTGTTTATCGTTCTTCATAATCCACCCTCCACTGAAAGAATAAAACGCTTACAAGTAAATGATAGCATTAAATTGTGAACATTTAAAGGCAAAAAACTAGGATATTTTAACTTAATTTAGGCAGATTAATGTAGGGGAGAAAAATTCAAAATTATACAATAGATTTGTTGATGTATTTAATGTAAGACCATCAATTACTTAAATTAATAGTGGGTGAAATGAAGTAGAAGGAAGTAGCTGACTGCTGGCATAAAGAATGCTTTTATACTAGCAGTCAGCTGTGTTAGTTGTCTCTGTATGGCTGTTGTTTATCGATGTGTATTTGCATTAAAGCTGATTGTAAAAATCGTATATTTACCTTCTTCACTATTGACTGTAATCAGACCATCATAGAGTTTGACAATTTTCAATGCGATAGATAATCCTAAACCATTGCCGCCTTGTTGTCTGGAACGTGATTTATCAACGCGATAGAAGCGATCAAAAATATGTTCTTGATCTTCTTTAGGAATCCCCATACCATGATCTTTAATTTCAATCAGCACACGATTGTTGACCAGCTTAGTTTTGATACAAATATTGCGATTTGTTTGGTCATATTTTATCGCATTATCAATAAAAATGAGCAAGATTTGTTCTAAGTGAAAACCATTCATATTCAAGTAAATAAAGTCTTGATTTGTTTCAAAATTAAATTGATATGTTGGATGAATTTGTTCTAATGAGTGAAGACGATTTTTAATTTCTAGATTGACATCTACTTTTTCAAGTTGTTGATCTATAGAACGCGCATTATCTTTTGTTAAAAGTAATAACTCCTCAACTAGTTTGGTAATGCGATTCATCTCTTCTATTGAAATTGTCAATGATTCTTCTAATACAGCTGGATCCTTTTTTCCCCAACGTTGAATAAGATTTAAATGACCTTGAATGATTTGCAATGGTGTTCTTAATTCGTGTGAAGCATCTTCAACAAATTGTCGTTGTTGATTGAATGAATCTTCCAATTTGATCATCATACTGTTAAAGTTATCGATAAGTGCATCAGTTTCTTCATAACTTGTAGGAACTTCGAGTTTTTCTTGGAAGCCATTGCGACGAATTTGTGTCATTTTTTCTGTAATAATATTTATCGGTTTTGTGATTTGAGATGAAAATGCATAACTAAGAGAAGCAGTAACAAATAAAGCAATTAAACCAAATATTAATGCGAGATATGTGATGAAGTTCAATAGATCATCAAAAACATCTAAAGGATGAATAATTGTTGCATAACCGTTAAAATATTCGGTGCTAATTGGATTTGACACAATGATAAACGAACCAGAAGTATTATTAATAATTCCAATCGTTCTTGAGGTCGTTTTCTGAAATTCAGGTGTAAACTTAATATCGTTTGTATTTGTGCTTTCAATTAAATGTTTGCCATTTTTATCATACAAAATCGCTTTTTGGTAGCTGTTCGTAACGGAGCTAAATTCAAGTGGCGTAATATTGCTTAAAGATTGCGTTGATAACAGATGGTGCAATTCATCGGCACTATGTTCTGCTTTCTCCAATTCACTTTGTTTGAGTAAACTACTCACAGCATAAATAATCAATAGGCAAAAAATAAAAATAATTAAAAATGTAATAACCGTTGTGACCAGTGTCCATTTCGTTTTTAGTGTAGGTTGTTTCATTGACGAATCACATACCCGACACCTCGAACGGTCTCTATTAATTTCTCTTTGTGTATAGGTTTTAATTTATTGCGTAAATATCTAATATAGACATCTACAACATTCGTTTCAACTTCAGAATCATATCCCCATACATGGTTTAAGATTTGTTCACGATGAAGGACGTGATTTTTATTTTCTGCCAATAATAGCAGCAAATCAAATTCAGTCTTAGTCAATTCGATGGCTTGTCCTTCATAGGTAACGTGAAAAGCACTTTTATCGATAATGATACCACCCACTGCTACTGTGTCTTTTGAAGTGTGTTGATCATCAGAAACACGTCTTACTAATGCTCGCATTCGCGCAAGTAATTCTTCTATTTCAAATGGTTTGACAATATAATCATCTGCGCCATAATCAAGACCTAATACTTTATCATAGATTTCTCCTTTGGCAGTAATCATGATAATGGGTGTATCTTTTTGTTTTCGCAATCTTTTACATACCTCTAGTCCATCAATACCAGGAAGCATTAAGTCTAGCAAAATAATGTCAAAGTCTTGTTGTAATGCGGTGTTCAATCCTGACAGGCCATCATTTTTTATAGATACCTCGTAATTTTCATGTTTTAGTTCGAGTTCAATAAAACGCGCTAAATTTTGTTCGTCTTCTATAATTAATACATTTTTCATGTTGTCACCTCATCTTTAATAATAGGATAATCATGCAATTTTATAAAGGATGAACTGCTTGTAATACACTAAAAATTGGTAGCTTGTTAATAGTGTTATTTGACATGTAAGTGATTGCTGCCAATGGACTATTTCTGCTTTTACAGAGGAGACGAAAAAAATATAAAAAATTAGGTGTTTCTAATTGACAATTATTCTCAATACGTTATAATTTAATTGAAAATGATTATCAATCCCAACGATCCCCCCACTACAATTCGTTCTATAGATTGAGTCATTTTCAAGTAATATCCCCTTTTATATGCCCGTATAAAAATTTCGTTGATATTAAACGTATAATAAAAACCGCTGCATTCGATTAAGGTGCAGCGGTTTTTATTATGAGCGATGGAGTGGTTTGCGAAGTATAAGTTGTGTTAGTACGATAAAGAACAGGCCCCCCATAATTCCGGCAATAATATCTGTTGGATAATGTACGCCTAAATAGATTCGAGACGCACAAATAAACGGAATCATAAGAATGCATAGTATACTGAGCCAAATTCTTGCTTGTCCTTTGATAATACGCAAACTGATATAACATAAGCTGCCAAAAAAGGCTGTGGCTCCCATTGCATGGCCGCTTGGAAAACTGAGTCCTGAAATATCAATAAGGCGCATCACGCTTGGGCGTTCGCGATTAAAAATATGTTTTAATATTGGGTTAGTAAGTCCTGACAAAATCATAGTAAGTGCGAGAAATAGGGCTTCTACACGATATTGATAGCGTATTAATAAAAGCACTATCAATGTTGTCAAGATAACCATACTTACGGCTTCTCCTATATATGTTACAGTAAGAAACACCGCCGTCATGACAGGGCTTTTACTTGCAATAATGGATGAATATACGTGATGATCGACCCACTCACCCACTGTTGACTGATGATAAAATCCAATGGTTGTCAAAATAACCATAGTTACCACCAATGTCAGTATTCTTTTCCAATGTGTCATAATTACCTCCTTTATAAACGAGCATCTTCAATAATTTTGTTGAGCAATGCTTCCTTAGTATAACTTTCTGTAAAGGTCTCCATCGTAGCAATATACATCTCTCGTGATTCTTCAAGTGTATCTAATGCAGTTTTTAGAGAACCGTCTGTTAAGGTTGATTCATCGAGTGTCAGCGCATAGCCTTGTCTAGCAAAATAATTGGCATTGTCAATCTGATCGCCACGTGATTGATCTAAGCCTAACGGAATTAATAACATCGGTATACGCAACGTTAAGAATTCATAAATAGCATTGGAACCGGCACGAGAGACAACAGTATCTGTAATTGCTAACAAGTCGGTGAGCTCATCAGTAACAAATTCGTATTGGATATAACCAGGCTTGTGAAGTTGCTCATCTTTAAGTCCTTTACCTGTCAGATGAATGACTTGATAATGTTCCAGCAATTGATCAAGTTCTTGTCGCAATTGATGATTCATTGTCGCACTACCTAGACTTCCCCCCATGACAAGTAAAGTTTTTTTCGATGGTTGGAAACCTGTTAAGGCATATCCACGTTCTTTACTACCATTTTTTAAATCTTCACGAATTGTTGCGCCTACAAAAACACCTTTATTTTGAGGTACATATTTTAAGGTTTCTTCAAATGTTGTATAAATCTTTTTGGCAAACTTAGTCGCTATCTTATTCGCTAATCCAGGCGTCAAATCAGATTCGTGTACAATAACTGGAATTTGTAGAGATTTAGCTGCTAAAACGACAGGTACTGACACGAAGCCGCCTTTTGAAAAAACAAATGCTGGTTTTTCACGTTTTAAGATTTTACGTGCATCTAAAATACCTTTCAATACTTTAAAGATGTCTTTTAGATTATCCATTGACAAATAACGGCGCAGTTTACCACTAGAGATCGGATAATAAGGTGTATCAGGTAATTGTGAGGTAATCATCTCACGCTCAATACCATCTTTAGAGCCAATGTATATCGTTTGGAATCCTTTGTTGACTGCCGCTGGAATTAGACTTAAGTTGACAGAGACATGACCGATTGTTCCGCCTCCTGTAAATGCAATTTTAGTCATAATAACCCTCTCATTCTAATTGATTTTTTTATAATAAGCATAAAATGGTTTTCCTTTATCGAAGGGGAATGTTTCACTTAACATTTCCCCTACCTTGATAAAATGATGTTTCTTGAATCGCGCTTGTGCCCGCTGATTCTCAGAAAATGTATCTGTTAATAAAACATTAAATTGGTGGCTTTTCGCATAGTTTTCTGCAAAATCTATGAGCTTTCGTGCTACTCCAGGATACTTGGCAGATGCCACAAGTCTATGAATGACTAGCGCATGGTCACGAGAAACTGGCCATTCAAACTGGTTGTACCATTCAGGTGATAGGTTATTAATTACGATAAACCCCTTGATTATATCTGACTCATCTAATACATAAAGTGTTTTATCTGTAATGTCTTGTATGAAATCTTTTTTTACAGGATATGATATGTCCCATTGATTATGATTGTCCTGTTTCATTATCTCCTTTGCTTCTGCAACTAGTACGAGAATGGCATCTATGTCAGACATTGTTGCAAGTCTCATAGCTTATCACTCCTTCAGCTTTTCTAATGTACGCTGTAACATCACATCTTCTTCAGATGCTTTTTTAACCAGTTGTTCTGTTAATTTTTGATTGGTTTCACGGTTAAATGTACCATCAGCATCTAGTTTTTGATCTGCTTGAAATGATTGTATCGCATTTTGTAATGTTGTATCAAAAGATTCATTAATATCTCCTACATCATACCCTAATGCATTTAAACCGATTTTAATGGATTTAATATATTTTGATTGGTCTCCGAGCTTGAAAGATTTGTCTGACGGAATAACCGTCATATTTTCATAGGCTGCACCTGCTACTTTCTCATCAGGTTGAATGCCTTTGCCATGAATATAATGACCTTTTGGTGTGAGCCATTTCATTTCTGTAAATTTGAGTAATGAGCCGTCACAAAACTCACGTGTTGTTTGAACGATTCCTTTACCAAAAGATTTTTGACCATATACTTTGGCTACTTGATGATCTTGTAGTGCGCCTGTAAACACTTCAGATGCACTAGCAGAGCCTTCATTGATTAGGATTGAAATCTTCTGCTTATTGATTCCCTTTATAGGTGCCTGCGAAGTTTGGATCTCTTGCTTTTGTTTTCCTTTTTCTAGCTGTACAACAGTTTGTCCTTTATCAATGAAAAGATTCGCCATCTTGACAGCTTCGTCGAGTAGACCTCCAGGATTGTTACGCAAGTCAATGACTAAGTGTTTAGCACCTTGCTTCTGAGCTTTTTCAATAGCATTTTTTAATTCGTTCGCTGTTCCTTGTTGAAACTTACTCACTTTGAAAACATGTTTATCTCCATGTTTTTCGTGTTTAACACTATCAACATGAATCGTATCTCGTGTTACGGTATAGTCCTTTAATTCTCCGACACGTTTGATTGTTAATTTAACTTTAGTTCCCTTTTTACCACGAACTTTTTTCACGATTTCATTTAGTTGCTTTCCTTTTACGTCTTGGCCATCTACTGCAATTAATTCATCTTTAGGCTGAATACCTGCTTTTTCTGCTGGTGCACCTTTGATAGGGCTTGCGATATAGATGTGCCCCTCTTTTTGCTCCATCTCAGCACCGATACCGACAAAATCTCCTGATACATCTTCATTGAAAGCTTCAGTTTCTTCTTTTGTCATATATTCCGTGTAAGGATCTTTTAAACTTTTCGTCATTCCTTTAATAGCATCATTAAGCAATGCTTCTTTATCTGTATTTTTATAATAGTCAGTTGCCAATACTTCATATATATCACCTAACTTTTTGGCATTCTGTTCAATACTGGCATCAGTTGAACTATTTTTCCAATACCACATGCCTAAAAGCATAAGTGAAGCAGTTAATAATACGGTTGCTATGATGCTTATCACAAAGTGTTTGAGTGAAATATACTTTGGGGTATCAGATTTTTTGGACGATGGTAAAGCTTTATTTGATTGTTTCATCTTTCAGCTCCTTGTCTATGTAATATAGTTATGTTTTTAATATAAGCGAAATAGCTTTGAATATATGTTAGAAAAATTGGTTCAAAAAAGGAGTAGGACAGAAATCTTATATTAAAGACTTCATAGTCCCACTCCGCCAAGGATGACGAATTGTGCAAGAATTTGAAACGTAAATGGACAACATAAGCAAACTGCTGCTTTGTATCGTATCTCTCATTCTGAAGAAAAAGTGGGACAAGAATCTTATTTTCTAAAAGGTTGGAAAAGTGTATTTTCACTTCGACCACTGACTTCTACATAAAAACTTAAACTTAAATTGAAAGTTTCTATTAATGTCCCAGCGCTATTCCTAACGCCTTACTAGTGATGTTTAGCGTTAAAATTGAAGCCATTCTTGATATTCTTCAAAAAGTGCATCAAAAACAGATAATGATAAGGTATAGTTGCCTTCTGTCTCGATGTATTCTGATAGCTTGTTGAAATCTGATTCATACTTAGGAAAATCTAAATCTTGAAAAACCATTTCTGCAAATGCACCTTTGTCATCACGTCTACCTCTAACTGTCAATGCAAATTGGTAAAACGATGCATCTTTCATTATTTCACTGTCACATCTAATACATGTGTTGTTCCTTTAGTCAAAGCTTGAACCTCATGGAATGTATGTGACTCAACATGTTCAGCGAAGTTCGTTAAGATAACTGGTGAGATGATAGACTTCGCATTTTGATTGATATAATCTAGGTCAAATGTTACGAGCGCATCACCTACAGATACACGGTCACCGCTTTCAACAAGTGTTTCAAAACCTTCACCATTTAATTGAACAGTATCTAAACCAATGTGGACAAGTACTTCCAAGCCATTATCAGCTTTTAAGCCAATTGCGTGCTTTGTTGGGAAGACATTGTCTACTACACCGTCAATTGGGGATACAACTTTACCTTCAGTTGGTTTAACACCAAAGCCATCACCCATCATTTTTTGTGCGAATACAGGATCTGGAATATCTTCAACCTTGACGTATTCACCAGTGATTGGCGCAAAAACTTTGATATCTTTACTTACTTCATTACCTTTTCCAAATAACTTTTTAAACATATGGTTCACTCCTCTTTATTTATCAAACAATTTAATGAATTCGCCGTATCCAAGTTGTTCGAGCTTTTCATATGGAATAAATTGAATCGCAGCAGAATTAATGCAATAACGCAGACCGCCTCGTTCTTTAGGTCCGTCATTAAAGACATGTCCTAAATGACTGTTGCTGCCCTCTGAGCGGACTTCAGTGCGTAACATTCCGTAAGATTTATCGACTAATTCAACAATCTCTTCATCAGCAATGGCTTTTGAGAAACTCGGCCAGCCACAATCTGATTGGAATTTGTCTTCAGAGGTAAACAGTGGCTTACCTGATAACTTATCAACATAGATCCCTTTGTCAAAGTGATTCCAATATTCGTTGTTGAAAGGTGGTTCAGTGCCATCTTGTTGTGTAACGAGATATTCAAGATCTGTTAGGTCTGATTTATCTTTTTTGATCATTGCGCATCCCCCCAGTGTGAGTCAATAAATGCTTTCCTACCTGAACCTTGTTGATAACGTTGATAGTGTGCTGGATTTTTAAGGTAATAATCTTGATGATGTGCTTCAGCAGGATAAAAATTTTTATAAGGTTCAACGGGTGTCACAATTGGTTTGTTAAAAACACCTTGAGCATCTAAAGTTTTAATTTTTTGAATCGCAGTTTTTTGTTGTTCAGCATCATGATAAAAAATAACGGGACGATAACTGTCTCCTCTATCAAAGAATTGTCCATCTTTGTCAGTGGGGTCAAACGTTTTAAAGTAGATATCTAGAATTGCTTCATATGAAATAATAGCTGGATTGTACGTAATCTGAACAGCTTCAACATGTCCTGTCGTATTGCTACATACTTGTTCATATGTAGGATTTTCTACTGTTCCTCCGCTATATCCAGAAACAATGCCTTCAATACCATCATATGATGTGAATGGTTTAACTAGGCACCAGAAACAACCGCCTGCAAGTGTTGCGAGAGCCATATCATGATCCCTCCTTATTGATGATTAATACGTATCTTCTTTTAATACGATGAGTCCGATAGCACCCGTACCCGTATGTGTTGAAATAACAGGTGATGTATGACCTAATTGGAACTGACCAACATCGAATGTTTCATCGATTTTTTCTTTAAACTTGTGCATGAAGCCTTCAGCATCAGCGTGTGAGACTCCAACAGATTCTAGTTTTCCGTTGTCAACAAATGGCTTGAGATCATTGATAACTTGTTTGACACAGGCACCTTGTGTACGGACATTGTGAATCATTTCTAGCTTGCCATCGACCAATTCACCAATAGGTTTGATTTTCATTAAGTTACCCATGAAGCCTTTTGCTTTACTAATACGCCCACCTTTAATGAGTTGATCAAGTTGACCGATGATAACGAATAACTTAATATTTTTTTGTAACTTTTCAATTTTTTTCAAGATTTCTTCTGTTGGGATTCCCTCTTCAATCCATTTAGTTAAATATTGTATTTGATATGCAAGTCCCCATGAAATAGACTTTGAATCGATAATCGTGATTTTACCATCAACCATTTCACTTGCTTGACGTGCAGTTTGAACTGTACCACTCAGCCCTGATGTTAAGTGAATACTAATGATTTCAACATCATCATTCATTAATTCTTTATATTTTTCTACAAATTGTCCAAGTGCTGGTTGACTTGTTTTTAAATCATGATTTCCTTCTGCTAAATATTTGATATATGCTTCTGATGACATATCAATTTGGTCTACGTATGATTTACCATCAATTGTAACGCTTAGTGGAATGACGTGAATATTGTGCGCTTCAAAAAAAGATGGATCTAAATCAGATGTAGAATCTGTAACTATAATACGTTGCATAGCATTATTGCCTCCAATTTATTTTCTAATAAGATGTAAGAATGTATGTGCATATTTATTTTTATCGTCAACTGTGCCTTCTATTGCAGACTTAACTTGCCAGTCTTCAAATGTGTACGGTGGAAAAAATGTATCTGCTTGGAATGTATCTTCAATGACTGTAATATACATATCATTCACTGAGTCAATCATTGATTCAAACAATGTTTGACCACCGAATATAAAAACATGTCCTTCAAGCTTTGCGATGTCTTCGAGGCTATGAATAACATCTACACCTTCAGCTTGAAAGTCAGGATTATGTGTCAAAACAACATTGCGTCTATTAGGCAAAGGCTTACCAATAGATTCATATGTTGCGCGCCCCATAACAAGCGTATGACCGGTTGTTAGCTCTTTAACGTGTTTGAGGTCGTTCGGTAGATGCCATGGCAATTGATTGTTAAAGCCAATGCCACGATTTTGATCATGTGCAACAAGTATGGATAATGTCAAAATAATCACTCCTCGTCATTATACCGCGATGGGTGCTTTAATAGGTGGATGATACGTATAATTAACAATCTCTAAATCTTCATATTCTATATCGAATATAGATTTGTTGGTATTGATATTTAAAGTTGGTGGCGCAAAGCTTGTACGCGATAATTGTGTTTTTACTGCATCAAGATGATTGCTATAGATATGTGCATCACCAAATGTATGAACGAATTCGCCTACTTCTAAGCCACATTCTTTGGCGATTAAATGAGTGAGCAAACTATAGCTTGCAATATTAAATGGAACACCTAAGAAAATATCGGCACTGCGCTGATACAGCTGGCAACTTAGTTTGTTATTTTCTACATAGAACTGAAATAGCGTATGACATGGTGGCAATGCCATGGTATCAATCTCGGCAGGATTCCAGGCGCTGATAATATGCCGTCTTGATGTTGGATATTGCTTGATTTGCGCAATAACCGTTTTTAGTTGATCGTAATGTTTGCCATCAGCCCCTACCCAGTCACGCCATTGTTTACCATAAACGTTACCTAGGTCGCCATGTTTTTGCATAAATTGATCGTCGTGAAGAATTGCATCTTTGAATTTACGCATTTCTTCATCGTACTGTACTTTAAATTCTGGATCGGTTAGTGTACGGTGTCCAAAATTTGTCATGTCAGGTCCTGTGTAATCTGTACTGTTAATATATTTCTCGAATGCCCATTCATTCCAAATATTGTTGTTATATTGGAGGAGATATCTCAGATTGGTATCGCCACGAATAAACCAGATGAGTTCAGTAGCAATAAGTTTAAATGATACTTTTTTGGTTGTTAATAATGGAAATCCTTTAGATAAATCGAAACGTAACTGATGTCCAAATTTTGAAATCGTACCAGTTGCAGTGCGGTCATCACGTTCGTTGCCAATTGTTAATATTTCATTACATAAATCATGATATGCAGTATCAAATGGATTCATGACGTTCACCTCTTTTCTCTTTTATAACTATAATAGACGATTTTTAAAGATTTGAAAAATAAAAAACCAATGCTGGGATGATTGATTGTTGAACCCAGCACTGTTTTTAATTATTAGCAATGCGTATCGAAAGCTTCTTTAATATCCATTGCTAAGTCATTAATGTCTCTACCTTCAATATGTTCACGTGGTGTGAAGTGTACAAGTGTATGCCCTTTGAAAAGTGCAAATGAAGGGCTTGATGGCACTTGTTGAATATAGTTGCGCATTGTTTCAGTTGCTTCTCTATCTTGACCAGCAAAAACAGTCACTTTATTGTCAGGTTTTTTATCATTTTGTTCAGCAACCGCTACTGCAGCAGGTCGAGCTAATCCAGCGGCACAACCACAAGTTGAGTTAATCACTACAAATGTCGTTTCATCTTCATGACGTCCATTCATATAGGCAGTGACGTCATCTGATGTTTCTAAGCTTGTAAAACCATTTTGTGTTAATTCAGCACGCATTTGTGTTGCTAATTCTTTCATATATGCATCATACGCGTTCATGTATCAATTCGCTCCTTTTATTCTTTTAAGTCATCGTATTCCTTTATTATAGCATTATTTAACGCTTGCGATTGGCAATTTGTTTCCAAATAGATCCAAGTGCAGCTTCCCCTTGTTCAATACGTGTAATAGCCATTTCAATTTGCATGCGTACTTCATATGCAGGTTCGTCAAGATGTGCTTTTAATGCATCGAGCTGTTCAGAATTGCCTTCATCAAAAATAAACATTGCTGCACGCCAACGGACAATTTTATGAGGGTCATCTAACGCTTGCATCATCATCGGTAGTGCTTCCGAATAACCTAAATCACTAAGCGCATCACCCGCAGCTCGTCTTACGGCAGGACTTTTATCTTTCATGCCCTGATATAAATACGGCAAAGTTTCCTTGCTTTCAATCATACTTAGCAGCACGACAGCTTCACGGCGCAACTGCACTTTTTCTTCTTGTAAGGCATACGCTAATAAAGGATAGTCCTCTGTAGTTGGTTTTGGGAAAGCGCTCAACATTCTTAAACGTGCTTTCCAATCTGTCGCTTGTTGATATGTTTCCAAAGTCACATGGTAATATTGTTTTTGTGGCACATTATCTGTTGTAATATGTTGCGCTTGTTCAACGAGCCGGCGTAGTTCAGTTGGTGGATAAAGGGCATTGATCTCTTCTTCAACTTCATCCATCACTTGTTCAAGCACACCGTAACGAATGCCTAATGTGTGCCATTTTCTTAACAAGACAACGTTGTCACTAGGTAATTGTGCCTCTGTCATTGCCTCGATAAAAACATCTTGCAATTGACGACGAACTTCTTCATTAGGTGTTGTTAACTTGATTTGATACGGAATGTTTTTAAATTTTAAAACCTCAGCTTTAATCTCACCAAAGTGGGTCTGTACCTCAGCATCTTGTGTTGTTTCAACTTGTTCGCCAGTTAATGATGCAGTAATTTTAGGTAGTACTTCCTCCCAATCTGCTTTTGGTGACTTATCAATCGCTAAAAAATCTAACACATGAAAAATAGATTTTACGCCTTCAATTGCTAACAGATGGTTAATAAATGCCGGTTGTATTTCGTTAATTTCTGTATATGTGTTTGACTGCTGATCTTCTCGTTTGTCCGATAAGACAATCTTCATTGTATTTGGACTTGGTGTTGGTTCAATTTTTATAATTTCCATATTGCGCATTGCCCCCAATTCTGCAATATTATTGTAAATATTTGCCTAAGGATTGGATACGTTGACCAACAGAACAAGAATGGATACAGAAGTGATGTGCGGCCGTTTTACTTTCTTCTTTCCTCAAATGAGATTTGATTAAACATTGTGTACAGTAGTCGGCCATAAGTGAATCAATTGTTGCAATCGCCACTCTTTTTTCCTCAGTTAACATATCTGTCACCTCATTTATGTTCATTAGTATAAACAAACATAATGGTAACATGATTTTGCACTGCGTTGAAACGTTTGACTCAAATAATGGTAATGATTATGTGCATTGGGAGTGGTATCTCATAGTTTTAAAAAGATTCTGTTGTTTCACTCTTACACAGCTACGGTCTTTTATACCATTGTTTCACTTTGGATATGGCTTTCTTTTAATGTTCCACCCTCTTTCTTTCACAATAGTGTTTTAATTCGTTATTGAAATTTTTATTTGACTGTTCTATGATGTATTAGTTGTTAAACAGCGGTTTCTAAACACCCGCATTATCAAAATTTAGGAGGAAAAAGCATGTACAATGAAATAATAGGCATTGTTGCCTTTGTGGTTACTTTTAGCCTAATGGTTTTAATGTTTCGTATTTTTGGGAAGCAAGGTCTCTATGCTTGGGTAGCAATGGGGACAATCATTGCCAATATTCAAGTGTTAAAAACAATCGATATTTTTACGATATCTGCAACGCTAGGAAATGTAATGTTTGCATCGATTTATTTAGCGACAGATATACTGAATGATATTTATGGCAGAAAGGTTGCTAAAAAGGCGGTATGGCTTGGTTTCACATCGACATTAGTCATGATTATAGTGATGCAAGTGTCATTAGCCTTTGTACCGAGTGAAGCGGACATCGCACAAGATGCATTGAAAACCATTTTTGATGTAATTCCACGTATTGCGATAGCATCCATTGTGGCGTATATCATCGGTCAGCATATTGATGTTTTTATTTTTAATGCAATCAAAAAAGTATTTACGTCAGATCGTACATTTTTTATACGAGCATATGGGAGTACGACATTAAGTTCTATAGTAGATACCGCTTTATTTGTTTTAATTGCATTTTATGGTGGTCCTTTACCAAATGATGTTATTTTAGAAATCTTTATTACGACTTATTTATTGAAGCTGGTTTCTACAATTTTCAACGTACCATTTGGTTATTGGGCGAAATCAATGTATCGACGTGGTAAAATTACTGAAGACAACATTTAATATGAAAGTGGGTAATTAGCGTTATTTGACACACTGCCCCTTTTTTCTAGCTAGGAGTGTAAAATGATGGCTAAAATTTATTTTGATGCAGCAACCAAAGGAAACCCAGGTATGAGTGCGTGTGGTATCGTAATTGTTGAAGAAGCTCAACGTTATACAGATGGCCAAATATTGGGGGAAATGGACAATCATAGTGCGGAATGGGAAGCATTGATTTACGCGTTACAGCAAGCAGCTCAATTACAAGTTGTAAATGCATTAATTTATACAGATTCACAATTAATTGAAGATGCAGTTAACCGTAATTATGTGAAAAATAGACGCTTTAAACCGTACTTGGTGCAGTTTAACGAACTGGCAGATACATTTAATCTTTGTTTTGTTAAATGGGTACCACGTGGGCAGAATAAAGAAGCGAATCAACTCGCACAACAAACACTCTATCAAGCGATAAAGCAATAATATATAAAGAGAGACAGCATACCATTTCTAATGAAACCGGTGCTGTCTCTCTTATATTTTATAATGACAAAATATATCTTTTAGCGACACGTAATTCGTGTTCATCACATACGTTCAATATATGTTCAAGGTCAGGTCTGTAGGTCATTTGTTGCCATATATCCTGGGTCTCAATAGGTGCGTCACAAATAATTTCAGCTAAACGTTTAGAACAGAGTAAGTTGTCCATATTGGCATTGATTTTCTTTTGTTGACCGGGTGTTAAAGCAGTAATATTTGAGATGACTTCTTCAACAGAACCATATTGTTGAATGAGCTTAATCGCTGTTTTCTCTCCTATGCCTTTGACTCCTGGGTATCCGTCTGCAGTGTCCCCCATAAATGCTTTGACATCGATAAGTTGCTTAGGTGCCAAACCATAATGTTCTCGGAAAGTGGCATCATCAAATTTCAAATATTCCGTAAAGCCCTTTTTAACGAGCCAAATATGGATATTTTCAGCGCTACATTGTAGTAAATCACGATCTCCAGTAATGACATATACATTTGTATGAGTGTCATGTGCACTTTGTGTAGCGAGTGTTCCAATAACATCATCAGCTTCATAGTTAGGCAATCCTATGTTAAAGAACCCCAATGCTTGTGATATCTGTTGAACATGGCTGAATTGCGGAACCAATGCTTCGGGTGGTTCAGGTCGATTTTGTTTGTAGCCTTGGAACAGTTCATTACGAAAAGTTGTTTTGCCCATATCCCAACATACAGCTAGGTGCGTCGGTTGGATATCTGTTACCGCTCGTAACACGTGACGTACGAAGCCCTGTGTGCCATTTGTAGGGATGCCATTCGAATTGATCATATAGTTTTTATGGACGCTTGTCGCAAAAAAATGGCGGAATAACAGCGCCATGCCGTCTATTAATAGTATGCGTTTGTTCATTATAATTTATCCTTTAGTTCAAAATTTGTTTAAGTTCAGGTAATGTTGCTTTCAATATGGCTACTTGTGTCTGATCCATATCGAATGATAACATTTTAGCTATTTCTTGTTGTGCGGTTTGTTCTAATGCATCGAGTATGCTTATTGCCTGCTCGTTCAATAACGTCAAATAGTCTTCTAATGCACTGTTGAGCTGTTTTAAGCAAGGCTGTAATTGTTCGACTGTTATATCTTTAATCATCGTCTGAACTTGTTGTTGTTGTTTTGGTTGTAAAATATTTCTTTTTGTCAGTTGTTTTGGCAAATGTGCAATGAATGATGACAAATCTAAATGGAGATAGGGTGTCTCTAGTGTTTCGGCTGTCAGTTGTGTATCAGCTTGTAAAATGATGTGACGTTGTCCTATATCCGTAATGATTGGTGCAAGTTGATGTGCAAATTGCTTTTCAAAATATTGTTTCAATCGATTGACGAGTAAAGTTTGTTCTAAATACAACTTTTGATGTATTTGATCAAGATAGTTTTTCGATGTATGTCGCTTAGCACTTTTAAAATCATCTGAAGCTGTCATTTGTGTATTGAAAGCGGACTTTACAATATCTAAAAGTTGAATATTGAGTCGTTCGTTGAGATAGTATATCTGATCATCGCGTTCGTTACGATATTGTTGATTTACAGATTCTATGAGTTGCTTAGGAAAGACGCGTATCTTATCGTAGCGTTGTAAATATTCATTGTTTTGCTTGATTTGTGAGGCATTATGTTCAACATCGGTTAACATTATTTCAAGCGATTGTGTAATAGCATCTAACTGATGTAGAATTTGTTTTTCAAGCACTTGTTTTGATTCAATATCTGAGAATGTTTGGATGGCTTCACGTAGTTGCGTAATCCCTTCGTCGCCACCACGTAATGCTTCTCGGCTAGATACATCAAATATTTCACATTGCATACCGACTTCTGCTAATGCATCTTTCGTATATGTATGCACATCAGCAAGGTCTTCAGGCGTTTCTGCTAAATCAACCGCGTTAATAACCATCTTGAATGTTTGATTTTCGATTAGCTGGTTCATCTCTTTCATATGTTCGATAAACGCTTTATCATTATCTGTAAAAGCATGGTTGAAATAACTAACGTATAGGATGAGGTCGGCCGTTGCTAAAATCTTCTCCGTTTCATTAGTATGTCGTTGATTATTTGAATACAGTCCAAGCGAATCAACAATAATCTTATCTTTTAACCACTCATGTTCTAATTGTAAATGGACGGTTTTTACAAATGTTGCATATTCATCTTCTGCACTCCATTTTTTTAGTTCGTGTTGCGGAATATCTAATTCATAGCTATCTTTAGTTAAAGATTCATATAATGCATAATTCTTCTCAATCGCTTCAATAAAAGCTAATTTGTTTTTATCGATACGCCCTTTTAAATCTTGCAAATCTTGCGTTAAAAAGTCATCAATAGATTCAAAATGATAGTCGACAGTTTCAACTACGTCATTTAATTCATCTAGCAATATATCTCGTGTTTTGAAAGTGACGGTATTTTGATGTCCATATGAAATTTCAGTTGTCGCTGCTGTTGTAGGATTAGGTGAGCTCACGAGATACTGATCACCTAATAATGCATTAATCAGACTGCTCTTCCCTGCACTAAACGTTCCAAACACACCAATTTTTATCACTTGATTATCTACACGTTGTAAGGTATCTTGCATGTTATTAACCTGTGCGTCGTATAGTGATAATTTCGATAGGGTTGCCAATGCTTGTTCAATTCGATTACGTTGAGATGCTTGCTTCTTGTCAGTTATAGCTGGTTGTTCAATGAGCGCATCTGACACTTGAGACACGATTTGTGAAGGAGTATAAGTTATCTTTGTTCGATCGATTAATTTGTCTAAAGAATCGTCGAGATGAATGTAATAATGCTGATAATTTGCTGTATCCAATGACGTTTTAAGTTTACGCAATGTATGGTATCGCTCGTAAGTATCAGTCGTTTCGTTCGATGATGAAGATGCGAGTTCAACGTGTGCATGAGCGATGATTTCTTCATCAAGTGGTTTGGCTTCCTTAAGGATATATTGTCCAATCTGCTTCATCAATGCTTCAGAGAATGTTAATACATACTGATTGCTAATTTGAACTTGTGTTTGATATAGATCAGTAATAAGTGAAGCTGGTATTGTATATGCTTGATTCAAAATGCGTTCATTGAGTGCTGCATTGTCAATAAAACGTGTTAGAAAAGCCATATCTGCTTGCATAGGCTTAACAATCTCTTGTGTTACTTGCGTTTGGAGGGCAGACATGAGTGTAGCAAGGCGTTCTTCACGTGCTTGTTCAATCTTTTTGCGTTTATTAAATAACCCACCTAACGAAAAATCTTTCGTCATACTTTCTAAGTAATAGCGTATATGTTCTCGCATATCATGCGTCATAATGTAAGCGTTGTCAATGATTGCTTTACGTTGTTTTTCTAAGTGCTGACTTAATGCATCCGTATTACTAATCAGTTGT
This sequence comes from Staphylococcus americanisciuri, assembly GCF_024814435.1. Lineage (GTDB taxonomy): Bacteria > Bacillota > Bacilli > Staphylococcales > Staphylococcaceae > Staphylococcus > Staphylococcus americanisciuri. Next base: position 183,065 of record NZ_JANUXY010000001.1, read on the forward strand.
GCCTCATTATGAACGGATTGTTCTTGTATATGATGATCATATGCTGCGTCAAAGTCAGCTGCTTCGATATTCAATGTTTCTAGACAACTTGCCATTTGTTGCGTTAAATAATCAGATTGATGTTTTTGAATAAATGCGACCATTCGTGATACATAATCTGCAAGTGGTTCACGATCGGCATCTTGTTCATGCATATATGTTTTTAATGCTGCAAACTGATTTTCTGGATGCTCAAATTTAGTAACATAAAAAATTTTTTCTAGCGTAATGTCCCAATCAGATAGGGACTTGGTTACACGCGCTTTGAATGCATCAAAAGAGAGCTCGGCATCGTTGTGTTTGTCAATCTGGTTAATCACAAATGAAACAGGAATACCCGCTTGATTTAGTTGCTTCATAAATTGAAAGTTTAAAGCAGATTGCACGTGATTATAATCGACGGTATAAAACACCATATTGCTTGTATATAAGAAACGTTCAGTACTATGACTGTGTGATTTGACGTTTGAGTCTACCCCTGGTGTATCTTGGAATGTAAAGCCGTTTTGGTAGTCGTCGGATTGAAAGCGAATGTCGATTGACTCCACGTTATAGTTTTCTTTGTTCATTTGTTTAACATCATCATAAGACGACAATTCTGTGTACTGTTGCCCTTCGATATTTGCAGTAATCCCGGGTGTATCGGATACAGTTACTAAAGCGGTATTACTTGTTGTTGGGACTGGTGAACTTGGTAAAATGTTTTGCCCAATCAAGTTATTAATAATGGTTGATTTACCGGCTGAAAAGTGACCGACAAACGTCATTGTATAATGTGCCAAGTAGACTTTTTTTATGATTTGGTTAATCGTCTGAACGAAATGCGTGTGATCAGACTTTTCAACTTCTTTTTTTAATTTATAAAGGATATCTAATTGTTCAATATTGTTCATTTTTAATAATTCCCCTTGTTTCCTTCGTGTACTTATATGCTATTGTATAGTATTTACGCCAAACTTAAAATGGGATAAGCAGAAATCTTTTTGTTGGAGTGAGGCATAACGCATTTATCTGTTGAGAAAACGCTTGTCAGTATTTGCAATGTAGGACTTTTGACAGAACTTCATAAAAAACTGACGACCTTGAAAGATCGCCAGTTCGAGCTTTGTCTATGTAAGAGGATTTGGTTTGCGTCGTATCTTGACTACTTGTGACAGGACATAGATGAGAATGCCTGACCATATGAAACAAAAAGTAATAAATTGATCCAAGTTGAATGCTTCTTTAAAAACAAAAATACCATTTAAAAAGATGAGTGTCGGTCCAACATATTGAATAAATCCGATAAGGGATAGTGGGATACGATTGGCTGCTGCTGAGAATGATAGCAATGGAACGGCTGTCACGATACCAGAAAATATCAACCAGAATGTTGAGCTGTTCATTCCTATACTTAGCCCATGTGAATGATTGATAAAAATCAAATACAGCAAAGCCATAGGTGTTGTGGCAAAGGTCTCAATAGTGATACTACTGATTGCACTAAGTGGCACAAGCTTTTTTAATAAACCATAAATCCCAAATGTAAATGCTAAAAATAATGAAATAAATGGAAATTCTCCTACTTTGATTGTCATATAAATAACACCAATCGTTGCGAGACCTATTGCGCACCATTCAAGCCGTGTGAAACGTTCTTTAAAAAAGATCATTGCTAACATAATACTCACTAATGGATTAATATAATAACCAAGACTTGTTTGTAAGACATAGTTTTCGTTAATGGCATATATGAATATCCCCCAGTTCAATGTTACAACATACCCTGCAATCACGATGATAATAAGCTTTTTAGGTGTTTGAATCAATTGTTGAATGTCCCCTTTGAGCTGATTCCATTGTTTGGTTATGGGTATGAGTATAATCATAAAGATAAGAGATAAGATAATGCGAAACATCAAAATCTCTGTTGCATTTATCTCTGTAATTAATGCCCAATATAGTGGCAAAATTCCCCACATAAAATACGCGGCAAAAGCATAAAAAATCCCCTGTTGAAATGATGATGAATGCTTCATACACACACCTCTCTTATAGAATATATGACAAACACTTATCTATTAGCCCAATATTGATAGTAAGTGGTTTCAATATAACCATTGAATAACTTACGGCGTTTCGTTGCCTTACGATTGACAAGATATTCAAATTCTTTACTGCTCGTCATAATGTACATGGACAACTGTGGATGTTGTTGAAGCAATTTGCCTAGATAACGATACATTTCTTCAACTTCATCTCTTTCCCCGATACGTTCGCCATATGGTGGGTTGCCAATTAAACCAATCGGACCATCATGATTGATTGTTAGTGTATTAACATCTTTAACTTCAAATTGTATAATGTCCCCTACACCAACTTCATCTGCGTTACGGCGCGCGATTTCAATCATTTCTGGATCGATATCTGATGCATAAATTTGAATTTCTTTATCATAATCTGCTTGAGCATCAGCTTCAGCACGCATTTGATCGAAAAGGGTATCGGGGATAATCGACCATTGTTCTGAAACAAATGAACGATTGAAACCAGGCGCAATATTTTGTGCGATGAGACAAGCTTCAATCGCAATCGTACCTGATCCACAGAAAGGATCAATGAGAGGTGTTTCTCCTGTCCAGTTTGCGAGCTTGACTAAGCTGGCTGCTAAAGTTTCTTTGATAGGTGCTTCCCCTTGCGCTAGACGATAGCCACGTTTGTTTAATCCAGAACCTGATGTATCGATAGTCAGTAGTACATTGTCTTTTAAAATATTGACTTCAACTGGATATTTTGCACCCGATTCATCTAGCCAGCCTGATACGTGGTGTTCGGATTTGAGCTTTTCAACAATTGCTTTTTTTGTGATTGCTTGTACATCTGGAACACTGTGTAGGATGGATTTTAAGCTGCGTCCTTGTACGGGGAATTGTCCGTCTGCTGGAATGAGTTCATGCCATGGTAAGGCTTTCGTTTTTTCAAACAATTCGTCAAAACTTGTTGCTTTAAACTGTCCAACAATAAGCTTGACACGGTCAGCTGTTCGTAACCATAAGTTCGCTTTAACAATTGCTTGTGCGTCGCCTTCAAAATAAATACGCCCATTTTCAACGCGTGTTTTATAGCCTAACTCTTGTACTTCTTTTGCAACAATGGCTTCCAATCCCATAGGACAAACGGCTAATAACTGATACATAATGAACCTCCTAAATAGTAGATGATTGAATAAAGTTAATTTTTAAATATATGGTTCATACATTTAAGGCTGGGACATATCGTATGCCCCAGCCTATTAGCTAGTGTAGTAATATTTCTATAAGCCATGTTCTGTTCCATAGTACTCATACGTGCACTAGTTACACTGGTACGCCGGTGGTAATCATCTGTCTAAAGTATGATTAACATACATTCTCGTTTATGCGTTCATTTCCGCTAAACGAGTGCTCCTACCAAATTTGGATTGCTCACTCGAGGGGTTTACCGCGTTCCACCTCTGCTATTTCTATCAGAGCTACGTCACTGTGGCACTTTCAAACTACTATAACCCTATCAAAAGACTTAGGTTAATTCGTTGCCGTCAATTTGCATTGCCTTGACTTATTGTTTCATCAAGCACGAACACTACAATCATCTCAGACTGTGTGAGCATGGACTTTCCTCTATAAAAATTAATTTATAGCGATTACCCAAAATATTACTTCAAAATTATATCATCTTAAACATTAAAAGCAATGATTATTTGCCAAATACTGCTTTCTCTAGATTAGAAATACGTTTTAAAATATCAACATTGCTATTTTGGTTTGCACCTTGACTTGAGAAGCTTTTGCTTTCTTGTGGGCGACCTGATGCAACGCGAATACGCAAATCTTCAATTTCTTTTTTGAGTTTATGGTTTTCTTCTGAAAGTTTGATTACTTCATTATTCAAGTCTGACATTTTTTGATAATCAACAATGATATCATCTAAAAAAGCATCGACTTCTTCTGGACGATAGCCGCGAACAACTGTTTTTTCAAAATCTTTTTCATAAATATCCTTTGCAGATAATTTTAACGAAACATCTGACATATGCCCCACCTCATTAGATTCATATTTCATTTGACCATTGTAAATCATTAATAAAACTTGTTATTTCGTCAAATGTCACAACATCACAATTATAGTGTGTTTGTGCCATAAAATCAACTAACTTTCTTTTGAAATACTTTGGGCTCGCTTCTTGTTCTTCATCATAAATAAGAATGGTTAAATCGGTATGGTCAAGCATGAATTGATCGGCTGCTTGAAACTGGTGTGGCCCAGTATAGTCACTATGATAAACACTGTTCATATAATCAGCTTGACTGACAATAGTCTGATATTGTGCTTGTTGCGCTTCTCGCCATTTAGATGTGTGATTTTGAAAAGGTGTGACGATACCTAACTTAAGCTCGGGATATGATTCTTTCAGCGCAATCACACATTCAGCTGCCCATAATTCAATACCTAATTGTCCTTGGATTAATACCCACTCAAGCCCTTCTTCTATATAGCTGATTAATTTTTGTTTAATAAAGGCTTTTAGAAAATCCACTTCTTTGACATCTTCATTAAAAATATTCAGTTCATATGATTTGTAGCCTGTAATGTATAAAGACTTGTACATATCTAGATCCACCCTATTACTTTAAAGTCATCATATCGTGCTTTACTGTCTTCAATTGATTGTAAAATTGTTTCTTGCTTGTACGTGAATGATGGCAGGTAACCGATAAGTTCTGTAAGAGTGTTATTAATCTGTCATGTTGCACAGTCACGTGAGATGTTTCTCGTTGTAGATGCGCCAGGTGTTGGTCAACTTGCGCAACAAACGGCTTAATGTCAGTATCAAAGTCATATATATGGCCTTCGCGTGCAGCAACATATCTTGATTCCATCTCTGAAGTGCACATGAGCAATGCTTGAAATAGACTTTTTGACAACTTAATCACCTACACCTTCCTAACCATATCGTAACACAAAATGTGACAAAACTGGTTAACAGTACGCTTTGGGGTAACAGAGAAGCAACATCTATGGTACAATAATGTCAGTTTATGATTCCAAATAATTTAAAAGTTTTCATAAACTACTCCCTACTTTGTTTATAGGGCATTACAGACGAAATGTAGGTGAGACAATGAACTATCCAAATGGTAAGCCTTTTAAGCAAAATAAGACTCAAGGCGGAAGTCAACGCCCCTTTAAATCAGATACGATTAAGTATGGTGGTCGTGGGATGTCTTTAGAAAAGGATATCGAACGTTCCAACAAGCATTATTTGGAGTCAGGAACGGCAGTTATCCATAAAAAGCCAACGCCCATTCAAGTAGTGCACGTTGATTACCCCAAACGAAGTCAAGCGGTGATTAAAGAGGCTTACTTTAGGACGCCTTCTACAACTGACTATAATGGTGTTTATCGTGGGCAGTATATCGACTTTGAAGCGAAGGAGACAGTCAATAAAACGTCTTTTCCACTTCAAAATATTCATGCGCATCAAGTTGAACATATGCGTCAAGTCGTGAAGCATGATGGTATTGCATTTTTATTGCTGCGCTTTAAAGGCCGAGACGAAACGTATTTACTCTCATTTAAAGCGTTTATCGTTTTTTGGCAACGCTATTTAGATGGCATCAAAAAGTCAATTTCGGTTGAAGAAGTGCAAGAAAATGGTTACTATATTCCTTATCAGTATCAACCAAGGTTAGACTATCTAAAAGTTGTTGATAAGTTGATATTAGATGAAAGCGAGGATCGCCTATGACGGGAAAAAAAGAGGCTTCTAATGGTTCTAAAAAGAAGTCCGGCAAAAAAAAGAATAGAAATATTAAGCGCACAGTGATAAAAGTGATCAGCTTTTGTGTATTAGCTTTTGTTATTTTAGCTTTATTGGGCGTGTTACTATTTGCTTATTATGCATGGAAAGCACCTGCATTTAACGAAGCGAAGTTACAAGACCCAAGTCCTGCTAAAATATATGACCAAAATAATACACTTGTTAAAACGCTAGATAATGGCGCAAGACGAGAACATGTCGATTTGAAAGATGTGCCTGATCAACTGAAAGATGCTGTACTTGCTACTGAAGATAATCGCTTCTATGAACATGGTGCGTTAGACTATAAACGTCTCTTCGGTGCCGTATTGAAGAACGTTACTGGTGGATTTGGTTCACAAGGTGCATCAACATTGACGCAACAAGTGGTGAAGCGTACGTTCTTAACAGATCAAAAGTCGATTGAACGTAAAGCTCAAGAAGCGTATCTGTCTTATCGCCTTGAACAAGAGTACTCTAAGGATGAAATTTTCCAAATGTACTTGAATAAAATCTACTATTCAGATGGCGTATATGGTGTTAAAGCAGCTGCTAAGTACTACTTCAACAAAGATTTGAAGGACTTGAATTTAGCAGAAACTGCCTATCTTGCTGGTTTGCCACAAGTTCCAAACACATATAATATTTATGATAATCCAGAAGAAGCAGAGAAACGTAAAGATACAGTTCTCTATTTGATGGCTTATCATGATCGCATTACAGACAAGCAGATGAAAGAAGCGCAAGATACGCCTATCACTACAAACTTAGTTGAACGTTCAGCAGAAGACCGTGAGATCAAGCCAGATGATAGTTCACAACAGTATGATTCGTATCTTAACTTTGTGAAGCAAGAATTGATGAGTAAAGACGAGTTTAAAGGTCGTAACTTATCTGATGTGCTTAATAGCGGTATTAAGATTTATACGTACATGGATAAAGACATTCAAACTGTTCTACAAAATCGTATTGATTATGGTGGTTACTACAAGAATGACGATCAACAAGTGGGTGCCACTATTGTGGATAGTGAAACGGGTGCATTAACAGCCATTTCTGGTGGTAGAGATTATAAAGATGTTGTTCAGCGAAACCAAGCAACGGATGTACATCCTACAGGTTCAACACTGAAACCATTTTTAGCATATGCGCCTGCGATTGATTACTTACAATGGGCAACAAATCATTCATTACAAGATGAATCAGTCTACTACGTGGATGGTGGAGCATTCCATAACTATGATGGCAAAGGACATGGTGTTGTCACAATTTATGATGCTTTGAGACAAAGTTTTAACATCCCAGCATTGAAAACATGGCAAGCTGTTAAAGAGCAAGCCGGTGACAATGCACCAACAGACTTTGCAGCAAAAGTAGGTTTAGAATATGAGAATTCAAATATTGGACCTTCAGAAGTATTGGGTGGTTCATCTTCAGAATTCTCTACTGTTCAATTAGCATCTGCTTATGCATCGTTTGCCAATGGTGGTACGTATAATAAGGCACATGCGATTAAAAAAGTTGTTGAAGCGAATGGTAATACGATTGAATTCAATCATACAAGTCACCAAGCGATGAATGATTACACAGCTTATATGATTACACAAATCTTAAAAGGTACATTCGATACGTATGGTTCTGCATATGGTAATAGTGTTCCTGGTGTAAATGTTGCTGCTAAAACAGGTACTGGTACGTATGGCGACGAAACATATCAAGAGTATAGCTTGCCTGATTCAGCAGCCAAGGACGTATGGATTTCTGGTTATTCCCCACGCTATACAATGTCTGTATGGATGGGCTTTAATAAAGTGAAGCTATATGGTGAGAATTCATTCGTTGGTAGCTCAGAGCAGAAATTACCACAGTACCTCTTTAGAGATGTGATGGGAGATATTAATCCGATAGATGGTTTAGACTTTGAACGCCCTGCTTCTGTTGGTGGCAGCGGACGTAGTTTATATGTTGCACAAGCCCCAGACGGTAATGTAACAAGTAACTTTACAGAATCAAGTGGTGGTACGAATAGCAACAGTAATAATAATCAAAGTAATTCCAACAACGGCAATTCAAGCAACAGTAATAATAACAAAAATCTTTTCAGCAACTTTTTCGGTAATAACTAAACAAAAAAATGAACCACTGATACGGGATATACGCCCTATCAGTGGTTTTTTGCGCGATAAGCAGCATGCATTTTGATAAGCTCACTTTTCAATGTTTTCATTTGTTGATATCCCATGTAGTGATGTTTGCGTTCTTGAATATACGCTAGGCGTTCTTCAAAGTTAAACGGTACAATGGGTAAATATTCTATCTCTGCGACAGAAAGTGTTTGTATATCATTAATCTTACAGAAATACGTTATCAGTAGTGCATAGTATTCATCGAGTAATGCGATACTTTCAGTTTTCCCAATGCGACGTGCTTTTGCTATTGGATCCAACTGTGTTTCAAGTTCTGATAGTCTTGTAATAGTCATTATTGTGCTGTCGCCCCTTTTAATCGCATTGCTGCACGGTAACGCTTTTGCCCTTCTCGACAGTCTACAAACAGTGGGCATGCGTCACATTTTGGTTTTTTCGCTAAACAGTGATAACGTCCAAAAAATATTAATTGATGGTGACTTTGCGTCCAACGTGCTTTTGGAATAATAGAGGTAAGCTTACGTTCAACTTCAGTCACACTGTCTTTCCATCGACAAATACCTAGACGTTTTGAGACGCGTTCCACATGCGTATCAACAGCGAGTGCAGGTTCGCCAAATGCTACACTCATCACAACATTGGCTGTTTTTTGACCGACGCCAGCAAGTCCAACTAATTGTTCGTGGGTATTAGGAACTTGTCCATCATACTGTTCAATCAACGAGCGACATAGTTTTTGAATATTTTTAGCTTTGTTACGATATAGCCCGATAGAACGAATATCTTGTTGTAATTCCTCAAGTGATACGGCTAAATAATCTTCAGGTGTGTGATATTTTTGAAATAAAGATTTCGTTACTTTATTGACCGTATTATCTGTACATTGTGCTGACAGGAGTACAGCAATTGTCAGTTCAAATGGGTTATCATGGATTAATTCACATTCTGCATCTGGAAACATTTCATCGATGACATCAATCATCTCCAGTGCTTTTTTCTTGCTAATCAAATGGATTTTCCCCCTTTAACCAATTAAATTTTGGGAAGTTTTCAATTTTTTTCACTGTTGGTTGTTGCTTGGTGAATTTAGCGCGTATCGGTTTAGCGTCATCTACTGTACGAACATTATTTTTTTCCCAGTTCAACAAGATTCTGTCGACATATTTTAAACTTGATTTATCGTGCGCTAATGCCTCATCTACAGCTGCATGGATGATAGTTATATCATAATTATCGACATCAAGCCATTGATTAATGTTTTCAATTTCTAACGGTGATAATGTGCGACCAAATCCTTGTTCAATCTTTTTGAAAAGTATTTTAAATGCTTCATTTTTATCAGTTTGATGTCTCGCTGTGTCAATTCCATCAAAAACTTGTGATAGTTGTTCATAAAAGCCATCTAGATTGATATATTCGCTCATTTTTCCATCAGCATTTTTTTCTACACGCATTTCTAACAAGCCCAGCTGAATAAGCTTTTGAATGATCATTGTTATTTCAGCTGCTTGCATCGTCGTTCCTTTTTGTAACGTCTCAATAGAAGGTTGTTCATTACTCATCTCATAGGCATACATGATTTTCATAAGGATAATCAAGTCAGCTTCATTCAATCCTAAATCATGATAGTGTTCGAGTAACTCATAACGACATACAAAAGGACGTGTCTTTAATTCATAGATATTCAAAAATATCACCTCTTACTTGTTGTGTATCATTATGTGTCTATTATTTTTATATTTTGGCGAAAAATGACAACCCATTGAAAGCTATCAGTAAGTGGACTTCCAATGGGTAGTTATTTGACGCTATATAGCCATTCTTTAATTATGGATACAGTCTATTTAATAAGCGTGGGAATGGTGATGTTTCACGAACATGTTCCACACCGGCAATCCATGCGACTGTACGTTCTAAGCCTAAACCGAAACCACTGTGAGGAACACTACCATATTTACGTAAATCTAAATAATATTGATAGCTTTCAGGGTCTAATTGGTGTGCATTAATACGTGTTTCTAATAGTGCTAAGTCATTGATACGCTCCGAACCACCGATGATTTCACCGTAACCTTCCGGCGCAATGAGATCAGCACATAATACTGTGTCTTCATTCTCAGGATTTGGTTGCATATAAAATGGTTTGATTTTTGTTGGGTAGTTAACGATAAATACTGGTAAATCATAGTGATTAGCGATGGCTGTTTCGTGTGGTGCACCAAAGTCATCACCCCACTCAATGTCATCAAAACCAGCTTCATGTAAGAATGTAATAGCCTCATCATATGAAATGCGTGGGAATGGTGCCACAACTTTTTCAAGTTTTGAGGTATCACGGTCTAATACTTTTAATTCAAGCGCACAATTTTTAAGAACAGATTGCACGACAAATGCAACATAATTTTCTTGAACTTGTAGACTTTCTTCATGATTTGTGAATGCCATCTCAGGTTCAATCATCCAGAATTCGATAAGATGGCGACGTGTTTTAGATTTTTCTGCACGGAATGTTGGACCGAATGAGAATACTTTACCGTGTGCCATTGCAGCAGCTTCCATATACAATTGACCGCTTTGAGATAAAAATGCATCTTCATCAAAATATTTAGTATGGAATAACTCACTTGTGCCTTCAGGAGCACTTGCAGTTAAGATAGGTGGATCAATTTTAGTGAAGCCATTGTTATTGAAAAACTCATAAGTTGCACGAATGATTTCATTACGAATCTTCATCACAGCATGTTGTTTTTTAGAACGTAACCATAAATGACGGTGATCCATTAAGAATTCCGTTCCATGATTTTTAGGTGTAATAGGATAGTCATGTGCTTCATGAATGACTTTGATTTCTTTCACTTGCATTTCATAACCTAAGTCTGATCGGTTATCTTCAGTAATCTCACCTGTAACGTAAATAGAAGACTCCTGTGTAAGTGATTTTGCGGTTTTAAAAATATCTTCTGCAACTTCTGATTTGACGACAACCCCTTGCATAAAGCCTGTCCCATCACGCAGTTGTAAGAAGGCAATTTTACCGCTAGAACGTTTATTGGCAAGCCATGCGCCGATTGTTACTTCTTCACCGATATGATTTTTTGCTTCTTTAATTGTTGTTTTCATAGCTAATCTCCTAAATTATTTACTGCTCTTATTTTATCAAAACTTCATAATGACATCTAGTTTATGATTTAGAATCTCATAGATTAACATAATCGATGTAACTTAGAACTATTTTTATTGAGCTGTTTCAAGCGCTGTTCAAAATCATTAATATCCCCTTGTTGCTGATGATATGATGCAATTGTTTGTTGGAAAAATGATTGAAAACGACTACTTACTAAACGATTGTCAAAGGAAACAATAATACCGCAATCTTCTTCATGCCTTAGTAAACGACCGAGTCCTTGTCTAAAACGTGTGACAGCATCTGGTAAGATATAATCTTTAAAGATATTAGAAAATTCATCTTTTAACAATAAAGGTTTTGTTGCGTGTTGATTCATAAATGGTAATTTGGCAATCATCACACATTTAACCCCTGATGCTTGGTAATCAAAACCTTCAAAGAAAGCACTTGTTCCTAATAAAATCGCCTTGTCAAAGTGATTAAACTGCTGTACGATTTTGTAATTTTGACTTTGTTGTTGTGCAAGAATGACGTAATCATCAAATGCTGAAATTTCATTCAAATATTCCATAACAGTATAGAGCATTTGGTAGTTTGTAAATAAAACCAAACATTTACCTTCTATCGTCGTAACGTAGCGCGTGATATAGTCGACTATGATTTCAATGTAGCGTTTGTGATTGTGATGCTGATAAGGCTCAATATCAGTTGGTACGAAAATGTAGCCATTGTCATGTTTTACAGGTTGTGACTGAATTTGATACACATTAAAAGCTGTCTCATCTTGAAACCAATTTTTGAATGCACTGAATGATTGATTAAAAGTCAATGTTCCTGAGATAAATGTTAATGACTGATACTGTAGTAGTATCTGTTCGGTCAATATCGTTTTAACATCTGTATGTTTAATATGCAGTTTTATAGTTGATTTTTGATCAAGATTTTTTAATGAAATATAAAAGATACTGTTTCTTTTTAAGCCATCTTCAATAGGTTTTAATTGAGACACAATATAGAGCAATTGTTTTCTTAATGTTTTAACGGTCTTATGCTTAATATTGTCAAAATGCAACAGTGTCAGATGTATTTTTTTTATAAGTCGATGAATATCTGGTAACAATGTGTCACTTGATATGTCGTAAACATAATACAGTTTGGATGATTCATCGTTGTGTATTTTGTCTGTTGGTATCGAGTTGAATAGCCGTTCGAATAGTGCGTCATTCATATCATGTATTTCGATAATATCTTGCTTGATTTTGAATATATTCATTGACGGCATATCTAGTTGCTCTGAGATTCGTCGTTGTTCTAACTGGTCGATTTGAGATAATAATTTTTCATTTTCTGTTTTGCCTATTAAACCGAGCTGATATTTAATATCTGCATAGCCAATTTGATGAACAGCACAATCTATCGCATAGTCAGGAAGGCGATGCGCCTCATCAATAATACAATGATCGAATAGTTGATAAATTGTATTCTCAGATGATGAACGTAATAAGTGTGCATGGTTCGTAATCCCTATTTGGATGTTCGGTGCATTTAAACGAATCTGCTGATAATAATCAATATCTTTACGCATAGGGACATATGTTTCAATCTTCTGGTCAATATATAATTTGACACCACCACGTAGATTGAGCTCGTGAATATCACCGGTATCTGTTTCAAGCAGCCATAGTAACAATTGCATTTTTAACATATTGACTTCATAGTTAGTTGTTTCATCATTTAATATTTGATACACAAGCCCCAACGATATGTAGTCACGCTTACTTTTAATAATGCATGCATTGAGTTTAATGTTTAATGCACGGTTGATAAGCGGAATGTCTTTGTCTATTAATTGATATTGTAAAAGTTTCGTATTTGTCGAAATCATGACATGTTCGCCAGTTTCGATGTAGTACATTAATGCTGCAATAAGATATGCTAATGACTTACCGCTACCTGTCTCAGCTTCAATCAGGGCTGTATCGTTCTGCATCAGTTGATTATAAATAACTTCACTCAAATAGCGCTGGTCTTCTCGGTATTGATATCCTGCGTAGTTAATGATGGTTTCATATAATGTCGCCAAATCATCATTAAAGTTAATGATTGGTTTTTCAAATGATGTAGCAGGCTTGTAATAGATATGGTTAAACTTTGCTAAATGACGTGTAGTCGTATGTGCATCACAATGATGGTGAACAAGTTCAAAAAAGTAATCCTGCAATTGATATTTTAGGTTTTTGCTCAGGTAGAATAATTGTTTTTTCGTATCTATCGGCACAGCATCAAACTTTTTGAATGCATGGATCATTATTTTGGCTGTTGTTTCAGCATCTTCATCTGCGCGATGTGCCCGGGCTAGTGGAATGTTCAATGATTGCGCGAGCTCGCTGAGTTGATAACTTTTTTCAGATGGAAATGCGATTTTGAATAGCTCTAAAGTATCAATGACTTTACGCGGCTGATAGTCAATATAACATTGTTCAAAAGACGCTTTTAAGAAATTGAGGTCAAAGTTCACATTGTGTGCTACAAAGACACAGCCTTGTAATTGCTGGAAAATATCATCAGCAACTTCATGAAAATAAGGTGCTTGAGTAAGCATATCATTTTCAATTGAAGTCAATGCTTGGATAAACGTCGGGATTTCTTTGTCTGTTTTGATCATTGTGTGGTATTTACCAACAATTTGGTACTGTTCAACAAAGACAATACCAATCTGTATAATGTCATCTATATCAGTTTGATTCCCCGTTGTTTCCAAATCTATGACAGCGTATCTTGGGGTGTTCAATCGAATTGACCTCCTTTCGTTATAAACTTTACGGTAACTCGATATCAGCACTCATCAAGCGATATAAGTTCCCTTCTTCATCGACAACGTGTAAAAAGCCGTCGTCGTCTATCTGTATAACTTTACCATAAAATTGCTTCTGCCCTTCTGTAAAGCGCAAACGGCGATTCCAAATATTGGATACATCAATATATTCAGCTTTAATAGTACTAAAGGGTTCAGTTAAAAATTGTTGAAAGCGTTGTTCAATATTGATAAGTAAATCGTGTAGAAACGTATAGCGTTCAACATCATTGTCGCGGTGTAATCGAATACTTGTAGCTTGAATGGGCTCGGACGTATCAAAATCCTCCAACTGTTGATTAACATTAATGCCAATCCCACAAACGACAGCTTCAATGCCATCTGGATTTGCAATCATTTCGGTTAAAAAGCCACATACTTTACAATCACCAATATAAATGTCGTTTGGCCATTTTACGGAAACTGGCTCATCCACATATTGCTGAACTGTATTGCAGATGGCTAAAGATATAAATAAATTGAAAGTAGTCAGCATAGAGAAAGGGATATTTGGACGTAACACGAGTGTCATCCAAATGCCGCGCCCTTTTGCAGATTGCCAGCGACGTTTAAAACGCCCTTTCCCAGCTGTTTGTTCATCACTCAAAATTAACATAGTATCTGAATGATCAATAAGTGTACGCTTTGCGACATCTTGCGTAGATGTGACAGAATCATATGTTTGAATGCGTGTAATCAATTGTTGATCGCTTAAAAGTCCTTCTAATATGCCTGTATACCATGTTGCTGGATAGGCGTTTAAACGGTGTCCTTTGTTATGAACAGAATCAATGGATACATCTTCTAGTTTTAATTGATCCATCACTTTTTTCACACTCATACGTGAAATGTTTAGCTGCTCTGCAATTGCTTGTCCAGAAAGATAATTCGGCTGCGCTTTAGTTAGCAAGCTAAGGATGGCATCACGATATTTTGACATTAGCTCTCACCCATTCAATAATTTCTTGTTTATCATTTGCTATTTGTTGCTGGACGACTGCACATTCTGCAAGTCGTAATGCATCTTTAAGCCATGGACCAGCCTTTTTGTCGAAAGCTGATATTAACATTTTACCATCAATTGCGAGTTGTTGACGGTTAGTAATTGAAAGTGTATTCCAAGTCTCAGTGATGGTTTGACCATTAAAGAGAAGTGCTGATGGCTGTGGTATATTATTTTCTTGGAGCAATGGTTGAATTGCTAGTATTTCATTGCACAATGCGAGTCCATAGTCGTAAACGAATTGTTGGAGTGCTTGTTTGGAAGTGAGTGTCAGCACTTCTTGAACTGCTCGCAATAATCGTTCTGCATGTTTGATTTCATCTTTGCTGCGTTTGAGTTGTTTGGTTTTCACAGATTGTGTCGATTGGTACATGACAATCGCTAAAAATTGAGGTAACGTAACGGGCGATGAGATTTGTATATGTTTCATAGGCATGTCTTTAAAGTAGACGATATGATCCCAAATGTGCAGATCTGCTAGTGTAGTGAAAGTTTTAATAACATGTGCACCATTCAAGAGCTTCTCTAATTCAACCATTATGCGTTCAATGGCTAAATGAGAAATATCAGCAGCTCGTTCAGCCATTGCATTATAAGTTTGAGTATCAATTGTAAAACCTAGTTGTGCTTGGAAACGCAGCCCTCTGAGTATTCGAAGCGCATCTTCTTCAAAGCGTGCATGTGGATCGCCTACTGTACGAATTAACTGGTTATTAATATCTTGTTGGCCCTCGAAATAGTCTAAAACATTAAAGTGCTGATCCATTGCAATGGCATTAATTGTAAAGTCGCGTCGTTCAACATCTTGATATAAATCTCGAACAAATGAAACGTGACTTGGACGACGATGATCGAGATAGACGCCTTCAGTACGAAAGGTTGTTATCTCATAATTAATACCATTCCACACGACGTTGATAGTGCCATGCTCTTTGCCTACTGGAATGGTATGTACAAATAAAGCTTCAATTTCATCAGGTGTTGCATTTGTTGTTATATCGATATCATTAATAGGGCGCCCCATTAAAAAATCACGTACAGAGCCGCCGACAAAATAAGCTTCATAACCGTGGTCTGTTAATTGTTGCATTACAGGTAGTGCATCTAGAAATAGTGTTTTGTCATTCGTCATGTTTATCTCCTACCATGTTCTGATAGTATGTTTCATATTGATCAGCAATAATAGATGAGTGAAAGCGTTGTTGTATATCATGTAACATATTTTGTTGTAATGTTGCATAAAGTGTTGGGTTAGATAATAGCTTTAATGCATAGTTTGCAGCACTTTGACTATCTCCTATATCTACTAAATAGCCTGTTTCTCCATGATGGATGACTTCTTGTATTCCACCAGCACGTGTGCCAATAGGTACAACACCTGTGGTCATCGCTTCAAGCAATGTCAAACCAAAACTTTCTTTTTCACTCATTAACAGTACCAAGTCAGATATTTGATAGAAATTACTCATACAATCTTGTTTACCCAAAAAGAGCACATCGTCTAATAAGTCTAAAGCACGCACTTTTTCGCGCATATCAAGCAATTCCGGACCATCTCCAATCAACAACAACTTAGCTTTAGTCTGTTGACGTATTAGATGGAACGTATCAATAATCGTATCAATGCGTTTGACCTTTCTAAAGTTAGAAACATGAATAATGACTTTTTCATCTTCAGCAATACCATAACTGCTTTTCAATTCAGCATTGTAGCCTCTAGGAAATTCAGATTCCCGTACAAAGTTATAGATTGGTACAATTTCTTTGTTCGGCTGAATGATATCATATGTTTCCTTCATAAGTGATTCACTAACACTTGTTACAACATCACTCTGTTCGATACCGAATTTGATGGCATTGCGTAATGCATGATCGTAACCAAGGACAGTTATATCTGTTCCGTGCAATGTTGTCATGATTTTTATGTCTTTGCCTGACATTTGACGTGCAAGAATACCACAAATTGCATGAGGTATTGCGTAATGCATATGCAATACATCTAGGTCATATTCATTGATGACATTAGCAATCTTTGTACTGAGTGAGATGTCATAAGGAGGATATTGAAAAACTGCGTATTGATTTACATCTACTTGATGAAATGTGATGTTAGGAATCGGTTTGTTAAGACGAAATGGCATATTGGATGTAATAAAGTGAACTTCATGTCCACGCTCAGCCATTAAAATACCGAGTTCTGTAGCTATAACACCTGATCCACCGATAGATGGGTAGCATGTGATACCGATTTTCATAGGAAAGACCTCCTTTATTTTCTCTCAAAGCGATCTTTGTCGCGTGTGTTAAACTTATGCATCGTTTGATTGAAACTTTCTGTCATATCAATATTTAATGAATTAGCTATGCAGAGTAGGACGAATAAATTGTCTCCTAACTCCGCTTCAATTGTATTCGTCTCTTCCGTCTCTTTTTTACGCTTCTCGCCATAATAATGGTTAATCTCACGGGCGAGTTCTCCAACTTCTTCAGTCATACGAGCTAAGTTAGCCAATGGGGAAAAGTACCCTGCTTTGAATTGTGAGATATAAGCATCTACTTCTTGTTGCATCTCATACATAGATTTTGACATGATATGACCTCTTTCTATTAACATTCTCTTTTATATTACATGTATCTGACGTGTTGAGCAATTCAAGACACTTATTGGAAAAACAAAAAATTCAATACAAATAGTTACCGCTTTTTGCGATTGATAGGGGCTGAACAACCTAAAAAAAGAAGCGTTTTGCACGCCTCTTTTTACGATGCAATATTCATTTTTATATCTGTGCTACAACGCTGATTATGTATTACATATAGTTTAACAGTAACAAGTACTTACTGCAATCTCTTGAATGAATCTTTAGCTAGGTGTTAATGTTCAATGACATCCTACAGGCAAACCATAGATACTTATGATTACTGTTAGCTCAATAAACAAAGAGCCGAAACATAGCGTTTCAGCTCTATTGATTATTCTGCAGAGCGAGCCATTAAGATAAAACGTAAAAGCTCTGCAACTGCGACTGCTGTTGCTGCGACGTATGTCATCGCTGCTGCACGTAAAACACGACCTGCATGTTTGTATTCTTTTTCATTAACAATCTGCAAGCGTTTGATTTGATTCATTGCACGCTTACTTGCATCAAACTCAACTGGTAATGTCACAATTGAGAACAATACGGCGAATGCCATTAAGAAAATACCAATCCATAAAGCGGATGTTCCGATTGCCATATGCATCGCTGTTAATACAATGCCCATCATAATAAAGATATATGATAATGAGCTACCTAAGTTCGCAACTGGTACAAGTGCTGTACGGAAACGCAAGAAGAAGTAGCCTTCATAGTGTTGGATTGCATGTCCTACTTCATGAGCCGCAATGGCTGTTCCTGCAACACTTGGTCGATTATAGTTTGCCGGTGATAAAACGACGACTTTATTTTTTGGATCATAATGGTCTGTTAAAAAACCTTGCCCTTCTTTGACATCTACATCATAGATACCATTGGCATGTAAAATTTCTAATGCGACTTCTCTGCCCGTTTTGCCGCTAGTTGATCTTACCTTTGAATATTTTTCATAGTTTGATTTCACACTGTGTTGGGCATACATAGGGAGTATCATCAGTACTACAAAATATAGAATCATTGACATAAAAGACATAGTGTTCACTCCTTTTATTATATTTTACGTGGTTCATGTTGAGGGGTCAAACTATTTACCTGTACGCTGTTTGATTTGCCATAAAACGATGAGGATTGCAAGCATGGACAGCCAAAAAGCGATATAGCCGATGAAACTTTCATAACTTGTCAATGAACCATAGACAGGATATTGGTGAAAGGCATAATCAATAACATCATTGTGAGTAACCCAGACAATAGTCACTGCAAAGCTCATAAATGTAAAGCAAAAGCGTGGTAAAAAGAGTAGTGCTTGAAACGCCATAATACCATGCGACATGATTAACATGATGCCTGTGAGATAAACCGTATGATCTACTTGAAATAGCATAAAATTCATAATTACTGCCCAGAGGCCATATTTGATTAATGTGACAAAGGCAAGTGTATCAATAACGGCTGAGTGTTTATTCAGCAGCCATAAGAGCAAGCTGAGCGATAAAAAAAGCGTTGCAGTCGGACTATCAGGTACAAACGGCCAAAAATACCAAGGAGTTTGTACGAGTTGTGGTGCGTACCAGATATAACCATAAATTGTTCCTAAAACGTTAGCAGCAAGCAAAAGATACAAAAAAGGTCTGTGATATAACAATGTTTGGATAAATGATTGAATAGACATTGTATTTACCTCTTTATATGTGATTTCATAAGTGACGCTTCCGTAATTTTAATGTATTGCGGAGACGGGAACAACGATAGAATGTGTCGGCATCATGCATCATTAAGCTCATATCAATCTGTGATGACAGCATATCTAATAATTGTTGTTCTGTCTCTTGAGAAAGTGATAAATAATAAAGATCTTGTAAATATTCAGATGGATCCGTTTTGTCCAAGAGCTGACACAATACGATTTGATCTAACAATGGATCTCTACGCTTATCATCAAAAAGTTGAAGTTTTATATCGATAGTTTGAGTTGTATGAATAACATCTTGAAAGATTTGATCAGAGTTTATCAATGTACGTTCATTGTTTATAAACTGTATAGCATGTTGCTTCGATGTATGGGCTGTCAAAATGAGTGTCGGATGTTGTTCGATGATATGATCAACAAAATGTATTTTATTAAGTAACTGCATATCAGCTTTAATATAATTGAGCAACCAAACACTAATACGTGATTTGAATGTGTATGTTGTTAGCAAATATGCAATCAATTGTTGTTTTAATTGCTGAAGTGAGGTCTCAAACATATTGTTCATCTTACAATAAACGTTCATACTCTTCGTGCCACTGCATATTATTTGGATCGAGTTTCATTAAACGAGTAAGTAATTTTTGGCGTGTGACAGTATCAGCAATTTCTACCGCATAGTGATAGTAGTCGCTTAAAAAGTCGATATTGTTATGCAATGTTTCATGCGCCAAGGTATAGAAATGTTGTGCTTCTGTGTCACGTTCTTCTTCACCTAATGCATATGCGACCTGCCACATAAATTGAGGATCCATATCATCTTCTTCAGTAAATTGAATTAATGAGATAAGCCCTTCGTTATCATTTTCATTTCGGTAATAATCAGCAAGTAGCATAAGAGGTTCTTGATATGCTGGATCTACCTCAAGTGCTTGTTTCAATAGAGCTTCCCCTTCTTGTTGATCGCCATGTTCCAACTGTAGTGCACCTGTTGTATACATTAGTTCTTTATAAAATTGGTTGAGACGCAAGCCCTCTATCCCTACTTCAATCGCTTCTTCATAGGCTTTTTCATTTTCATATAACTGTTGTAAATAGTAATAAGCTTGCATATAGTCTGGATCTTTTTGAAGCAAAGTGCGAATGATTTTAATTGCTTCTTGTGTTAAGTCATTCTTATCGAAAGCAATGGCTTTTTTAAAGTAGTCTTCAGAAGTCATGTCTTGTTCATGAATTTCTTCAAACCATTGCAATGCATCAGAGTAGTTTCCGCTTTGCAAGCTGCTGTCGGCAAGTCTAGAGAACAGATTTACGCCGTTGAAAAGATGTTCGCCTGTTTCAAGTACTGTGTCATATGCACGAGATGCACGTAAGTATTGGCCATCAAAATAATACAGTTCACCTAATGCAAAATATAAAACAGGGTCTGCAGGTTGCATCTCAATGGCTTGTTGTACCTTATCAATCGCTACATCTGTCATATTGAGTTGTTGATACAAATCAGCCTCCAACATCAGGCGTTCAGGTGTTAGTTCAACGTTGTTTAAATATTCCAATGCTTCATCTGTATGATTTTCAGAAATTAAGCCTTCAATGAAATAAATTAATACTTCTGCTTCATCTGGATACTTCATGTATAGCGTGCGAAAAACTTCTAGTGCCTGTGGTGTCAAACCGAAGTGATAAAGCGTCTCCCCTAGAATAAAAAGGGCTTCATCATCATCAGAATGAAGCGCCTGTTCAACACGGCTATGAATATTATCGAGCTTTTGGCTATTAATATCATCGATTAACTTGTAGATATCTTGCATGTTATCCCTCATTTTCTAAATGTTGTAATGCAGACAAAAATCCTGGGAATGACACATTCACACTCTCAAAGCGATGAATACGATAAGTTTCAGGTGACATGAGTGATGCGATGGCTAACATCATGCCAATGCGATGATCTGTGTGACTATCTAATTCAGCAACCTTTGAAACGGATGATGGATGAATCAACAAACCATCATCTGTTGGTTCTAAATTTAATCCTAACTTGTTCAATTCAGTGGCTGTCGTGTCAATTCGATTGGTCTCTTTTACTTTTAATTCTTCAGCATCTTTAATAATACTGGAACCTTGCGCTTGTGTACAGAGTAACGCAATGACCGGCAATTCATCGATACATCTTGGAATGAGCTTTCCGCCAATCTCGACGCCTTGTAAATTCGGTGTATATTGTACACGAATGGAAGCTGTGGGTTCAGAACCATCTGTCACATTAAAAATGGTAAGGTTACCGCCCATTTTTTTAACGACTTCAAGAATACCATCTCGTGTAGGATTGATGCCAACGTTATGAATTGTGATGTCGCTATGAGGAATAATCAAGCCTGCAACGATAAAAAATGCAGCCGAAGAAATATCACCAGGAACGTGGAAGTCTGTTGGTTGAATATGTGTAACACCTTGGCACGGAAGCGTGATAGTCATATTTTCAACTTGAATCGGAATGCCATAATGTGCAAACATCGTTTCCGTGTGATTTCTAGAGGTGTCCGTTTCTTTAACAACTGTTGGTTCATCTGCAAATAAGCCTGCAAACAAAATCGCACTTTTTACTTGAGCGCTGGCGACAGGCATTTGATAATGGATACCTTGCACCTTACTAGGCTGTATAATCAAAGGAGTATATTGATTATCGACACCAGAAATATCGATATGCATTTGCTGTAACGGTGTCATAATACGTGCCATTGGGCGTTTGCCAATTGATTCATCTCCGGATAATACACTTTGGATTGCAGCACCACCTAATACGCCGGCTAACAAGCGTGTTGTTGTTCCAGAATTGCCAGTATATAGTACTTGGTGCGGTGTCTTGAACTGTTGATACCCAGGAGAATCAATGATAATGCGTTCTGCTTCAATGGTAATAGAAACCCCTAATAAGCGAAAAATCTCAGCAGTTCGTAAACAATCTTCTCCGAGTAATGGCTGATGTATAACAGAGCGTCCTTCTGCTAATGAAGCAAGAATGATTGCACGATGTGTCATCGATTTGTCTCCTGGTACAGTGATGTCTCCTAGTAGCCGACCATATAAGTCAATCGTTGTTGTCATGGTATACAGTCTCCTTCACAATTAATGTTAAAGTACGAAAAGCTTCTTCTAGTATATCTACTGGTATCGTTTGAACAATTGGTTGTCCAACCTTTTGTAGTAATACCATACGAATACCGGATTGGTTATTTTTTTTATCTTGTTGCATCAACTGACATAAAGGTTTGAATGATAATTGTTCAATGATATGAAGCGGATAACCCATTGAATTAAAATAAGTAACATAATGTTGAATGTCGTGCTCAGCATTTAACAGTTCATTTGCGACAATCATTTGATAGAGAATACCAATCATCACAGCATGACCATGTGGTATCTTGGTTTGATATTCGACAGCATGACCGAATGTATGTCCCAAATTTAACCATTGACGTTGACCACGCTCTGTTTCATCATTTATAACAATCTCTAACTTTGTACGAATGCCTTCAATCAAGTATTGCTCAATATGGCTGAGTTCCAGGAGCGCAGCTTGGTTGTGATAAGTAGATTCTAAACTTTGTACAGATGCTTCTCCTTGTAACAAAGCGTGTTTGTACACCTCACCATATCCACTTAGTATTTCATTCGTAGGCAAAGATGTTAAGAAGTCCAAATCATAAAGTACGGCTGCAGGTCTATGAAAAGCTCCAATTAAGTTTTTACCAAATGAAGCATTAATCCCTACTTTACCGCCTATGCTTGAATCGTGAGCCAATATCGTTGTAGGGACTTGAATGAAGTCGACGCCCCGCAACAGTGTAGCAGCTAAAAACCCAACAAAGTCTCCTACTGCACCGCCACCAATGGCGACTAAACATGTTTGGCGTGTAGGTTGCAATGCCAAGAGCACTTCTATATATTGTTCGTAATAATTGAGGGTTTTTACTTGCTCTCCAGATGGCAACACAAAAATCTTGTTGCTTTGTTTGTCATTGACTGCTTGTATTTTGGACGACCAGTATGATTCAACTTGTTCATCGACGAATAGAAAGACGTGTTGATAGTGTGCTGTATAGTCAGCTAGGTCGTCGATTGCTTGATGTTTCACAATCACTGGATAATTGTTTGATTCGTATGTTGTAGTAAGTTCCATGTCGAAGCCCCCTATTTAATAGTTAACGTTCATTTCACGGCGCGCATCAACTTGTTGTTTCAAAATGGTCATGTCATTTGATTCAAACTCTTCTAATAATGCACGTGCTACTTCAAAAGATACAGCGTGTTCACAGACAATACTTGCAGCTGGGACTGCACAACTATCTGAACGTTCAATTGTTGCTTTGAAAGGTTCTTTCGTATTAATATCAACGGATGCCAAAGGGCGATATAGTGTCGGAATTGGTTTCATAACCCCATTGATGATGAGTGGCATACCATTTGACATTCCACCTTCAAAGCCCCCTAAATGATTAGAAGCTCTGTAATAACCTTGTGACGCATCATAAAGGATAGGGTCTTGAATCTCGCTTCCTAATTTGTCTCCAGCAGCAAAGCCAGCACCAAAAGACACGCCTTTAAAAGCATTAATGCTAACGACGCTTTGCGCAATACGACCATCAAGCTTACGATCATAATGGACATAACTACCAATTCCCACTGGCATATGATTAACGATTACTTGAACGACACCTCCAATTGAGTCACCGTCTTGTTTCGCTTGATCAATTTTATCTCGCATTTGTTGTGCAATCGTTTCATCAATGACACGTACATCATTGTTATCGACATGCTGAATGATGTCATCTATTTCATAATGATTCGTGTCGCTGATGCCCCCAATGGTTACAACACGGCTATAGACATCAATATCTAATTGTTGTAAAAGTTGTTTGCACAAAGCGCCTACAGCTACACGTGCCGCCGTTTCTCGTGCAGATGAACGTTCGAGGACGTTGCGCAAATCACGATGTTGGTACTTTAAACCGCCTACAAGGTCTGCATGTCCAGGTCTCGGTTTAGTAATGACACGTTTCATCTCAGATTGTGCTTCTTCACTGATAGGTGCAGCTCCCATAATATTGCGCCAATGTTTGAAATCATCATTATTTATAACAATTGTGATGGGGCTACCTAATGTATAACCATGGCGCACACCTGATACAATTTCAACACTGTCTTTTTCAATTTGCATACGTCGTCCTCGTCCATATCCGCCTTGTCGTTTGTACATTTCTTCGTTTAATTGATCTATATCGACTTGCATATTTGCAGGAAATCCTTCGACAATCACTGTCAGTTGTGGGCCGTGTGATTCGCCAGCTGTTAAAAATCTCATCTTTACAACACTCCTTCAATTTCTGATGATGTACCACAATGAATTACGTTTATTAACAAAAATGATATGACATACATCATAGCATAAATTATGTATTTAATTAACAGAAAACTTCAAAATATTTTATCGCTTTTAATGGCTAAAATTTTATCGCATGACAATTAGGAAAAGTATGTCCTCGTTTCATGATAAAACGTATAAGCTTGTAATGTGGTAGATGAAGATAGAAAGTATAGGTTTAATGATAAGAAGAGAATTAAAATGGTTTTAGCTTATTGTAGAACAACATGCTGACTTTATTGGGGTATTGGAAACTTTTTATCCTCAGAACATCGCTTTTATGAACACATACGAATGACCATAAAAATGATGTGCAGTTTATATGGCGGAAAGGTAATGATAAGCGTCCAGCTTCATTTATACTGTTGAAATCGCTGCCTTCACTGAGCGTACAGTGCATTATGATGATGTACTTTTCCATACTAAAAAAGTAGAGTGGTTTATCATACCACGCCATCATAAAAGATATAGAACCAAAAAATGAGAAGGTACTTTTATGCGACCTTCCCATTTTGAATTTTAGGATGCTTTATTCATAAACCCATACTTCTTCAGGCAAAGCGTATGTGCTTAATTCTGCTTCGTCAAACCACAGTGCAATTTCACGTTCTGCTGATGTAACGGAATCCGAGCCATGAACAACATTGCGCCCCACTGTTAAGCCTAAATCGCCTCGAATGGTACCAACTGCAGCTTCAGTTGGGTTCGTTGCGCCAATTAAGTGACGACATACATTCACTGCGTCTTCCCCTTCAACAACCATCGCAAACACAGGTGCTGATGTGATAAACGCAATTAAGTCTTGATAAAATGGGCGCTCTTTATGTTCACCATAGTGTGTTTCTGCCAAAGTTTGTGGAACAGTCATTAGTTTGGCACCAACTAACTTCAAGCCTTTATGCTCTAAGCGTTGAACAATCTCTCCAATCAATTTACGTTGCACTGCATCTGGTTTAATCATCACAAAAGTTCTTTCCATAGTTATTTATCCCCCTTATTTTTACATACAAGGTTATACTACCATGTATGTAAAACGCTTTCAATAGGGAGATTAACGCATTCTGTGCTGTAATTTATTAATAAGCTTTTCAAATAAAGGCTTCAAATTTTCATTTGGCAATTGATCAAGTAATTGATGTGCTTTATCAAGGTATTTTGCACTGATTTCTTTAGATTGTATAATAACGTCAGATTGTCTGATTTGCTCAATGCATTCTGTAAATAAAGCATCAGGCGCATTTGAATGTAAGGATGCGATTTTTTGTTTGAAATCCGCATTGCGACGTGCTTCTAATAGGACTGGTAATGTCAAGTGTCCATTGCGCAAATCACTTCCTACAGGCTTGCCTAGTTTTTCTGCTGTCCCCGTAAAATCTAAAATATCATCAATAATTTGGAAGCTCATCCCAATATAATGTCCGATTTGACGCATTGTTCGTATGGTTGAAGCATCGGCACCTGACGTCATTGCGCCAACTTCTGTTGATAATTGAATCAGTAGCGCTGTTTTTCGATTGATACGTCTCAAGTAGTTCGTCATTGATTGGTTTACTCGAAATTGATCTTGGAATTGAAAAAGTTCCCCGCGACAAACTTCTGTAATGGCTGCTGATAAAGTGGTATGAATCTCTGGATTTTCAATCTCAGACAAATATTCTAGTGCACGAGCTAATAAAAAATTACCTGTTAAAATGGCAGTCGGCTTATCCCATTTCTTTTCAATAGTTAACTTACCACGTCGTTTGTCACTATAATCAATGACGTCATCATGGACGAGCGTAGCCATATGGATAAGTTCTAATGCTGTGGCAACGCGATATGCAGCTTCATTCGCTTGATCCTCTCCTACATAACTGCTGAGAATTACAAACAATGGACGTATGCGTTTGCCACCAGACTTCAACAAGTGGTGAGACGCAGCTTGTAGTGTTGCATCGTCACTTTTGATTTGTTGTTGAAGTCTTTTTTCAATTGTCTTAATTTCTTGGTTTAGATTAATTTTCGACATGCCATTCACCTTTTATTTATTCGAGTTAGGTTTATAAGCGAGATGCATTGCTGCAACACCACCGGTAAAGCTTCTTACTTTTACATTCTCAAACTGCACACTTTCAAATAACTTTTTGAGCGTTTCGCGATCTGGAAAGTCAAATGCTGACTGTTGTAACCATTCGTACTCTTGTTTCGACTTGGCAAACAGCTTTCCAAATAACGGCATAATAAACTTAAAGTACAGTTGATAGCCCTGTTTGAAAATAGGCATTGTTGGTTGACTCGTTTCAAGGCAGACGACCATTCCCCCTGGTTTTAAGACGCGATGCATTTCCGCTAATGCGACTTTATAATCGGGTATATTGCGCAAACCGAATCCAATCGTTACATAATCAAATGTATCATTATCGAATGGTAAATCCATCGCATCCCCTTGAACAAGACGAATATTCTCCATCGTGCGCGTTTTTTGTTCGCCGACTTTTAACATATTTTCACTAAAATCAAGCCCTGTCACTTCTCCATTAGACCCAACTGCTTGGCTTAATGCGATTGTCCAATCGGCTGTTCCGCAACATACATCTAGTGCTACAGCCCCATGTTGAACATTCATTTCTTTCATGACTTTTTTGCGCCATTTTTTATGTTGTTCAAAGCTGATAATATTATTGAGACGATCATATTTTTCAGATATATTTTGAAACACTTCATGTACTTGTTCTTTATTAGCTTTATTTTTACTCATACTTAAACCTCATTAGATTTGATATTTTTCTTGTAATTGCTGTATTAAAGTCATTTTGGTTTGTGCATCAAAATGATTGAGATAACTGAGTTCTGATACATCTATATTGCGCAACAAAAGCTGTATAGGTTCTGCGAGATGCTTGTCTGGCAAATATACATCCAATAGTTGTTTGAGCAACAATGTCTCAATGTTATAGATAGCATCAAGTACTTGTGCCTGTGACATGTGCGTATGTTGATGTTGGAATTTTGATTTCAATTCATTAATTGTGACAATGGCTTGGCTCATCTTCAACTGAAATTGTGGTGCGTTCAAGTCAGCAAGCAATGTGTAGTAATGTGCACTTAATAAGTCGCCAATCAGAATACCATCACGTTCATAATTGTCGTAACTTACATGATCAAGATGTTTTAAAGATGTATCGATTGAGAGGCATGCTAACTTCGCTAATATCGGAATATGTAGGACATCTAACACATGACTTAATGCACGATTAATATGTATATTTTTAGGATGTTGCAAATTTTTAAGACGTTCATTAATTTGTTCTTCAAGTAATTGATACGTAGATTGCATATTTGCCACCTCTCAATTTAGTCACTCTCTATATTAACACTAACCTTTTAAAATGAAAATGCGAATTATTCGAAACAACTCTTTTGATTCAGAAAAAGTATTAAAGAACCCCAGTTTAGCTATGAAAGTATTAATGTGGTATAGAAGTTGAATGCGTATTGGTTACAATATAAATATAAGATAAAAACCAGTAGCTGACTGAAGTTAAGGCCTCTTTTTCAAGGTTTATATTTGATTCTTCAAGACATAACAAAAAAGCCCACTTGTAAAAGGGGCTTTTTTGTAGCTAAAAGAATTATTTAACTGCGTCTTTTAGAGCTTTACCTGCTTTGAAAGCTGGTACTTTGCTTGCAGGGATGTCAATTTCTTTACCTGTTTGTGGGTTGCGTCCTTTGCGTGCAGCACGTTCGCGCACTTCAAAGTTACCGAAACCGATTAATTGTACTTTTTCACCTTTAGCTAGTGAGTTTTGAATTGATTCGAAAACGGCATCAACAGCTAAACTCGCATCTTTTTTAGTTAAATCAGCTTGTTCAGCAACCGCGTTGATTAAGTCTGTTTTGTTCATGTACAAGTCCGCCTCCTTAAAGGTTGTATGTAATGATAACTCATTTATCATTATGGTATGACTTTAACACAATTATAGGTAAAACTGCAATGATTTATATATGAAAAACGGCGGTTTCATCGCATTTTAGCTCGTTTTTATGAAAAGAATATATCAAATTTTAAAAAAAGGATTAAATTACTCTGCTTTTTTAGTTCGTCCCATTAGAATTTTAAGTGCTTTTTCTACAGGTTGTTCTTCAAATAATACGTGATACAATGCTGAAGTGATTGGCATATCAACGTCTAATTTTTTTGCGAGATGGTAGACTGATTGTGTTGTATATACACCTTCTGCCACCATATTCATGTCATCAAGAATCTCTTGAAGTGTTCTACCACTGCCCAACGCATACCCTAATGAAAAATTGCGTGAATGTGTGGACGTACACGTTACGATTAAGTCGCCAATGCCACCCAATCCTTGAAATGTAATAGGGTCTGCCCCTAACTTAACACCAAGACGTGTAATCTCTGCTAAACCACGTGTAATAAGAGCTGCTTTGGCATTGTCTCCGTAACCCATTCCAGCAAGTACCCCACTCGCAATGGCAATAATATTTTTTGTTGCGCCACCAATCTCAACACCAATCAAATCATCATTGGTATAGACGCGCAGGTAGTCTGTCATAAATAAATCTTGAATGATTTGACAGAGTTCTTTGTGACTTGAAGCTGCTGAGACGGTGGTTGGTTGTTTAATAACGACCTCTTCGGCATGGCTAGGGCCGGACAAGACACCAACGCCTCCATTATGTTCCGGAGAGATAACATCTTCAATCATTTCAGAAACACGTTTGAACGTGCCATTCTCAATTCCTTTAGCAACATGAATAAATTGTTTTGGTGATGTCAAAAGTGCATCAACTTGAGATAAGACAGCACGAATTGCTTTAGTTGGAATTGCGATGAGATAAATATCAGCATGGTCAACTGCTACTTGCATATCAGTGGTTGCGCGAACGGAATCATTGATAACGGCTTCTTTTAGATATGCACGGTTGGTATGGCATGCATTGATTTCTTCAACGGTTTCTGCTGTTTTTCCCCACATCAAAGTCTTATGACCATTGTCAGCGAGTACATTTGCTAATGCAGTGCCAAAGCTACCAGTTCCGAATACGGTAATGTTGGTCATATTAAAATCCCCCATTCATGTCTAATTTCGTTTACGTGCGATGATATGTACTGGTGTCCCTTCAAAACCGAATGCACTGCGAATTTGATTTTCTAAATAACGTTTATATGAAAAGTGCATCAGTTCAACATCATTGACAAAAACAACAAAAGTTGGTGGTTCAATGGCAACTTGTGTTGTATAGAAAATATTTAAGCGACGCCCTTTATCTGTAGGCGTTGGATTCATAGATATTGCATCCGTAATCACTTCATTTAGCGTTGAGCTTTGAACACGTTTTTTATGATTTTCGCTTGCTTCGTTGATAAGTGGGAATAACGTGCGTAATCGCGTGCCTTCTTTAGCTGATACAAAGGCGATTTGTGCATAATCTAAAAATTGGAAGTTTTGGCGTATATCATCCATAAAGCGTTTCATTGTTTTACTATCTTTTTCAAGTGTATCCCATTTGTTAACTACAATCACGATGGCTTTACCTTCTTCGTGTGCGTAGCCAGCGACACGCTTATCCTGTTCAATAATACCTTCTTCTGCATCAAGTACAACGAGCACAACATTGGAACGCTCAATCGCTTTTAATGCGCGTAAGACAGAATATTTTTCAGTTGTTTCGTAAACCTTCCCTTTTTTACGCATCCCTGCTGTATCAATTAATACATAGTCTTGACCTTCATAACTATACTCTGTATCAATGGCATCTCTTGTTGTACCGGCAATATTAGAAACAATCACACGCTCTTCTCCTAAAATTGCATTGACAAGACTTGATTTTCCAACATTCGGACGCCCAATCAATGATAGTTTTATGACTGAGTCGTCATATGGGTCTTCTTCTTGGGGTTTGAAATGTTTAGCAACGGCTTCTAATAAGTCACCTAGACCTAAGCCGTGAGAACCTGATAGTGGATAGGGTTCTCCAAAGCCTAAAGTATAGAAGTCATATATATCGTTACGCATGTCAGGATTGTCGACTTTATTGACTGCAAGTACGACAGGCTTTTTAGATTTGTATAACATTTGCGCAACCATCTCATCGCTTTGTGTGACCCCTTCACGAACATTTGTCATAAAAATAATGACATCGGCTTCTTCTATGGCGATTTCAGCTTGTGCGCGTATTTGTGTTTGGAATGGTGCATCACCAATCTCAATACCACCTGTATCAATAATATTGAAATCATGTGTCAACCAATCTCCACTCGCATAGATTCTATCACGTGTAATACCAGGTGTATCTTCAACAATTGAGACACGTTCTCCAACAATGCGGTTAAATATAGTTGATTTCCCAACATTTGGACGACCTACTATCGCCACTACTGGTTTTGTCATGTATGTTCTTCCTCTCTACAAATATCTTTATCATTCTAGCATATCAAGTGCGACGTCGGCATCTCATTTGATAAAACTTTCATCGATTGCAGCTCAGTTTATAGAACGTACCATAAATACCTCAAAGATAGTGATTACCTTTCCGAAAAGTATAGCACCCTATAATTAATCATAATCTACTGCAGTAAACCTAAGAATTATTCATATTATACCATGGTCATACAAACTAATGAAAACGATGCTATGTTTCTTGATGACTCGGCACATTTATTCAAGTAGCATTACACAAAATAATAGACTGAAAAGCTACGCAATGTAACTTTTCAGTCTGTGTTACGACATTAAATTATAGGTTGAGGTTTTTGAATTTATCCGCAAATACATCGCCTAATGTTGGGTTGTTGCTATCATCATCTGTTGACAATGTATATTGCTCAGTTGTTTCAGGAGATGCTTCATTCGTTTCTTCAGCAGGTGCTGCTGCTTTAATTGAAAGTGAGATACGTTCTTCAGCAGTGTTAATGCTTAAGATTTTCACATCTACTGTTTGACCAGGTTCAAGTACTTCATTTGGTGAACCAATATGTTTGTGACTAATCTCAGAGATGTGTACAAGACCTTGTAAGCCAGGTCCAATCTCAACGAAAGCACCAAAGCTAGCAAGACGCATCACTTTACCTTCTACAACGTCACCTTCATTGAACTTAGATTGAATTGTTTCAAAAGGACTTGGTAAAGTATCTTTAATAGATAAAGAGATACGCTCAGAATCAGCTTCAACAGAGCGAACTTTTACTTTAACAATATCGCCAATTGTTACTACTTCTTCAGGCGTTGATACGTGTTCGTGAGATAGCTCAGATACATGAACTAAACCGTCAACACCACCAATATCCACAAAAGCACCAAAATTAGCGAGACGCGCTACTTTACCTTCTAGTACATCGCCTTCTTTAATTGACTTCAAAAGTTCTTCTTTTTTCTTTTCATTTTGTTCAGCTTCGACGGCTTTGCGACTTAGGATGACACGATTATTCGCAGGATCTAATTCTTCAACTTTAAGCTCAAGGACTTTCCCTTCATAATCAGAGAAATCTTCAATGTAATCAGTTGAAATAAGGGATGCAGGGATGAAACCACGTTGACCTACATCTACAACTAAGCCACCTTTAACAACTTCAGTGACCTTTGCTTCAATCGTTTCATTGTTATCAAGCTTCTCTTGCAAGAATTCATACGATTTTTCTTCTTCTAATTGGCGCTTAGATAAAATATAGCTACCTGTTTCATTGTCTTCATCGATTTCAATTTTTGTAACGTATGCGCCAATCTCGTCGCCCACTTTGACAACTTCATTCGCATCTTCTACATGGTGTGTTGAGAGTTGACTAATTGGAATAATGCCGTTATATTTGGCACCGCTTACATGAACAACGACATGTTTGTCGTTGACTTGTTGTACCTCTCCTGTAACCTTGTCGCCTTCTTTAATGTCTGTAATCATTGACTCATTGAATTCTTCTGTCATCATAAATGCCTCCTTGTATTACTACATAATAATAACATCTTACAAACTGTGCAAATTGTCAAGAAATTTCCACAGTTGTCACTTATTTTGATTGTGCTTCACGTGCGAGATGAATGATGCGCTCAGTTACCGCTTCAATCGTCATTCCCGTTGTATCGATTTCAAGTGCATCATGCGCCTTGATTAAAGGAGAAATATCACGGTTCATATCATAAGCGTCACGTTCTGCGATATCCTTTTTCAGCTGTGCCAGTGTTGAAGGAATACCTCGTTCTATATTGTCTTTCAAACGACGTTGTGCACGTTCTTCCACGGAGGCAATCATATAGACTTTCACTTCTGCATCCGGCAATACAGTTGTGCCGATATCGCGTCCATCCATCACAATCCCTTTGTCGGTAGCGAGTTGCTGTTGAACTTTGACGAGATACGTTCTAACAGCGTCTTGAGAAGCGACGTATGACACTTGTTCAGTGACTTCATTGCTGCGGAGATAATCAGTCACATCCGCTTCATTCAAAATGACACGTTGTCCTTTCTGTTCATCGTAAATTAACTTCAAATCAATCTGTCCTATCATTGTATCGAAGTCAGAGAACGTATGTTGGTTGTTCAAATAAAAATACGTAATAGCTCGATACATTGCACCTGTATCGACATAAATCATATTTAACGTAGTTGCCACACGCTTAGCAATTGTACTCTTACCAGCTGCAGCAGGCCCATCAATAGCAATATTTATAGCAGTCATTGTAAACCTTCCTTGTTGTTGTTTGTATAACAATATTTTATCATAATAGGGGATATTATTACGAGGAGGAAATAACATGAAAAGTTTATTAGTAATTCATACAGGTGGCACTATTAGCATGTCACAAGATGCTTCGAACCGAGTCAACACGAATGGTGACAATCCGATTGCCAATC
Source organism: Staphylococcus americanisciuri (assembly GCF_024814435.1). Taxonomy (GTDB): domain Bacteria; phylum Bacillota; class Bacilli; order Staphylococcales; family Staphylococcaceae; genus Staphylococcus; species Staphylococcus americanisciuri. The sequence goes on from NZ_JANUXY010000001.1 coordinate 216,648, forward strand.
ATCAAGCATTAATTCAAACGTATGCAGATATTAAAGAAGTGATGCCTTTCACTGTCCCTTCTCCACATATTACAATTGAACACGTTAAAGAAATTAAACAATTGATTGAGATGCACGCCGATGAATTTGATGGTTTTGTCATAACACACGGTACAGATACATTAGAGGAAACAGCATTTTTACTTGATTTAACACTTTCAATAACGAAGCCAGTTGTCATTACAGGCGCGATGCGTTCATCTAACGAAATTGGTTCAGATGGTTTATACAACTTTATCGCTTCTATTCGTGTTGCCACAGCAGACGATTCGACACATAAAGGTGTGATGGTTGTATTTAACGATGAAATTCATACTGCACGCAACGTTACGAAAACGCACACATCCAATACGAATACTTTCCAAAGTCCAAACCATGGGCCTCTCGGTGTGATTACGAAATCGGGCGTGTACTTCCATCATCGTCCCTATGATAAAAAGACATTATCTGATATCAATACAACGTTGAATGTGCCATTGATTAAAGCGCATATGGGCATGGGAAGTGAAGTATTAAGTTTTTATGCAGATCAGCATGTCGATGGTATCGTAATTGAAGGTTTAGGTCAGGGTAATTTACCTCCGACTACTTTAGAAGGATTAGAGAAGTGTTTAGCGGCAGATATTCCAATTGTACTCGTATCACGTTCTTTTAATGGAATTGTGAGTGCTGTATATGCTTATGAAGGTGGCGGACATCAACTTCAAAGCAAAGGTGTGATCTTTTCAAATGGCTTAAATGGACAAAAAGCACGTCTGAAATTACTTGTCGCTTTAAGTAATGCTTATGATCATCGCATGATTCGAGACTATTTTAATGACTAAATGATCATTATTAGCTCCCCTAGTATTGTGGTGATAGTGCAAGATTATTGACGCGTGTTTCACTAAAAAATTTATGGGTTGAGATATTAAATAGAAATATTCAATTTAAGTTTGAGATTTCATGTAGAAAGCAGTAGTTGACTGGCGTGAAAATATGCTTTTACACGCCCTATTCAACCTTGATAACGGAATTTTTTAGAAAAATGAGATGTCTGCTTCATTCTCAAAAAGAAGCTAGAACATATTATTCACTTCAACGGAATAACGTGTTCTAGCTTTTCTATCTTTTGTCATCATTACTCATACAAAATACAACCACTTAAGCGTTGTTTCTGTCTATGATTCTAGTGGTGCTTGTTTCTTTGTTAAAATATCTTGGGCAATTGCCACACCATGATATTTACCATTTTCAATAAAAATTGTGTTTGCATCGTTACCAGCTGCAATGACCCCTGCGATATAACAGTTTTCTACGTTTGTTTCATATGTGTCTTTATTATAGACAGGTGCTGTACCATAACTATTTGTATTAATGTCGATACCGATAGCTGATAAGAAATCATAATCAGGATGGTAACCAATCATCGCAAATACAAAATCATTGTCGATAGTTTTTGTCACACCATTTGTTTCAAACGTTACACTGTCTTCTGTAATTTTAGTGACGTGGCTATTAAAGTGCATATCGATATTACCACGTCGTACAAGTGAGTCAAAGTTAGGTAAAATCCATGGTTTCACTGATGGAGAGTATTCTGAACCACGATAGATGACTGTTACATTGGCATTTGCTTTTTCTAGTTCAATTGCCGCATCAACTGCTGAGTTTTTCCCTCCGATAATAACAACGTTTTGATTGAAATATGGATGTGCTTCTTTGAAATAATGCATCACTTTAGGTAAAGTCGCACCTTCTACTTCTAAGGCATTCGGTTGGCCATAGTAGCCAGTAGCAATTGTTAAGAAGCGGCATTGATAGACATCTTTCGTTGTTGTAATAGTGAAGTGATCATTCATTTTACGTACAGTTAACACTTCTTCAAATGTGTTCACTTTAAGTTGATGATGTTTCACTACTTCGCGGTAATAGACAAGCGCTTGATTACGTCGTGGTTTTAGTTCTTCTACAATAAATGGAACATCCCCGATACTTAACTTGTCACTTGAGGAGAAGAATGTTTGATGTGTTGGATAATGATAAAGCGCTTCAACAACATTCCCTTTTTCGATGATTAATGTGTTGATTCCCTTTTTCTGTTGTTCAATTGCAGCACTTAAACCACAGGGACCGCCACCAATAATAATACTTTCAATCGTTTTCATCTGTATAACTGAAACTAAAAATATGAACTATTGTGCCATATTATGCTACTTTAGTGTCAGTATTGCCTCCTATTCCTTACTAGCATGGTATTTACGTTCTATGAGTCCTCAAACATTATAGCAATTTTTAGATACAAACTAAATGAATAAGTTTTGACATTGATAATATTGACGATAAAACGTCAAAAAAAGAGAAACGACACATTGCCGTCTCTCTTTAATAATTGGATATATATCTTATGGAATAATCAATTGTTGACCGTTGCTAATGTTGTTACCACTAATACCATTAGCTTGTCTGATTTTCTCTACATTTTCAGGTGAGCCACTACCGTAATATTGAATAGCAATACGATATAAGTTTTCGTTACCAGCGACTGTATGTGATTGGTTACCAGCATTTGGTTGCTGTTGTTGATTTTGAGCTGCATATTGATTGTTAAGATCTTGTTGATTTGCAACATCATTTTGAGCTGCTTCTTGTTCAGCCTTCTCTTTCTCAGCTTTTTCCTTCTCGGCTTTTTCTTTTTCGGCTTTCTCTTTAGCAGTCTTTTCTTTTTGCGTCTTTTCTTTTTGTGCTTTTTCTTTTTCAGCTTTGTCTTTCTCACTTTGTGCTTTTTTATCGCTAGAACTTGTTTGCTGTGTTAATTGTGCATCGTCATTAGAAGTACCTTGGTCTTGATTGAAGAGATACATACCGCCAAAAATTGCGATTGTTCCTAATAATAAAATGGCAGCAATGATTGGTAAGAAACGTTTTAAAATGCCACCATCATCAGCACCATTAGAAACAGTTGTACTTGGCTGTTCCACTGTTTTTGCAGTTCCAACACCAGCTGTACCGGCGGCTGTACTTGTTGCCGTTGTTTTGCTTGTTTCTTCCTTAGCCTGTGTTGCAGTAGTATGATTTGCCGCTTTAGCAGAGCTAGATGCAGCAGTACCTGTCGCAACGCCAGCACCGACCGATGCCGCTTTCTTGTTGTTAGAAGTTGCTTGTTTATCAGATTGAGTCTGTGTTGTTTGGGCACTAGCTTCAGATTTCGAATCAGTAGATTGTTTGACCTGTTGCTGATTCGTTGATTTATCAGAACTTGCTGCTACACCGGCAACACTAGAACTAATTGCTGCCTTACCATCTCTTGAACGATGGTCGTCGGACGGTGTAGCATTGCGCTTCGATGTTTTTGGTGTTTGTTTATCTACATCATTAGCGCCTGCTACAGCTGATTGTTGATTAGTATTTTGCTGAGATGGCGTTTCCTTATCAGCATGGTTTTGTTGAGAAACTTCTTGTTTTGTAGCATTATCGCTAGTACTCTCTTGATTTCGTACACGTTTACGATGACGACGTGCAGTATTACGTGGTGGAAAATGTTGCGTACTGTCTGTTGATAATGCGTCTGTTTGTTTACTTGATTCTTCTTCAATAGGTGTATGATTTTGTCTAGTTGGATTGATTTCTTGACGATTGCGTTCGAATTCATCCTTAAAGTTATCTTTTGACACGATATTCCTTCCTTTCTGTTACGCTATCACATAGAGGATAATATCTGTGTTTATCCCCTACTTATTTAACAATATAAGCGTATTGTTATTCAAGCGTCCTATATCACTTAATTAGATTATAGCGTGTTTAAAAATGCAGTGTAAAGCAATCAGTGATTTATTCAAATAAACTTTCCAATTTTTCTTTATGTGTGCGTTTTCTTTTGACTTTTTTCTTATTTTTTTCGTGAATCTCATGTTTAATGCCACAAATATCACAACAATTTTCTATCGTAATGACGGGTTTATCGAAATAGCGTAATAATTGTTGACGCCTACAATATTGTGTTGAGACATAATTCAACATATGTCGAAAAGCACGCGTTTTTCGCTCGTAATTTTGTTGAAATATCTGATGTAATGCCTGGATGGTGTATCGTTGTGTCAAAACAGTCAGTATGTCATTTATTTCGCCATCTATCAGCTGTCCTTGTTGGTATAACGTGATATCTTCATCACGAATACTGTTAGCGATTGCCAATGTTTCAATTAAATATTGATCATCTGTTTGATACAAAGCAATTGCTTGGCTTTGTTGCCCATCTCGACCAGCTCGGCCAATTTCTTGCAAATAATTGGAAGGGCTTGTTGACAGATGAAAATGGATAACCGTCCGAATATCTGGTTTGTTAACGCCCATTCCAAATGCACTGGTGGCAACAATAATACGAATCTCATTGTTTAAAAATTGTTGCTGTACGGTATAGCGCTCTTGATAACTCAAGTCTCCATGGTAGATACCTGTAAGATGACCTGCTGCGTAGATGTGTTCTGCAATATCTAGGCAAACCTTCTTAGATGACACATAGATGATAGTAGGTCCAGAGGTATCAATAGTTGTCAACAACCAGGACAATTTTTCTTGATAAGCATCGAAATGTTTGACGGAAAGCGATATATTGGGACGATCCATGGATGACTGAAAAACTTTAAAAGAATAGTCAGTAACATACTCAATATCTTGTTTTAAGTGCTGAGTGGCTGTTGCGGTGAGTGCGAGTATCGGAATATTAGTATACAATTTGAGTAAATCTCCTATAAGTGCATAATGCGGGCGAAAGTCAAAGCCCCATTCCGATAAACAGTGTACTTCATCAAGAACGATTAAACCGAAGTTGATTTGACTGAAGCGCTCAAGATGATGAACTTGCAGTATAAATTCAGGACTAACAAATATAAAACGCGATGATGTCAGTTGGTTGTATGCTAGCGTGCGTTCGTCTGAAGACATACCTGAATGAATAGCTGTCACTTGATGTTCACCATTCATCTTCATCTGCATCACTTGATCATCCATTAATGAAATCAAAGGTGAAATGATTAATGTAGGCTTTTGGTGAATATATGTTGGCAGTTGATAGCATAAACTTTTGCCGCTGCCAGTTGGTAAGATACCTAAAGTATGATGACCTTTCAGAATACTTTGTATGATTTCTTCTTGACCTTCTCTAAAATCATCAAAGCCAAAATACTGTTTTAATGCATTTTTAAGCATGTAACGCTCCTTTCGCAATACCTATGATTGCAAGTTTTATGTCAAAATAACTTAGATGGTCGAAGTGTGATTTATAAAAGCGTAAACGTTGATGTGGTTGTTGCATATAAAAATAAATAAAATCCGTCATCTCTTGACTGAAATAATCTGTATAATTTGTTAAGTAATTACGCATAAAGAGTTCAAGTACATGATCTTGTACCGTGTTTTCCATACGTTGAGTCATTTGTGCAATACGAGAAATATCATGTCCATTAATGAGCAATGTATAGGTACGATTGAGCGTCGGACTTAATGGTATACCTGTTATAAGGTGGTGTAATATCGGATACGATGTGCTGTCGTTTAGTAACTGATAGATAGTGAACATATCAATATATAAAGATAATGTTAATGCATCATCATCGAAACCAGTGATTTGCCCTACTTGGTGCTGTGTATACATTGTTTCATCATAGCCAGTTAAATAGTAGTGAGCTGTACTATTGGTGTGTTTATCATTTAAACATTCAAATAGCAACTTGATTTCTTCTTTTGCCTCAACGAAAGCTTGTTGTTGCTGTATATGTTGATACAACTGGCGTACTGTACGATGAATGTTAATTTGTGACGTAAGCGGAACGAACTTAAATTGTTGATGGTGTGCATAGGATAATGTTTGAACCAACAGTTGCAATGCGACAAAAGTTTGTTGTAATATGGGATACGTTACATGCGTAGATGTTGGTATATTGACATGATTTGAGATGGGTTTATTGACGGTTGCTTCAAACTGTTCATACGAGATGTTTGGTGCACAACCAAATAAACTCAACAATTGTAATGAAGTAGCATCAAAAAAGGTTTGATGTGTTTTTTTTCCTATGATAATATTATAAATGCTCTTTATATTTTTGTGAGGGATTGCACGTTGGTATACGAAAGTAATTATTGATTTCATGTTCATTACCTCATTTATAAAACGTATATATTGAAAAAATAAGCTAACCAAACTACAATGAAATTATAATGTTAGTCTGGCACTTTGAAAAGGGAGGCGAAGAATTTGGCTAAGTACACGATTGTCGATATGGATACTTGTATCGCATGTGGTGCTTGTGGTGCGGCAGCTCCAGACATCTATGATTACGATGATGAAGGAATTGCTTATGTTATTCTGGATGACAACCAAGGCACAACGCCTGTACCGGAAGAACTGTATGAAGATTTAGAGGACGCTTTTGAAGGCTGCCCTACTGACTCCATTAAAGTTGAAGAAGAAACTTTCGATGGCGATGCATTAAAGTTCGAATAATACTATTCAAGCGTATTGTACCTTATGATACGTTGAATTTAAATAAATAAGCAACTAGAAAGCGGTGCGTAGAGTCATCGCTTTTTAGTTGCTTATTTTGTCATGTTAAAGTTCTTTTATATTTTGAGAACGTTCTTAAGACGTCGATATAACAAGATAAATAATATAGAAACGACAAGTCCTTTGATAATGTTGAATGGAATAATACCGGCCGTAATAATTACCTTAAGATTCGTTGCAATATCAGATAAATTCATAATCATGCCATACAATGGGAGTAATACGAAATAGTTCATGATACTAAGAATAAGTGTCATGATAAGCGTTCCCACTGATAGACCAATTATCATAGAACGTGTTGTTTGTTTGTGACGAAAGATAGTATAAGCTGTAAGTAACAAGCTCGCTCCTGCAATAAAGTTTGCGATGGGTCCAATAGGATCAGCCAGATAGAAAAAGAAGTTGAGTAAGTTTTTAATCAGTTCCACTAATAATCCGGCAACTGGACCTAAAGTAAATGTTGCAAGTAATGCAGGAACATCACTGAAATCTAATGTTAAATATGGGGGTAAAAATGGTAATGGGAACTTCAAGAACATTAGTATAAATGAAATCCCACTCAATATCCCAACAATAATCAGTTGACGTGTTTGTTTCGTTTGTTGCATGTGTTGTTAGCCTCCTATAAAATTCATCTAATCAGAATAGGAGGTTTTAGTGCAACCCAAAGAAACCTCCATCTTCTCCCATCCAGACTTTAACTGTCGGCTCTAGAATTTCACTAGATCAGGAGGTTGAGAGACAAGCATACTTTTGATCAGTGATTAAACTGTTCCTAAAGCATAGAAGCACGATATCTCAACCTCGTCGCAGGCTTTAATTACTGCCGGTAGGGAATTTCACCCAACCCCGAAGATGAATTTATTAATTTTATTTATCATTAGTGTAACGAATCCTTTAGCTGAATACAATATAGATGTTTAATTCATCAAAAATTTAGGATCAATTAATAATAATGTATTCAAATAATAGTGAAATTGAAATTCCAATCCCAACGCTTGCATGTGATAGTCTTAACTTATTGCTGTACAGGGTATTTTGGTAGTTTAATTGTAAATGTTGTTCCTACGTTAACCTCACTTTTTACTTCAATCGTACCGCGATGAGCATCGATAATCATACGTGTGATAAAGAGACCTAGCCCCGTTCCTTGTTTGCCTCGTTTTCGTGCTGCATCGGCTTTGTAGAAACGTTCAAATACTTTGTCGACATGTTCAGGGGCAATACCGACGCCTGTATCTTGAACCTTTAGAATATGGTGCAATGTCGTTTCATGTGCATGAATTGAAATTCTGTCTCCTGGTCTTGTGTACCGCGATGCATTGTCTATAAGATTCGTTAAAACTTGTTCCATGCGGTCAAAATCATAATACCAATTCTCTAACATAGTGCCATTGAGTTGAAAATCTAAATTCAACTCCAATTCATTTGCTTGTTGTCGATATTTCGTCGCCATCTTATTAACCAATTCATACATCGGTCTTACTTCAGGTGTAATGTTAATACCGTCTGCATCAATTTTGGCAACATCTAACAATTCATTGACAAGTCGACTTAAACGCTTCGTTTCATCAAGTACAATAAGCAAAAATTCATGAATATCTTCAGGTTCTGTTACCACACCATCAACAATCGATTCCGTATAGCCTTGTAATAATGAAATAGGCGTTCTCAGTTCGTGTGAGACACTCGCGATAAAATCTTTTTTCATCTGTTCCATATGGTGTTCTTTAGTCATATCTCGAATGATGACAACGAGACCACTTTCTTTATTCGTCTGAATGCGATCGATATAACTCATGATGACTTCGTAATGCTGTTGGTTGATTTCATATTCGCGATACTTTGTTTGTTGACTCGCAAATGTTTGATTAATCTGTGCATCAAAGAGTGCTTTATCATCCACTGTCATATCTAGCATCATTTTATGCGCAAGATTGTTGGAGAGGATAATCTGTCGTTGATGGTTAATTCCTAAAACACCTTGTGCCATAGAATTAATCAGTGTATCACGAATATTTTTCGAAGTTGTAAGTGCATCTATATGATTTTGAATGTGGTGGTTCATTTGATTAAAAGCGATTGCCAATTCACCAATTTCATCTTTTGTCTGTACATATACTTGCTTATTATAGTGCCCTTTTGCTATTTCTTGTGCTTGCGTCTTAAGTTGTCGTAAAGGATTTGTAATTCTCGTTGACAAGAAAAAGGCAAAAATTGTTGTGATGATTAGAAAAATAACGGCTGTAATTAAAATAGTAATCGCAATAACATTATTTGTATCATCAATACTACGCAAATCTTCATAGATGTAAATGGCAGATTTTTGCCCTTTCGCATCCTGAGTTGGATACCCTAAAAGAACATATGCACGCTGTTTACCATCAACTTTAAACGTGACATGTTTCAGTGCTTTTTGTTGTGTTGTTAATACATTACTTAGTCGACGATCTTGTTCAATCACCTTTTGCATATGTCTTTTTAGTGGTTGATTAGACGTTTGAGCAGTACTTTCAGGTAGTATAATCCCTTTATCACCTTCTAATAGCAGCTCGCTATGTTCAATTGCAAGTTGCCTATTTTCGCTTTTTTCTATGAGGGTACTAATGTTTTCGGCATTTTCATATAAGGACTGTTCCGTTTGTTGCGTGAAATAATATTGTATAAAAGTAATGAGTGCTGCACTTAATAAAATTAAAACTGTCGTTACTATAAAAATAATAGTTAACCACAGTTTAATAACGACACTATTTAGACGTTTCATCTGCTTGTGAAACCTCAAATTTATAGCCTACGCCCCAAACAGTCTGAATCATTGATGCAGCATCATTTGACACGCGATTTAATTTTTCACGCAAACGTTTAACATGTGTATCTACCGTGCGTAAATCCCCATAAAACTCATAATGCCATACTTCTTTTAACAATTGCTCGCGATCAAATACCTTATTCGGTGTTTTGGCTAAGAAAATTAACAGCTCATATTCTTTAGGTGTTAAGTTGACCGGTGAACCATCTGCCAATACTTTGTGTGCATCATTATCAATTGTGAGATGTTGAAACTCAATCATATCACGTGCATGTGGTTCATTTTGTTCGGTGATTGCAGACTGTGTACGTCTCAATAAAGCTTTGACACGCAATACGACTTCACGTGGGGAAAAAGGTTTAACGATATAGTCATCGGCGCCCGATTCAAAACCTTCTACACGATTGTTTTCTTCACCTTTTGCGGTCAACATAATAATCGGCGTATCTTTTGTTTCACGCAGACGCATTGCCACTTCAAGCCCGTCCATTTCTGGCAACATCAAGTCTAACAAGATACACGCATAATCATATTTTGTTGCTAATTCGAATGCTTCACGCCCATCACTGGCTTCTGCAACTTCATAACCTTCTCTTTCAAGAAATAATCTAAGTAATTTCCTGATACGATGTTCATCATCAACGACTAAGATTTCTTTAGTCACAAGACATACCTCCCACATAAGTTGACATTTTATACTCAATGCATATTATAGCATATTGTTGTTTATACTTGATAATAAAAGAATAAGAGACGAAACATAAACAATTTTCATATTGGTTCATCTCTTAATATTATAGCATGTGAATTAATTCGCATAATAGTAGGGAAATCTCTACTATATTTTCAAGAATGTGTAAGTTTGAAATTGCATATGGATATATCAGTCAGCGATAAGGTTCTGTGTCATTCGATGACTATGCCACAAAAATGACTTTAATGTGTGCCACTTTGTGCTAATTGGCGTAAAGTCTTAACTTCATGTGGTGATAGTACACGCCCTTCACCAGCACCTAGCCCTTTTAAAGTCAATGGACCGAATGAGATGCGAGAAAGTTTTGTGACTTTAAAACCAAAATGCTCAAACATACGGCGGACTTGACGGTTACGTCCTTCCGTAATCGTAATTTCAACTAAAGAAGTATTTTTTTCTTTGTTTTGTTTTTTTACTTTAACTTGTGCTGGTTGTGTTTTACCATCTTCTAACACAATCCCTTGTTCCAATTGCTTAACTTGTTCTCTTAAAATATAGCCTTCAATTTTAGCGATATATGTTTTGGGAATCTTGTATTTCGGATGTGTCATTAAGTTCGTAAATTCACCGTCATTTGTTAACAGTAGTACACCTGATGTATCATAATCGAGGCGTCCCACTGGATAGATTCGTGTTTCCAGATCATCAAAATAATCTGTCACGACGGTTCTACCACGATCATCAGAAACACTCGTAATCACTTGTGCTGGTTTGTAGAATAAAATATACAGCTTATCCTCGAGTTCTAATGGAATCCCTTCAACTGAAACTTCATCAGATGGTCGTACTTTTGTACCGAGTTCTGTGACAGTCTTGCCATTTACTTGAACTTTCCCCTCTTGGATGAGTTTTTCAGCTTTACGACGTGAGGTATAGCCACTATTAGCGATGCGTTTTTGTAGGCGTTCTAATTCTTTGCTCATGTGTTGTGTTGTCCTTTCTGGTTAACAAGATTACTAAAAAATGATTCGATTTCTTCTGTTTCTTCATCAGTTGTTGGCAGTTCAGAGAGTGACTCTAAGCCAAAAACATTTAAAAACAGATCTGTTGTGTACAGCTGTTGTCCCCTTACATCTGGTTGTTGCTTTGGTTCGACAAGGCCTTTTGCAATCAGTGTTTTCACTGGCCCGTCGGAAGCAATTCCGCGAATCAATTCGATATCACTGCGTGTCACAGGTTGGTTGTAAGCAATAATTGCTAAGACTTCCATCGATGCTTGTGAAAGTTTTGTCGAGACTTTGTTTAATATTAAAGATTCGATATAAGGTTCCATTTCTTTCTGTGTGGTTAAAACATAAGTTTGACCATATTTTTGAACAGTTAACCCAGGTAGTTTTAAGTTTGTCAGTACTTCGTTAAGTGTGGGTTCATCAATATCTAATGATGTTAATAACTGATCTACTTCAATGCCATCTTCCCCGACCGTGTATAGCAAAGCGGTAATCGCTGCATTAAGATTGTGTGCCATAGTTGACTCCTTTAGTGATTTCTATATTATGAAATGCTTCGACTTGTTGCATTTGAATTGCACCCGTTTTTGCCATTTCTAATAAAGCTAAAAAGTATGTCACGACATGTTCGATAGATTCGTTAAAATCAAACAAATCAAAAAAATTAATATTCTGATGTTTGTTTAACTGTTGATAAATACGATCGGTCGACTGTTGAATCGTAAACGTCTCTTTCTTAATCTCAACAGCTTTTGGTTTTTTGAGTGCGATGCGGTGCTTCATTTTTTGATAAGCGACAATCAATTCGGTAAGATCGATATGTGTCCCTTCAGGCATATGTTCTGTTAGTTCATATTTAGACAAATCTGAAGGTGTTTTCGTGTATAGATGACTACGTATTTCTCTGCTATCATTTAACATTTCGGCATATGCTTTGTAGTTTTGATACTCAATTAGTTTGCCGACAAGTTCTTCACGTGGATCTTCTTCAATCAGATCATCCGAGTTATGGTCTGGTAACAATAATTTGCTTTTGATGACTAAGAGTTCTGAAGCCATCACTAAGTATTCACTTGCGATATTAATTTCTAGTTGCTTCATCGCATGGACATATTGCATATACTGTTCTGTTAATGCTTTCATCGGAATATCATAAATATCGATTTCAAACTGCTGAATTAAATGTAATAATAAGTCCAATGGGCCATTAAAGGCGTCTAATTTTACTTCATACATACTTAAAGCCTCTCTAATTTGCTTGTTAGGTGCATCTTACCAAAAAATATTATAGCATGTTTATTGTTGAGAATAAATTTTAGGAGAGATAGTCATGCAAAATGCGCTGATTGAATTTTACTACCAATTTCATGCAAAGCAACATTATTTTCTATGTCACGATATATTAGAAGATGCATGGAAAGCTCAAGATCAATATGCGAAAGATGACTTAATCGTCAGTTTGATATTATTCGCAACAGGTTCATATCACTACAGACGTCAAAATTTTCATGGGGCATATCGTTCTTATCGAAAAGCAGGAAAGATAGTGGAAAATTATAGTGATGAAGCCATTGAAGCACTCGGTTTAGTACCGCATGCATTTCGCCAACAGATTCAAATATTAGTTACTGCTACTAAAGCAGAAAAGCCGTTCCAACCCATTGAAATACTTCTAACAGCAACAATATATCAAAAATTGTTAACACATTATCCGTCTTATAAATGGTATAGTGCTATTGTGAAAACACCGTCGATTATGCATCACCATCGTAATCGTGATCGTTCTGATGTCATAGCTGCGAGGGAAATGGCTTTAAGTAAACGCCAGAAAAATAAAAAATACTAGGGGATGGAACGACAGAATCTTTTTTAGAACAATGAGATTCCTGTTCCACTCCCTAGTGCACGAATATCACGCTCTAGGATGGTAAGATTGATATATTTTTCTAATCTGTGTGCTAGAAATGTGTGTGTATAGCTGTGTTGTCGAAATATCAGAGTGACCTAACATTTCTTGTACAGCGCGTAAATCTGCCCCATTCTCCAATAAGTGTGTTGCAAATGAGTGACGCAGTGTATGAGGGGTTAAGCGCTTCGAAAGACCAGCTTTAATACCTGCTTGTTTAATCATCTTCCAAACGCCTTGTCGAGATAAAGGTTTTCCTTGTAAGTTAAGAAATAGGACATCTGTGACCGTTTTTTTCAATAGTTGCGGGCGGATTTCTTGTATGTAATGGGTTAAATAGTCAATTACCGTTTCACCTAGCGGAATGATCCGTTCTTTGTTTCCTTTACCGAAGACTTTGACAAATCCCATCATTAGATTGACGTCTTGTACTTCTACATATATCAATTCCGATACACGCATTCCTGTTGCATAGAGTAACTCCAGCATTGTTCGGTTACGATAATCGTTCAGTTTAGTCAATTCAAATGAATCTAACAACTGATCTACCTCGTCAATCGATAAAACATCTGGTAACTTTCGCTCATATTTAGGCGTTGTAATCAACACAGTTGGGTCTTGGGAAGCATATCGTTCACGTAGAGCAAATTGGTGAAAACTGCGAATCGTGGATGTGAAACGAGCGATTGATTTTGCGGACTGTCCTTCATCGTGTCGAGAGCCAAAAAATTGCTGAATTACATCACGTGTTACAAAATCTAAATGGGTGATTTTCTGTGATTGCAAATAGTTGATATACTGATTCAAGTCACGACGATATGCAGCAATGGTGTTAGCTGACAAGCCCTTTTCTAGCTGTATAAATCTTAAAAACTCGTCTCGTATCTCTTCCATCTATAGCCCTCGATTCTAGCAATGATTTATGCTTCTGTTCCTTTTCCTTCTTGTTGACACGTTTGACAAATACCATGAAATGTTAAACGGTGATCCAAAATTTTGAAGTCAAATTCATTTTCTACACGCTCTTCTACTTGCGGTAACAGGTCTTCATCAATCTCATCCACACGTCCACATTCCATACATACTAGGTGATGGTGAAAATGCTTAGATCCCTCTTTGCGCAAATCGAAACGAGATACGCCGTCACCAAAACTTACCTTATCAACGACCTTAATATCTGCTAACAGCTCTAGTGTACGATAAACAGTTGCTAGCCCGATTTCAGGTGCTTTCTCTTTTACTTTTAAATAGACATCTTCTGCACTGAGGTGGTCTGCCTCATTCTCGATAAGAACACGTACCGTTGCTTCGCGTTGAGGTGTTAATTTATATGATGCTTGCTGTAATTGTTGTTTTACGCGATTAAGTCGTTCTTCCACGGCAGCTTCACTCCTCTACTGATAATTAAAATTAGTCTTGTTTATATGTCATTAAAATACCAGTAATTGAGAAAAAAAGCAATCATTTCCACCTGATTATTTAGAATGATTATAAAATAATAATAGGTGCTGGAAGGCTATCAGTGTTTTAGCATCATTAATTTCTCTGTTTTTTACAGCTTGTTCTACATCTGATAAAGAGTAGAGAACTGTTTTAACAAACTCATCTTCATCTAAGTTAACATCCCCTTTTTCGAGATCATTTGTAAAATAAATAGAGATAAGTTCGTTCGAAAACCCAGGCGTGCCATATACATCGCCAATATGCTGCATCGTCTTAGCACGATAACCTGTTTCTTCTTCCAGCTCACGTCTTGCAGCAGCTTCACGGTCTTCACCCACTTCCAACTTACCAGCCGGAATCTCTAATAAAGCATGTTCTAATGGCTTGCGAAACTGTTTCACAAGAATGACTTGCCCTTCAGGATTCATTGCACAAACTGCAACAGCACCGTTATGTTTGACAACTTCTCGATACGCTGTCTTACCATTTGGAAGGGATACGAGATGTTTTTCGACATCAATGATACGTCCATGATATATCGTTTCTTTCTCAACGGTTGGTTCTTTGAAATTCATAAAAGCCACTCCTTTTATTTTGTACAAACTGTTTGATATGATTACACATATAAAGTTTATCGGAAGGAGTCTTATCATGCAAAAAAATATTTTAAAAAGTGGTATTGAGCTATCAGAATTAGGTTTGGGCTGCATGAGTCTGGGAACTGATGTACAACAAGCGCAGAAGATTATCGAAACAGCTCTTGAAGCGGGGATTACTTATTTTGATACAGCAGATATTTATGATAAAGGCGTTAATGAAGAGATTGTTGGCAAAATATTGCATCAATA
Organism: Staphylococcus americanisciuri; assembly: GCF_024814435.1. Lineage (GTDB taxonomy): Bacteria > Bacillota > Bacilli > Staphylococcales > Staphylococcaceae > Staphylococcus > Staphylococcus americanisciuri. The sequence continues at coordinate 231,938 of NZ_JANUXY010000001.1, forward strand.
TCAACAAAGAGAGGATATTGTCATTGGTACCAAGGTTGGTAATCAGTTGCAACCGAATGGTGATATGGTATGGAATCCATCAAAGCGTTATATCAAAGACAATATTAAACATTCTTTACGACGTTTAGGATTAGAACAACTGGACTTATACATGCTACATGGTGGTACGATTGAAGATCCATTAGATGAAACAATCAGTGCGTTCGAGGAATTGAAACAGGAAGGCCTTGTGAAAGCATACGGCTTATCTTCAATCAGACCTAACGTCATAAGATATTATTTAGAAAACAGCCAAATTGAAGTGTTGATGTCACAATTCAATTTGATTGATAATCGCCCTGAGATGTTACTGAATGAAGTTCGTGAACATGGTGTAAAATTATTGGCACGTGGTCCCGTATTTAAGGGGTTGTTAACTAAAAATTATGAACAAGCACTCGCGCAAAAATTTGCAAAAGGTATTTTTGATTATGATGCTGCTTCATTAAAAGATACCGTATCTGCATTACATGATATAGAACCAGAATTAACAGCACTCAGCTTTAGTTATTTGAGATCATTTGATGTTTTAGGTTCTATTATTGTAGGTGCAAGTTCAGTTCAACAGCTACAAGAGAATGTTGCACAATATAACAAAGAGATTGATTCAATAAATATTAACAAAGCACGATCAATTGTAAAAGACTTAAACTATACGCAACATCTTAAATAAGTATATTGGTTTATAGTGGCGTGGATAAAATATTTATGTCTGACTTTGGCAACGATGACTCAGCGTGAACAAGCTTATAAAAGTACATTGTCACGCCAGTCACCTGCTGGGCTTAGCTTCTAAATGATTAGATTTTGAATATGTCTTCTAGCCTCTTTGTCGATGTTTTGTTTATATCTTTTATGGTGGGATGGTAAGATGAGCCATTCTGCCTTTTCTTTTTGAGCGCACAATCACCATAGACTGTACGCTAAATGACAATAGCTATTTTAATGATAATATGAATAAAACGGGGTACTTATTATTGTCTTTACTCCACAGAAGCTGAACATCTTTATCTTATTATTTATTGCATTTTGCTCATAAAGAATGTCTTTCCGAGCTTTTCAAACAATCTCGGTGCGAGTTGATAGATTCTAAGCGCTCCAGCCATCCATTTCGGCGCATAAAATTCTTGTTTCTTTTGGTACATGGCTTGAATAATCTTTGCGGCGAGTGGTTGAGGTTGCAACATAATACGTGACATTTTTTGTTGGTATTGTCCTGTTGGATCAGCATGTATGTGAAAAGGCGTTGCAATAGGTCCCGTCATAACATTCAAGATATGATAAGAGGGTTCTTCAAAGCGTAATGCATTCAATATATGATTAAATGCAGCTTTGCTCGCTGCATAATGTGCTCCGTGAGGTTGTGTCGCCATAGCGGCTTGACTACTAATTCCTACAATTGTTGCATCATGTGTTAAATATGGTTTCAGTTGCTTGAGAAGTAATACAAAGTGAAGTGTATTAACTTGATATGTCTGAATCATCTCAGTATGTGTGTGGTTGGTAATAGATTTAAAATAACCAAGACCTGCGCTATGAATCAAGCCATGATATCGTTTGCCTTGCATAGAGAATTGGTCAGATAGTGCTATGATATCGTCGGCACTCGTCATATCACAGGCTATCCACGTGATATTGGGATAATCTAACTTAGGAAATAAGCGTTCTGCTTTCTCAACATCTCGGACTATCAACGTGAGATATATATTATGTTGATACAATTGTTTGGTGATCTCATAGCCCAGTCCACTGGTAGCACCTGTGATGATATAATGCTGTGTTGACATAAAACCCCTCCTTTTTCATATTTTATACAATATATATGTTACTATAGTGGATAGAAGAATACACATGAGGAAGTGAAAACTGTATGAAAATTGTATTTTATGGGGCAGGCAACATGGCACACGCAATATTTACAGGCATAATTAACTCTAAAGTGTTATTACCAGAGAATATTTATTTAACAAATCGTTCTAATGAAGCAGCGCTACAGCAATATCAGTCAGACCTTGGAATTAATTATAGCTATGATGATGCAAGTCTGTTAAAAGATGCAGATTATGTATTTATAGGCTCTAAACCACATGATTTTGACGATTTAGCTGTACGCATAAGACCACACGTGGATAGTAAAAACAAATTTATCTCAATCATGGCTGGATTAACTATCTCGTATATTCGAGAAGCATTGGATATCACGAATCCAATTGCACGCATTATGCCGAATACGAATGCACATGTAGGACACTCAGTGACGGGTCTTAGTTTTTCGGCGAATTTTGATCCTATGTCAAAAGATGAAGTGTTGGAAGTTATCAATGCTTTTGGTTCAGCCATTGAAGTAAAAGAAGATCATTTGCATCAAGTGACAGCAATTACAGGAAGTGGTCCTGCATTCTTATATCATGTGTTCGAAAAGTATGTCGATGCCGGAACTAAGCTTGGGCTTGATAAATCACAGGTAGAAGAATCGATTCGTGAATTGATTATTGGAACAAGTAAGATGATTGAACGCTCTGATTTAAGCATGGAACAATTGCGCAAAAATATCACATCTAAAGGTGGTACAACACAAGCAGGTCTTAACGCTTTGGCGAATTATGATATTGAAGGCATTTTTGTTGATTGTTTAAATGCGGCTGTAGAGCGCAGTGTGGAATTATCTGAACAAGAGGAAAGCGATTAAATATAACTAGGCGGAGAACCAAAAAATGGAGTGTCTCCGCCTGTTTGTTTAATCATATTAAAAGCGATAAGCATCAAAGTCTTGAACAAATTGAAAAGATTGGCTGTGCGATGATTTAAGTTGCTGTTCAATGGTTTTGATGTCGTCCTTTGTATATCGGTTACTAAGATGTGTGAGTAAAGCATGCTGAGTCTGCGCATGTTCAATCAATTGTAGGACATCCTCGATATGACTATGGTGATAATCATTTGCCAGTTGTTTGTCCCCATCTATATATGTCGCTTCATGAACCATTACATCGGCATTTTGTGCCAGAGCTTTTTCGTTGTCACATGGTTTTGTATCTCCAAAAATAGCAACGATGGGTCCTTTTTTATCAGGTGCTTTAAAATCGTGCGCATTATAGACGATCCCTTCATATACAAAAGTATCTTGGTTTTTCACTTGCTGATACATCGGTCCTGGTTCCATACCAATGGCTTTTAATTTGGCAACGTCTAGTGTACCAGGTGTACTTGGTGCGGTAACACGATAGCCATAACAAGGCACACCATGGTTGAGCGGGCGTGCTTGAACTTGGAAGCCATCAATAGTGAGATCCAGTTGTTGATCAATTTCAATAATTTGAAGCGGATAATTGAGGTGTACATGTGTCAATGATAAGCTTGTTTCAACAAAAGCTTTAATGCCTTTAGGACCAACAATTGTCAAAGCTTTACCTTCCCCACCCTGAAATGAACGGCTTGTCAGTACTCCAGGTAAACCATATACATGATCGCCATGCATATGTGTAATAAAAATATGGCTAACCTTCCCCAGTTTAATGGTGTGATGTAAAATCTGATGTTGTGTAGCTTCTCCTACGTCAAATAACCATATATTTGTTTGATAAGGTTCTAATTTGAGTGCAATTGATTGTGTGTGGCGGTCTTTGGTAGGTAGCCCTGCGCTCGTTCCGAAAAAAATGATTTCCATTGTTACGCCTCCTTAGCACTTATCCTATCATAGATTATAGTTGAACCGCGCCCAAAAATATAGCATGATATAATTATAATAAAGCAGAATATATGACCATATAGCGCTCTTGTTTTATAATGAGAACGTAAAACACTACGAAGAATTGAGGTTTTGAATCTTGAATAAGACACATAATCATATTCCAGCGCTTATTACAATTTTTGGTGCGACCGGTGATTTAAGCCACCGTAAACTATTTCCATCGCTATTCCATTTATTTCAACAAGATAATCTAGATGACAGAATTGCGATTGTAGGTATTGGTCGTCGTCAATTATCAATTGATGATTTTAGAGCACAAGTCAAAGCATCAATTCAAGCGCATGTCCATGATACGAAACATTTAGACCAGTTCATGCAACATGTTTTTTATCAACGATTAGATGTTAACAATGAAGAAAGCTATCAAGAATTGCTTACATTGAGCAATCAATTAGATAGACAGTTTTCTCTTGATGGCAATCGCCTATTTTATCTGGCAATGGCACCACAGTTCTTTGGGGTTGTGACAGATTATCTGAAAGCTTCAGGGTTAACAGACACAACCGGTTTCAAGCGTCTAGTGATTGAAAAGCCATTCGGTACGGATTTGAAATCTGCCGAAGCACTTAACGAACAAATAAGACGTTCATTCAAAGAAGAAGAAATCTTTCGTATCGACCATTATTTAGGAAAAGATATGGTACAGAACATTGAAGTTTTACGCTTTAGTAATGCGATGTTCGAGCCATTATGGAACAACAAATATATTTCTAATATTCAAGTAACCTCATCTGAAGTTTTAGGTGTAGAGGATCGTGGTGGCTACTATGAATCGAGCGGTGCGTTAAAAGATATGGTACAAAACCATATGTTACAAATGGTCGCATTGTTAGCAATGGAGCCTCCTATTAGCTTGCATAGTGATGACATTCGTTCAGAAAAAGTTAAAGTCTTAAAATCATTAAACATTTTAGAACCTGAAGAAGTGAGACATAACTTTGTACGTGGTCAATATGATGCTGGTGAGATAGAAGGTCAAAGTGTTGTTGGATATAGACAGGAAGACAAAGTGGCTGAGGATTCTACTACCCCTACATTTGTTGCCGGTAAAGTCATGATCAATAATTTCCGCTGGGCAGGTGTCCCATTCTATATTCGTACGGGTAAACGTATGAAACGTAAATGCATTCAAGTCGTTGTAGAATTTAAAGAAGTACCAATGAACTTGTATTATGATAAGGATCAGCATTTGGACTCAAACTTACTTGTTATCAATATTCAACCAAATGAAGGTGTATCGATACATCTTAACGGTAAAAAATATGTGCAAGGTATTGAGACAGAGCCTGTACAATTATCTTATTCAATGAGTGCACAAGATAAAATGAATACAGTCGATGCTTACGAAAATCTTTTGTACGATTGCCTTAAAGGAGATGCGACAAACTTTACACATTGGGAAGAGTTAAAATCAACTTGGAAGTTTGTTGATGTGATTCAAGACGCATGGAACAAGTTTGAACCAGAGTTCCCAAATTATACATCAGGCACAAATGGCCCGTTAGATAGTCACCTGTTATTAAGTAGAGATGGCTTTAAATGGTGGGAAGACATTCAATAATACGTATTAAAATTGGCTAAGTTACATAATTCTTCGTGTAACTTAGTCTTTTTTGATTTATAATGGTTTATATGACTGGTTATTAGAATTATACATATTCTAATTAACTTATTAAGTAAGGAGGGACAAATTTGGACGTCATCAAACATGTACAACAAGCTATTGTATATATTGAAGATCATCTTCTTGATGCATTCGATTTTCAAACATTGAGTGATTACGTTGGGATTTCTCCTTATCATTTGGAACAATCGTTTACAATGATTGTTGGATATACCCCTTTTGAATATTGTCGTGCGAGACGTTTATCATTGGCAGCAAAAGATTTAATTCATGGGGCGAATCGACTCATTGATTTGGCAAAGCGTTATCGATATCCGGATGCTAATGCGTTTGCACATGATTTTAGCGATTATCATGGTGTGTCACCTTTACAGACCAAAACAAAGCAAGAACAGTTAAAAATACAAGATCGTTTATATTTAAAGCTGACAACAACATCTAATCCACCGTATCCATATCGCTTGGAACAAATTGGTGATTTTTCATTAGTTGGTCATTCACGTTTTATACCGACTGCGCAGTTAGATAATCATTTTATTATTCCAGATTTTCTTGAAGACTTACAATCTGACGGGCGTTTGCAGGACTTGATACGGTATAACGATCGCAGTCCGCATGAACTTTTCGTCGTTAGTTGCCCGCTTGATCAAGGATTGGAAGTATTTGTAGGTGTCCCAAGTGAACGTTTCCCAGCACATCTTGAAGATCGTTACTTATCTGAACAACAATTTGCGGTGTTTAATTTGCAAGGAGAGATTGACTTTGCGACGAGTGAGGCATGGCATTATATTGAAACAAGTTTGCAACTGACCTTGCCGTATGAGAGAAACAGACTTTATCTTGAGGTCTATCCGCTTCAGATTTCATTTGAAGATGCATTTACAAAGATACAATTGTGTGTGCCAGTTAATGTTGATGAATAGAAGTCAACAATAGTTGAGTACGAGGCGAAACAACCTAAAAAAGCTGCATGTTATTAAAGTAATACTTTATAACACGCAGCTTTTTACTATTTATTTAATTTGTCCATTGTGTATGGAATGTGCCTTCTTTGTCTTTACGTTGATACGTATGTGCACCAAAATAGTCACGTTGTGCTTGAATTAAGTTTGCTGGTAGGTCTGCACTTCTATAGCTATCATAGTAGTTAATACTTGCAGCAAATCCTGGAATTGCGACCCCATTTTGCACACCCATTGCAACAACATCACGAAGCGCTTGTTGGTAATCTGTGACAATCTCTTTGAAATAGTCATCAAGGAGTAAGTTTTGCAAATTCGCATCTTTGTCATAAGCGTCTTTAATTTTTTGTAAGAACTGTGCACGAATGATACAACCTTCACGCCAAATCATCGCTAATTCGCCTAATTGTAAGTTCCAGTTGTTTTCTTCACTTGCCGCTTTCATCTGGTCGAAACCTTGTGCATATGAGCAGATTTTACTCATGTATAATGCGCGGCGAATCTTTTCTAAAAATGCATCTTTATCCCCTGTAAAAGCAGCTTCTGGTCCATTTAATAATGTTGATGCATGCACACGTTGATCTTTAAGTGATGAAATAAAGCGCGCGAATACAGACTCAGTAATAATTGTAAGTGGTGCACCAAGTTCTAAAGCGTTAATTGATGTCCATTTACCTGTTCCTTTTTGTCCAGCTTTATCCATGATTTTTTCAACAAGTGGTTCGCCATTTTCATCAAGTTTTGTGAAAATGTCTCCTGTAATTTCGATCAGATAACTTTCAAGTTCACCAGTATTCCACTCTTTGAAAGTTGCTGAAATTTCTTCATGATTCATACCGAGTAAATTTTTCATCATATTGTAGCTTTCAGCAATGAGTTGCATATCCGCATATTCAATACCGTTGTGTACCATTTTTACATAGTGACCTGCGCCGTTTGGACCGATGTAAGTGACACATGGTGTGCCGTCTGCCGCTTTAGCAGAAATAGATGCTAAAATATCTGCAACTTTTTCATAGGCTTCTTTTTGACCACCTGGCATCATAGAAGGACCAGTTAATGCGCCAACTTCTCCACCAGACACGCCTGTACCAATGAAATTAATACCACTTTCAGCAAGCGCTTTGTTACGTCGGATTGTATCTTGATAATTTGTATTACCGCCATCGATGAGGATATCATCTTTATCTAATAATGGTAATAATGTGTCGATTGTTTTATCTGTTGCTTCGCCAGCTTTAACCATTAATAAAATCTTACGTGGTTTTTCGAGGGATTGAACAAATTCTTCAATAGAATATGTTGGAACGATATTTTTTCCTTCTGATTCTTTGACCATGAGATCTGTTTTGTCAGCAGAACGATTATATACAGAAACACTATATCCACGTGACTCAATATTCCATGCCAAATTTTTTCCCATAACCGCTAAGCCGATTACACCAATTTGTTGTGTCATATGCTACTTACCTCTCTTATTATAAAGTACGGGTTAATTGTATCATATATTGTGTTTTCAAACACTTATACTGCGCAATATTATGCAATCTCAATAAGTTTTAATACATAGGCCACAAGATCTATCATCGATTGAATGGCAATGCGTTCACTCGTTGTATGAATTGCTTCATAGCCAACGCCTAAAATAACAGTTGGGATACCGAACTGACTAATGATATTACCGTCTGAACCACCGCCACCGATTGTTGCTGCACCACTTAAACCTAAAGACTTAGCGGCAGTTTGTGCTTTTTGATAAACAACCTCATCTTCACCTACAAGGAATCCTGGATATGATAGCTCTGTTGTGACATCAGCATGACAACCGAAAGATTGAGCCGTCTCTTTGAATGTTTGTGCCATATGCTCAGTCTGTGCATAAATCTTTTCCTCAGAATGCGAACGTGCTTCAGCCCATATATTGACTAAATCAGTGACAATATTGGTTGGTCCCCCACCTTCAAACTTACCGATATTTGCTGTTGTTTCATAATCAATCTGACCCAACTTCATGCGACTAATAGCTTTGGCCGCCATATTGATAGCACTGATTCCCTTATCAGGCGTGCTTGCATGTGCTTTTTTACCATGAATTGTTGCTTGAATCTGCATTTGATAAGGTGCACCAATCGTGAAATCTCCAACTGGCACTGACGAATCAATAGCAAATCCATAGGCTGCATCAATCATTTCTTTGTCTAAGGCTTTCGCTCCAATTAAGCCAGATTCTTCACCCACTGTAATGATGAACTGAAGTTGTCCATGTGGTAGTTTTTGCTCTTGAATAATATGTAAAGCTTCAAATATTACAGCAAGTCCTGCTTTATCATCTGCGCCTAAGATTGTAGTCCCATCAGAACTAATAATGCCATCTTTAATAATCGGCTGGATATTTTTACCAGGTACTACTGTATCCATGTGACTGGTAAAATAGATTTTTTCTTTTGATTCGTCTATAGCAGGTAAAGTACAAATTAAATTATTTGCACCGAAACCTGTTTTGTTTTTGGCATCATCTTCTTGCACTTGAAGACCTAGTGCTTCGAATTTTTCTTTTAAAATCGGTTGGATATTCCCTTCTTGACCAGTTTCCGAGTCAATCTTGACTAACTCGATAAAAGTATTGACTAAACGTTCTTGATGAATCATATATAAGCCCCCTTTTTATTACATAACTAGTGTATCGAACTTCGTCATATTTGCAAAATGAATGCTTCTATCACCACTTGTGTATCGCATTTTGGTAATGTTATAATTTATTTTAATCATGAATTGACAATAAATTCAAATCAATGGGAGGCATATGAACGTGCAGAGTAAGAAGATAAGAAAAGTACTATTAATTGTTATGTTAGTTGCGATTGTTGTATCTCTAATACTTACAGGTGTTGCTCCTTTATTGAACACGTAATATCGAAAATGGTAAAAAGGATGTCCACGATTCATTGGGTGGGCATCCTTTTTAATATTAGGTCACTTGATGATACAGTTTCAATGAACCGAACTTAGACTTGATGTGTAAGTACTCTTCCGTATCATATAAAATCTGGATGATACTAGAACGGGTATATAGTTCATCATGTGTTTGTGGCAATGGGAGGTCATCTATTTGTAGACGAATCTCATACAGCAGATGTAAACGCATTGCGGTATAGTTGTTTTCATTTACATTGTCTGCCATTTCTTTAAACAATGTTGCTAGCTTTGGCAGTAAGGGATCATCGACTGTTATGAGCTGTAAGCTATGATGGATACGCTGCAAAATCTCAACTTGATCTTGGCGCATATCAAAGTAATGATAGTAGCTATTCTCATTGCGGACGAAATGATTTTTAACATCTCTAAAAGCAATCGATTTGGCTTGTTGAATGGAGAGTAATAATTGATTGAACGACAGGTCTGCTTGCTGGATATTTTTAATGCACATGGTACTGTATGTTTCAAAAATGTGACGAATTTGTGTTTCGATATTATTTTGATAGTCTGTCAATGCTTTTTCGAAACTTGGCATAATCGTATTCATAATAAAAGCGATTGATAGGCCGACAACGAGTAACATCACTTCATTTAACATCAGACTCACGTCAATGACATCAGCATTAAAAAAGTGAAGCAAGATAACAATACTTGTAACGACGCCTTCTTGTGTGTTGATTGTGACGGTCAAAGGAATAAATAACAGTACGATAAGCCCGAGGACCCATGCATGTTGACCGAGCAGTGGGAAAATGGTTGCACCAAATCCAATGGCGATTAGACATGAAACAAAACGAGAGAATATGGCATGGACAGAATGCATTTTAGTATCTTTAATACATAAGACTACTAAAATAGCACTAGATGCATAATTATCCAGTCCAAGAAGTTTGGTGATAATTACACCTAGTGCCATGCCGACTGCGGTTTTAATCGTTCGCCACCCAATTCGGTATGGATTCAAGCGGAACATATGGTCAGCTCCTTACTCTGCGGCACAATATTTGTCAAATAAATGTTGTAATTGCGTGATAACGTCCATGGTATCGTGACCTTCGATTTGATGACGTTCAATCATCTCTGTGATTTTACCATCTTTCAATAAAGCGAATGATGGACTTGATGGTGCATAACCTTCGAAGTAATCACGTGCACGTTGAGTTGCTTCTTTGTCTTGACCGGCAAAAACAGTTACCAATCGATCTGGTAAGACATCATAGTGTAAGGCATGTGACGCTGCAGGTCTTGCCATTCCACCAGCACAGCCACATACTGAGTTAACCATCACCAGTGTCGTCCCCTCTTTTTTAAATACGCTGTCAACTTCTTCTGCTGTTGTTAATTCTGTATAGCCGGCACGTATCATTTCTTCACGTGCTTGTTTAACAACATTATTCATATATAAATCAAAACTCATATCCATTGGTATCTACCTCCGTCATTTGACTATTTCTATTCTACTAAACGTATACACACAATTCAATTTTCAAAACTGTGGAAGCGGGGCAGATACCTCATTTTCTAAAAAGATACCGTTTCCCGTCCCACACTCAGTTACTGCCTTCTACATCATTAATGGGTTTGCTGTTAGTACCCTAAGTATCAATTAATAAATAGATGTACTGTCCAAAGTATATGACTCAATGCGTTTTTTAATGTCGTTCAAGAATTGACCGGCTTGTAATCCATCAAGAATACGATGGTCAATAGAAAGACACAAATTAACCATGTGACGAATAGCAAGCATATCATTGATAACGACTGGGCGCTTAACAATCGATTCTACTTGTAAGATGGCGGCTTGTGGATGATTGATAATGCCCATCGAACTAATAGAACCAAACGTACCCGTATTGTTAACAGTAAAAGTTCCCCCAGTCATATCCTCAGTTGTCAGCTGATTTTGACGGGCTTTTTGAGCCAACGTATGAACTTCTTTGGCAATGCCTTTAATTGATTTATCATCTGCATTGTGAATCACTGGGACGAATAATTTGTCTTCGTGCGCAACAGCTATGGACAGGTTGATAGTGTCATTTACGATAATTTCATCATTTTGCCATGAGCTATTAAGCATTGGATATTTTTTCAATGCTTCAGCAACAGCTTTCACAAAAAAGGCGAAATATGTCAAGTTGTAGCCTTCCTGTGTTTTAAATGAAGATTTGTAATGATTTCGTGTTGCAACAAGTTCCGTTGCATCAACTTCCACTGTCATCCAAGCATGTGGAATTTCTTGGACGCTTTGTACCATTTTATTAGCTATCTGTCGACGGACGCCATTAACGGGTATTGACTGACCTTGAAGTTGTTGAGAAGAAACGGCTGGTACTGCTGGTTGCTGTATCGTTGTTTCTGTCACTTGGTCATGTGCCACTGGTTGATGTTGTTGTCCACTTTGGAGATATAATTCGATATCTTTTTTCGTGACACGTCCCTCAAAGCCTGTTCCTATTACTTGTGATAAATCAACATGATTCTCTGAGGCAATACGGAATACAACTGGTGAATAACGACCATTATTTTTTGGATGGTCTGTTGCTTGTGTATGCTTTGATGGTGTAAGTGTTTGAGCCTTTTTAGTGATTTCAACATCTTCAGTTGCTGCTGTGTTCTCTGTTGCTTCAGTTGTAGCAGTTGCTATATTTTCGTTATCACTGTCTAATGAGCAAATAACAGTTCCTATTGCTACCGTGTCTCCTGGCTCAACATGTAACGCCGTGATGACACCAGCATAAGAAGACGGCACTTCTGCTGTTACTTTATCAGTGATGACTTCGCACAATGCGTCATATTCTTCTACACGATCGCCTACTTTGACGAGCCATTGTTCCAGTGTTCCTTCATGTACACTTTCACCCAGTTTAGGCATTTTAATATCCATGGTATGACCTCCTTAAAATTCTGCAAGTTCTCTCATTTTCATTTTAATCTTTGTTGGATTAATCATAAATTCATCTTCTAAAGGTGGAGAGAATGGCATTGCTGGTACGTCAGGTCCTGTTAAACGCATGATTGGTGCATCTAAATCAAACAAACAGTTCTCAGCGATAATCGCTGCAACTTCTGACATTACACTACCTTCTTTATTATCTTCTGTTACAAGCAGACATTTACCTGTTTGTTTTGCACGATCAATTATAGTTTCTTTGTCTAGTGGATATACGGTACGCAAATCAACCACTTCAACACTTATACCTTCTTCTTGTAATAAGTCAGCTGCTTGAATGCAAAAATTAACAGCTAAACCATAACTAAATACAGTTATGTCCGTTCCTTCACGTTTAACATCTGCTTTGCCTAAAGGAACTGTATAGAAACCTTCAGGAACATCTTCTTTTAATAAGCGATATGCCTTTTTATGTTCAAAATATAACACTGGATCATTTGAAGCGATTGAACTTAATAATAATCCTTTAGCATCATATGGATTAGATGGAATAACCACTGTTAAACCAGGTGTTGAAGAAAATACACTTTCAATACTTTGAGAATGATACAATGCGCCATGAATGCCACCACCAAAAGGCGCGCGAATTGTTAAGGGAACTTGCCAATCATTGTTAGAACGATAACGCATTTTGGCTGCTTCACTCATAATTTGGTTTGTTGCAGGTAAAATATACTCTGCAAATTGAATCTCAGCAATAGGGCGTTTCCCCATCATTGCAGCGCCAATAGCAGAACCTACAATGTTGGATTCAGCAAGCGGTGTATCTAACACGCGGTATGCGCCATACTTCGCTTGTAAGCCTGCAGTAACACCGAAGACACCGCCTTTTTTACCAACATCTTCTCCTAATATAAATGTTTGTGAATCTTGTTCTAAAGCAATATCTAACGCATCCTTAATCGCATCTAAATAAGATATTTTAGGCATTGAAAGGACCTCCTTGTTCATAGACATGGGTATATGTTTCGTCTACATCTGGATATGGTGCAGCTTCTGCTTGTTTTGTTGCTTCATTGATGATGGTTTTATGTTGTTGTTCAATTTCTTCTAACCATGCCTCATCGACTATTTCATTTGTTAATAAATATTGTCGGAATAATTTGTTGCAATCAGATGCTTTATCGGCTGTTTTAACCTCATCACTTCGATAGCGATCGTCATCATCTGATGAATGGGCTGTGAGTCGCGTACACATTGCTTCTATGAGTGTTCCACCTTCTCCATTTAGTGCACGAGTACGCGCTTCTTTGACAGCTTGGTATACGGCGATGGGGTCATTTCCATCGATTGTGACACCATGCATGCCATAACCTTTTGCACGATCGGATAAGCGTTCCGCACCATATTGCAAATCTTTGGATACAGAAATTGCATACTGATTGTTTTCGATAATACAGATAAACGGTAGCTTATGTACACCGACAAAGTTCAAGCCTTCATGGAAATCACCTTGGTTAGAGCTACCTTCACCAAGTGTTGATAAAGCAACTTGGTCTTTACCATCCATTTTAAAAGTAAGTGCAGCCCCAATTGCATGCAATAATTGGGTTGCAACAGATGAACCCTGTGACATAATGCCGATTTCTTTTTTACTGAAGTGTGACGGCATTTGTTTGCCACCTGAACTGATATCATCACGTTTACCAAATACGGAATACATTGTCTCTAATGGTGTCATTCCTAGATGGGTAACAAGAGCCAAATCACGATAATACGGTGCCGTTATATCCCCTTTTTCTAGCGCATATGCTGCGCCTACTTGTGTTGCTTCTTGTCCTTGACAACTGATGACAAAGGGAATCTTTCCTGCTCTATTTAATAGCCACATACGCTCGTCTATCTTTCTACCTAAGTCCATGCTTTTGTATATTGCTTTTAAATCTTCTATATCAAGTTGTGCACTTTGATAATCTATCATCGTGTATCCCTCCTAGTGTTTATAGATGAATTGCTTGTTTCTCATAAAGTAAACCAAGTTCCATCAATAGTTCCGACATTGATGGATGTGCATGTGTAGCCATACCTAGTTCGAGTGCAGAACCATTTAAAAATTGTAAAACACTTAATTCATTAATGTGTTCAGTGACATTCGAACCGACGAGATTGGCACCTAGAACAGAGCCACTCTCTTTGTCAATTACCAGTTCTGCAAAGCCATCAGGCGTACCGGGCGACATAATCATTGCTTTCCCATTTGTTTGAAATGCTGCTTTGACAGTTTTTACATGATAGCCTTGTGATTTTGCAGCTTCAGCAGACAGCCCGATTGCTGCGACTTCGGGCGTAGTATAAATACATCTTGGCATCACGTTATAATCAATCGCAATCGGATTTTGTTGGAACATATGTTCAACAGCAATGATGCCTTCTTTTGCACCAACATGTGCGAGTTGTAGGTGACCAATCACATCTCCAGAAGCATAAATATGAGGTGCTTTTGTCTGCATATATTCGTTAGTTTCGATGGTTTGTTGTTCTGTTATAACAACATCAGTATTTGATAGACCGATGTCTGAAATGTTTGCACGTCGACCGATTGCAACTAAAGCGATATCCGTTTGAATAGTTGTGCCCAAGTTAAAAGCTACTTGGTTCTCTAATACAGTAACGTTGTCTTCACTTAACTTAACACCTGTATGGAATTTGACGCCACGTTTAGATAGTGCATTTTGTAATTGTTGGCTTACCACATCGCTATCATTAAGATAAATCTTATCAGCAGCTTCTATTACATGGACTTCTACACCGACTTGGCTAAAGAATGATGCAAATTCCAAACCAATGACACCTGCTCCGATAATGGCAATGCTACTAGGTAATGATGACATAGCCAAAAGGTCGTCACTTGTTACAATGCGTTCATGATCAATCTCTAAGAATGGTAATGTCATAGGTGATGAACCTGTAGCAATTAAGACATAGTCGTTCGTCAACAACTCAGACGTACCATCTTCATATGTTACAGATACAGTGCCACTCTGTGGGGAAAAAATAGATGCCCCCAATAAGCGACCTGTCCCGTTAAAAACATCTATTTTCTTTTGACGAATTAACATTTGCAGACCTGAATACATAGATTCAACGATACGTTGCTTACGGGCTTGTACTTTTGGAAAATTGAAAGTAGGTGTGGAAGTAGTGATGCCATAATCTTCGGCATGCTGGATTAGTTGATAGGTATCAGCTGATTTTAAGAAGGATTTTGTTGGGATACAGCCTTTATGTAAGCATGTACCACCGAGAAGGGATTTTTCTACAATTGCGACGCGTTTATTTAATTGTGCGGCACGTATGGCTGCTGAATATCCGCTAATGCCACCGCCGAGGACAACTAAATCATATTTTTCTTGTACCATAATCCATCTCTCCTAACGATATGTATTGATTGAAATTTGTTGATGATATGCGAGATAGGCTTGTTCGGCTAAAGTCGTCATTTCATATTCGCCAGCGTATATAGTGATAGGTGCAATCCATTCGATATAATCTTGAATCAATGATATGAATTGCTGATTATAACTAATGCCACCTGTAAAGATAATTTGGTCGACTTGACCTTTTAAGAGTGCAGCACGCTCACCAATCGCTTTGGCAATTTGAATCGCTAATGCATCAATAAGTTGTTTAATTGTTGAATCTGTATTGTATTGATTCATTAGTGCTTTAAAGTCTGTTGTGCCAGTATACGCCTTGATACCAGATTGGCGTGTTAAATAATCTTTCATATCTGTCACAGTATAGTTGGAATCCTGTGCAAACTGTAGTAACAAGTCATTAGGTATACTACCAGCACGTGTTAATGCCATAGGACCTTCACCATACAATGCTTCATTCACATCAATGACTCGACCTTGGCGATGTGCAGCAATACTGATGCCCCCACCCATGTGTGCGACGATAACATTTACATCTTCATAGTTCTTATGGCTATTTTTCGCATAGCACCTTGCTACAGCTTTATGATTCAATGCATGAAAGATGCTTTTGCGTGAAACATCTGGTAAGCCGGTATATCGAACTTCATCTATTAATTCATCAATTACAACTGGATCTGTTGTATATACTGGGATTTTATAAAGCTTCCCTAGCTGGTAACCAATCATACCACTTAAATTCGATGCATGCAGTCCATAACGACCGTTTTCTAAATCAGTATACATTTTATCGTTTACGGCATATGTTCCCCCAACAATGGGTTTAAGTAAGCCACCTCTACATGCAATGGCGTTAATGGCTGTTAAGTAAATCTGATGTTGTTCGAGTGTCTGTTCAATGCACTTCTGGCGCAACGGTGCCTGTTGTGCTAGTGGTTGACTTAAAAGGAACATGTCATGGACAATGCATTCTTCAAATAAACATTCATTATCTTGATAAATCGCAATTTTACTTGAGGTGCTTCCTAAGTTGAGCACTAAAATTTGGGTCATAAGCACACCTGCTTTCCATCAAAATTTTGATTGTTTTAAGTATATGTCTTTAAAATTTATTTTACAAGAATTTTCATTGCAAGCAAAACTGAGTTTACTTTATTATCCAATGAATCAGCACGAGAAGTCAAAATAATTGGATAGTTTGCCCCTAAAACGGTACTAGCGATACGTGCATGACCAAAATAAGTCAGTGATTTGTATAGAACATTGCCAACATCGAGTTGTGGCACAATAATAGCGTCTGCATCACCTGCTACTGATGAGTGAATCCCTTTTTGGATAGCACTCTTTTTATCAATTACGTTATCGAGTGCGAGCGGACCATCAATGTCGACTGATATGTCTGCATTGTCTGCTACAAATGTTTCTTTAACGCTAGCCGCTTTGACTGAAGAAGTTACTTTTGTTTGGACGTGTTCAGTAGATGACAATAGTGCCACTTTTAAGCTTTGATAACCAAGCTTTGTGGCAAAGATGATGATGTTGCGAATTATTTTCTGCATCGCCTTTTCATCGGGTTCGATGTTCAAGGCGACATCAGAAATAAATAAAGGTTTATGATATGTTGGAATATCACAAAGCGCAACATGGTTCAAAAAGTGATTTCCGTGTGTTCGATTATGTTTTAGAACTGCAGAAAGTAGATGTGCAGTTGGAATATGTCCTTTCATCAATATGTCTGCTACTTGTGCGTCTAAATCTTCTAAACAATGCTTCAATGCGTCGGTCTCTGTTTCAAAGTTGTGCAAAGTGATTCTTGTAAGTATGTCTGGTGATAAATCAAAGGAACGAATGAGCTCTGTGACATCTTGATGGTTATAGAAAGTGAATGTCGCAGAAGTTGTTTCAAGTATACGCTTGACAACGTGAATTGTCGCTTCATTATGTGCACTAACTATTGCGATATTCGGTTGGTGCATCATGTCTTGTGCTAACAACTGATTAAATGACATAGTTATCCCACCTTATGCATTAAATGTTTGATTTTGTTCAATCATTTCATGGGCGCTCTGCTTTGTGAGTTCTGTGACTGTTGCACCAGAAATCATACGTGCAACTTCTTCTACTCGAGCCTCACCTGTTAATTCTTGTACAAATGTTGTCGTTCTATCATCTTTTTGTCGTTTGGAAATGTACAAATGATGGTCTGACATCGAAGCAACTTGAGGCAAGTGAGAGATACAGATGACTTGTATGACATTGGCAATTTGCTTCATCTTTTCTGCCATTTTCTGTGCCGCTTGACCGGATACACCCGAATCGACCTCGTCGAACAAAATAGCAGTTTGTCCACGTGAACGAACAAAAATGCTTTTTAGAGCTAACATAATTCTAGATAGTTCACCGCCACTTGCAATTTTATTTAAGCTTTTTAACGGCTCTCCTTTATTTGGACTGATCAAAAACTCGATATGTTCAATGCCATCTTTTTGTGGCTTATCGTAGGCTCTAAAAGAGATTTCTAAATTCGCATCTTTCATTTGTAAGTTTTGAATTTCTTGAACAATATGATCACGTAATGTTCGCGCTACTTTACGTCGTTCTACAGATAGTTTCTTTCCATCTTGTAGAAGTTTTTCTGATAATTGTTCGATATCTGCACGCAATTGCGCTGTGCTTTCCTCGTAGTTTTCGATTTTATTGATTTCGTCCTCCAGCTTTGTTTGATAACGAATTAAGTCAACGATGTCTTTGCCATACTTGCGTTTTAAATTGTTCAGCAAGTTCATACGTGATTCCAATGCATTCAACATTTGTTCATCGAATTCATTTTGATTCATTTCATCATACAATTGGTGTTTGGCATCTTCAAGTGTATAGTAGAACTGATCAACTTGTTCTTTCAATGATGCGTAGGTATCTGGTAAAATCTGATCAATATGTTGTAGCTGCGTACTTAATTCATGCAAACGATCCGTAATTGCATGTTCATCTGTCAACGTAATATAGGCATTATTCAGAGCCAAACTTAGCTGTTCTGAGTTTTGTATACGTTTAATATCGATTTCGAGCTGTGGTACTTCATCTTCTTGTAGCTTAGCTTCTTTTAACTCTTCTAATTGAAATTTCATCAAGTCTAGTCGTTGTAACAAAGCTTGATCTGCAGATTCCAATTCAGCTAGTTCCGTTAACTTTGCTTGATGTGTAGCATACGTATTCTGATATGTTGTTAATGCAGTATCATAGGCACCATCTGCATAACGATCCAGTAATTCTACATGATACTTTTGTTTTAATAATGACTGTGTTTCGTGTTGACCGTGAATATCCAGTAGCTCCTGCATGACTTGTCGTAAATCATGTAGGGTGACGGTCTGGTTATTAATACGGCAAATACTTTTACCAGAATTAAAAATTTCACGTTTTACGATAAGGAAATCTTCATTTATGTCAATACCTAGCATACTCAGCATACGGATAGCTTCTTGTGCATTATCGATATCAAAGAGCCCTTCGATAATCGCTTTTTTCTCACCATGACGTACAAAGTCAGATGATGCGCGCATACCAATAAGCTGACCTATCGCATCAATGATGATAGATTTACCAGCACCTGTTTCACCACTTAAAACAGTCAAACCATCAGAAAATTGAATATCAAGTTCATCAATAATCGCAAATTGTTTAATTGATAGACTTTGTAACATCTTTATCGCTTCCTTATAACATATTGAATATTTGCGTCTTAATTATGTCTGCGTCATCTTTACTTCGACAAATAATTAAGCATGTATCATCTCCACAAATCGTACCCAAGACTTCTTCCCAATCTATCTGGTCTAAGATTGCGCCGATAGATTGAGCATTGCCTGGTAGTGTCTTTAAGACGAGTAAATTTTCTGTACCATCGATGTTAACGAATGAGTCCATGAGATAACGACCTAATTTCTCTAATGGATGATAGCGTCTATCATTCGGCAGACTATAAATATATTGACCGGACGGTGTTGGTACTTTTATCAATTGCAATTCTTTAATATCACGAGAGACGGTTGCTTGTGTGACATTCATATCAAAATGATTGAGGCGTCTCACGAGTTCGTCTTGTGTTTCGATTTGTTCGTTGGAAATTATTTCTCTGATTTTTATATGTCTTACAGATTTTTTAGGCATATTTTGCACCCCATAACGAATATTTATACATCGATTTTAGCATAAGTTCTTTGATTATCCTACTATCATTCATGTCTGCAAAGATTTTGTTATCTTATCCACGGCAAACCTCGAGCGAAATTGTAGAAGAAGCGGTTAAAGATTGAGCCTTTCTATTAATCCAGCGCTCAGCACTAAAAAGAGAGGTTGGACATTAATTTAATGTCGCAACCTCCATCATATATAAGGCATTTATAGTTTACTGTAAATGTTGTTTCACTGTTTGTTCGATAGATGCTGCATCTAAACCAATATCAGCTAAGATGTGTTCAACATCACCATGTTCAATATAGATATCATCAATACCTAGGCGTTTAATCTTATTATGGTAGTTATTATCTGTTATAAAATTACCAATCTGAGCGCCAAGACCACCGTTCAGCATATTTTCTTCAACTGTAACAATTGGTATTTCAGAAGCACCAAGTTCGTGCAACATGAGGTCATCCATTGGTTTAAGATAACGTGCATTTATCACTGTTGCATTAATACCTTGTTCTGTCAGTGATTTTGCTACTTGTTGAATAGTTGCTACAGTCGGACCATATGCAACTAATGCGACATCTTCACCGTTAGAAAGACGCTCCCAACGACCAATTGGCAACTGTTGACGCTGAGGTGCTATTTCTACACCTAAACCGTTGCCACGTGGATATCTGATGGCAATAGGTCCACGTTCATAATGCATGGCTGTGTAGACCATATCCTTAGCTTCATTTTCATCTTTAGGCATCATCACGATCATATTTGGGAATTGAGTAAGGAAGCCAATATCGTAAATACCTTGATGTGTTTCACCGTCTGCACCAACAAGCCCAGCACGATCAATACCGAATATGACATTTAGATTTTGACGATCAACATCGTGTAATACTTGGTCATAGGCACGCTGTAAAAATGTAGAATAGATGGCAACATATGGTTTCATACCTTCTATTGCAAGACCTGCAGCCATCGTTACAGCATGTTGTTCAGCAATACCTACATCGAAAAATTGTTCAGGTAGTTCTGCTTGAAACTTAGTCAATTTAGAACCAACAGGCATTGCAGGTGTAATAGCTACAACACGTTTGTCATTACGTGCATAGCTCAAAACTTCATCAGACATTAGTTGACTCCATGCTACGCCCTTTGGTTGTCCTTTGATTTGTTCACCTGTGTCTAATTTGTATGGTCCAAGTCCATGCCATGTCCCGATTTTATCATTTTCAGCGGGATGATAACCTTTTCCTTTTTTAGTGACGACATGTATAACAACGGGTTTGTTAATCAAGTCTGCCGTTTTAAGTGCATTTTCAAGCTCTTCAAAATTATGTCCATCAACAGGACCAATATATCGAATACCGAGTTCCTCGAAAAAAACACCGTCAACAACAAGATATTTCAAACTATCTTTAATGCGATCTGCTGATTCACGTATGCGACTTCCTCCTGGCAAGCGACTTAGTACAGTTTCAGCGTCTCCCTTGAGTTTGTTATATCCTTGATTCATACGTATACGACCTAGCATATTATGCATTGCGCCAACATTTGGTGCAATGCTCATTTCATTATCATTTAAAATAATCGTCATGTTAGTACGATCATGTCCAATATTATTTAATGCTTCTAAAGCCATTCCACCAGTTAGTGCCCCATCACCAATTACTGGTACGATTTGATTGTTTTGACCTAATATATCACGAGCTTTTGCCATACCCATGGCAGCAGATAGAGAAGTTGAACTATGCCCAGCTTCCCATACATCATGCTCGGATTCTTTCAATTTTGGGAATCCACATAATCCTTTATATTGTCTTAATGTATCAAATTGATTTGCGCGACCAGTCAAAATTTTGTGAGTATAGCTTTGATGACCAACATCCCAGATGATTTTATCTTTCGGACTGTTATAATGTTTATGCAAAGCAATTGTAAGTTCTACAACGCCCAGATTGGCTCCGATATGCCCACCTGTAACCGCGCAAGTTTCTATTAAAAATTGACGTATATTTTGACTGAGTGATTCAAGTTGTTGCACAGAAAGACTTTTTAAAAATGATGGATCCTGAATCGTACGAATATCCATTTTTTATATCACCCTTTATCTTTATCTCCTACGATTATACCCCATTTATCCAGCGAGATATAGACAAATTAATTTTGACGTTGATAAAAAAGTTTTAACAAATAAGCAAGGTCATCTGTGTTATATGCTTCAGATAAAGATGCTAAAATGCGTTCTGCTTCTTCAACGTGTGTTGCTAAAATATGTTCTGCTTGTGTGTAACCTAATAGCGTAGCATAGGTAGACTTTTCATTGGCATCATCACTACCTGTTTGCTTACCGAGTGCTTCTGTTGTTCCAAAAAGATCGAGTAAATCATCTTTAATCTGAAAAATAATACCCAAATGATTTGCAAATTTGATGAGTTGCTGTTGTGTTTCATTGTCAACATTTGCAATGATTATTGCAGCTTCAATGGCAAAGCGAATAAGTGCACCAGTTTTGTGTAAATGAATCTGTTCTAAAATAGGCAATTCAACGGCTTGTGATTCACTTTGCATATCAAGTGCTTGTCCACCAACCATACCTTGATGCCCACTTGCCTGACTCAAAGCAGTAATGAGTTTAACACGTACTTCCGCTGAGAGTGACGCATCATTACTAATGTATTCAAAAGCCTTAGTTAATAAAGCATCTCCAGCCAAAATAGCCAGCCATTCGCCATATACTTTATGATTTGTTGGTTTGCCTCGACGTAAGTCATCATTATCCATGGCAGGTAAATCATCGTGAATCAGTGAATAGGTGTGAACCATTTCTAATGCAACAGCTGTTTTTAGTCCTTCATGATATTTGTTCGGCTGTAACATATGAAGTGTTGCTAGCAATAATAGAGGACGGACGCGTTTCCCTCCAGCTTGTAATGAATATCGCATGCTTTCTTCAAGCTGTGTATGAAGGGGTGTTTGTTCAATGCTCTGATCAAGTATGTGATTAAATGTAGATAATAACTTATTCAGACTTTGATTCATCAGTTTTCTCAGCCTCTTCTTCAATTAATTTCGACACTTTTTGTTCAGCTTCTTTTAATGTTTTCTCACAAGCTGTTGATAGTGCCATCCCTTTCTGATAGAGTGCTAATGATTCTTCAAGTGACACTGTGTCGTTATCCAATTGTTTCACTATTTCTTCCAATTCATGCATCATCGTTTCAAATGATTGATTATCTGTCGTCATCTTTACACCTTACCTTTTCAATTATTGCATCAACCGTGCCATCTTTCATCGTCACTTTTATGTAATCTCCCTTATGCAAATCATGACTGCTTGTTACAACATCATCATCTTTTTTTACAATGGAATAACCGCGTAGCATTGTTTTCGTCGGACTGAGCGTATCTAGCGCAGTCACTTGCTGTACGAGTGATTGTTTTTTTAGAGCAAGAATTCGGCTGATTTGCTTTTCTAACTGTTCATAAGTTTGCTGAACAGTTAGTTGATTTCTTTTAACTTCATCGTAAAAATAACGCAAACGAAAGCGCTGTTGAATAAGTTCTAACCGTTGTTGCTTTTTCTGAATAATATCTTCCATCGCTGAGTGTAAAAGCCTATCCAAATCATCGCGTTTTTGAATATGTTGTTCATAGAGGAGCGTTGGTTGTTTGAACTTATAATAATCTTGATAACGTGTCAACGCCTGGCGTGCATGCTTTATATATTGCATGATATAACGATTCAAGTAGTTTTGACTTTTACTTAACAATTGATAAAGTTCTTGTTGATCTGGTGTCGCAATCATCGCTGCTTGAGTCGGTGTCGCAGCGCGCACATCTGCAACATAATCACTGAGTGTTGTATCCGTTTCATGACCTACAGCTGAGATGATGGGCGTTTGGCATTCATAAATCGCTTTAACAACTGCTTCCTCATTAAAGCTCCACAAGTCTTCAATCGATCCACCCCCACGACCAACGATAATCGTATCAACACCTAGTGTATCGGCATATTTCAATTTTTCGATGATATCTCCAGCTGCTTGCTGCCCTTGAACTAGCGTACTGATTTTAACAGGCTCAACCAATGGATAGCGGCTTTGTAATGTGTTTAAAATATCACGAATTGCAGCGCCTGTACTTGCCGTGATAATCGCTATCTTTTGAGGATACTTTGGAATCGCCTTTTTGTGGGACGCTTCAAAATAGCCCTCTTTTGTTAACTGTCTCTTTAATTGTTCGAACTTCTGATAAAGATTGCCAACACCATCAAGCTGCATTTTATTGACATAAATTTGATAGCTACCACGACGTTCATAAACAGACACACGCGCTTCCACAATGACTTGATCACCTTCTTTAGGCTGGAAATCAAGTTGGTTTGCTGCTGTTTTAAACATCATGGCATTAATAACGCTATTTTCATCTTTTAATGCAAAATAGAGATGCCCACTACTATGATGCTTAAAGTTGGAAAGCTCTCCTTTGATTAAAACAGATTGAAGATGTGGATCTTGATCAAATTTATATTTAATATATTTGGTTAAAGCTGAGACTGTTAAATATTTTTCCATATTATCACTCTATCTTAGTTAATATTACTCAATACACCGTTAATAAAACGATAATGATCGTCATCAGAGAATTGCTTTGCTAGTTCTACCGCTTCATTAATAATCACTTTTTCTGGTGTATCACTATGCAATAATTCAAAAGTTGCCATTCTTAAAATAATGCGATCTGATTTTAACAATCTTGGAATTGTCCAACCATTAAGGTGTGGCGCAATGGTTGCATCTAATACGGGTTCATGATCTTTGACACCGGAAACAAGCCATTGAATAAAGCCGAAATCTAAATCGGGATAATCATCTTTGATAAAACTGATTGCTTCTTCAATTGTTAATTCAGAGTTTTTCATTTCTAATTGAAATAAAGTTTGAAACGCTTGGCTTCTTGCTTGTTTTCTACTCATTTTCGTGCTCCATTCTGTAAATATTAGCCTTTAGGTTTGCCCATATCGATATGCGTAATATGAACATTAACTTGTTTTGGGGTTAAAGCAGTCATTGTATTAATGGCGCTATGAATAGATTCTTGTACTTTTAATGCTGTATCAGAAATTTTCACGCCATATTTTAGTGAACAAAAGACATTAATAATAATTTCGTTATCTTTTGTTTCAATCTTTACGCCTTTACTCAAACTTTTACGACTAAGACGCTCTAAAGTTGAATTTTTTTTGTCAGAAAACATGCCTTGCACACCTTTGACTTCTGACGCTGCGATACTCGCAATGACAGAAATAACTTCAGGTACAATTTCGACGTTTCCCAAGTTAGGGTTATAATTTTCGATAGATTTTGTCATTATGATTGCCCCTCCGATTTGATTAATTTTCTTCATTCATGACATCATGTAATTCTAAGAACTTAGTATTGAAATAGCCTTGTTGGAAGATGGGATGGTGTAATAAACGAATATGGAATGGAATCGTTGTGTCTATACCCATCACGACAAATTCATTTAAAGCACGTAAACTTGTCATAATTACTTCATCACGAGTGCTACCATGAATGATTAGTTTTGCAACCATTGAATCGTAATGTGGTGGTATGGCGTAATTCATATAACAAGCCGAGTCAATACGAACACCAAATCCACCTGGTGTAAGATATTGCGTAATCATGCCTGGTGAGGGCATAAAGTTTTTATATGGGTTTTCAGCATTAATACGAAACTCCATTGCATGTCCGTTGATGCGAATATCTTCTTGTTTATATGGCAGTTCTTCACCCATAGCAACCTTGAGCTGAAGCTTTAACAAATCTACGCCGGTTACCATTTCTGTGACGGGATGTTCTACTTGGATACGCGTATTCATCTCCATAAAGTAGAAAGCATCATCATCTAAATCATAGATAAATTCAATTGTTCCTGCATTATAATAACCTACAGCTTTGGCAGCACGTACAGCAGCATCGCCCATTTCTTTGCGCATATCAGCGGTCAAAATAGGTGAAGGTGCTTCTTCAACTAACTTTTGCATACGGCGTTGAATCGTACAATCTCGTTCACCCAGATGAATGACATTGCCGTGTTCATCCCCTATGATTTGTATTTCAATATGTCGGAAATTCTCTATATATTTTTCTAAATACAGACCGCCATTGCCAAATGCTGTTTCAGCTTCTTGTTGTGTCATTTTATAACCGTTGATTAAGGCTTCTTCATCACGTGCTATTCGAATGCCTTTTCCACCACCGCCAGCAGTTGCTTTGATAATGACTGGGTAACCAATCTTATTCGCTGTTTCAATAGCATGTTCGATACTAGTTACAAGCCCATCGCTTCCTGGTACAACAGGAACATTTGCACGTTTCATCTCTTCTTTTGCAATATCTTTAATGCCCATTTTTTGGATAGATTGATAGCTTGGGCCAATAAATTTTAGCTGTACGGCTTCACAGAGTTCAGCAAAATCACCATTTTCAGCTAAAAATCCATATCCTGGATGTATGCCATCACAACCAGTAGAAGTTGCAATAGATAAGATGTTCGGAATGTTTAAATAAGAGTCTTTTGATTGCTTAGGTCCAACGCAATACGCTTCATCGGCTAGTTGAGTATGGAGTGCATCTTTATCGCCTTCAGAATAGATCGCTACTGTTTGGATACCTAATTCGTGGCATGCACGTATAATACGCACTGCAATCTCACCACGATTCGCGATTAATACTTTTTTCATCGTTACTTCACCTTAAACAAGGCTTGGCCATACTCAACCATTTGGCCATCTTCAACAAGAATTTCGACAATTTCGCCATTGACTTCAGCTTGAATCTCATTGAATAGCTTCATTGCTTCTAAGATACATACCGTAGTATCAGCAGTCACTTTATCGCCCACTTTCACGTATGGGCTTTCTTCAGGTGATGGCGCTTTGTAGAACGTACCAACCATTGGCGCATTGATAGTTTTTAGATTATCCGTATCAGTAGCTGTATCATTTGTATCAGCAGCTGCAGTTACGCCAGATACGGGACTCGCTTGTGGTACAGGTTGGACAGATGCAGCTGTAACCTGTTGTGTAATAATTTCTTTTTCTTTTTTTAAAGTTATTTTTGACCCTTTATTTTCAATATTAATTTCAGTTAAGCTGGATTGATCAAGAATACTAATTAATTCTTTAATCTCTTTAAAATTCATATTAGTTGCTCCCTCATAAATGATTTCTATCCTATCATTTTACTTGAGGCATAGGGTCAATTCAAGCAAAGTTATAATTGATAGGTGTTAACCAATTGCGGAATGAAGCGATTTTCGAGGGCTTTCCCTGCGTAAATGATTAACGATATATCAATCATTATTGGAGACTTTATAGCTTAATACATCCTATCGTTAACTGCAAAAAATGGGAAAACCAAATAAATATTTGACTCTCCCAGATTCGTAATTATGCACGAGATACGTAACTACCATCAGAAGTATTGATGACTAATACGTCTCCTTCATTAACAAATAATGGTACGTTTAAAGAATAGCCTGTTTCAACTGTTGCAGATTTTGTCGCACCAGTCGCAGTATCCCCTTTAATTCCAGGTTCTGTTTCCGTTACTTCAAGTTCAACTGTTTTCGGTAATTCAACACCGATTGTTTCACCTTCGTATGTTTGAATGTGTACGTCCATATTCGCTTTTAAGAATTTTAATTCATATTCTAAGTATGAAGTTGATAATTCTGTTTGTTCGAATGTTTCGTTGTCCATGAAAATATGGCTATCACCATCAGCGTACAAATATTGCATACGGCGATTTTCAATCATCGCTGGTTCTACTTTTTCACCGGCACGAAATGTTTTTTCTTGAATTGCGCCTGTACGTAAGTTACGTAATTTTGATCTAACAAATGCAGACCCTTTACCTGGTTTTACATGTTGGAATTCTAGAACTTTCCAAATAGCATTGTCTACTGAAATTGTTAATCCTGTTTTAAAATCATTTACAGAAATCATTAAGTTTCCTCCTCAGAATCACTCTTCTTTTAAAATAATAAGGTCTTTTGTTGAATTAGTAAAGCATTGACCGCCATTTTCTTGAATTAAAATATCATCTTCTATGCGGACACCGCCCAGACCATTAACATAGATACCAGGTTCAATGGTTACGATGTGATTAGGTTCTAAAGTATAGGTTGATTTTGGAGAAAGCATTGGTAATTCATGAATATCTAAGCCGATGCCATGTCCCAATGAATGACCAAAGTAATCACCATAGCCCGCTTCAGCAATAATGTCTCGCGCAATCTGATCAATTTCTTTACCAGTCATACCGGCTTGGATACTTGCGACAGCAGTCTTTTGTGCTTTTAGAACAGTCTCGTAAATATGAATCATTTCGTCTGAAGGTTGTCCTACCGCAAATGTTCGCGTGATATCTGAAGCATAACCTTGATAATATGCGCCAAAATCAAGCGTTACCATATCACCAGATTCAATAACCTTATCTGAAGCGACACCATGTGGTAAAGCGCCGCGCTTACCGGAAGCCACAATAGTATCAAATGATGTATCATCTGCTCCTAGGTGCAGCATCTTACTTTCTAAGTGTGCTTTAAGTTCTTTTTCTGTCATACCTGCTTTAGCAACTGTTAATATATATTGATATGCTTCATCGACGATATTTGCAGCTTTTTGAATGGCTGCAATTTCATCTTGATCTTTTACCATTCTGATATGTTCAATCGCTTGGCCAATTGGCTTGAGTGTATGTGAGCCTTGATTTAACGTTACAAAGGTGTCATATGAAACGATATGACCTTCAAAACCAAGTGTAGTCAAGCTGTTTTGTTTGATATATTTCAGCATTGTGTCATATAGGTCCCCTTGTTGCTGAATAATCTCATAGTGTTGTGCTTGCGCTGAGGCTTGTTCAACATAACGAAAATCCGTGAAAAGATATTGTTTTGATGTTGTGATAAGCAATGCCCCGCTAGTTCCCGTGAATCCAGATAAATAGCGGCGATTAAAGTCCGTGAGAACGAGTAACGCATCCAGTTGTTGATCTTTTAAAATTTGTCTAGCCTTTTCAATACGATGTTTCAAAAAAATCCCCTCCTAGAATATTTGTACTTATCTATATGATACCTTAAAATAGTATCTTGTATAGCGTAAAACATCAAAACAGGAGTTTAAAATGAAAAGATTATTATTTTTAAGTTTTGGGTCAGTCATGCTTCTAACAGCTTGTGGTAGTCAAAACTTGTTGCCGTTAGAAGAGCAGAGTACAGAGTTGCAAGAAAAAAACCACGAATTAAAGTTGGAGAATCAATCGTTAAAAAATGAAAATGCTAAAAAAGAAAAACAGTTAGCTGGGTTAGAAAAGGATGCTAAAAACACGAAACAAGCGAATACGAATCATAAGATTGCGAGTTATTATGATGCGTCATCTGAATACTTCAGCACTGTGACGAGTATTATTAATGCCTATCAATCTTTAGATAAAGATATTGTTCAAAATAAAAAAAATAAAGAACTATTAGGCAAACTCGACGCAGTAATTGATGATCACGATGTAGCGGTTGATCAATATCAAGATGCGATTGCAGGATTGGATGTTGTCAAAAAAGATGATAATGTAAAAAAACAACATAAGGAAGTTCAGGGCGTGCAACAAAAAATACACAAATCATTAGAAACGATTAGAAAAGGTTATGCAAATAAAGATGCCACAATGATTAATAAAGGGCGTCATGAACTTGTAAGCATTAAAGTCAAATCCGACGCAGAAACAGATAAATAATGGAGGCTGTTGTTAATGAGTACTTTTCAAAAAATAATATTTACTTTAATCGCACTTGTTGCGTTAATTGGGTTCTTAATGAATCTAGATGCATTTTTGTTTAGTATTATGAATACTATTATCACAATGTTTGTCGTTGTGGGTGTCATCTATCTCATCTATTTCTTTTTCTTTCTTACTGAAGATCAAAGAAAATATAAAAAAGCTGTTTGGAAAAACAAATGGAAATATCGTCGTCGTAAATAAACCAAAAAAAGACAGTACTTGATTAAGAGGAGTGAAACAGGAATCTCATTTGATAAACCTATCCCCACTTCCTAATTGGCGTACTGTCTTTTGTATTTAAATCTTATTTACGATATAAAAATTCGGTTGAACGGTATTTTTCTTCTAATTGTTTGACTTCTGCGAGCTGTGCTTCTGTAAGTTCTAATGGCTTAAAGTCAATATTTAAACCTCGTTGAAATCCTTTTTTAAAAGCAACTTCCATTTGCTCTAACGTGATATATTTATCAGATAAGTCATTAATTGCAATAGCCTTCTCTACAAAAGCTGCTTTCATTTTATCTTTCAAGCGATCATTTTTAAAAATAAACATATCAAACAAGTCATCAATATCCACGTCTTGAAGAATTGAGCCATGTTGTAAAATAACGCCCTTTTGTCGTGTTTGAGCACTCCCAGCAATCTTTTTGCCTTCTACAACAAGTTCGTACCAGCTCGGCGCATCAAAACAAACAGAACTACGTGGTTGTTTGAGTTTTTCGCGTTCTTCTTTAGAGCGTGGAATCGCAAAATATGCATCAAATCCTAATGCTTTGAACCCTTCCAACAGACCAGATGAAATGACACGGTATGCTTCTGTAACAGTTGTCGGCATGTCTGGATGTGACTCTGGCACGATAACGCTGTATGTAAGTTCTTTATCATGTAGAACGCCACGCCCGCCAGTTTGTCTTCTGACTAGGCCATAGCCTTTTTCTTTGACTTTATCAATATCTATTTCTTTCGTTAAGCGCTGAAAATAGCCTATAGAGAGTGTTGGGGGGGACCAAGTGTAGAAGCGGACAACTGGATCGATCTCCCCTCTTGAGACGAAATTGAGCAACGCTTCATCTAACGCCATATTATAGTATGGATCATGACTGCCTGTATGTATAAAATGCCAAGTTTCTGTCACAATAATTGCCTCCAAATTCATTTGAAAAAATTATCAGTTTTACAGTTGTTATCTTAACATAAAAATTTTGATAATTTATCTTATCAGTCTTATAATAATAATATCGGTATTTGAGGGAGGATGCAAGATGAGTCATACAGCAGTAACAATATTAATTATATTAGCTGCACTAATTATTTGGATGGTCATTCAATATATTCTAAATAAACGAGCAGTTAAGGAATTAAACCAAGATGAATTTCAACAAGGATTGCGTAAGGCGCAGGTTATTGATTTACGTGAAAAGGCAGACTATGATTATGGGCATATTATAGGTGCAAGAAATATTCCAATGACTGTTTTTCGCCAACGCTATCAAGGGTTGAGAAAAGATCAACCTATCTATTTGGTCGATGCAAACGGTATCGCAAGCTATAGAGCAGCGAGAACGCTCAAGCGTAAAGGTTACAGTGAGTTATTTATGCTTAAAGGTGGCTATAAAAAATGGACAGGTAAAGTGAAGTCCAAAAAATAAAAGTTTTACATTTTTATGGTGGGATGACGTAATGAGTCATTCTGCCTTTTTTAGTATTTGAAAAGACCATAATCACTATGGACTGCGCGCAAAATGAAGGCGGCCATTTCAACTAGCTGGAACTACTTATAAATGAAACTAGACATCTATCTTTATCTTTCCACCATAGAAGTTGTACAGCCATAAAAAACCTAACGTGTCAGCTTTATTGCTGCTAATACGTTAGGTTTTTGTTCATATCACTAATTATTCTTTTTCAGCTTTTAATCCTTCAAATTTTAAGACAGGTTTACGTGCGGCTGTAGTTTCATCTAAGCGGTCAATGACTGTTGTATGTGGTGCTTCAAGGACGATATCTGGATTTTCTTCTGCTTCTTTAGCGATTTGGATTAATGCGTCGCAGAAATAATCTAACGTTTCTTTAGATTCTGTTTCTGTCGGCTCAATCATCATACCTTCTTCAACAATAAGTGGGAAGTATACAGTTGGTGGATGTACGCCAAAGTCTAACAGGCGCTTAGCCATATCAAGTGTACGCACACCTAATTTTTTCTGCTTTGTACCACTTAATACAAACTCATGCTTACAATATTGATCAAATGGGATGACGAATGTTTCTTTCAAACGCGCTTTCATATAGTTCGCATTAAGTACAGCTGCTTCCGATACTTCTTTCAGACCTTCATAGCCCATTGAACGAATGTATGTGTAGGCACGTAAGTAAATACCAAAGTTACCGTAGAATGGTTTTACGCGCCCAATAGAGTTTTCTATTGAATTATCATATTCAAATGTATCGCCATTTTTAATTACAAGTGGTTTTGGTAAAAATTCGCGTAATGCTTTTTTTACACCAATAGGACCTGAACCTGGGCCACCACCACCATGAGGTCCTGTGAATGTTTTGTGCAAGTTTAAATGAACGGCATCGAATCCCATATCGCCAGGACGTACTTTATCCATAATCGCATTTAAATTTGCGCCATCATAGTATAAGAGACCACCAGCTTCATGAACGATATCACGAATTTCCATAATATTTGTTTCAAAAATACCTAATGTATTCGGGTTTGTTAGCATGATTGCAGCTGTTTTGTCACTCACTAATTCTTTCAAGTGATCGATGTCTACTTCGCCTTTTTCATTAGATTTTACTGTAACGACATTGAAACCAGCAAACACCGCAGACGCAGGGTTTGTACCGTGCGCTGAGTCTGGCACGATAACCTCATTACGTTGTGTATCGCCATTTTTAATATGATATGCTTTGAAAATCATTAATGCAGTCCATTCCCCGTGTGCGCCGGCAGCAGGTTGCAATGAGATTTCATCCATACCAGTAATTTCTTTAAGTTCTTCTTGTAATGAGTAGATAATTTCTAAAGAACCTTGTGCTTGATCCACTTCTTGTAAAGGATGAGATTCAGTAAATCCGGCAATACGTGCTACTTTCTCATTGATTTTAGGATTGTATTTCATCGTACAAGAGCCGAGTGGATAGAAACCAGAGTCCACACCAAAGTTTTTATTCGAAAGCTCTGTATAATGTCTTACAAGATCAAGCTCTGATACTTCAGGGAATTCAGCTTTATTTTTACGGATAAACTTATCATCGAGTAATTTTTGTGCAACGCCATTGTTAATTTCTTTTTTAGGTAATGAATAGGCATAGCGACCAGCTTTTGAACGTTCAAAAATTAATGGGCTTGATTTACTAACCATTAAGTTCACCTGCTTTCTCTACAAAATAATCAATTTCTGCTTTCGTACGTAATTCTGTTACAGCAACGAGCATGTGATTCTCAAATGATGCATCAACGACACTCAAATCAAAACCACCAATGATGTTGAACGCTAGTAACTGCTTATTGATATCAGAAATAGGTTGATTGAACTTTACGACGAACTCATTGTATGAAATACCGTCTAAGACTTCGAATCCACGTGCTTTAAATTGATCTTTTGCATAGTTGGCATTTTCCATATTTTGTTCAGCGATTTCTTGCAGGCCTTGTTTACCTAACGCAGACATAGCGATAGATGAAGCGAGTGCATTTAACGCTTGGTTTGAACAAATGTTTGATGTTGCTGTTTCACGACGGATATGTTGTTCGCGAGCTTGTAACGTTAATACGAAGCCTCGGTTGCCTTCATCATCTTGTGTTTGACCGACAAGGCGACCTGGTACTTTACGCATTAATTTTTTCGTTGTTGCGAAATAACCGCAGTGAGGACCGCCAAATTGTGACGGAATACCAAAGACTTGTGTATCCCCGACAACGATATCTGCACCAAATTCTCCAGGTGGCGTTAATAAGCCAAGTGCGAGTGGGTTAGCGTATACAATGAATAATGCTTTTGTTCCTTCAATATAAGATTTAATTTTCTCTAAATCTTCAATAGAACCGAAGAAGTTAGGATACTGTACAGCCACTGCAGCAGTATCATCATCGATTGCTGCTTGTAACTTTTCTAAGTCAGTAATCGTGCCATCAAGGTCTACCTCTACAACTTCGTATTGCTCACGTATGTTTGAGTACGTATGTAGTACTTGTAATGCTTGATAATGTAGCCCTTTTGAAACAACAATTTTATTCTTTTTCGTTTTACCCCACGCTAATAAACACGCTTCAGCAAAACTTGTCATACCATCATACATTGATGAGTTTGCGACATCCATACCAGTTAATTCACAAATCATTGTTTGGAATTCAAAAATAGCTTGTAACTCCCCTTGTGAAATTTCTGGTTGATATGGTGTATAGGCTGTATAAAATTCTGAACGAGAAATCATGGCATCAACTACTGAAGGTGCATAGTGATCATATACCCCTGCGCCTAAAAAACTTGTGTGAGTTTCCTTTGTAATATTTTTACTTGCAACTTGATTTAAACGCTTTAATAATTGAGTTTCTGATTCCGCATCAGCGATATCTAAATTTCGGTCTAACAAGACATTTTGAGGAACATCACTGAATAACTCTTGTATAGAATCGACACCAATTGTTTCTAACATTTGTTTTTCATCTTTTTCAGTTAATGGAATATAACGATGACTCAATGCCTTCACCCCTTATTTTTCTATTTGATTTTTCTTAACAATTTGTGCTTTCACTTGACGTTTTCTAACTTGAATAACAACTTCTTTGCCCATTTCAAAAGCGTCACGTTGAATCAGACCTAAACCAATCGCATGACCTGTTGATGGTGATTGCGTACCTGAAGTGACAACCCCAATTTCATTGCCGTCAGTATCTAAAATTGGATAACCTGTGCGAGGAATGCCTTTGTCAATCATTCTAAGACCAACAGTTCGTCTAGGTGCGCCATTTTCTTTATGGTCTTTGAGTACAGCTTTTCCAATGAAGTCTGCATCGATTAGAGGTTTTGCTGCAAATGCAACGCCCCCTTCATATGGCGTAATGTCTTCAGATAAATCTTGACCGTGTAATGGTAAGCCGGCTTCTAATCTCAATGTGTCACGTGCGCCTAGACCACACGGTGTCACATCATGTTGTAAAAATGATTTCCAAAGTGCAACGACATCTTCACTTGCACAGTAGATTTCAAAGCCATCTTCACCTGTATATCCAGATTGAGATAAGATAACATTTTTACCAAATACAGTAACATCTTGTTTGAATTCAAACATACGCATTTCGCTTACGTCAACATCTGTACTTTCTTGAACAATTTTACGAGCCTCTGGACCTTGAATAGCCAATTGACCATATTCAGAAGATACATTCGTAACCTTAGCGTTGAAATTTGAAGTGTGTTCAACAATCCAATTAAAATCTTTTTCGGTATTCGCTGCATTCACAACGAGCAAGACTTTATGGTCATTTAGTTTGTATGCAACAAGGTCATCAATCACGCCACCTTGTTCGTTACATAGACATGTATACTGTGCTTTATCTTCCGTAAGTAAATCGGTATCATTTGAGAGTACATATTGAACTAATTCTAGTGCTTGCTCCCCTTCAATTAGAATTTCACCCATATGACTGACATCAAATAAGCCTACTTTAGAACGTACTGCATTATGTTCTTCTTTAATACTTGAGAATTGTACAGGCATTGCCCAGCCACCAAACTCTACAATTTTTGCACCTGCATCAACATATTCTTGATACAATGGTGTTTGCTTTAATTCTTGTGTCATAACATACCCTCCTATAAATAATAAAACAGAGACGTATTCCGATTACAAAATACGTCCCTGTTGAAATCCCTTCAGGAATGCGTCACAATATTATCCTTTTGCCTGAGAGTTTCATAATGACAACATTATTTGCTCCTTCGGCGATGACACATAGCCATTCTCTCTAATATTGATCATTCGCAAACAATACATTTTCAATTTCACTAAGTGTCTGTGTAAGCGTTTCCTTTGTTGTTATCTTAATGAATGCGATTTCATTATATCGTGAAAGACGCGATGAATACAAGTGTTTTACTGCGCGCGCATCTTTACTTTTGACATTTGGTCGATTGCTATCATTTTTAATACGCTGATATAAATCTGGAAAGGGTGCATCTAACCATATAATATCA
This sequence comes from Staphylococcus americanisciuri, assembly GCF_024814435.1. Taxonomy (GTDB): domain Bacteria; phylum Bacillota; class Bacilli; order Staphylococcales; family Staphylococcaceae; genus Staphylococcus; species Staphylococcus americanisciuri. The sequence continues at coordinate 267,853 of NZ_JANUXY010000001.1, forward strand.
GCATCGACTGTTTTTAAGAAGTTAAATGTTTGATCAAAAGAAATGATACCGCCGCCGGTTGCGATAATATCATAGTTTTTCAAGGCTTGTTTTAAATATTGAAATTCATACAATCGAAATCCCAGTTCTCCATCTTGTTCGAATATTTCAGGGATAGTTCTCTTTTCACACTTGCTAATATACTGGTCTAAGTCAATAAAACTACACTGATTGCGCTTGCTCAGTGCTTGACCAACTGTAGACTTTCCAGCACCCATAAAGCCAATTAGTAGGACGGGGCGTTTTTTAATTTTCACTGTGTCACCTCTTTTGAAGATAGAGAAACTTCTATTTCATTTTGATAATAATCTGAAAGTGCATGTAATGTATTTAATTTTAAGCTATAAATGCTGATAAAGAAAGTGATGAATAAAATATATGCACTAAAAATGATAAATAGAAGTGGTAAAGTAAAAGCATTTTTAGACAATAAAACTTTTTTCAATCCATTTATCTCCTACCTTTACTAGAATATCTATTTTTATATTTTTGCGTCCAACTTTTGTAAAATTCACGTTTCTCACTTGATTTAATACCGTTATATTCCCTTTGTAATTGACCTGTTTAATTAGTTTTAAATTGCGAAGACGATAGGTATATACTGCATTATTTTGTCTGATTTCTAAGTAATGGTTTGTGACATTTACATTTCTGACACGTGAATCATGTAGTGTTGATCCAATTTCTTTCGCCATTAATTCTTGTATATATGTCTGGTCTTCTAAAAATGCATGACGAAAATTAGTTAACGATAGAATGAGAATGGGAAGCAATAATAAAATAAGAAGTTGGATATAAAGGGATAGTAGAGATTCAATCATGGTAAACCCGTGCTGATTGATGACAATATGTTTTGTTGTTTTGTATGTTCGTAATACAAATGTTTTGATGTGTGTGATTAATGACATAACGATCAAATTGCATTCGTCCTTCTAAAGTATTTTCTTTTAAATAAAAATACAATGTGCGCTTAAGATCTAATTCGTCTATATTGTCTTGATAGGTTAACGCTAGTTGATGTAAAAGTGGTAATGTTGAAAAACTGAGTAATGATACTAAGAAAAAAGCAAAAAGTGCTTCTAATAAAGTATAAGCAGAACGATTCATTGCTTTATGATACGATACCTCCCTTGTTCAATGTGAAATATAATTGAAAAATGCTGTGATCCGTATTTAAAATTGAGCTTTCCAAATTTCATAATCTCTCCTGTACGGTTAAAAGCGATGTAATTTAGATTGCTAGTTGGTTCTAGTTGCAAAGGATTGAGAGAAATAATACGGTTCTCCCGTTCGTTTTGTATCTCAATTCGCATTGTATTACTTCCAGAGCGAAATGCGATGAGCACAGTTTTCTTTTTCTTGATTGCTAACGCTTGATAATAATCAATTTTACTCGTTAAAAGCGTGATTTGATCATCGATATTTTGTGGTGTATAGAGCTTGATTGGGTTTGTGACTGTGATAAAGAGCATTATTGAAATAATAGCTAAAACGATCAACATTTCAACAAGTGTAAAACCGCTTCTATGATGCAACTGCTTCACCATTTCTTATCGTAATGGTTTCACCAGATTTACAATTTTTCTGGTTTTCTTTAATGTAACCTTCTGACACTAGATTATCGATGGAATCAGGCTTGTGATTGAATTTTAATGTATAAGCTTCGATTTGACTATCTACAAGACGTATTTGTGCTTTGCATCCCGTTTGTTGAATATAATCAGATTGCTTTGCGATATTAGGAATAATAAGAATCAATAAGACACTGATAATTAGTAAGACGAGTAACATTTCAATCAGTGTAAATGCCTTGTTTTGACGCAATTTGACTAATAATTGTTTCATTATGAATCACTCCTATTGTTGTATTGTCTGCATCATTTCGAATACAGGTAACATCATGACGAGATAAACGGACATAATTAATAAACCAATAACTGCAAACATAATAGGTTGAATTAATTTAATATGACGCTGAATGAATGATTGAATATGATCCATAATAAAATTACTGTAAACAATCAACTCAATGTCGAGTTTATCTCTTTTTTCACCTTGTTCAATATAGGTAATGAAATTTTGTTCAAAGCAATTTAAATTCATTAAGATATCAGAGAAGCGCTCCCCTTTTTGAATTTCGCTTTTTAAAGTTTCACCAATATAATTGAGAAAAAGGTTTTCGTCTTGTTGTAAATATATTTGAACAATGTCATTAAGTTTGATGCCATTTTTGAAAAAGAGTACAAACTGTTGAGACATTTGATATGTGATAAATAAACGAAAGTATCGTTTGAAGATGGGAATATGTGTAAGAATATAGATTTGTTTTTGCATAGGTTGCTTATTTAACCAACGTTGAAATAGATAAATGCTAAAAAGAGAAATAAGTGATGAAGTCAAAAATACAAGTGGAAAATTTGTGATAAATGCTTTTAAAAAAGTTTGCAAGAAAGACCCCTGTACATCCATAGTTGCATACATATGTTCAAATTCGGGAAGGACTGTTGCATTTAACGTCATAACAAGTAAAAGAAAAATAATGAGCAGAGTGATTGGATATTGTACAGCTTTAATGAATTGTAACTTCAATGCTTTATGTTTTTCGTAATAAGTATAACATTGCGTTAATGTAGCAGATAATTCGCTATATTTTTCGGCAAAGTATAACTGCATCAATATTGTTTGTGGATACCTCAATAATTTAAATATTTCATAGCAAGAAGCTCCCTTTTGTAAGGTCTCGGAAAATTTATCATTAAAGCGAGTATCAGTAATATTGAGTTGTTCATAAACGAATGTGATGGCCTCTAAGAACGTAAAGCCATGCTTTATTAATTGATTTGTCCGATCAATGATTAACAAATGATTCGCTTTAATACATGCAAGGGCCTTTCTACTTTTCATATTTTCGAACTGTTGCAGCATCAATCACGCCTTCTTTTTTTAATAAACTTAGTTTGTCCGCAAGTGTCGTAAATGTATCGGGCAATTGAAAATCATTGGACAAAAAATATTGAATATCATCATTGAGCATTGTTTCGTATACGAGTTGTCGTTGCTGGTTGGTTGTTGTAACGAGACGTTGATTGACGATTAAGTTGGTCGATTGCAATAAGTCTTGGTAAGAGATTCCCATTTCGATTAGCCTTAAGAGCACGCCTTGACAATCATTAGCATGAATCGTAGACAAGACAAGGTGACCGCTTAGGCTTGCTTGAATGACTTCGCGTGCAATCTTAGCATCTCGTATTTCACCGATTAAAATTACATCTGGATCGCAGCGTAATATGGCCTTTAACGACGCACTATAAGTAATATCAGCTTTTTCATTAACAGAAATTTGAGTTACACCATTCAATAATTGTTCCACGGGGTCTTCAATCGTGATAATATTAAGGTTTAGTTCTTGCTTGGCATACAGTACCATCTGATACATCAAAGTACTCTTACCAGCACCAGTAGGACCGCTAAATAAGATTAAACCTTGTTTTTTCTCCATCAGCTTAGAAATGTCTGCGGTACTCTTGAGTGAGATGTTTTGAAAATATTGTGGCGTAATTCGGATGACACAGCTTTCTGTTCCAAGGTTCAAAGGTAATGTAGATACACGTAAATAGTATAGGTCTTTGTAATGATAGATGTAACGACCACTCTGAGCTCTATGACGCGATGAAACGTCTAAGCCTGCTTGGAATTTTAGCAATGTCAATAAGCGCTGGTAAGTGTCTAAGTTTAATGTGTCATAACGTGTCAGTTGGTCCTTGATACGTAATTTCACCTCTACATGTTCAGGCGTTGGAATAAAATGAACGTCTGACGCGCTTTTGCATAAAGCATGTTGCAGCACAGTGTCCAGTAAAAACTGCATATAAATCACCTCTTACTCATATACACGCAAGAGGTGATGGAATTACTTGTTATGTGCAAAAAAAGTTCTATATCATTTTATGGTGAGATGACATGATAAACCATTCTGCCTTTTCAAATATGTAAAAAGCGCACAATCACTATGGACTGCGCGCTAAATGAAAACAGCTATGTCAACTTAACTGGAACGATAATAACAATAAAACTAGGTACGTATCGTTATCTTTTCGTCACAGAAGCTGAACAGCTAAATTAGGTTAAAAAAGGATTCATATATTCGTCTTCAACTGTTGTAGACGGACCATGACCGGGATATAGTGGTAATGTATCATCTAAGTCAAAAAGTTTGTCTTGAATTGAATCTATTAACGTCTCATAATCACCAAGGTATAAATCAGTACGTCCAATTCCGTTATTAAATAGTGTATCACCAACAATTGCGAAATCATCAAATACATAAGACAAGCTTCCTGGTGAATGACCAGGCGTATGCAATACTTTTATTTCGAATTTACCAAGTTGGAATGCACCTTCATTTAGGGTCTTAGGCTGTGCTTGGCTTGTAATGATTGGCAAACCATGTCCACTAAATTTAGCTGATCCATTTTTATGTGGATCGGTTAAAAAATCTACTTCTTCTGGATGTATATATACTGGTACGTTATATCGTGCCAGTATATCGTCAAGTGCTGCAATATGATCAAAATGGGCATGCGTTAATAAAATACCTATTAAAGTTTTATTAATTGACGTAATCTTATCTAAAATTCTATTCGCTTCACCGGCTGGATCCACAAGTAGTAATTCTGAGTCATTTTCAACAAAATAAGTATTTGTATCAACATAACCAAGCGTTAAATACGATAGCTTCATGATCATTCTCCTATCAAATGATTTGTTATTTCAAGTGTTTTTGTACAGATGCTAACTTATCATTCATTTCACGTTCTATATCACGTCGATCGTCAATACGGATGTTTGTGCATACGCGATCAAGTCCTTTGTTAAACGGTAATTCATGAATAGCTTGAATCACTTCAAACAAATCTTTTAAATCCCCTTCGATTAATGTATTCATAGGTGTAAGTTGATAATTGATTTTACCTTCTTGTTTAAAGCTTTCCAATTTCGTTTGAATTTCCGCAATATATTGACTGACGCTTGGTCCTTCTGTTCCTACTGGTATAACGACTACATCTACAATTGCCATTTGCTATCTACTCCTGTTCTATAATATAAGTTTTTATTAAGCCAGCCGCTCCAACAATACCTGCTTCGTTACCTAACAGGGCTAATACGATTTCTGTATTTTCTTGAGAGGGGGTAAAAGCGAACTGACTATAGGCTGTTTTGACATTTTCTAATAAAATGTGTCCGGCATCTGCCATACCGCCACCTAAAATAATGTATTTAGGGTTAGTTGTAACACTTAAAATACTGGCTAAATACCCTATATATTGTGCAATTTTTTCAACAATAAACAGGCTGAATATATCCCCTGATTTGGCTGCATCAAACACATCTTTTGCTGTGATTTCTTTGCTGCTAATCATTGGGCGTAACTGAGACTGTATCGTGAGCTTAGGATGATAGTGATATACAAGGTTTACCACACCAGTTGCTGAGGCGACTGTTTCAATACATCCAGCTTTACCGCAATTACAATCAAAGTGTTGTTCATGGTCTACTCGAATATGCCCTAATTCAGCACCAGATCCATTATGACCATGGACGATTTTCCCATTTGATATAATGCCACCGCCAACACCTGTACCTAAAGTGATGGCTACTACATCATTGGCATCTTGCCCTGCACCGAGATGTTTCTCGCCCAGGGCAGCTATATTTGCATCGTTATCAACAATGACTGGAAACTCGACCATCTCTTCCATTAGTGCCTTGACATTTACTTTGCTTTGCCAGTTTAGGTTTACCGCACCGTTTACCACACCCGCTTCAAAATCCACCGGTCCAGGTACGCCGATTCCCATACCGATGACATCCTCTAACTTATAATTTAACATGTCACATTCTGCGATGAAAGCATTGTAAACGCCTTTGAGTAATTGACGTCCAGTTGGATCTGACGTATCTGTTTTGATCGCCCAATTTTTGAGCCGCTTTAAGTTTTGATCAAAGATGCCCAATTTGCATGTTGTACCACCAATGTCAGCAGCAAATATTAAATTTTTAGTCATAAGCGGTTCAACCTTCTTTCATTCACAATATGGCGGGATTGTAGAAACTGATCTCTTGATATAAGTTGATGTTTAAATAGAGACATTAACTCTTGTTCAATCATTTCTAACATATCGGCTTTATCATCAAAATAAATAATAAAACCAAATTTTTTCAATAGTTGCTGTACATCATAAAATGTATTTAATCTTGTTTCCATTTTAAGCATCCAACTCTCGTTTTAAAATTTTAACATTTTCGTTTTGCGGTGCTAGTTTTGACGCTTTATTAATGAACTTTCGGGCACTTTTTTCGTCCCCCAGTGAACGATTTGTGATGGCCATAATATAGTTAAGTTGGACAGAATCTGGAAATATGCGTAGGCCTCGCTCCCATTCCGCTAATGCTTCTGCCTTGGAGTCTTGTGCAGCAGTAATCATACCTGATAAATAATATGTCATATCATCTGCATAATTATTGTCAATTGTTTGTTTGACCATATTCTTAGCTTCACTATAGTGATTGCTATTCATCTCATCCTGAATGATATGATTGTAAATATTTTCGTCGGGTGTCATAAATGTTTTAACTAATAACGAGACGATTAATACTATTGTTCCGGCCACTAACCAATAAAATCCTTTTCTGTACGTGTGATAGAAATGCGTGAGATAAACGATGATGATACCACCGATTAATCCACCTAAATGTGCTACGATATTAACATTGCGTACCAGTAAAGAAATAACGGCCATAAAAACAGCTGCTGCTAGTAATTGTAAGATCGTTTTCCGGTCATACAATTGGCTGATTGTTAACATTGCAATCAATGCACCTAACAGACCGAAAATAGCACCACTCGCTCCTACAGAAAAACTATTTGTAATAAAGGCAAGTGTTACTAGATTTCCCATTATACCGGTAAAAAAGTAAATGCCTATCGTTTTTAACGAACTTGTGTAGGATTCAATGAGCTTTCCAAAAATATAAAGCGACATCATATTTAAAATTAAATGCTCGATGTCTAAATGTAAAAACATTGAGGAGATTAAACGATACCATTCGCCATGAACGACATTGAAATGTGCAAGCGCGCCTAAATTAATAATCTCGATGTCTGAGCTGTGTGGTAAAAGCCACGTAATAATTATCCATATAAGAATATTGATTGAAATTAAGCTATAAGTGGCTGGCGTAAAATAATACATAGCATATTCAATCGGATTTTGATTTAAGACACGTTTTTTATACGTATGACTAGGTTTATTATCGTTAGTTAAAAGATGCCTTTTAGCGATGGGATTGGTCATTTTCTTAGTCAGCATTTGCATATTTTCAATCGCATAAAACTTAAGTTGTAAAGGTTCACGTTCGTTTAATGATACCGAATTAAAAGGTTTATCTGTGAAGAAATAGACATCATAGTGTGTAATCGTCATTTTTAAAAAATCATTAATATCATTTTGATGTTCTAAAATACGCTGTTTATCAAATGCGAGTGATTGTGATGTGTGTTCACCACTTTTAAATATTGCGATACGCTGTTTAGTTTTATTAGCTAGCCAGATTTCTTGCTTTTCTTTGTCATAATGAACACACCTGTAGCCATAGTAGCGCATCCATATATAACTCGCTTTCCAAATATCTTTTTTGTTTGTCATGTTATCCTCCATGTTTTGAAGTTTTTGCAATGATGAGTTTATCAACTGGATGGTCATGTGGTTCCACTGGGATATGCTTATTCAGCTGAAAGTCATAGATTAAACTGATTGTTCTTACATTGTATGTATTAAGATAGCGATCGAAATAGCCACCTCCGTAGCCAATGCGATACCCTTCATGGTTAAAAGCGACGCCAGGTACAATTACCAAATCTAATGCGTTAAGTGTTTGTGTATCCTCTGTTAGATAACGAATACCTTTTTCATCTAGCATAACTTTTGATAAGTCATCTAATTCTTGAAAATTCATAGACTTAGTAGTGTAATTCGTCACTGGTACATAAACTTGTTTGTTGTCACGTAACATTTGCTCAATAATTGGATCCGTTGTCACTTCATGCGACATGGATAAAAAAATACCGATATGATTTGCATTTTTATAGAAAGTGTGTGCAACTAATTGTTTTCGTAACCATTCATCAGCCCGTTCTTTGACATAAACATCCATTGTGCGCATGCGTTTCAAAGTTTGTTGTCGCAACTCTTTTTTTATCATAGTTCTAACCCCAATTCTATTTCTATTATAACGTGCCCAATTATATGTGTCATGAATATCGTAACATGTATATGATAAAAAAACCTATCAGCGTAAAACGAAAATCGTCTACACTGATAGGTAAAAAGATATTATTTTTTCTTAGTTGTATCTTTAGCAGTTCCTTTGATTTTGCCTTCAACTGTTTCAACAACACGACCTGAGATTGATCCTTTTTTCTCTGCCATAGTAATGACCATCCTTTCTATTTAATATTAGGACTGAGACATCATTAATTATGTGCTATGAATCTGGTAGATGTTTTTGTCCCAACCTCAAAACATATTATAAAACAAGCTAAATAATTTTTGAAGAAAAAGGTTATGGAATAGACTTTTATTTAACAAAAAGGCTATTCCCTCGATAATACGGGATTCTACATCGTCATTTGCTTTGGATAAGTGTTTCTATAAATGTTTCTGTCAAAGTTTAATGAATAACTAGAAAATATAATAAAAGACTAGAACACATTGATGCTCTAGCCCAAGATGACATTATTTTGTTTCACGGTGTAATGTTTGTTTGTTTTCACGTGCACAGAATTTTTTCATTTCGATACGTTCTGGGTTATTTCTTTTATTTTTAGTAGAGATATAATTACGGTCTCCACATTCTGTACATGCAAGCGTTACGTTTACGCGCATATTACCCCTCCTAATCTTTCTTCAAAATACGACTTTATTATCATATCATTTTCTTGTTAAATTGAAAAGTATTAATTTCATTTGATTCTGTAATCGGGTTATAGAATAAGAAAACGTGCAGCTATTATCTCATTTGACTGAGTTGCTACACGTTTAAACTGTCTAATACTAGTCGAAATAATAATTAATAATATCTCGCCCTAAATCACCACCGTTCAACCAAGGTTCTGGAACGGGTTGGTTTGTATAAACAATAGAGAAGGCTATTTTGGGATTATCTGCTGGTGCATAGCCAATATAGGTTGAGTTAACACGCGGTTCCCCATCTTGGAATACTTCAGCAGTCCCTGTTTTACCTGCAGAGCGTACTTTTGTTTTACTGAAGCTTTGGTAACCTGTACCTTGTGATTCATTGAATGCCATATCAAACCCTTGTTGAACTTGTTTTATTTGAGCGGGTGTGTTATTGACATGATTGAGTACTTTTCCTGTTATCTTATGTTTGACAGGTCCAATCTCATTATCGCGCGTTGCTTGACGAATCTCTTTACCAATATGTGGTTGTATACGATCTCCACCATTTGCAATCGTTGAAACATATTGTGCGAGTTGCAACGGTGTATAAGTATCATATTGACCAATTGCTAAGTCGAGATAGTTACCAGGGTTATCTTTTAAAGGTTCGATTTGACCTGTTACTTCGTTAGGCAGGTCAATCCCAGTCTTAACACCTAGTCCTACTTGGTTAAGCCCTTTACGTAACTTCTGTCCTGCGACTGTAATGTCTTCAGGTAGTGGCATACCTGGATAATATTCAATACCTGCAATTTTTAATGCTGTTTTAAACATATATACGTTAGATGAGTGCATTAATGCTTGCGTATCATCAATTTGACGACTTCCGTTTTTGTTGAAGTATGATCTCTTTGTTAAGCCACCTTGGAAAGTCAATGGTTCATCTACCATGACATCACCTGGTTTAATTGCATGATTTTGATAGCCTGCGAGTAAAGTTCCTCCTTTGACAGATGAACCAACAGCATATTGTGTTGTAAATGTACCGATATCAAAGTCGGTTAAGCTACCATCTCTATCAATTTGTTTACCAGCAAGTGCCAATATGTCACCATTATTTGGATCTTGCACAACAAGTAATGCAGAATCCATATTGACAGCACCTTCACTGCGCAATTTACTAATATGTTTTTCTAAGTATTCTTCAGCTTTTTGTTGTAGCTTCATGTCAATTGTGAGTACGAGATCATCGCCTCGAGATCCGTTGTTTACAACTTCTGAATCAATAATGGCGCCTGATTTGTCTGTTGTATAACGCATTTCTTTCTTCTTACCACGTAAAATACTTTCATATTGAAATTCAAGATAACCTTTACCAACACGGTCATTGCGTGAATATCCTTTAGATAAATAGTAATTCGTCAATTCTTTTGGCAAGCCCTCTTCTGGTGTTGAGACACTGCCCAAAATCCCTCTCAGTGAATTGCCATATGGATATTTACGATCCCAATCCATTGTGGTATTGACCCCGGGTAATTTAGAAAGCTGTTGTGATACGATCGCATACTCTTTATCAGAGACATTTTCATTTTTGATTGTTCTAGGACTGAGTGTACTACCTTGCATCATTTCTCGATAAATCGCTAATACTTGAAGATCATTTTTGCTTAATTTTTTAAGATCTTTCTCAGTAATCTTATCACGTAACTTTTGATCATAATCTTCTTGAGAAATATCTCCATTTTTGTATAACACGGCTTCCTTTTTCATACGCTTTTGAGCCTCATCTGGATGTGTAGTAATCCAAAAGTCTTTCTTGTCGCGCTCTGTTATTTTCTTTGTATCCATCTTGATGAGTTTTGCCAGACGTTTTGCAGTGTCTAATATTTCTTCTTGATTCGTCTTTTTGCCGCGGGTATACGTGATTGCTTTTTTAGAAGCATTGTCTACAATCACACGACCATTACGATCCAAGATGCGCCCCCTTGGTACAGATTCATTGACTGTAACATTCTCACTTTCGCGAATCATTTGACTATAATGTGAGCCTTGTGCAATTTGTAGATAGCCTAGCCTTAACACGATTGCAACAAAGGCAAATATAATTACGCCAAAGATAAAATTAATGCGCTGATTCATGCGAGTGCGCATTTTCTCATCATTCGTTTTTTCTTTTAAACGTTTTAACAACACAACCTACCTCTATTCGCACAGATTTCATAATAAAATGATATATGAAATTTGGCTATTTGGCTAATATTTTATTGAAAAACACCAAAGAAATTTCATCTATCATTACGAATAAATAAAATACTTTCTGGGATGACGAATTAAGCGTTGATGATTGGAAAGTTTAGGGGGTCAGCTGAGAAGCGCCATTCTTCAAGATCTGTCCCTGCTACAAATACAATGCGCATGATGATGTGTTTATCAGGTTAAAGACCGGATATAATGACTTAGAATTCAATGGTAATTATGAAATGAAAATCATATATCAATTTGTATTGTTGTAACATTTCACTGTTATATGTACAATTAAATTAGTAAATAACCAAATTAGTAAGTTAGGTGATATCATGCTAACAATCAAATTTGAAGACCAAACAAAATACATACAAGAAAATAAAGAAGTTGCTTTAAAAGTGACACAAGCCATTTTTAAAGATTTTGAACTTGGCAAAAGAAAATTTGATAAACCAAGAAAAAATCCTGATAAAGCTAGATTATTAGTTGAATTTGAAGAACGATTTAATTCTAGACGCAAAGAAACAATTAAATCTAATTAATCTCGATTTTAGTTTGACAGAAAACATGTATCGTGTCGCAGCAATTTTAACTCTGTTAATGGATAAATTAGATAATCATCCTCATAAAAGGAATAAGCCCATAGTTGTCGGAGGGCTATCTTTAGAATTTTATACCGATAGTAGTTATATAACTAGAGATATTGATTTTGTAACGTCTGCTAGTATTAGAATGAACTTTTATTAGAACTAGGATTTAACAAAGAGTCTAGAATATTCTTTCACGAACACACAGGAGTCGCAGTAGATATAGTTGATACGGCTTTAGAATTTAGTGAATCATATGAAAGATTACGAAAGATTGAATTAGAAGACCAATATTTTTACGTTATTAGTCCTGAAGATATTATTATAGATAGAATGTTAGATTTTCAATATGCGGATAATATTACTTACTGTGCGTATCTTATTTCAATGAACATGACAACATTATATTTAGATTATATACGACAAAATATTAAATGGGATAAAGACGCATTAAATGCGTTCAACAATTTAGTAAAAGAATTGAATAAATGATTATATTAAGAGGCTGAGACATAACTGCTCAGCTCCCTCAAAAACCTTGATTAGGTGTGTAAAACATTTAATCAAGGTTTTTTAAGGATATTGATTAAAAAAATAAAGCACTTCCCGTATAATTGTTAGTAACCACAAAAACAATAGATAGGAGTGCTTTATATATATTAAGAGTATAACATGTCTCAACTTACTTTGCTAATCGAAACAGAGTTTTCTTTCCCTGAAAATGATATAGCAGTCATTATAAACAAATTGTAAGCAGATTTATATTGTCGCAAGTACGCATTAACTGTAGACGGTTATAGACCAACAGATACTCCTGTGTTCCTCATTTTATTTTTGTAATATTGTCTACTGTGAATCAAATAGTCGACAAAGTCTTTTGCATCTTTTGGTGTCAGTTAAAAAGGGATTTACTCTACTTTCCAAATAATCTGCTAATACTTTAAATGCTTTTTCATACGAAGCAATAGTATTGATTGATAAGTTTTGTCTCTCCTTTTCTGCTATGGATTATTTCGTTAACCTTTTCAAACAATCTAAATCTACATATGTCTTGTTACGTCTTATTTTTTATTTTTCATATAAAAACACCTTTCCAATTATTGTAAAATAAATAGAAAGGTGTACTTTTGGCGTGTTTTTGTATATTCTTGAAGTTTCAATACTTAACATGTATTCATGACAAAGTTAGTTACGATTACATGTTATTAATTTCAAAGATAACAATATTATTTAGCTGATTGATATAATTCGTCTACTTTTTCCCAGTTGACAACATTCCAGAATGCATTGATGTAGTCTGGACGTTTATTTTGGTATTTAAGGTAGTATGCATGCTCCCATACATCAAGACCTAAAAGTGGTGTTTTACCATCAGTTACTGGGTTATCTTGGTTTGGTGTTGTTACAATTGCTAATTCGCCATTGTCTACAACTAACCATGCCCAACCAGAACCAAAACGTGCAGCTGCTTTGTCCGCAAATTCTTGTTTGAAGCTGTCTAAGCTACCCCATTTTTCAGTGATTTTTTCAACCACTTCACCTTTTTCTTCTGAGTTAGGTGTTAATAATTGCCAGAATAATGAGTGGTTTAAGTGTCCGCCCCCATTATTACGCACAGCAGTACGCTTATCTTCTGGTACGTCATTTAAGTTTGCAACAAGTTCTTCAACAGATTTATTTTCAAACTCAGTACCCTCAACAGCAGCATTTAACTTAGTAACATAAGTATTATGATGCTTTGTATGATGAATCTCCATTGTTTCTTTATCAAAGTGTGGTTCTAATGCGTCGTATGCATAAGGTAATTTTGGTAATTCGAATGCCATAATTAATCATCCTCCTAATTGTTGATTCCAATTACACTATAACAAGTCTTTCACAGGTGTTACAATCAATCTGCTTAAAAAAGGTGAATCTTTTACTCGGATTACTTACAATATTACACATTTCATATATTCATAAACATAAAAAGTCATGTAAAGGAATCATTGTTTTGAATATCGCCCTAACGATATTGTATAATGGATACAAACGTTGAAAAGATTAGCCTGAAAAAGTGCATTTTCAATTTATTAAATTGTTATAAAGGAGTTTCAAACATGTCTGAAATTACACATCGTAAAAATACACGACCTGTCAAAGTAGGTAATTTAACAATTGGTGGTTCTGATGAAGTTGTAATTCAAAGTATGACTACGACTAAAACCTATGATGTTGAAGCAACAGTGGCAGAGATTAAACGTCTTGAAGAAGCTGGTTGCCAAATAGTTCGTGTAGCATGTCCGAATGAAGAAGATGCACATGCCATTAAAGAGATAAAAGCAAAAATCAATATTCCACTTGTTGTAGATATTCATTTTAATTATAAATTAGCCTTAATCGCGATTGAAAATGGTGCTGATAAAATTCGTATTAATCCTGGTAATATTGGAAGACGTGAGAAAGTAGAGGCAGTTGTAGAAGCATGTAAAAAGAAAGGTATTCCAATTCGTATCGGTGTAAATGCAGGATCTCTTGAAAAACATATTCTTAAAAAATATGGCTACCCTACTGCAGACGGAATGGTTGAAAGTGCTTTACACCATATTAAAATTTTAGAAGATCTTGATTTCCATGACATTATCGTGTCTATGAAAGCAAGTGATGTGAATCTAGCAATTGAAGCATACACAAAAGCAGCAAAAGCATTCGATTATCCATTACACCTAGGTATTACTGAGAGTGGTACGCTCTTTAATGGTACTGTAAAATCATCTGCTGGATTGGGTGCAATATTAGCGCTAGGAATTGGTAATACTTGTAGAATTTCGCTATCTGCAGATCCTGTAGAGGAAGTCAAAGTTGCTAAATCGCTGTTAAAAGCATTTGGTCTTGCAAGTAACGCTGCAACATTAATTGCGTGCCCTACTTGTGGACGCATTGAAATTGATTTGATTTCAATTGCCAATGAAGTAGAAGACTATATTGAAAAACTACAAGTCCCTTTAAAAGTAGCTGTACTGGGTTGTGCGGTGAATGGCCCAGGTGAAGCGCGTGAAGCAGATATTGGTATCGCTGGTGCACGTGGTGAAGGCCTTTTATTTATGAAAGGTAAAACAGTGAGAAAAGTTCCTGAAGAAACAATGGTAGATGAATTAAAGATGGAAATAGATAAGTTAGCTGCAGAATGGGAAGTAAATCGTAGTACAACACAATCGTAATAAGTAAAGCCCTGTAGACGCAAAAGTAAAGTGTTTACAGGGCTTTTTTGTATTGATTCAACATAGTGATCAATTGGCGATGAAAGCTGGCTATAGACTTGATAGTAGGAATGATTTGATGCAAGGCAAAGATTATACATAAACATTCACACTGATATAGAGGAATATCAGAATCTAAAAAGGTGGAATGATTTAATCATACCATCCCACCATCAAGACAAAGGTCAATATTTAACGACAATTTTCGCAAATGCCATAGACTTCTAATTTGTGCATTTCAATCTTTACTTCTGGTAATGACTTCTTAATTTCAGTCATTGGGCAATAATCAATAACTTTTGTATCTCCACATGATTTACAAATAAAATGATGATGGTGATGATTTGTGCATGCAATTCTAAATTTCATCTCTCCATCTAACTCTGTACTTTCTATGATGCCTAATGTTTTAAATAAATGGAGGTTGCGGTAGATTGTATCGAATGAAATACCAGGATAAGTCTTATTCATTAGCTTTTGTACATGTTTTGCGTTGATATATTTATCTTCTTGAACAAATATATCAATCATGTCACGGCGTTTATCTGTATATTTATGACCCTCTTGCTTAAGTAATTGAATTGCTTCTTCAGTTTTCATCCGTTGTCACCCCCTTAACACGTTTTCCGATAATAGATTGATAAATCATGCTCAGAACTAGTAACAAGACAAGAATCACTACAATAATACCACCTGGTGAGATATTTAAATAAAATGCTGTAATTAGACCGGAAATTACAGAAAACTCACCAATTCCAATACTCATCATAATGAACTGTTTATATCCTTTTGTCCAGCGCATAGCAATGGCAACAGGTAATGTTATTAGTGCGCTGACTAATAATACACCAATAACGCGCATAGATGCCGAGATGACTAATGCGACAATGACAATAAATAGAAATTGAATCCATTTTGGGATACCAATGACTTGGCTATATTCTGCATCGAACGATAGAATAAACAATTCTTTATAAAATAACATGATGAATATTAAAACAAGCACTGTGATAATAACAATAGTTACGAGATCGCTTAATGATACAGCGCTAATTGATCCAAATAACAGGCCGACTAATTCTTGGTTAAAACCATCTGCTAGAGAAATAAATATAGCACTTAAACCAATCCCAGTGCTCATAATAATTGGAATTGCGATTTCTTGATAATTTTTGTAAGAATTGCGCAGTTTTTCAATTAACAGCGCCCCAATGATTGAAAAAAGAATTCCTGTCCATATTGGATTTAAATCAACAAATAGCGGAACTGCGGAGACTAAAAACATACCGAATGAAATGCCGCCTAATGTTACATGACTTAGGGCATCAGCTATTAACGATAATCTTCGGACAACGATAAAGGTTCCAATTAATGGTGCGATTAAACCAATGAGTATCCCACTAATAAATGAATATCGAATAAATTCAAAATTTAATAATGCATCTATCATAAACAACAATTCCTATCATGTTTATGGTCTACAAATTGAATGGGGTGACCATAAATTTTTGAAATTTCAACTTCATCAAGCGATTTAAATTCATGTGCTGTACCGTGAAAATGGAGGTGCTTGTTAATACATGCGACCTTTGTAGCTGTATCAGCCACCACTCCAATGTCGTGTGTGACAAGAATGATTGTTACACCTTCTTGTTTTAAGTTTTCTAGTGTTTCATAGAATTCGCCAACATGTTTTGCATCAATACCATTGGTTGGTTCGTCGAGAATTAACACAGTTGGATTACTTACCAATGCTCTCGCTATTAAGACTCTTTGCTGCTGTCCCCCTGATAGTTCAGCGATATTTTTATGCTTTAATTGCGTGATGTTAAGGCGCTCAAGGACACTATCGACTTTCTCCTGATCTTGTTTATTAAACCATTTAAATAATCTTTTCTGGCGTGTAAGCCCGCTGAGAATAACTTCATTCACCGTCGCAGGAAAGCCAGCCGTAACAGCAGATGCTTTTTGTGATACGTAACTTATTTTGTCTGTAGTCAGACTTTTGTGGTAAGCAATGCCATCTACAAAAATCTCTCCTTGTTGTATCGGCAAGAGTCCGAGAATCAGCTTGAGTAATGTTGACTTACCTGCACCATTCGGACCAACAATTGCTAAAAATTCCCCTTTGTTAATACGAATATTAATATTTTCGAGAACCTTTTTATTTTCAAAATAGAAGTCGATATCTTTCAATTCAAAAACCGGTTGCATATTCGTTCACCTCAACATTACTATATACGGCTAGTAATAAAATGTAAATAGTAATGCTTACGGAATGCTAAAAAGCTATACATAGCTAGGTTGGGATTGTATGTATAGCTCAGTATGTTTAACTTATTGCGCCAAAATTTTATCTTTCATTTCAGCATCGAATTGTTGCTTACGGAAAGCTTCAATTTCATATGCATATGGCGGCTTTTTATTCTTTTTATCTTCACCTACATAGGGTGTTTCTAAAATTTTGGGGATACCTTTAAATTGTTCATGATGCACAACATAATTTAAAGCATCAAATCCTATATGACCAAAGCCTATATTCTCATGGCGATCTTTATGTGCACCAACGGGATTTTTGCTATCGTTGACATGTACGACCTTGATTCTATCGACACCGACAATTTTATCAAATGTATTTAGTACGCCATCGAAGTCATTAACAACATCATAACCTGCATCATGAATATGACACGTATCCAAGCAAACTGATAATCGCTCATTATTGTGAACACCGTCGATAATTTGTGCAATTTCCTCAAATGTACGCCCGATTTCTGACCCTTTACCTGCCATTGTTTCTAGCGCGATACGGACGTTATTGTTGTTGCTGAGAACTTCATTAAGCCCTTCTATAATGCGTTTGATTCCTGCTTCAGCACCGGCACCGACATGTGCACCTGGATGCAAAACGATATCACGTGCACCGATTTGTTCTGTACGCTCAATTTCATTTTGTAAGAAATCGACCCCCAGCTGGAACACTTCTGGCTTATTAGTATTTGCAATATTAATAATGTAAGGCGCATGTACGATAATATTCGATAACCCATAATTTTTCATCGCTGCTTGACCGCTTGCAATATTGAGTTCTTCAATAGGCTTACGACGTGTGTTTTGAGGTGCCCCCGTATATATCATAAATGTCGATGCCCCATAGCTATGTGCTTCTTCTGCTGATCCTTGAAGCATTTTTTTACCACTCATTGATACGTGTGATCCAATTAACATCTTATCATCCTGCCTTTATTTTTTATTTTTACGATTTTGTCGGTTTTTACGACGACTAAATTGGCGCTTTTCTTGTCGCTTTAGATTTTCAAGTTCTTGATTAAACTTTTTCTTATAGCCTGGCTTCACTTTTTTCTTATTGTTGCATTTAACTTTATGTCTTACTTGCTGTGTGATGTGATCATCTTGTTTTTGGCGTAAGCGACGTGTGTTATGTGCTTTAATCGGAACGAGTTCACCATTTTTTACATCTACATTTTCAAAATGGTAGCCTTTGGTTTCAATTTGTTGAATTAAAGCTTCTTCGTCCGGTGTATATAGTGTGATCGCAATACCTTTATAATTACCGCGCCCCGTACGTCCAACGCGATGAGTGAAGAAGTCGATATCTTTTGGTACATCAAAGTTGATGACATGGCTAACGCCTTCTATATCAATACCACGTGATGCCAAGTCACTAGCAATAACATATTGAAAATCTAAGTTGCGGATACGTTTCATTTGTTGTTTACGTTCACGTGGCGATAAACCACCATGAATCATCCCTACTTGAATCCCCTCAGCTGTCAGTTGCTGTGCCAAGTGATCAGCATTTTCACGACTGTTACAGAAGATAATACCAAGATACGGGTTTAGTATGTGAATAAGTTCAATCGTTTTTTCAATTTTTGCTGCTCCACGTGTAGGAATAAGATAAAATTGAATGCTGCTTTTATTTTTTGATGTTGTCTTTACTTCAATAAATGTTGGGTTTTCTAAGTATTTATTGAGAAATGGATGTAACGATTTAGGAATTGTTGCGCTGAATACGGCCATTTTAGTATTATCATCGAGTCTTGCTGCGATTTGATCCACTTCTTGTATTAAGCCTAGATCAATCATCAAATCTGCTTCATCAACGACTAGATAATGTGCTAGATGAACATGCAAGGCACCAATTTTAGCTAAATCATTAATACGTGTAGGTGTCCCAATAACTAATTGAGGTTGAATCGTTGTTTTTTGCTTGTCTTTTTCAAAATCAGTACCACCAATAAATAAGCTTACTTTGACACCTTGTTTATGTTCTGCCAATTGCAGTGCCGCATGGTATAATTGTGTGGCTAACTCACGTGTGGGTGCCACGATAATTGCTTGTGGTTCAGAAATACTAGAATCTATTTGATGAAATAATGGGAGTAAGAAAGCATGTGACTTTCCTGTTCCTGTTTGTGATTGTCCAATAATATTAGTATATTTCATCATTTTCGGGATTACCCGTTGTTGTATATCAGTTGGTTGTTTAAAATTTAATGCGTCAATTGCTGCTAAAATATCTGAGTCAAAATTAAATTGCTCGAATGGATGCTTTGCCATTATTTGGCCTCCTTAAAGATTCATCTCTATATTATAAATGAAATATTGCGTAATGAAAATAAACAATACATGATTGTGCCATGAAAATACAATTTTTGTATTCATCTTATATATATATTTTAGAATGAACAGGAACCTCATTTTTCTAACAAAGATGCGTTTGTCCCTCCCCAGTAAAACTGCGTGCACTTCAGTCAATCACTGCCTTTTACAACATGTTCTCACTTTGGATAGTTTTCTCCATTAATGTACCAGTCTATGGTGGGTATCGTAAATTCTAACGGCTACGACTTTTATTTTATTTTAGCGCTTTTGCCAAAGTCCTAATTATTTTTGCCTTCAATATTCTCTCTTCTAGAGCTTAGACCCATATTTTATACTCATATGCTGTCCCCCTTTTCTTTTAATGGGAAACAGATGTTGGTATAATGAAAAGTCGAAGGAGGTTCGTGAAATCTATGGAAATTATAAAAATCACCCCACGTGGCTATTGTTATGGTGTTGTTGATGCAATGGTGATTGCACGCAATGCATCTTTAGATCCTAACCTACCACGTCCTATATATATCCTTGGAATGATTGTGCATAACAAACATGTAACAGATGCATTCGAATCAGATGGTATTATCACTTTAGATGGACCCAATAGACTTAAAATTTTAGAACAAATTGATAAAGGTACAGTTATTTTTACGGCACATGGTGTTTCACCTGAAGTTAAACAACGAGCAAGAGATAAAGGATTGACTTGTATTGATGCAACATGTCCAGACGTCGAAAATACTCACGAACTGATTAGGGAGAAGAAAGCGGCTGGCTATCATGTGGTGTACATTGGTAAGAAAGGTCATCCAGAGCCTGAGGGAGCTGTTGGTGTCGCCCCAGAAATTGTGCATCTTGTAGAAACGAAAGAGGATATCAAAACGCTGCCAGATAACTTGTATGATCATCCATTGATTGTGACCAATCAAACAACGATGTCTCAATGGGATGTACTCGAATTAATGGAAGAATTACAAGCGAAGTATCCACATATCGAGCAACATAAAGAAATTTGTCAAGCAACGCAAGTTCGTCAAGAAGCGGTGGCCAATCAAGCGGGTGAAGCTGACTTATTAATAGTTGTAGGAGACCCTAAGAGCAACAATTCTAATCGATTGGCACAAGTCTCTCGAGATATAGCGAATACGAATTCATATCGCATTGCTGACATCTCTCAGCTTGATTTAGCATGGCTTGAAGGTGTTGAAACGGTAGCAGTTACTGCTGGTGCTTCAACACCAACACCGATTGTTAAAGAAGTCATTAACTTTTTTAACAATTATAATCCACTAGATCCAGCAACACACAACACAGCTTCTCATGTTCCTGTTGAAAAAATACTACCTAAAATAAAAAAAGCAAAGCCTGTAAAAATTATGGAATAGTCGAAACCCCCTCCAATCTAAAAAGAAGAGAGGGGGTTTTCGTTACATATATTGATAAGGATCTGTGTTTACGGTTGATGCATAAATCGAACTATCGTACTGATTGGTTAACCATTCAGTCAACAACGCAACAAGTCCTTCTTTCATAACATGCTCACTATAATGATTAATATCCAACAAATTCATTCCGGCAATCTTAGCATCAAGTGCATCATGGTGTTTAATATCACCTGTCAGAAAAATGTCTGCGCCTTGTTGTGCAGCAGATGATTCATAGCCTATACCTGAACCACCGACGAGCGCAACGGTTTTTATTGTAGCTTCAGAATCTCCAATGAATCGTATGCTCGGCATGTCTAATTGTTTTTTAACATGATTGATAAATTCTTCAACTGTCATCGCTTCTGATAATGTTCCAATCATTCCTAAACCACTATGGCATTCTTTTTGCATCGGGATAAAGTCAAATACAGGTGTTTCATATGGGTGATGTTGAGTAATAAGAGATTTAGTTAATGATTGTTGTGAAGCCTCAATCATAAATTCTATTTTTGTTTCACATACTGTTTCAATTTCATTCATTCGACCGATATGGGGTTGTGCATCACCGACTGGTCTGAATTGTCCTTCCCCTTTTGTGTTAAAAAAGGCATGCTCGTAGTTTCCTTCTGTTGCTATTCCTTGAGCAGCTAGTTGTAATTTAAAAGATGCTGCATTTTCTTCAGGAATATAAACTTGAACTTTATAATACGTTGCTGTTTCAGGCAGTAGAATCTTAGTATCTTGTAACTGCAAACAATCTGCAAGCATCGCATTAACACCTCGTGGATGGACATCAAGATTTGTATGCAGTGCGATCAAATTTATATTATGTTGAATCAATTTGTAAATGATGTGACCATATCCATCATTAGCAGTAATTGAGCGCATACCTTTAAAAATTAGAGGATGATGTGCAACGATGGTATTGCATTCTTTTTTTATAGCTTCATCGACCACATCAGCAGTACAGTCTAATGTCGTCATAATGCCCAAAACATCTGATGACGGATCCCCGATAAGTAGACCTACATTGTCCCATGATTCGGCACTATCGAATGGTACATGTTCATTCAGAATGTCTAGAAGTGTTTTTAATTGCATTGTTTCAGCACCTCTTTAATTTCATTTTCTTGTTTTGTAATTTCATCATATCTTACTTGGTGTCGAATTGGATCGAGCTGTTTTTTTATATCTTGTAAGGCTTCTATTTCACGCGTCCATTTTTCAACAAATAATTTTGATGGTTGAGGATGCAGAAATGGTCCAAATTTTAAATCTCTCGATGATAATGTCATAGATCCAGCATCTGCAACAATAATTTCATAAATGTGTGCACGTTCTTTAATTAATGTCTCAGTCACAATTTGATAACCGTTTGACTGTAAAAATTGACGAATTGGTTCCGATTGAATATTTGATTGTAGAACAAATCTAGGTCTATAAGGAACATGCTTAAAGCCTTCATTTAGGATTTTAGCGATGAGTGGTCCCCCCATCCCACAGATTGTAATAGTGTCTACATGATCTGTTTCAGGATTTAAGATTGTCAGACCGTTTCCCAAGCGAATATCAATGTGATTTTGATAACCGTGTCGTTCAACACTTGTGACGGCAGCTTTATAAGGACCGGGAATAACTTCTCCGGCAATGGCAGATTGAATTTGCCCTTGTTCAAGTGCGTACATCGGTAAAAAAGCATGATCAGACCCGATATCGGCGAGTTGATCTCCTATAATGTATTCACTCACTTTTTGTAAACGTCGATTAATTGGTATCATTTTTGTGACTCCTTTAAAAATACAACTATAGTGCTATTATACAAACTTTTAGGCATTGCGACTATGAGACATACGAAAAAACGGGAATATTGTCACATTGTTTAAAATGGTTCATATTCCCGTCTCTTCATTTATTTAATACGATATCTTGGATTAGGATTAATCCATAAAGTCTTTAAGTCGTTTACTGCGACTTGGATGTCTTAACTTACGCAATGCTTTGGCTTCAATTTGTCGAATACGCTCTCTTGTTACACCAAAAACTTTGCCGACTTCTTCAAGTGTGCGTGTGCGACCGTCATCTAAGCCGAAACGTAAACGCAATACGTTTTCTTCACGATCTGTCAATGTATCTAAAACATCTTCTAATTGTTCTTTCAATAGCTCATAAGCAGCGTGATCAGATGGACTTTGTGCTTCTTGGTCTTCAATGAAATCACCTAAATGACTATCGTCTTCTTCCCCAATAGGTGTTTCTAAAGAGACAGGCTCTTGTGCAATTTTTAAGATTTCGCGTACTTTTTCTGGTGGTAAATCCATTTCTTCCCCAATTTCTTCTGGAAGTGGATCACGACCTAAATCTTGAAGTAATTGACGCTGTACACGAATTAACTTATTAATTGTTTCGACCATGTGCACTGGGATACGAATCGTACGAGCTTGGTCAGCAATAGCACGTGTGATTGCCTGACGAATCCACCATGTCGCATATGTTGAAAATTTGAAACCTTTACTAAAATCAAACTTTTCAACCGCTTTGATTAAGCCCATGTTCCCTTCTTGAATGAGGTCTAGGAATAGCATGCCACGACCCACATATCGTTTGGCAATGCTGACGACAAGACGTAAATTGGCTTCAGCTAGACGTGCTTTTGCAACTTCATCCCCTTGCTCGATTTTTTTGGCGAGTTCAATCTCTTCTTGTGCACTTAGTAAGTTAACACGCCCGATTTCTTTCAAGTACATGCGAACGGGATCGTTAATTTTAACACCTGGAGGTGCACTCAAATCATTCGGGTTTAACTTTTCGTCGGTATCCGAGCTGTCTTTTTCATTAACCAGTTGGATGTCATTATCGTTAATCATGTCAAAAAATTCATCCATTTGATCAGAATCCATCTCAAAATTTTGCAGTTTGTCTGCTACCTCTTCATGGCTTAAATGACCCTCTTTTTTTCCTTTTTCAATCAATTGTTTCTTCACATCTTCAATTGTGAGTGTCGGATCGATTGTTTCTTTTTTGATTACTTTTACTTGGTTGTCAGACATAAAAAGGCCTCCCGGAATTAATCTTTACTTCTTAATTGCTCTCTTTTTTTATTTACAATCTGTTCTAAATAATATTTTTGTACTTCACTATCCCCAATACGAATGGCTTCATTTAACTTGACTTGCAGTGTTTCTAAGCTATCAGTTGAACGATTGGATGTTATCACTGAAATATAATCTAATATTTCGTGATCATACGGACTGTGATTCAATGGGTAATCTACGAGCTGTATAAGCGTTTCTTTAATCGTATCGTTAGTAACATACCCGAGTATATCACTAATTGTAAATTGCTCATATTCTGCATAATATTCCTGTAAGACATTAAATATACGTTTAAAATGTTCATTTGTAAAGTCGCTTTCATCAATATCTTGATAAAAACGTAAAAATAGCGCTTTATCATTGAAAAAGTGCTTCAAAATTGCACGTTCAGCTTTTTCATTTTTAGAAAGTTTGCTCGGTTGAACAAATTGATGAACGTTATGTGTCTGCTGATAGCTATTTTGAGGTTGACGTTGTTCTACTATTTGTAATAGACGTTCTGATGGTATTTTAAACACTTGTGCAGCTTCAGATACTATTTTTTGTCGTAAAATTTGAGATTGTATAAATGTGGCATCTTCAATAAATGATTTATAATGCTGTTCATAAGCTAAGTCGTTATGTTGAATCTCATGTTCATGTTGTTTTAATTTAAACGACACGAATGATTTTTTTTCATTTGCTACAAAGTCTAAAAAACGGTCAGCGCCATACTTTTCAATATATTCATCCGGATCCATATCTGCTGGTAGTTGAATCACAAATACATCGAATTGCTGTTCTAATAAAGCTTGACCTGTTTTCAGTGTGGCTTGCGTACCTGCGAAATCACCATCAAACATCATTGTGACGTTTTTACATAGCTTTTTGAGAAGCGTCATGTGTTCTTTCGATATCTGTGTTCCCATGCTAGCGACCACATTATCGAGACCGGCTTCACTCGTTTTAATGACATCCATAAATCCTTCTAATAGGATAATTTCATCTTGTTGACGAATACTTTTACGTGCTTTATCTAGATTATAAAGCAATTTACGTTTTTGGAAGATAGGTGACTCGGGACTATTCAAATATTTAGGTGTTTGATCATCGTGATAAGCACGACCAGAATAGCCGATAATACGTCCTTGTGCATTTGGTAAAGGAAAAATAATACGGTCACGAAATCTATCATAATAATTAAAAGTAGACTCGTTTCTTGATAGAATACCTGCCTCATAGCCCAATGATAAATCGTAGCCTTTTTTCTGCATATAATCTGTAGCAAAATTAGCTGCATCAGGTGCATAGCCAATTTTACGGCGATCAATCATTTCGTCAGTAAAGCCCCTACTGTAAAGGTATTTTAAAGCTGTTTCACCTTCTACTGTTTTTTTCAATAAGTAATGATAGTAATCGAGTAGTTCTTCATGCATTTGAATCATCAACAAATCATCAGATGCAACATCTTGTTTGACCGTTTCAAGAGAAGTTTGAACTTTGATATTGGCACGTTCACCGAGATGCTTTACAGCTTCAGTGAATGAAATCTTTTCAATTTCTTGAATAAACTGAAATACATTGCCACCTTTTTTGCAACCGAAACAGTGACAGATTTGTTTATCTTCTGATACTGTGAATGACGGTGTTTTTTCATCATGAAAAGGACACAAACCAATGTAATTGCGTCCTCTTTTTTCTAATTTTACATATTCACTGACAACATCTAAAATATCTGTATTTTGCTTTATTTCATCAATTGTTGCTTGTGGTATTCTCACAGACATCACCTATCAATTTATCTTCTACTATTCGATACGCCTGGCATAGTTAATAAACACAGAATAACAACTCTAGTATACAGTTTCTTAATTTAAAATGGAATCTTTATGCTCAATTATTTGAATAATGTTATTTGCGGTTTCTTCAATTGCTTTTTCTGAAACGTCTAATACAGGGCAGCCTATTTTCTCAACAATGCGGTTGAAATAATCAAGTTCTTCTTCTATGCGTTTATCGTTGGCATAGCGTGCTGAATCGGATAAGCCAAGTTGTTTGAGACGTTCTTTGCGAATGGCATTTAATTTGTCAGGACTGATTTTGAGTGCCACACATTTTTTAGGATCAATTTCAAATAACATATCTGGTGGTGATACTTCAGGAACGATAGGTACATTCATAACTTTATAGCGTTTGTGTGCTAAATATTGAGAAATAGGTGTTTTAGATGTGCGTGAAACACCTATGAGTACAATATCTGCCTTTGGTAACCCTTTTGGATCTTTACCATCGTCATATTTCACCGCAAACTCCATTGCTTCAATTTTTTTGAAATAATCTTCATCTAGTTTATGAACAATCCCTGGCTCATTCAATGGTGCTTGTTTAAAAACGTGTTCCATCGTCTGCATAATAGGCCCCATAATATCCACGGATTTAATATTATGTTCGACAATGAGTTTTTCCATATATTCACGGATATCGGGTTTAACAAGTGTATAGATAACAATGCTGTCACATTCCTTCGCGATTGCGATAACATCGTCTACATTTTGTGTTGTTTCGATATATGGGTAACGTAAGATTTCTGATGTTAATTCACAGCTATTGAACTGTGACATACATGCTTTAGCAACAAGTTCGGCTGTTTCACCAACTGAGTCTGATGCGATTATTATTTTTGTATTCGTCATTGCAGATAGCCTCCTATTGGTCGAATAATGATACAAATAATTTAGTAATTGTGGTTTTAGAAATACGTCCAGTTACTTCATAATTACCATTTCCTTTTTCTTTGACGACAGGAATCGAGTCAATTTCTTTGGTAATCATTTGTTTCGCTGCATAAAGTACATAATCTTTTTCTTTCAATAACACAATATTGGGCATGCGTGTCATAATGATATTAACAGGCATATGATGAATATCTTGTCCTGCCATTGAAGCACGCAATAAGTCTTTGCGTGAAACGACGCCCACAAGATTGTTCTCTTCGTTTACGATAAACAGTGTTCCAACATCTTCAATAAAAATAGAACAAATTGCGTCATAGACAGTTACATCACTTTTTAAAATAACAGGATGTGACTGATAATCTTTGACAATTAGATTTTTAAGAGGTTCTGTTAAAAATTGAGAACGCGACTTCCCAGAATAAAAATAGCCAACACGTGGTCTAGCTTCTAGAAATCCAGACATAGTTAAAATAGCGAGATCAGGTCTCAAAGTTGCTCTTGTCAAATTGAGCTGCTCTGCTATTTTTTCTCCAGTAATAGGACCCGATGATTTCACAATTTCAATGATTTTTTCTTGGCGTTGATTAAGTTCGATAATCATCTCTAACTATTTAAGGGGTTGAGATTTATGTTAGGCATCTGATTGTCAGTGTTCGAAAAGTAACGCTTTCGACAGGACTTCACAACACGCTATTCAGCTATTGTCGATAACCTTAATGATATCATTTAGTTCTATTCAAATCCTAACTATATTGTCCCAACCTCATGCTGATTAAATAGTAGAATTGCCTCCTTTTTTACATATTAGCATCATATTTATTTGTTTTATTATAAGCTATTAATGTCTAAAAGCTATCTTGCATATATTTTATATCAATGAATTTTAGTATAAATACTATTATAGCTTGTAATTTATTGTTATACAATTATGTTTTCACTTGCCTTTCTATGATTGATAGCATAAAATGGTGAATAAAGCGAGTTAAGGTCGGTGAAAGCTTAACATTAACCAATGGCATACAACTAAACGATATTAAAGTGAGTGGCGACACTAATTTGGGTGGAACCGCGGATTACAATAATGTTAATTCGTCCCAAGGTTAAGAAGTCTTTTCTTTTCCTTGGGGCTTTTTATTTTGAAGGAGTGAACAACTATGGCAAAAAATATGGATACAATTGTGCAATTAGCGAAACACAGAGGATTCGTTTTTCCAGGTAGTGAAATTTATGGTGGACTTGCGAATACATGGGATTATGGTCCATTAGGTGTTGAATTGAAAAATAATATTAAAAAAGCATGGTGGAAAAAATTTATTACGCAATCACCTTATAATGTTGGTTTGGATGCAGCGATTTTAATGAACCCAAAAACGTGGGAAGCTTCTGGACACATTGGTAATTTCAATGATCCGATGATCGACAACAAAGACAGTAAAATTCGTTATCGTGCGGACAAATTAATTGAAGATTACATGGCAAATGTTAAAGGTGATGAAAACTTTATTGCTGATGGCATGAGCTTCGATGAAATGAAACGATTAATCGATGAAGAAGGTATTACATGTCCAGTCAGTGGTACAGCAAATTGGACAGATATTCGTCAGTTCAACCTTATGTTCAAGACGTTCCAAGGTGTGACTGAAGATTCAACTAACGAAATCTTTATGCGCCCTGAAACAGCACAAGGGATTTTTGTGAACTATAAAAATGTACAACGTTCTATGAGAAAAAAATTGCCGTTTGGTATCGGACAGATTGGTAAGTCATTCCGTAACGAGATTACACCAGGTAACTTTATTTTCCGTACAAGAGAATTTGAACAAATGGAACTTGAGTTCTTCTGTAAACCAGGTACTGAAATTGAATGGCAAAATTATTGGAAAGAATATGCAGCTAAATGGTTAAAAGATTTAGGGTTAAACGAAGAAAATTTGCGTTTGCGTGATCATGATGAAGATGAATTATCTCACTACTCTAATGCGACAACTGATATTGAATTCCGTTTCCCATTCGGCTGGGGTGAATTATGGGGTATCGCAAGTCGTACCGATTTTGACTTAAAACAACATAGCGAGCACTCTGGTGACGACTTCAGATACCATGATCCTGAAACAAATGAAAAATATATTCCATATTGTATTGAACCATCACTCGGTGCAGATCGTGTGACACTTGCATTTTTATGTGATGCATATGATGAAGAAGGTGTTGAAGGTAGTAAAGATGCACGTACTGTATTACACTTCCACCCTGCTATCGCACCATACAAAGCAGCCGTTTTACCTTTAAGCAAGAAATTGTCTGCAGATGCCATTAAAGTATATGAACAACTAAGTGAAGATTTTGTAGTCGACTTTGATGAATCACAATCAATTGGTAAACGTTACCGTCGACAAGATGAAATTGGTACGCCATATTGTATTACATTTGACTTTGATTCACTTGAAGACCAACAAGTCACAGTGCGTCATCGTGATACAATGGAACAAGTACGTATGCCAATTAGTGAATTGAACGCATTTTTAGCTGAAAAAGTAAAATTCTAATATCCTAATATCCTAAAAAAAGCATTACATTTTATGAAACCATAAGATGTAATGCTTTTATCGTTTATAAAATTTGAAATAGCTGTATTTATTCCAAATTGATATTAAAGCGTTTTAACTGATTAATCATCCGCTGGCTTTTGAAGTATACACCAGCATACTCTTTATAAATCAATAAAATAAACTGAGACATTTCTTCAACAATGTCATCGTGTATCGAGATGGAATTGATTTTACTTAAAGGAAGTTTTTTTAAGATTGCCATCAAATAGATGACTTTATTTGATAATGGCATTAAGTGCGAATCTAAATGTGCAACAGCTCTAGATATTACACCATCATATTTAAAGCTATAACCTACAAACTCACCTGGCTGTTCAGTATGCTTAATGGCACATTGGGTTAGGTTGATATCAAACCCATAGTAATATATACACTTTAACATCACAATATTCGCAACAAGTTGTGCTGACACACCTGAATCTATCTGTGTCAGGGCAAACGATAATAGTGCATACAGCTGTGCATCCACCTGTTCTGCATCTAATGCGCCATCGATAGTTTCAAGGCATAAGCTAGCATAACTATTCGTGAACAAATCCATGCGTAAATCATAATGGCTGTTTAATACGTCAATGGAGTTTAAAGTTCCCATTCCTCGCCATTTATTATAAATAAACAGACCTTCTACAAATAGCTGTGTCGTTGCTTGTAGCCCTGTTTTTGATTTTTTCGCACGCCGTACCATAAGGGGGATTTTGGCACCATGCTCATTCAGTATCGTGATAATTTTGTCAGATTCACCGTAGTCTACAGTTTTAATAATAATCCCTTTTTGTTTGACGAGCATTTATCGCCCCACCTTGTTTGTTATCTATTCGTCTTCTACATAACCCATTTGTTTAATAAAATGAGATTTGTTTCGCCAATCTTTTTGAACTTTAACCCATAAATCGAGATAAACTTTGGAACCTAGCAAATGTTCAATATCGAGACGAGCACGTTTACCAATTTCTTTTAATTTCTTACCACCTTTACCAATGACAATGCCTTTTTGTGAATCTCGTTCTACATATATCACAGCTTCGACCCTAACACGATCCTCTGATTCTTGTACCATGCGTTCTACATTAACTCCAATTGAATGTGGTATCTCTTCTGAAGTTGTTTGTAATATTTTTTCACGAATCAATTCACTAACAACAAATTGCTCTGGATGATCGGATATTTGACCATCTGGATAATATTGTGGACCTTCTGGTAAGTAGGTTTTTAAGACATTTAGAAAATGCTCAACATTGTGTCCTTCTAGCGCTGAAATTGGAATGATTTCTGCAAATGACATATAAGACTGATACTGTTCGATTTTAGGCATTAAATCATCTGGATGAACAAGATCAATTTTGTTTAAAACTAAAAAGACAGGCGTTTTAACAGTTTTGAGCATTTCCATAATATACTTGTCACCACGACCAATGTCTTCATTTGCATTGACCATAAACATAACAGCATCAATTTCAGACAGTGTATTTTTGGCAACTTTCATCATATAGTCACCTAATTTATGTTTAGGTTTATGAATACCTGGTGTGTCTAAAAAAATGATTTGTGCATCATCTTGAGTCATAACGCCTTGAATTTTATTGCGTGTCGTTTGCGCTTTATCCGACATAATCGCAATTTTGTGACCAATCACTCTATTAACAAAAGTTGATTTTCCAACATTAGGACGTCCAATAATTGTAACAAATCCTGATTTATATTCTTTCATTATCAATTTAAATCCTTTCCTGAAAATCCAAGCGGTAATAATTCTTCAACAGTTAATGACTTCATATTCCCTTTATGATTCGTCATATAAATAGGCATATCATCATCACATAATTCTTTTAATACTTGTCTACATGTACCACATGGCGAAGATACAATCTCACTATCCACTGTGACAGTAATAGAGGCAAAATCTCCAGGACGGTAGCCTTGTGACATAGCTGCAACAAGTGCTGAACGCTCTGCACAGATCGTTGCAGGATATGCAGCATTCTCGATATTCGCACCATAAAAAGTTTTACCATCTTTCGTTACAAGATATGCACCAACTTTGAAATTGCTATAGGGTGCATAAGCGTTCTGTTGAGCTTTTCT
Source organism: Staphylococcus americanisciuri (assembly GCF_024814435.1). Taxonomy (GTDB): domain Bacteria; phylum Bacillota; class Bacilli; order Staphylococcales; family Staphylococcaceae; genus Staphylococcus; species Staphylococcus americanisciuri. The sequence goes on from NZ_JANUXY010000001.1 coordinate 299,472, forward strand.
TACTTCTTCAAAATTCTTTTCTGTATAAGTCATGTTTGTCATCTCCTCAAAAAAGTTTAGGTAAAAATATAATTATGCCGATAATTAGTGCGAAGACTGAAGCGAGCAAAACACTGAACGCCGCAATATCTTTGGCATGTTTTGCTTTGATGTCATATTCATCAGTAATAAGGTCAACCGTATACTCAATCGCAGTGTTAATCGCTTCTGCAAGCAAAACGAGTGCGATAGCGGTCATGACAAAAACCCATTCTATCATACTTATATGATAAATAAATCCTAAAATAATAGCCATACAACCTGCTAGAATGTGAGTTAAAAAGTTATGGTCTTTGCGAAAAAGTGTCCGTCCGCCTTCAAAGGCATGTGTGAAGCGCTTAATCATACATCTCTCGTTAAGCCAAATGATGTAAGAATACTATCTTGGCGACCAAACATCTCTTGCTCTTCAAGTTCAGTCATATGATCATAGCCTAGCAGATGTAAGAAACCATGTAATGCCAAAAATCCTAGTTCTCGCTCGAACGAATGATTGTATTGCTCAGCTTGTTTTTTAGCAACATCCGTACAAATGATAATATCCCCTAATACTCTAGGCACTTCTTCGCCTTCAAAGCCATTAAATACATCATCATCTTCTTCAAATGCAAAAGAAATGACATCTGTTACTTGATCTTTATCACGATAATCGCGGTTAATCGTTTGAATTTCTGATTCATCTACAAAACTGACTGAGAGTTCTGCATCTTCATCAATTTTTTCTTGTGTTTTTGCGAAAGTTAATAGTGCGTCGATTTGGTCAATCCATGTCTGCTCAACTAAACCAGTATGGTCATTAAAATCAATCGTGAACATCTTACTCCTCCTCATATCTACTAATAATACGTCCAACAAGTGGATGGCGTACAACATCTTCTTGATCAAGCTGTTGAATGCTTAACCCTTTAAGACCTGTGAGACGTTGTTCAGCTTCAACCAAACCACTCTTCACACCTTTAGGCAAATCAACTTGAGTTTTATCACCCGTCACAACCATCTTAGAACCAAATCCAAGACGTGTTAAAAACATCTTCATCTGTGCTTGTGTGGTATTTTGAGCTTCATCTAAAATGACGAACGCATCATCTAAAGTACGACCTCTCATATAAGCAAGTGGCGCGATTTCGATAACCCCACGCTCGATAAAACGCGTTGTTTGTTCAACACCTAAGACTGTATGTAAACCATCATATAAGGGGCGTAAATATGGATCTACTTTCTCTTTCAAATCTCCTGGCAAAAACCCTAAAGATTCGCCTGCTTCTACAGCTGGTCTAGTTAATACAATTCGCTTTACTTGTCCTGCACGCAATGCTTTTGCAGCATAAACGACTGCTAAAAATGTTTTCCCTGTTCCAGCGGGTCCGATACCAAAAACGAGGTCATGCTGCTTCATAGCATGCACATACATACGTTGTCCCATCGTTTTAGGTCGAATCGTTTTACCATACGCATCTTTTGTAATAGCCTCATCATATAGGTCAATCAAGTGTTCAATAGTACCATTCTGTGCCATCTTAATAGCAGCTTGTACATCCTTAACACTAATAGACTCCCCTTTTTCGATAACTTTTAACAAATTGTGCAATACTGATTCTGCTGCTGTAACATCCTTGAGTTTTTGACCTTTTACAGCAACTTCTTGTCCACGCGCATGTATGATAACACCAAAAGCATTTTCAACCAGCGCAATATGTTCATCATTATTACCTAATAGCGCTTGTGCTTGGTGGATATCATCTATCTGAATAATTCCAGGCATACAGTCGCTCCTTTTCATCATAATAATCTTGTAATACTTGTTTATATTATAGCATGATTTTAGCAATTCGTTAGCTTAGAAAGTGAGGTTATCCGAATGGAAAAAGCACATCCGACAAGTACTGTCGAATGTGCGCACTGTTTATACTATAGTTGTTTGGGTTTATTCAAAATTTCAGACCATATGATACCATTGATAACTTCATTGTTTGAAAATGACATTCCTTGTGTTGCTGATGCTTTTATGTTTGTAGCATCTGTCAACGTCTTCAGCTTGACTTGTTTTGCACGGTTAGACATGTATGGATCTTCAATAATCGCCTTTGCACGTTTTTCAATGCTAGCAAGCTGTTTCTGACGTTCAAGGTGTAGCTCAGTACCTAACTCATGCATACGCTGACTGACCATATCATTGAGACGTTGACGTTCCTGTTCCTCATCATTGCGTCTTTCAGATGTTTGTTGCGGTTGCACTTGCTGGTCTACTTTTTTAGTATAATCTACTGGTGATACGGATTCCTTTGTCTTTTGCGGTTTGTCAGAAGCCATCTTCTCAGGTTCTGATAAAGATTTTTCCATTTCTGAAAGCGTTTCTTGTACCTTTTCAAAAAAACCTTTTTCTGGTGTTTCTGTTGGCTTTTGAGGGCGAGGTGGTTGTTGTTTTTGGCGTTTTTCATGTTGCTTATCCCCAATAGCACTAAATAATGATATGGCTATAGTAATGAGGAAAATAATGAAACCCATACTCATAAAATCACCTCAGTTTTATTGATCAGATGATGTGTTACTTTGTTCTTGAGAGTGTTTGTTAATTGCTTCTCTCATACCTGTATCTGCTTCAATATTTTTCAAATTGTAATATTCTTTGACACTGATATTGCCTGAACGAAGAGCTTCAGCCATTGCAAGTGGTACCTCTGCCTCAGCTTCAACAACCTTGGCATGCATTTCTTGAACACGTGCTTTCATTTCTTGTTCTTGTGCTACAGCCATTGCACGACGTTCTTCTGCTTTGGCTTGTGCAATATTCTTGTCTGCAATTGCTTGTTCAGTTTGTAAGTCTGCACCAATGTTTTTACCGATATCAACATCAGCGATATCAATTGATAAGATTTCGAATGCAGTACCTGAATCGAGCCCTTTACTCAAGACTGTTTTTGAAATGTTATCAGGATTTTCTAATACTTGAGAGTGGTGTTCACTTGAACCAATAGTCGAAACAATCCCTTCACCGACACGTGCGATGATTGTATCTTCTCCTGCACCACCAACAAGACGAGAAATATTTGCTCTTACCGTAATACGCGCTTTTGCTTTAACTTCAATTCCATTCATGGCAACACCCGCAATAAATGGTGTCTCAATAACTTTTGGATTAACAGACATTTGAACGGCTTCAAGAACGTCACGACCCGCTAAGTCAATCGCTGCACCTCGTTCAAATGGCAGATTAATATCTGCACGTTGAGCTGCGATATTGGCATCTACAACTCGGTCAACATTACCACCTGCTAGGTAATGAGATTCAAGCTGATTCGTTGTAATTTGCAAACCTGCTTTGTGTGCTTTGATTAATGGACCGATAACTTTTCTAGGTGACACACGACGTAATCGCATACCAACTAATGTGCCAATACTTACCTTGACTCCTGCTGCTAATGCAGAAATCCAAAGTCCAATTGGTACGAATGAGAATAAAATCATTAATGCAACAATAACGAGTATTACAATAATGATTAACGATATAAAACCAGCTGTAAACATGTATTCCATCTCCTTTTTATGAATGAATTAATCGAACAACAACACGTGTTCCCTCGACTTCTATTATTTTTACTTGTACATTTTTAGAGATAAATGGCCCTTCTGACACAGCGTCAATACGTTCATTATTAAGTAAAATAATACCTGCAGGACGCAAATCAGTCAGTGTTGTTGCAAGCTCACCTACGAGATGAGAGCGATCATTGTGGGACGTATAGCCTGATTCTTTATTTGTTGAATCTTTTAATACAACATTGTCAAATAAGGCAATCGTTTTTTTGAAGAAGTTCACTAAAATCACCCACTCAATAATTGATAAAATTAATGCGACAATGACATTAAATAGCATCATTGGCAAATTATCGCCAATAGTTATTAAACTAAATATAATGAGTCCCATTCCAATAAGACCTAGAATTGCACCTATCACAAATAGTTCAATAATGACTAAAATAATACCGATAGTGAAGAGAATCAGCGTTGTTGCTGAAACATCTCCTTGAACAATAAACCCTAAAAATATCATCAATAGTGCAAGCAATGAAATAATACCTGCAAAGTTGAATCGCTTGGAATATAGCTGATAAACAAATCCTAGGAACACGAGACACGTTAAAATCAACGAAGTTAGCGGTGACGTAAGTAATTCACCCAAACTTAGAAATCCGAATGGAAAAGAGACAGCACCATAATTTAAGCACATATGTAAACCCATCTTATTTTAAACTCACCTCACCCTCACTTATTAGTATACATGAATTTTTTGTGTACTTATAGTGATAGTATCATAGTATCTTTTAAAAACAAAAACCCCAAAGACTTGACGAATCAGTCAACCCTTTGAGGCTTTTATATATCATTTTAATTTTGAATGTTGAGGGAGTTCAACACATTAATGATTATCTGAATTTACGCTTACGAGCAGCTTCAGATTTCTTTTTACGTTTTACACTTGGTTTTTCATAGAATTCGCGTTTACGAACTTCTTGAATTGTACCGCTTTTTGACACTGAACGCTTAAAACGACGTAATGCATCTTCTAATGATTCGTTTTTACGGACTACTGTTTTAGACATCTGTATTTCCCTCCCTCCAAATATCAAAAAAACTTTTCATATTTACACAGTGACTCACCATGTATAAGCTAGTATAAGATAAAACTTATTGTCGGTCAATCGACAAAATTACATTTTTATGGATATCAGCCAATTTTTCTTATAAAAAAGTTATAAATTACGCTAACACTTCGATTTCAGATTGATTGTTTGCATGCTCAACGGTTCTTAGGAAGGTACCATAGTTAATTGGATAACCAACTGTATCGATTTTAACCTTACAAATTTCACCAATAAGAGAGGCATCTCCTGCAAATTCGACTTTCATATAATTATCTGCATAGCCGACAAGCACACCATCTTGTGCACTTTTTTCTTCAGGAATCACTTCTAATACATCATGTTCAAATTGTGATGCATAGGTTTTAGCAAGTTGATTACTCAATTCAATAAGCTTATGTACACGCTCATTTTTAACTTCTTCATCAATTTGATCATCCATACGTGCAGCGGGTGTACCGATTCTTGGTGAATAAGGGAAAACATGCAACTCTGAAAATTGGTGCTCAACAATAAAGTCGTATGTTTCTTGAAATTCAGCTTCAGTCTCACCAGGGAATCCAACAATCACATCACTTGTTACAGCTAAACCAGGTAGTGCAGCATGTAGTTTTTTAATTCGCTCTGAAAAATGTGCCATTGAATATTTGCGACGCATACGTTTCAACACTGTGTCAGAACCAGACTGTAGCGGTATATGCAAGTGGCGGACAACTTTAGATGAGTGTTGAAGTACGTCAATCACTTCGTCCGTTAATTGGCTTGCCTCGATCGATGAGATACGAATGCGTTCAAGCCCTTCTACTGTTTCAAGATCACATAACAATTGTGCCAAGTTATAATCTTTCAAGTCTTGACCATAACCACCTGTATGGATGCCCGTTAAAACAATCTCTTTATATCCAGATTGCACGAGCTGTGTAGCTTGTTCCACTACTTTTTGTGGGTCGCGAGAACGCATTAAGCCGCGAGCCCATGGGATGATACAGAATGTACAGAAGTTGTTGCATCCTTCTTGAATTTTAAGTGATGCACGTGTTCGATCTGTAAAGTAAGGTACATCTAATTCTTCATACGTACGGTTTTTCATGATATTGCTAACACCATTAATGGGTTGTCTTTCTTGTTGGAACTCATCAATGTATGACAATAATTTATGACGATCTTGTGTACCAACAACAATATCAACACCTGGAATTTCCATGATTTCAGCAGATGATGTCTGGGCATAACAACCTGTGACACAAATAACTGCTTCAGGATTTTGTCTGATTGCTCGGCGAATGATTTGGCGACTTTTTTTATCCCCTGTATTTGTTACGGTACAAGTATTGATAACAAATACATCTGCATTTTGTTCAAAATCAACACGCTCGTAATCAGCTTCTTTAAATAATTGCCAAATTGCTTCAGTTTCATAATGGTTTACTTTACATCCTAATGTATGAAAGGCAACTGTTGACATGACTTCACCTCATTAATTCTATTTCGTAACTAATGGCACTTAACGCATAGAGTGGTGCCGTTTCAGCACGAAGAATACGCGGACCTAAACCAACAATATTTGCATGTGTTTCGAATAAAGCTATTTCTTCTTCGCTAAATCCACCTTCTGGACCAATTAAAAGTAACACTTTATTGTTAGGCTGGAGCTGTGAAAGCATCTCCTTAAACTTTGATGTTTCTCCATTTTTTGCCTGTTCTTCGTATGCCATTAGAATATAATCATATTCATTAATCATATCATATACATATTTTAAATTCGAGTAATATTTTATATTTGGTATCTGCTGTCGATAGCTTTGTTCAGCTGCTTCTTTAATAATCTTTTCCCAGCGTTCCAATTTTTTAGAGGCTTTTTGGTCGTTTAATTTGACAACTGAACGCGCCATTTGAACAGCAATAAAGTTGTGTGCGCCTAATTCCGTTGCCTTTTGCAGCATCCATTCATATTTGTCAGATTTAATCAATCCACTTACAACAGTAATAGACACAGGCATTTCTGTATGAATTTCAAGCTTTTCAGTGGCCTCAACTTCAATATTTTTTTGATCAATATTAATGATTGTCACTTTGTAAGTTTGTTGGTCATTAAAATTAATAATGATGTGGTCGCCTACGTTGTAACGCATAACTTTCAATATATGATGAATATCGTCTTTACTTGTGATAAAAAAACGCTGATGTAACTCAGCGTTTTCATTTAAAAAATAGCGTTGCATTAGTTAGCCACCTTCTGTCCAGTGATACATACCCAGCCATCAACATGTTGGACATCGATAATTTCAAATCCAACAGCTTTCATTTGCGATTGAATGGTCTCACTTTTTTCTTCAATAATCCCCGAAGTAATAAAATAGCCAGATGGGTTAAGTCTTTCATAACTATCAGCAATCATTAGCTCTATGATATGCGGTAGTATGTTAGCAATAACAACATCATATTGTGCAGTTTCTTGTGTTAATAAATTCCCTGTCGCTGTTTCAATAGCTTCATCACATGCATTTTTCTTAAAGTTATCTCGTGCTACTTTAACTGCCATTTCGTCTAAGTCGATGGCTTTGACGGATTTGGCATCCATTAAATGTGAAGCAATGCTCAGTATTCCTGATCCTGTACCAACATCAATAACGGCATGTTCAGGCTTAACTACGCGTTCAATCGCATGTAGGCACATACTCGTTGTCGGATGATCACCTGTTCCAAAAGCCATTCCTGGATCTAATTCAATATATAAGAAATCATCCTCTTGTGAAACAGACTCCCAACTAGGGACGATGAAAAATTTGTCAGAAGCTTGAAATGGATGAAAGTAGTTTTTCCATTCATTTTCCCAGTCTGATTCAGCAATGACTTTAGTGACAATGTTTAATACTGTTGTGTCCACTTCTTCAATCGATTCTAGTCGATGTGTTAAACGCTGTGTAAATGAGTCATCAACTTGCATCTCCGTATAATAGCCTTTAATAAGCATATGCTTGTCTGGGTAGTCTGAGGGGTCTAAGTCGAATATTTCACCGTACTTGTCCTCTCTCACCTTTTCAAGCTCATTGGAATCTTCAATTGCGACGCCATTAGAGCCAAATTCTTGAAGTAAATTCGTTACAATTGATTCAGCTTCTTCATTGACTGTTACAGAAAGTTCTATCCAGTTCATAGTATTAATCTCCCTTAAAGAAACGACGTGCTTTATCTTTGAAGTTGCTTGGTTGTTCGTTGATATCATCGCCACTCTCTTCAGCAAAGGCTTTTAAAAGCTCTCTTTGACGTTCTGTTAATTTTGTTGGTGTAACAACTTTGATATTAACAAATAAGTCACCATAACCATAGCCGTGAACATTTTTGACACCTTTGCCTTTTAAGCGGAATTGTTTCCCAGATTGTGTTCCCGCTGGAATCGTTAACATGACGCTACCTTTTAATGTAGGGATTTTAATTTCATCACCGAGTGCTGCTTGTGCAAAGCTGATTGAATGTTGATACAAGATGTCATCACCTTCACGCGTAAACTTATCAGATGGTTTAACACGGAAAATAACGTATAATTCTCCCGCAGGCCCTCCATTTTCACCTGGTGAACCTTGTCCAGCTAAACGGATTTGTTGATCATTATCTACACCTTCAGGAACAGTGACTTCTAATTTAACATTTTTAACTTCTGTTCCTTTACCATGACATGTTGGACAAGCTTCTTCAAATTCTTTTCCAGAACCGTTACATTCAGGACATACTTGTTGTGTGCGTACACGTCCTAAGATTGTATTTTGTTCAACTGAAACATGACCTGCGCCATTACAGTAGCTACATGTATGTTTTTTCGTGCCTGGTTTTGCACCTTCACCGTCACAAGTATGACAAACAACTTCTTTGCGGACTGAAATTTCTTTTTTTGTACCAAAAACAGCTTCTTCAAATGAAATGGTCATTGTGTATTGTAAATCATCACCTTTACGCGGTGCATTAGGATCTCTTTGACGCTGTGTACCTCCAAAGAAAGAACTGAAGATATCTTCAAAACCACCACCGCCAAAGCCAGAAAAGTCTTGTCCACCAAATCCGCTTTGACCAAATCCACCTTGTGCACCTGCATGACCAAATTGATCATAATTTGCACGTTTATTATCATCACTTAGCACTTCATATGCTTCACTAATTTCTTTAAATTTCTCGTCAGCACCATCTTCTTTATTAATATCTGGATGGTATTTTTTTGATAATTTACGATAAGCACGCTTTATCTCATCTTTAGAAGCACTTTTTGAAATACCAAGGACTTCATAATAGTCTCTTTTTGCCAATGCAATCTCTCCTTTTATTGAATATTTGATTGTTTGAAAGCAAAAGAGGCTGGGACGATGATTGTCCTAGCCCCTTTTGAGCGACTGCTTACAGTCAATCTATTTCTCACGATACATTATTTTTGATCGTCATCTTTAACTTCTTTGAATTCAGCATCTTCTACTGTATCATCTTGTTGTGCTGCACCGCCTTGTGCTTGTTGTGCTTGTGCAGCTTGCTCATAGATCTTCATAGAAAGTTGTTGAATCACTTGTTCAAGCGCTTCTTTTTTCTCTTTGATTGCATCAATATCATTGCCTTCAAGCGCTGATTTTAATGCTTCTTTTTTGTCTTCAGCATCTTTTTTATCATCTTCAGATACGTTGTCACCTAAGTCTGTTAATGTTTTGTCGACTTGGAAGACAAGTTGATCTGCTTCGTTACGTAAATCTACTTCTTCACGACGTTTTTTGTCTGCTTCAGCATTTTGTTCAGCATCTTTTACCATGCGATCGATTTCTTCGTCTGAAAGTGATGATGAAGATTCGATTGTAATTTTTTGTTCTTTGTTAGTACCTAAATCTTTTGCTGTAACGTTAACAATACCATTTTTATCGATATCGAATGTTACTTCGATTTGTGGTACACCACGTGGTGCTGGTGGAATATCTGTTAATTGGAAACGACCAAGTGTTTTGTTGTCTGAAGCCATTGGACGTTCACCTTGTAATACGTGAATATCTACAGATGGTTGGTTATCAGCTGCTGTTGAGTATACTTGAGATTTAGATGTAGGAATTGTCGTGTTACGTTCGATTAACGTATTCATGCGACCACCCATGATTTCGATACCTAGTGATAATGGAGTTACATCAAGTAATACTACGTCTTTCACATCACCCGTGATAACGCCACCTTGAATTGCCGCACCCATTGCAACAACTTCATCAGGGTTTACACCTTTGTTTGGCTCTTTACCGATTTCTTTTTTGATTGCTTCTTGTACAGCTGGAATACGTGTTGAACCACCGACTAAAATAACTTCATCGATATCTGCATTTGATAGACCAGCATCTTTCATCGCTTGACGTGTAGGTCCCATTGTTTTTTGTACAAGATGGTCTGCTAATTCTTCAAATTTTGCACGTGTTAAAGTTACTTCTAAGTGCAATGGACCTGCAGCACCTGCTGAGATAAATGGTAATGAGATTTGCGTTGAAGAAACACCTGATAAATCTTTTTTCGCTTTTTCAGCTGCATCTTTCAAACGTTGTAATGCCATTTTGTCTTGTGATAAGTCTACCCCATTTTCAGCTTTGAATTCTTTGACTAAGTAGTCAATGATTACTTGGTCAAAGTCATCGCCACCTAATTTATTGTCACCAGCAGTTGCTAATACTTCAAATACACCGTCACCTAATTCAAGGATTGATACGTCGAAAGTACCGCCACCAAGGTCGAATACTAATACTTTTTCTTCTTTGTCTGTTTTATCTAAACCGTATGCTAAAGCTGCAGCTGTTGGTTCGTTGATAATACGTTCAACTTCTAAACCAGCGATTTTACCAGCATCTTTTGTTGCTTGACGCTCACTGTCGTTGAAATATGCAGGTACAGTAATAACTGCTTTTTCAACTTTTTCGCCTAAATAGCTTTCAGCTGTGTTTTTTAAGTTTTGTAAGATCATAGCTGAAATTTCTTGTGGTGTATAATCTTTACCTTCAATATTTTCTTTATGGTCTGTACCCATGAAACGTTTAATAGATTGAATTGTGTTTGGGTTTGTGATGGCTTGACGTTTCGCCACTTCACCGACTTGTGTTTCACCATTTTTGAATGCGACAACAGATGGTGTTGTTCTTGCACCTTCTGGGTTTTGAATTACTTTAGGCTCGTCACCTTCTAATACAGATACACAAGAGTTTGTTGTTCCTAAGTCAATACCAATTACTTTACTCATATTCAAATTCCTCCTAATTTACAAACAATGTTATTTTACATAAATGATCGTTTTTCGTCAAAAATTATTGATTTACTTTAACCATTGATGCGCGTAATACGCGATCTTTTAATTTATAGCCAGACTGTAGTTCTTCTGTAATTGCACCTGATTCAAAATCTGGGTTATCGTCTTGAATTACAGCTTGGTGAAAGTTTGGATCAAATTGCTCACCTTTTGCTTGGATACGCTCCAGACCATTATCTTCAAGTGCTTTAATAAGGCTGTCATAAACCATTTGTACGCCTTTTTTCAATGATACAAATGACTCATCATCACCTTCTATTTGTAATGCTCGTTCAATATTATCAAGTGTTGGTAAAACATCACTTAACACTTGTTGCGCACGGTATGTTTTTTGAATATCTGCTTCATTTTGAATACGGCGCTTATAATTTTCAAATTCTGCATATAGTCTTAAATATTTTTCTTCAGAAGCATCAACTGCTGCCTGTAATTTTTCTAGCTGTTCATCAACTGAAGGGTTGTTCTCATCTTCTGTTTCAACCGTCTCTTCTTGTTGATCAGCAACATCTTCTGTTGGCGCTGCTTCAGTATCTGGTTGCTGCTGAGTTGATGTTTCTTCCGTTTCTTTTGTTTCTTTTTGTTGTATTTCTTTATCTTCCGTCATTTCAAAACCTCCACGACACTTTAGAATAAGTGTGATTGAATTGTTATTAACGATTTTGACTTAGCAATTGTATCACATTTTGATAGCGCATTGCTGTTGGACCAACGATGGCAATATGACCTTCCAATTCATTTGTTAATACATATGGACGTGTCACTATTGCAATGCCTTCCAAATTATGGTCTATTTCTGAACCAATACGAATGTTAATAGGATCATCAGACACTTGCGCAATCAGCTGAGTAATTCTATCTGATTCGACATATTGAAGTATTGGTTGGATTGAAGCTACTGTACTTTCATTCAATCGTTCTATCAATTGGTATTTACCACCTAAATAGATACGAGAAGTTTCAGTTTCTAAATGCTTTTTGATAAGATAATAAACTTGAAGCATAACCGCTACTTCAGTGTTATTGAATCCCATTAAGCGATAAGCATCTAGATAGTGGTGATTTCCATGATTCAGGAAAGCTTCAATATTTCTAGACATAAAATTCGATAGTTTAATCACAGTCATATCATCAAGTTCAAATGTTAATGATAAATGTAAATGTTTCACATGACCTGACTGATGAATTAATACCACGATGATGTGATGTGTATTTACCTTCATGAGATGGACATCAATCACAGATGACTTTGTATGATCAGGTCCTACGACAATCGTCGCATAATGTGATTGATCAGAAAACAATTGTGCTAAGCAATTCAATGTTGTAGAAATATCATAATGATTTTCACTATACAATGTGCTTAGATTGAGTTTATTTTGATGTCCTTCCACACTAGGTTGCTGTAATAATTGATTAACATATAATCTGAATCCCGCTTCGGATGGAACACGTCCAGATGATGAATGTGTCTTTTCGATTAACTTTTGTTCTTCTAAAGACTTCATGTCATTTCTAATCGTTGCAGGACTCACTTGAACGTTATGACGTTTGATCAACATGGTTGAACCAATGGGTTGGCCTAATTCAACATAATCTTCAACAATTGCATTTAAAATACTAATTTGCCTTTGAGTAATCATGTCTCCACCTCATTAGCACTCCTTTATCTCAAGTGCTAATTATAATTTATCAAATTGGTCAAAGTAAGTCAACGTTAAAGCTCTTAAATTTGAAATTTCTATTTTAACTTGATGAATTGTTCAAATACATAGTTGCCAATCACTCGCCCCTCAGCAGTTAATGCGATATGTGTCGGTGTATTCATAATCAATTTTTTCATTTCAAGTTGTTGAAGTTCACTGCGATAATATGTATCTACTGCACAACCAAATTTTTGCTTAAAGCGCTTCTTATTCACACCTTCATTCATGCGGAGTCCTAAAAACATTTCTTCTTCAATCTGTTCTTGTAAACTCAAACTATCTTCTGTAAGTATCGGGCGCTTACCATGCGATACGTGTTCAATATAATGATTGACAGGATTAATGTTAGTATATCTTATGCCATTCACATAACCACTTGCACCAGCACCAAAACCATAATACGCTTCATTTTTCCAATAAACTTTATTATGTGCCGATTCATGCCCATCTTTGGCAAAATTAGAAATCTCATATTGATGTAGTCCGTGTTGTGTGAGTTTTTCAACCATATATTGATACATTTCTGCACCTAATTCTTCACTTGGCATGGATAGTTGCCCTTTTTGATATAAATTATAAAATTGTGTTTGTTTTTCTAAAATAAGTCCATAACTAGAAATATGATCGACCTCTAAAGAGATTGCCTCTGTTAAGCTTTCTTCAAATTGTTGCATTGTTTGACCAGGTAATTGGTACATCAAATCCAAGCTAATAGATGAAATTTCATGTTTGCGTGCATTACGAACAGCCGCATAAATGTCTTCTCGTCGGTGAGCGCGTCCTAGTAATTTGAGTAACGCATCATCAAATGTTTGGACACCAAGTGAAAGGCGATTGACACCATATTTTTTCAAAAGTGCCACCTTTTTTTCAGTCAATTCATCGGGATTGGCTTCGAATGTATATTCACCGCTAATAGTAAAATGCTCATTGATTGCTGCTAATAAGCGTTCTAACTGTGCTTCTGATAAAGCAGTTGGTGTCCCGCCACCGACAAACATAGTATTTAAATCTTTTTGTTGTGCCCAAGACATCTCTTTAATTAAACTTGTCAAATAAGTATCCACTGGCTGATGTTGAATAAAATATTTATTAAAATCACAATAAGTACAAATCTTGACACAAAACGGGATGTGAACATATGCACTTTTTACTTGTTGCATTGTCATCGCTCCTACGAAATAAACTCCCAAGTCACACAGCGAACAAGTGATTGGGAGCATATTTTAGTTATTCATCGTCCATTTTTAATACAGCTAAAAAGGCATCTTGTGGAATTTCAACACTTCCTACTGCTTTCATTTTAGCTTTACCTGCTTTTTGTTTTTCAAGCAATTTACGTTTTCGGCTAATGTCACCGCCGTAACATTTTGAAAGAACATTTTTACCCATAGACTTAATATTTGTACGTGCTACAATTTTATGACCAATTGCGGCTTGCACAGGCACTTCAAATTGTTGTCTAGGAATCAATGTTTTGAGCTTCTCAACTAACACACGACCACGTTCATAAGCAAAGTCACGGTGCACGATGAAACTCAATGCATCTACTTTGTCACCATTTAATAGAATATCCATCTTAACAAGATTGCTTTCCTTGTTTTCAATGAATTCATAGTCAAATGATGCGTAACCTTTTGTATTCGATTTGAGTTGGTCAAAGAAATCGAATACAACTTCTGATAATGGCAATTCATAAACAATGCTTACGCGAATATCATCTAGATAGTCCATTGTAATAAATTGACCACGCTTACGTTGACAGAGCTCCATGACTGCCCCTACATAATCGTTAGGAACCATCATTGTTGCTCGAACGTATGGTTCGAAAACTTTATCAATTTGATCACGGTCAGGCATTTGAGCTGGGTTATCCACCTTGATAGATTCACCATTTCTTAACACTACCGTATAGATTACAGATGGCGCAGTCGCAATCAATTCAATACCAAATTCACGCTCAATACGTTCTTGAATGATTTCCATATGCAACATACCTAAAAACCCAGTACGATAACCAAAGCCGAGAGCTTTAGAAGATTCTGGTTCAAACTCTAACGAAGCATCATTTAATTGTAGTTTTTCCAACGCTTCACGTAAATCATTGTAGTCTTTGTTATCAATTGGGAAAAGACCACAATAAACCATTGGATTCATTTTCTTATAACCTTGTAATGGTTCACTTGCTGGGTTTTCTTCGTGTGTAATAGTATCCCCAACACGCGAATCATCTACATTTTTAATACTCGCAATAATGTAACCTACATCCCCTACCGTCAGTTCATCGACAGGTAGTTGCTTAGGTGTATTGATACCCACTTCTGTGACTTCAAAACTTTTGCCCGTTGCCATCATCTTAATACGGTCTCCAGCTTTGACAACACCATCGACAACACGTATTGAGGATACAACACCGCGATATGGATCATACTCAGAATCAAATATCAATGCTTTCAGTGGAGCGGCAGGATCTCCTTCAGGTGCTGGTACCATTTCAACTATTTTCTCTAAAATTTCATCGATACCAATATTAGACTTGGCACTTGCCAAAACAGCATCATCTTTGTCTAAACCAATTACATCTTCCACTTCTTGTTTTACACGTTCAGGTTCAGCAGCGGGTAAATCTATCTTATTAATAACTGGAATCAACTCCAGGTCGTTGTCTAAAGCTAAATAAACATTGGCTAAAGTTTGCGCCTCAATACCTTGAGCAGCATCAACTACTAAGATTGCCCCTTCACAAGCAGCTAAAGAACGCGACACTTCATATGTAAAGTCGACATGTCCTGGTGTGTCAATTAAATGAAAAGTATATGTTTCGCCATCATTCGCTTCGTATTTCAAACGCACAGCATTTAACTTGATAGTAATTCCACGTTCACGTTCTAAGTCCATTGAATCTAAGAGCTGTGCTTGCATCTCACGTGATTCGACAGACTTTGTATTTTCTAAAATTCGATCCGCCAGTGTTGACTTACCATGGTCAATATGGGCGATAATCGAAAAGTTTCTTATATTTTTACGTCTATTTAAGCGCTCACTATTATTCATAATATCCTACTCTCTTTCATAAGAAGATTCCCCATATAAATCTCTTGTATCTTTGATATGATAACGTTTTTAATCCATAATTGCAACCAGCTAAAAACACATAAACGAATCTTTACATTGTTGTCATATTAAAAAATAAGGTTAAGCGTATAATTAATGATTGCACAATGTGAACACTTTTGATAGAATAAATCTTGTTGTAATCAAAGTTATTTTGATACCAAGTTGATTCTAGGAGGTGTCTTTCATGCCAAATATCAAATCTGCTATTAAACGTGTAAAAACAACACAAGTAGCTGAGAGCCAAAACATTTCTCAAAAGAATGATATGCGTTCTGCAGTGAAAAGTGCAAAAAAAGCAATTGAAACTAATGCTGATAATAAACAAGAATTAGTAAGCAAAGCGATCAAACGTATTGATAAAGCTGCGCAAAAGAATTTAATTCATTCTAACAAAGCTGATAGAATGAAATCTAAATTAATGTCAGCAAAATAATCATCTATGATAGTGCAAAACACTATATAGTCCCTCTAATGTTGATTTATTCAATATTAGAGTTTTTTTTATGCTATGACACCGAAATAACAGCATTTTGCTATTACGTCGGTATCATAAAATGAGTTACAAACTAAGAATAAACAATTCAAGTATCAATACTTTATCCATATACGATGACTTAAGCTTATAATCTGTCTCAGCACATGCATCAATGATTTTTAGCAATTGTGCTAACTGATACTTTCTTGTTTGCTGTAAAGCCAATTTCACACGATATGGATGTACCCCAACTGTTTTCGCGATTTGTTGTTGTGAATAGCCTTTTTGACTGAGAATAAGAGATTGATAATACAAACGATAGTTACTTGTTATAAGTGCCAGCAACTTAATTGGCTCCTCTTTTAGTTTAATCAAGTCTTTCATTAAAGTTATTGCTCGATCTTTTTCTCCTTTTTGAATATATTCAGTGAGTAAAAAGACATTTTGTTCTAAACTTCTATTTACAATAGCAAGTACATCTTGTTTAGTAATAGTCGATCGATGACCAATGAACAATATTATTTTTTCGAGTTCTTGCTGAATAATGCGATAATGAATACCAGTTAAACGAATCAATGTATCTAATGCATCTTGCTTAATATCCTTAAATTGTGCATGCAACTGTGATTGAACCCATGATTTCATCTCTTGTTCAGTAAATTGCTCCACTTTTTTTAGTGACGCATATTTTTTTAGATGTTTAACGACTTTTTTTCTTTCATCAAGTTTTGCGGCATTCACTTGAAAAATAACCAATGTTTGACTGTCATAATTTTCAAGAAAACGCATAAAACCATTTAAATTGGGTTGTGTTGTTTTAGTCACTTTTTCACCAGTGAAGATATAACTATTTTGCACTAATACGACTTTTTTATCCGAAAAGAACGGTAATGTCATTGCTTCTTCCATGATTACGTTTAATTCGGACTCGTACAAATTGTATTTTGCATAATTAAATTCATCTCTAGGCTCTTTATCTAAATATTTTTCAATCAGTTGATCGCTTTCTTTGTCCACGAGTTCTGGAACTTCTCCATATACAACATGCAAGTAAGACATCGGGTTCTTCCTTTCACAACTAAATGTATTCGTATTATAACATGCTTTTGTATAAAGTATGGAAAATGTTACGGTGTCGACTCACTTGATAATGTGTAATGTTGCGCGCTTTGAATATCAAAATTGACGATGACGTGATGATTATTTGCGGTACTATAAATCGGTATACCGCGTTTTTTGAAACGATCCAAAATTAATGGGTTCGGTAGACGATACATATTATGTTTTGCTACAGATAGCAATGCTACCTCTGGATTAATCGCATCTAAAAATACCTCTGAACTACTTGTTTTGCTACCATGGTGTCCAACTTTTAATATATCAACCTTTTCTAATGAATAATTGGTCATCAATTTTGCTTCATTATCTACGGTTGCATCACCCATCAACATCACTGTTGTTTGGTGAATTCTAACTAATGTTACAATTGAATGTTCATTTGGATCATCACTAGTATCAATATCACTATCTAAAAATTGGAAATCATAATCTCCTAGTTGCAAGTGAGATATCTGACGGTAATCCCATAATTTAGCTTGTTCTTGTCGAAGGACACTTCTAACTTTTTTGGCATTTATACTATCAAAATGATTTGGATTTATAATAATGTTAGATATGTTCATACGATGTGCGAGATGTTCAAGTTCTCCCATATGATCTGCATGTGGATGTGTAATAACAAGATAATCTATTTTATATATCCCTCTTCTTTTTAACAAAGGATATAATTTTCGATCAGTAATACTATATTTCTGTTTAGCATGTTGTGAACTTTCTCTTACTCCCCCTGTATCAATGAGAAGTGTCTCTCCTGTTTGAGCTTCAAATAAAATGGCATCACCTTGTCCTACATCAATTAAAGTCATACGATTCTCAAAATGTGGATGCCATAGTATCATCACGCAGAGCCAAATAATGATGAAACATACAAGTTTTTTATATTGCTGTTTTGCCAATAAGTAAGCTGTGAAACTGACGACAACTATCATCAAGAAATAACCGAATTCACCATATGATGGCAAAATTATCTTCAAATGTGTGAGCATTTTTAAAAAATGAATCAATAGCATGTGAACTTTAAAAAATAACGAAAAAGGATATGTAAAAATACATAAAACACTTGGACATATGATTGCTAAAAAAGTCGTTAAAAATGAGAGTGGAATAATAAAAAGACTATAGAGCGGAATAAAGAAAATGTTTGAAATTAATCCCAACCACTGTAATTCATTAAAATGTTGATAGCTTATTGGGATTGTTCCTAAAACTGCAATGAAGCTTGTGGTAAAAATTGACTTTAAAAAGTGCTGATGGAGATAGGTTGTACGAAGTGTAATAAGTAAAAAACAAATAGCAAAAGAATATTGAAAACCTAAATGATAATGAACAGCAGGATTAAAGAGAGAAACACAAATGTAAGCGTATAATAAAATATGCGTGGCACTTTGTTGAATAAAACGAGCAAAGATAATGACTAAAGCAGCCATAACAACAGCTCTTTGTGCACTTGGACTATTTCCTGAAAATATTAAAAATATCGGCAAAATAGCTAATAGTAATATTTGTATTATATAAAGAGGTATAGGTAATCTTTTGCCAATTGTATATAAAAGACCAGTTAAAATCCCAACATGTGTCCCACTAACAGCAAATAAATGTGAGATACCTAATTCTTTCAGTAATTGCTTCTGATCAAACGGAATGTAGTCTGTCGTACCAGTCACGAGGGCGATAATATATGGGTTGCCCGGTAATTGTGATTGTAGCAATCTTTCAGTAGCGATATTACGTGTCATTTTAATTGTATCAGTCCATGACAAATGTGTTTTGATAGTACATCTTGACATATCAAGTTGATTTACAAATAAGGTGGGAAGCAATGCATATTCAGTTGGTGGTTTAATAGTTGCATCAATATGACAGACATGTGTTGCCCAAAAATACGCATTATAATTGCCGTTATGATTACTAAAATCGCCAAAAATCAAACGATAAGGTTGGGTTTGAGTAGTTACTTCAGCAGTATAATAAGTATCTTTTTTAATAGGTAAAGTTGTCAAATGAATTGCCGTATGGATAGAGGCCTCTGAAGATGAATGAGCTGTTGCTAAAATCGAGTCAGTTTGCTGTGGAGGGATAAAAGTTTCGATATAATAACCTAATAGACATACAAGCCCCGTGCAGAAAATAGTCAATAACGTTTTTCGCTTAATCACCATGCTTACTAATAAAATGCTGCCGATAAAAAATGCAGATAAAGCATGATGATAAGCGAGTTGTCCAACAATATAAAAAAGTAAAAAATAGATCATTGTGTAACCATGATATAATTAGCAATTCGTTCAGGTTCAAATGGGATACGTTCGTACTTCACACCAGATTGTTCAAGTAACTTCAAAGCATATGAATGATTGTGATAATCTTTTGCATAATAAATTGTTTTAATACCAGCTTGTATAATTGATTTGGTGCAATTCACACATGGAAAGTGCGTTACATAAATTGTTGATCCTTCTGTTGAAACACCTTGTTTTGCACATTGCAGTAGCGCATTCATTTCAGCATGAATGGTGCGGATACAATGACCATCTTCAAGTAAACATTCATCATCAGTACAATGAACCTCTCCAGCTACCGAACCATTGTAACCGCCTGCAATAATACGATTGTCTTTAATAATCGTTGCACCGACAGATAAACGCTTACATGTTGAACGCAATGCAAGCAAATGCGCCTGTGCCATAAAATAATCATGCCATTTTATTCTTTCCATAATTTCACCTCTCGAGTAGATGTTATTTTTGATTATAACTGATTTTAATATTTCACACTAGTCTTGCTACAATCAAACGCTAAAATAACTGCTTATGTTCTCAAAGGTCTTCTCACCGATGCCTTTTACTTGTTTCAGCTCCTCGACAGATTGAAAGCGTCCTTTTTCTTCACGATAAGCTATAATCGCTTGGGCTTTCGCAGGACCAATACCTGGTATATTTGTTAAATCATTCAATTGTGCTGTGTTCAGATTGGTAGTTATCCCCCCATTAGAGGATGAACTAGAACCAGTGCTAGTAACCATTGAGGCGGATGTTGTTTTCGGTTGTTCTCCTTTTTGTGGGATATAAATCATTTTCTGATCACTTAACTTCTCAGCAAGGTTAATCTGTGATAAATCCGCAGTTGGCAACACCTCAGCTTTATCTAATAATTGTTTTATACGGTCATCCGACAACATCTGATAGGTATTTGGATGCTTAACAGCGCCCTTAATATCAACGACAATTGCTGTGGGTGGTTGATTAGTAGATGAAGTATTAGTGGGCTTAGTGTTCGTTAAAGATTGATTTTTGTTATTTTCTTGAATAAGGGGAGACGATTGCAAAGATTCTGAGTCTGATGGCATTTGGCGTAGGATAATTGTGACGAAAGTGATTGCTAGAAGACAGCATATAATGACCAATAATCGATTCTTCATACACCAGCTTTGCAATTGAGAGAAAAAAGTCATATAAAAATCCTCCTTTACAACTTTATACACGTGTAAAGGAGGGCGATTACTTCTATTTCGTAGCCACAAAAAATAATCTGTCACTCGTAGTATCACAATTATTAGGATCGAAATCATAAAAAGTAATGATATTCTTGAAACCGATTGAATCTAACATATGATAGTATATCGCTTTATCTAACGTTCTTTGAAATTGCGATTCATCATAGCGTTTATAGAGACCATTTTCTTGTTGAACGAAAAATGTTAAGTCATGCCAAACGCTATGTGGTAGTTCCCCTACTTCTGTCTGCCAAACAAGTGTTAGATTTTCACGATCGTCTAAATAGGTTGAACCGTTAAATTGTGTATCCATTTTATGTGTTGTATGAACATCGAATATTAAGACCCCATTAGGTTTTAAGTGTTGATAGACGTGATTAAAGGTAGCTAACACCTCTTCCTCATCTGTTAAATAATTCAACGAGTCACATAAAATTGTAATCACATCAAAGTAGTTCGACAGTGAGAATGAAGTCATATCTCCTACAAGCCACTCTACTTTATCAGATTTTTGTTGTGCGTATGTGATCATTTCTTCACTCAAATCCATACCAACTACGCGATCGGCAAAATCTAAAAAAGCTGTCGTCAAAGTCCCTGTTCCACAGCCCAAATCTAATATCGCATCAATGTGTTTGTTAGGAAGATAATGTTGTATGAGTGCTTGCCATTGATTATAGGGTTGATCATCTGTCAACTTGTCATAAAATGCACTTAGTGTTTGATAAGCCATTATGCCTTGATGACCTCATGATAACCTAAAATTTCAGCATCATGGTACAATTTTTCAAGATTATAGTAATCACGTTCATCTTTATGGAAGACATGGACAACTACATCGGCTAGATCGATTAGAATCCAACGTGCTTCATCATAGCCTTCCATTCGTTTGACATAAATGCCTTGTTCTTCAGCATGATCCTTTACAGATTTAGCAATTGCTTGCACTTGACGCTCATTATTTCCATGACATACTAAAAAATAATCGGCAATATCCGAAATTCCTTGCATATTGATGGAAATAATATCTTCCGCTTTTTTCTCATCTGCAGCTGTAACACTTAACATTAATAATTCATTTGCGTTCATTTAATCATCCTTTATTTTCAATTAAAATTGTAATAGTTTAAACAGTCAATAGTCGGTTGGTAGACGCTGACATCTTTATTGACCAAGTGTAATACCGTTCTTTTGGAGATCTCATAAATAGTACGGTCTAAACCACCACCATTATAGATAAGGTCACGAATTTCATCCACACCTGGCGTTTCACGTTTAGGCTCAATATAGTCCGCAATAAAGACTAATTTTTCTGTTTTACTCATCTTTTTACGTCCAGTTGTATGATAATAAATAGCTTGTAATACTTCTTCATCAGTTACACCATATTGATGTTCCATTAGAACTGCGCATACGGGACCGTGTAATATTTCGGATCCGTAGCTTAATAAGTCAGAATCTAATTGATACTTAGTTACTTGCTGATACAAATAACTTAAATCATCATATTTACAGAAGTCATGCAAGATACCAGCGAGTTCTGCTTTGTCTTTATCCCCTTCATAGATTTCAGCTAACTTAACCGCTGTTTCAGCTACACGTAACGAATGTTTAAATCGTTTTTTCGGTAGCTTTTGTTCCACAAGTTCAATAGCGAATTGTTTATCCATACAATCCCCTCCTCAAAATATATGACTCAACATTTAACGGTACCCACATGTGTATCGTTTCGTTATTTTTGCATCGATGTCGAACAATCGTAGAGCTAATTGCCATTTCAGGTATATCTATCGTGATGATAGATGCATCATCAGTCTTAATTTTTCTTCCACGATTCACCACAATAAATGTGACGAATTCTTTTAATTCATCGATACGGTACCATTGGTCTAACTGATCGTATTGATCCGTACCTATTACGAAAAAAAGTTCAGTGTTTGGTTCGGTAGCATGAAGCGCTTTTAGTGTGTCGTATGTGTAACTTTTCCCTTTTCTTTCTATTTCATCTAAGCGCAAGGTCCCAAAACCTAAGTTGTCTATCACCAATTGAATCATTGCCAGTCGATCTGTAATATCAATTGAATCATGATGTTCTTTAAGTGGGGACATATAGCTTGGCATAAAATAAAAAGCGTCCGGCTTTATCGCAGCATTTACTTCACTTGCAATCATCTCGTGGGCGCTGTGAATCGGATTGAATTGTCCTCCATATACAACAATGCGTTTCATTATGGTAACTCTATTTGCTTGTTGTCTTTAGATTCACGATATAGCACGATAATTGAACCGATTAGCTGCACAAGATAACTATTCGTTGATCGTGCAAGTGTTGCTGCTAATTCACTTTTATCTTCTAAGTTATTTTGTAAAATATGCACCTTAATAAGTTCACGTTTTTCTAATGCTTCGTCTATCTGTACAATCATATTATGATTAATCCCTGCTTTACCAATTTGGAAAATGGGATCAATATGATGTGCTTCACTTCTTAAAAAGCGTTTTTGTTTACCAGTTAATGTCATGACGACCTCCTATTAATAATTGATTACGAATATAAGCGGTTTTTAACGCATTGACGCATTACTTCAACATTAGCTTCTTTACTCGTCCAAAATTTGAAACTTTCAGCCCCTTGATAAATGAACATATCAAGACCATTATATGTGCGATAGCCACGTGCCTTAGCAGATTTTAAAAATGCTGTCTCAGCGGGAATATATATAATATCACAGACGAGCACATCTTTTTTCAATTGTTTTAAAGCAACAACTTGATCTGTAGAGGCATGCATACCTACAGGCGTCGTATTGATAATTATATCGAATTGGTTTGCGATATTGTCTATATCTGACAAGTGATAAGGCTGCACCTCAAATTGCCAATTATCAAAACGAGACATAGTGCGATTTGCAACGGCAACGAGATGTTTGGACTGTTGAGATAATGAATACGCAATTCCTTTGCTCGCACCACCCGCGCCGATGATTAGGATTTTAGCATTGTGCAAGTCACCGTAATGGTCAATTAAGCCTTTCACAAATCCCAATCCATCTGTATTATGTCCAATCCATTGATTATCCTTTATTAAAACGGTATTCACTGCACCAATTGCTTGCGCTTCTTCCGTCATAGTATCCAAATATGGGATGATACGTTCTTTATGAGGAATCGTTACATTAAACCCATCTAAATCATATTCCACAGCAATATCGCGAATATGTTGAAAATGCTCAGGTGGAATGTTTAATGCTTGATAATGATAATCCAAATGCAAAGCTTCAAAATTGGCATGATGCATTAACGGCGATAGTGAATGCTCTATTGGATGTCCAATGACTGCAAATTTCATATAGCTTCCTCCTACATAATTGATGGACGCAAATAAACTTCTACATTTTGAGGCACAGTAACCATCACTTCAGCCCCTTCATCAATCGTAATGAACCCTAGCCCAGCTATCATTACATCGCTTTTACCATCTTCAGTGCGTAATGAAACTTGCTTTAATTGATTGAAATCAAAGCGTTCGCTATTAGATGGTGGAGCTAAGAGTTTACCTAATTGTTCTCGCCACAACTTATCGGCTTTTTCAAGTTTTGTACGATGAATATGCAATTCGTTTGAAAAATAACAAATAAGAGGACGCTTTCCTCCGCTGATATAATCAATTCTTGCTAGACCGCCAAAGAATAAGGACTGTGCTTCATTTAATTGGTAGACACGTTGTTTGACTTCTTTTTTAGGCATAATCAAATTAAGTTCTTTTGTTGTAACATAGTGTGTCATTTGATGTGCTTGAACAATGCCAGGCGTATCATACATATAACTGTTATCATCTAATGGTATATCAATCATATCAAGCGTTGTTCCAGGCACTTTGGATGTCGTTATAACATTCTTCTCGCCGACACTTTCTTCAATTAACTTATTTACTAAAGTAGACTTTCCAACGTTTGTTGTACCAACAATATAAACATCTTGATGATGACGGTGCTTCTCAATCGCTTGCATTAAGTCCTCAATACCGTACCCTTTCATTGCTGACAACAAGACAACATCATCAGGCATAAGTCCATATGCTTTAGCACTACGTCTTAACCATTCTGTCACACGTCGTTTATTAATCTGCTTTGGCAATAAATCAATCTTATTTGCAGCTAAAATGATTTTTTTATTACCGACAATTCGTTTTAATGCATGGATAAATGACCCTTCAAAGTCAAAAACATCGACAAGGTTGACAACAATTCCTTTTTTGTCAGCAAGCCCATTTAATAATGTTAAAAAGTCTTCACTTTCCATACCGACATCTTGAACTTCATTGTAATTTTTTAAGCGGAAACAACGTCTACAAATAACATCTTCTTTGTCCAAACTTGCTTTGGGTACATAGCCCGCTTCATTTGGATTTTCAGATTGTAACGTTGCGCCACAACCGATACATTTTAATGCATTCGTCATATTAAGACTCCTCCCATTTGATGTAACCTCTACGCTTGAAATGGTTCAAAATACGACGTTCAATTAAGCGGTTCACCTTTGTCGCTAGACCATCGGAGTTTTTCACGGGTACTACCATAATCGTGTATAGTCCACTGCGGTTACCACCAAAAACATCTGTCAACATTTGATCGCCAATGACCACTACTTGATTTTTTTGTAAGCCCATTTGTTTTGTCGCCTTGCACAAAGACTTTCCTCGTGGTTTCTGAGCTTTAAAAATATAATCTACCTTTAAGTCTTTACAAAATGCTTTTACGCGTTTTTCATTATTATTCGATACAATTGTCACTTTAAAGCCACGTTCATCAAGTGATTTAAACCATTGTTCCACTTTAGGTGTTGGATTTGCTTCATCCCAACCGACAAGCGTATTATCTAAATCTGTAATAATACCTCGAATGTTACGCGCTTCTAATTGTTGAAAATCTATCTCGTGAATATCTCTCACATATTGGTTGGGTAAAAATAATCGTTTCAAAATCCCCATACTGTGCCTCCAAATTAAATAACTTCATTCCAATCATTATAGCATATTCCTAATTTAAGCTATAGTCCTTATTAGAGTTCTTCAATCAATGCGTAGACCATGTCACTAGAAGACTTAGCAGCTACTTTGAGAAAAGCATCAAAAGTCATGCTAGCTTCTCCATCAGCTAAATCAGAGATGGCACGTGTAATAATAAAAGGCTTTTTGAATTGGTAACATGTTTGTGCAATAGCTGCAGCTTCCATTTCAGCGGCAATTGCTTGAGGAAAGTTTTTTAAAATTGCTTCTCGTTGTGTTTCTGTACCAATAAAGCTATCACCAGAGACAATTACCCCTTCTATTACAGATTGATTAAGCGTCTGTAAAACGTTTTTAACAGCTTCAGTCAAATACGCATCTGCAGGATATGTTGCGGGCATACCTGGAATCTGTCCCATTTTATAACCAAATGCTCTAGCGTCAGCATCATGATAGCCAACTTGAGTACTCACTACAACATCACCTAATGAAAGTCCAGGCTGTAATCCCCCTGCTGAACCTGTATTGATAATATAATCAGGATTAAAGCGTTCAATCAATAGAGTTGTAGAAATGGCTACATTGACCTTACCAATGCCACTCTGTAACAGTACGACTTCTTTGTCTAGTAGTTCTCCTTTATAAAAAATAGTATGTGCCACTTGTATTTCTTCTAAATTTGTTAGCTGTTCTTTTAATATTTGAACTTCTTCTTCCATTGCACCAATAATCGCTATCATCTGTAGTGCCTCCTATATCAGCATTGTATTTTTTCAGTCGGTGCTATTTTACCATATTACATATTTACACTCATACCATTTTATAGTTATAACTTAGTATTGGTGATAGCATATAAAATAAGCCAAGACAACTCATCATTGTCTCGACTTATAACATCTCTTAATTAAATTATTGGTTCCAAAGGTCTGCTAAGCCTTGGAATGCAAAAAATCCAGTGAATAGTGTTACAATCACCGCTACAATTCCGAATACTAACATCCATGTAGGGTGTTTATAATCACCAACAATACGCTTGTTTTTCGAAGCGATTAATATGGTTCCAAGTGTAATCGGTAAGATCAAACCGTTTAAAGCACCAGCAATGATTAAAAGTTTAACCGGCTTACCGATAGATAAGAAAATCAACGTTGAAATAAGAATAAATGTAATAACAACATAGTTATCGAACTTATTCAACTTTTTGTGCAATGTTTTGATAAAAGTTGTACTTGTATATGCTGAACCAATAACAGATGACATGGCTGCTGCAAATAACACCACACCAAAGATATTTTTACCGATTGGCCCGATTGCATGTTCAAACACTGATGCAGGCGGGTTATCAGGATTTAAGGAAACACCTGTTACAACAACACCTAATACAGCTAAGAATAGCAGTCCACGCATGACACCTGTTGTTAAAATACCGGCAATTGCTGAACGGTTAACGAACGGCAAGTAATCTTTCCCTTTAATATCGGCATCTAAAATACGATGTGCACCTGCAAATGTGATGTACCCTCCTACAGTTCCACCAACCAACGTGATAATTGGTAGAACAAGTGCTGCTGGATTTTCTGGTAGTATCATATGCTTGGCTGCATCAGCATATGGTGGATTGGATTGAATCATAACATACGCAACAACACCAATCATCAAAACACCCAAGAGCATTGTAACGATATCCATCATTTTTTGACCATTTTTTGATACGAATACAAGGATTGATATTACAGCAGTAATCGCTGCGCCAATGCGTACGTCGATACCGAAAATGGCATTCATTCCAAGACCAGCACCCGCAATGTTCCCAATATTGAATGCCAGTCCACCTAGACCAATCAAGATGGAAATAAAAGTCCCTAATCCTTTAACGACTTCGTTAGCAATTTCTTGTCCACGATAGCCTGTTACGACCAATACACGCCAAATATTAATTTGTGCACCAATATCAATAATAATCGATAATAATATAGCAAAAGCAAAACTTGCTAAAAACTGTTGCGTAAAAACAGCCGTTTGTGTTAGAAAGGCAGGACCGATTGCTGATGTCGCCATCAAAAAGACAGATCCTAATAATAAACGCCTGTGTGCTTTTGTAAACTGGAACTCTCCTGGATTTTTAATTTCATTTGAATTTGATTTCATATATTAACCCCCTATTTTGACAATCTTGACATTGACCTCCGATAACTTCTCTCTGATCTGTTTTACAAACGCTAATGCATGCGCACCGTCCCCATGTACGCAGATTGTATCAGCAGAGATATTGATGTCTTCTCCAGTAATTGTTGTTGTCTTCCCTTCAGTTACCATGCGTATAACTTGTTGTATTGCTTCTGATGTATCTTCTATTAATGCACCTGGTTTTTTTCTGCTTACAAGCTGACCATCTTTTTCGTAACGACGGTCTGCAAATACTTCAGACGCTGTTGATAAGCCAATTTTTTCAGCCTCTTCTAACAGCAATGAGTTGGATAATCCGACTAGATAAAGATTTGGATCAATATCATAAACTGCTTTGGCAATTGTTTTGGCAATCCCACGATTTTTCGCACCCATCTGATACAATGCACCATGTGGTTTTACATGATTGAGTTGCGCTTGATTTAAATCACAAAATGTCTTCAATGCGCCTATTTGATAAACCATCATGTTATAGATTTCATCAAGTGACATATCTAAATTACGACGACCAAATCCTTTCAAATCTGGAAAACCTGGGTGTGCACCAATACTGACATTATGCGTCTTAGCATAGCGCACCGTGTCCGCCATAACGTTCTCATCTCCTGCATGAAAACCACATGCAACATTGGCTGATGTAATAAGTGGTAAGACAGCTTCATCATTACCAATTGTATAATTGCCAAAGCTTTCACCTAAATCACAGTTCAAATCTACCTTAATCATGATTAACCCCCTTAATAATACTATGTCTTTCTAAAAATTTAATGTCTACGTCACTGGCGTCGCCTTCACAGTATGGTGGATATGACAGTACTGCATATAAGAAATCTGCCGTAGTTGTGAATCCATCGATAATCATCTCGTCTAATGTGACCTTCAATTTATCGATTGCATGTGCACGATTTTCTCCTTTGACAATAACTTTCGCAACAAGCGAATCGTAGTATGAGGAAACAGTATAACCACTATATAATAATGAGTCAACACGTACATTAAATCCTTGTGGCAAATGCAATCTTTGGACAGTTCCAGGAGTAGGTCTGAAAGCTTGTTCAGGATTCTCCGCATTGATACGCGCCTCAATGACATGTCCTTCAAAAGGAATATCTTCTTGTTTTAATGCCAACGTTCCCTCTTGCATAATACGCAATTGCTCGCGTACTAGGTCAACGTTTGTACGCATTTCAGTCACCGTATGTTCTACTTGGATACGTGCGTTCATCTCAATAAAATAATACGCATCTTCTGTCACTAAAAATTCGATAGTGCCTGCACTACGATAATTCGATGCCCGTGCAACTTTCACTGCATCATTACACATTTTCTCGCGCTTTTCTGGTGTTAACGCGCTACACGGCGATTCTTCAATCAACTTTTGATTTTTACGTTGAACTGAACAATCTCGTTCGCCGAGATGAATAAAATTATTTTCCCCATCACCTAATACTTGGACTTCCACATGTTTTGCAACTGGAATGAAGGCTTCAACATAAACACGGTCATCATTGAAATATTTATTTCCTTCACTTTTAGCTTCTTTAAACGCTTGTTCTAACATGCTTTCATCTTTGACAATACGTATCCCTTTACCACCGCCACCACTGGCAGCTTTTATTACAAGCGGATAACCTAAAGATTCTGCTAATTCTTTCACTTCCTCAACCGACTCAACAGCGCCCTTTGAACCTGGAATAATTGGTACACCTGCTTGATCAACTGTTTGTCGTGCCGTAATCTTATCCCCCATTAGCTCCATCGTTGTTTTAGTCGGGCCAATAAAATATAAGCCTTCTTCTTCAACTTTTTGTGCAAATACCGGACTTTCAGACAAGAAACCGTAACCTGGGTGTACCGCATTTGCATTTGTAATCTCTGCTGCAGAAAGGAGATTATGAATATTAAGGTAACTGTCTAATGGATTTGCATTGCCGATACATACCGCATGATCAGCAAGCTTAACATGCAGGCTATCTTCATCACCTACCGCATAGACAGCGACAGATTCCATGTTCATTTCACGCAATGCACGAATAATTCGTACAGCGATTTCACCTCTGTTTGCGACTAATACTCGATACATCCGTACATCCCCCTTATTTTAATTTGACAATACATTGATTGTGTGCGATGTTTTCACCGTGGTCAACCAAGATTTCAGTAATTTCACCGCTCTCATCGGCAGTCACCTCGTTCATTACTTTCATCGCTTCCACATATCCAATAATATCGCCTTTTTGAATCACGTCTCCCACTTTAATAACCGGCTTTGTCAGTTCTTTTTCATCTTGTAAATAAAATGTACCAATCATTTGTGAACGAATCTCTTTAAATTCATCAGCTGATGTTGTTTCTTGAGGTTGTAATGCTGTTGCTTGTGGTACAGCTTGAGCAGGAGTGGTTGGGGCAAACGCATAATCGTCACTTTGTTGTGTTGCTGGAAGATCTAGTTCCAACTCCATCTCTTCATCACCATATCTAAAATGTTTCACACCATATGTTTTTAATAATGTGAGTGTTTGTTCAATTTGTTTTAAGTCCATGGTATACTATCTCCTTTTAATACACTTTTAATTTTTCGTTGTGTTGGTCGTATATTTTTTAAATAGCGCTGTGGGTATTTTATAAGTTTTTCTTTCGCATCTGCTAACTTACGTCCTTTACGAGCAAGAATTTCATTTGCTTCATTAAAAGTGACCCATTCAAATCGAATTGTTTCACCCGGCCTTTTTTGAATGATGTCAACAATATCACTATCAATGACTGTTCCAATCTTTGTGTAGCCGCCAACTGTTTGGCGATCATTCAGCAAGATGATTGGGTTCCCATCTTTCGGTACTTGAATGCTTCCTAAAGCAACGGGTTCAGAAATAATATCTGCACTTTCCATTGGCTTGATTGACCCACCCTTCAAACGATAACCCATACGGTCTGAACTTTCTGATACTTGAAACTCAATATGTTCAATTTCTGCGATGGTACGTTTTGAAAAGGCATCTAACTGTGGCCCATCCATGATGCCAATTGGTAAATCGCTTGATGGACTAAAACTACTGAAATCAGTAGAACGACCAATTAAATGAATATTCAAGTTAGTAACACGCGTGCGAATAATATCATTTTCTTTTAATACGCGCCCTTTATAACCACCAACACGTGTACGCGTATGTGTTGAATAGCTACCTTCAATAAGAGGGATATCTAATTGTTCGGCAAATCCAATGTATGCACGCATACCTGCTTCAGCCGTTCCTACATCTAAAATGTCACCATATTCTGCTTTGATGACTGTTTGATGTGGAATCGCTTCTCCGTTTAACGTCGCAGAGAACTTAGCACCCGTAATTGCAAATAAATTTTGAGATAAAAACTTAATTTTTGGACCTATCATAGTTACTTCGAGTGCGGGTTGATTGTCCGTTTCTAACAAAGCATTCAAGATTTCATAACTAGGTCGATCCATAACACCAGCAGGAGAAAAACCTTCTGACTGATGACCAAAACGCCCCAAATCTTGTATTGTTGTAAACAAACCTGGTTTGATTATTTTAATGCTCATAGCCAATTTTCACCCACTCATCATAATTTAATTGTCCTTTTTCTACATACTTCTGAATATGTAAAAACTGTTCTTCATTAATAGCATAAAATTTGATTTTATCCCCTGGTCGATAGAGAATCTTGGGATCTCGGTTTAAATCAAAGACATCAATAGGTGTACGTCCGATAATTTGCCAACCACCTGGTGAGTCGGCCGGATATAACCCTGTTTGGTTGTTAGCGATTCCTACTGAGCCAGCAGGTATTTTTAACCGTGGTTCATCTTTTCGTGGCGTATGAATGCGTGGACTTAATCCCCCTAAAAATGGAAACCCTGGCATAAAGCCAATCATATAAACAAGGTAATAACCTTCTATGTGACATTGAATGACTTCTTCAACTGATAGTTTATGGTACTCCGCCACGTACTCTAAGTCAGGTCCCCACTTACCACCGTATAATACAGGAATATTCACAATACGTCGCGGTTTGTTTTGTTCTGATGATGTTATGGCATGCGCTGTTAGCGATAATTCATCCAACAATGCTTCATATGTGATAGCCATTCCATCAAAATAAACGAGTATTGCACGATAAGATGTTACAATCTCTTGGATATATGGATGTGCCAGTGATTTCAAATAATCAGAAACGGTGTTTACCTGATTAAAAATTGATTCACTGATATCAGCAGCAAAATAAATCATAAAAGATTGTTCACTTATTTGTTTGAATTCCATTTTCATCCCCCTTTCAGAAAACCCTTTCATTGAGCTATTTTATCATTATTACTATTCACTGACAATTCAATGTTTTTGTTTGAAAGTATTGTAGATATCGTTGAGGAACACAATTTTTGTGAAAATGAACAAAAATCATAGAAAGACTGTTACATAATTTTAGGATAAATTCATAACATCAAAGGCGCTTTATTTAATCGATTAAATAAATAGAAAATTCACAAAAAATACATTTTTATTTTTTGTTTTTATGATATATTAAACTTAAATAGAAATAAGGAGGTGATTACAATGAATACCAACATTTCAAAACAGCAAAAAGAAAAACACGACACAATGAAAAACTTAGAAATCAAAAATTTAGTTAAGGATTCTGAAAAATTGGCAAAAGTTAATGACTTATGGTACTTCGTTAAGTCTAAAGCTAACCGTTGGGTCGTAGGTAGTGGTCATTAATTTAAGGATTTCTTGATTATGAGAAATTCTTGCAACTGATTTAGTAAAATGTCAATTAGATAGTTTTGACTGGGAATAAAACAGAATAATAAATTGTTTTATCTCAGTCATTTCTATCAATTAACACAAGATTGAGGCGAAAGCGCTTAGAATTTGAGCAGAACCAAACGATGAGCAAAATTATTTTCCAAATTTTGACGAAATCTTGCTTTTGGACACCGTTTATTATTTTCTTAGTATGTATCAATTATGTTTCAGTCCGTTTAATTTCTGGATTTTTGGAGAGGATGTTTATGTATCATAAAAGTGTATCTATTAATTTAGGTTCGAAATGTAATGCTTCATGTAGTCATTGTTGTTTTTCATGTTCACCTTCGTCAACTCTAAAAATGGACGATTTATATATTAAAAATCTAGTTTTAGAGTTTGCTAAAAACCCTCAAATTGAGGTGATTTCTTTTACTGGAGGAGAGATTTTTTTAAACTACCCTTTTTTAAAAGAATTACTTACTATTACAAGTAGCTTTAATAAAAAAGTTACACTCATATCTAATGGATTTTGGGGTAACAGTAAAAAACTTTTAAAGCAGTATTTTGATGATTTTATAAAGTATAATGTAATTGCATTAACAATCAGTTATGATGAATACCATGAACCTTTTATCAAAATTTCAAGCATAAAAAAATTGTTTGAGTTTAGGATGAAATATCCAGAAATTGAGGTTTCTCTGAATATGGCAGTGACTAAAGATAAAATGTCTGATGATATTTTAAAAAATTTAGGCAGTTCTATACTTGGAGTTAAAATCACTAAGTTTCCTATGATTTCAGTTGGAGCAGCTAAGAAGCAGATTCTTAA
Source organism: Staphylococcus americanisciuri (assembly GCF_024814435.1). Lineage (GTDB taxonomy): Bacteria > Bacillota > Bacilli > Staphylococcales > Staphylococcaceae > Staphylococcus > Staphylococcus americanisciuri. The sequence goes on from NZ_JANUXY010000001.1 coordinate 333,149, forward strand.
TAAGAATATACATAATTTCTATAACATCGAAACTGATAAAGATTTATTATATTGTCCTGGATATGAAATTGTTTATCATCATGATGGAGAAATCTATCCCTGCTGCTCTCCAGCTATATTTCATACTCAACTCTCATTAAGAGAGTCTATGAGTCAATCACTAGATAGAACTATCGAGAAGTTGAACTCTAACTTATTGCTTTATATAGTTCGAAAAGAAGGTTTTAGTTGGTTTTTGAATATTTTAAAAGAAAGAAAACTATTAGAAGAATTTGAAGTACCTTCAGAATTTCCATCTGTATGTAGTATTTGTGGTAGTCTATTCAACACAAGTGACAAAATTGAATTTTTTAGACCGTTCATGGAGAAATATTACAGTGAAACCATTAAAATATGAAAATGATGATTATGAAATTCTAGTTCAAAATCATGTTTTTATAAAAGATAAGAAAGCGAAAAATTATTACAGAAATGACATATCTTCGTTAAATAAAAGCATGCGTGAGTGCCTAATTGAATATCATGAGAAAATAAGTGATAGAACTTTTATAATTTATATTGCTTTTATGCTTGTCATGATAATTGCAAACTATATACACCTATTGTACTTACAGAGAGTTCTCATTCCAGATGCTAATAATATTTCTATAGTGATTATAGTAGTATATTTTGTATTCAATATCATATTACATGAAATTGGGCATATATATTCACTTAAATATTTTGGGAGAAGTTATGATAAATTAGGAGTTAAACTGAACTTTTATGTATTTCCTGCATTTTATGTTCAAATGAATGAAACTTATATGTTATCTAAAAATGATAAAATAATAGTTCATTCTTTTGGTCTTTTTATTAACTTCACTCTTATAAACGTGTTTCAATTATTAAATATGCTTTTTATAAACAATTACACCTTAAGTTTGTCTTATCTATTATTTTCTTCCACGATGATATGGAATATAGTCCCTATTCTTAATTCAGATGGGTACAAAATAATGTTAGCATTTCTATCTTTAGATGAATTTAGTAATATTACTAAAAATCATTGGATTGTAATATTATTCCAAATTATAGGGCTATCAATTGCTATAAATACTTTAATACATTGGATTATTTTCTGGGGCAAATACTTTGGATTATAGGAGCTGTTGACATTGAAAATAAAAGATTATTCCCTACAAATCAATGGAAAGTCTTTGATAGAGAATTGTGATTTATGTTTTCATGAAGGTACTATCAATCACATTGTCGGGAAAAATGGTGTTGGAAAATCACAAATGGCAAAAGATTTTTTACTTAATAATAGTGGGAAGGTTCCTATGTCAATAACTGATAATGTTACATTAATTTCTAGTGTTTCAAATGTTCCCCAAGACATCACAAAAGAAATTTTATTAAGATTAATCAAACATCATTTTTCAAATGCATCAGATATATTCAATCAAATTTATACTATGTTTAATATTGAAGAAATCCCTTCGAAAACATTAATTAAAAATTTGAGTGATGGGCAAAAACAAAAATTGAAATTACTTAGCTTTTTGCTGGAAGATAAGCCAATAGTGATATTGGATGAGATTACAAATGCACTGGATAAAAAGACTATCAATGAAATTTATAAATTTTTAAATACTTTTATTGATAGTTTCCCTTCTAAAACAATTATCAATATTACACACAATTTATCTGACTTGAGCAATTTACCAGGCAAATATTTCATCCTTAAAAATAAACAATTAGATGAATATAAGTCTAAAGATCGCTTAATCAATGATTATATTCATGTATAAAGAAGGTGATTGGGTTGAATTTAGAATTTAAAAAGAGCTTATCGAATAAAATAGTACTCAGTTTAGTCGTACTTTTCCTATTCTTATTTTTACTCGGATATTTTTTACCTATCGGAATAGACAAAGTTGCTCATCTGAGTTACGGGCAATATTTTTTCAGTGCGTATACCGTTGCAACAGAGTTTGGATTTTTACTTTTTTCATTTGTTATTGCTTATTTTATAAACAAAGAATACTCAAATAAAAACACATTGTTCTATAAACTGATTGGTAATAATGTATTTAGTTTTTTCTATAAGAAAGTAATATTATTATTTATTGAATCTTTCGTGTGTGTGTTATTCTTTGTCACGATTGTTTCCTTAATATATGGTGATTTTTCTCATTATTTCATGTTAGTTATTTTGTTTTCTTTAGTGATACTACAATACATTATCATCATTGGAACAGTGAGTATTGTTTCACCCAATGTTTTAATAAGTATTGGCATTAGTATTGTTTATTGGATTAGTTCCATTGTTTTAGTTGCTGTTAACAAGCATGTGTTCGGCATCTTGGCACCATTTGAAGCAAGTAATTCACTATACAAAAGTGTAGATCAAGTGTTAAGTAATCAAGCAACTGCTATAGATACACATGATATTAAAACAATTGTTGCATTTTTCATACTAGCCTTTATTGTTAACTTGATAGTATTGAGTCTTTCAAAAAAACGCTGGCTAAAGCTAGGTATGTAATAACAAAGGCTGTTCAGATTCTGTAGTAGAAATATAATTATAGATACCCTGTTTTATTTATGATACAATCAAGTTGAATAGCTGTCTTCATTAGCGTGCAGTCCATTGTGATTGTACGCTTTTTGCATACTAAAAAGCAAAAGGCAGAATGGCTCATTCACGCATCCCACCATAAAAGATGTAGAATAAAAATATAAAACCTAAATAAAACTTCCTTCTACCCCACTTATTTTTGTGGAGATTATTAGAAGGAAGTTTTATATATTGTGCACTAATGTTTAATTTGATGTTTTGGTATGATGAGCCATGCTGCTAAAAATGCTAGTCCAACAAGTGCTGCACCCGAAATGAATGCAATTGTAGCGGCTAAGTGAGGTGTATGTGTCGCTACAAGTGATGTATAAACTGTTGTGACAACAGCGATACCAAATGCTGCACCTAATGTGGATGTCATTTTAATAATCCCTGATGCCATGCCCACCTTTTCTGCTGGTGCATTGGATACTGCAGTTGAGAGCGCAGGTGTTGCAAAGAAACCAAGTCCCAATCCAATTAGCGAGAAGCCAATCAAAGCTACAATTGCATATAAGATAAACGGTAACGTCACAATAGAAAGCAACAAGATACCGATACCGATGCTAATAGGTCCAAGCATAAGCGGTACTTGTGGTCCGTGTTTTTGCATATATTTTTCACCAATTCTAATCATCACTAAACTACCAATCATATATGGGATTGTGAGTAGTCCAGCTTTAGCTGCTGACATGCCCATCCCTTGTTGTGCGTAAATATTAAACATAGCAAGCGATCCTATAACCGTATTTACTAGTAAGTTTGCTATTGTTGTTCCGATATAAACGCGATTATTAAATAGACTCAAGTCAATAAACGGATGTTGTTTTTGTTTTTCATACATATAAAAGCCGATAATCGTTAATATAAAGATAACATCCAAAATTAAAATAAATGGGTGTGTCCATCCAAACTTTGTACCTTGTGTAATGACGACGTTAACACTAACCATCATCACTAGGAAAATAACAATACCAACAATGTCGAATTTAATACCTTTTGCTGATTCGTCACGTGATTCAGGTGTGCCACGTAATAGCACCATTGCAAGACAGGCAAAAATAATAGATAGGACGAAAATCCATCGCCAGCCTATAAATGTTGCTACTACACCAGCAAATAATGATGCAAATCCTGTACCACCATATGATCCGAATGACCAATAACTCAATGCCTTTTGACGTTCAGCTTCTTGATAGTTTTGGTTAATCAACGCAATGGTTGCTGGCATCAAACACGCGGCTGATAACCCTTGTAGCACACGACCTAGCAACAACATAAAAACCATGTTTGAAATAATCAGTGCGGCTGAACCGACAATACTTAGCACGAGTCCGATATAAGTCAATTTTACGCGTCCCAGCTTGTCTGCCAATCCACCCATAACAACGATAAAAATACCACTCATTAAAGATGTTAAGCTGACTGCGATATTTACTATGCTCATATCAACTTGATAATCTTGTTGCACGTGTGGCGCAATATTCAATAACGACTGTGCAAATAACCAATAAGTGAGAATCCCTAGAATAATGGCGAGAATCAGTTGATTACCACGCTTTTTAGTTTGAGTCAATGTCACCACTACCCTTCCACAACTTGATGTGCTGCAGCTTGTTGACCTGCAATTCGACCAAATGTAAAGATATCTGCCAAAGCATTACCACCTAAGCGATTTCCTGCGTGGATACCGCCTGCAACTTCACCAGCTGCATACAAACCTTCAATAGGTTCTCCATCAATATTAAGTACGGCTGTCTCAGTGTTAATACGTAGACCACCCATAGTATGGTGTATCGCCGGTTTACGAGGTGTTGCATAGAATGGTGCTTTTTCAATTTTTAAGTCAAATGCATTTTTATTAAAATCATCATCATGACCTTGTTCCACAAACTGGTTATAGCGTTCAATTGTAGCGACAAAAGTATTGGTATCAATACCCAATTTTTCAGCTAATGCTTCTAACGTATCAGCTTTAATAAGTGTGCCATCCTCTAGCTCGTGTTTAATTTTACTTTCTGACGTATTCATCGCAAGAGCTTTAATATTTTCATCAGCAATAATATAGAACATGCTGTCAGGTTGTTCTAAAGCTGCTTTTGATAAAACATCTCGGCTCTCAAATTCATTAACAAAACGTTTACCTTGTTTATTAATAAACACAAAGTTGGATGGTGTTACAATCAAACCTGTAAACAAGGCACCTGTTTTTGGATCAGAGATTGGCATCATTTGTGTAAAGCCCATACCTACGAGATCAGCACCTGCTTGTAATCCGAGTTTAATACCATCACCTGTAATTGCAGGTGAGTTGGTTGTTTTAATATCATCTGGAATGTAATCCCAGTACGTATTGTATTGTTGTAACATTTGTGTATTGGCACCAAAACCACCTGTTGCTAGAATAACGCCATGACGCGTATGCAATTTAATCTTCGTACCATTTGCTTTACGTGCTTCAACACCTATTACTTTTCCATTTTTAGTGATTAATTTTTCAGCAGTTGTTTCATTCATAATACGACCTTGTTGCTGTTTAACAAAAGCACTTAAAGATTCGATGTATTCTAACCCTTGTGCTTTCATTGGTTTATGACCTCGACGCCATAATGCACCTACTGGCATATCCACAATAGAACGGTCAAAATGCACACCTTTTTGTGTAAGCCATTTTACAGAAGATAAGACGTTATCTGTTAAAGTTTTGACAAGTTGATAATCCCCGATGATTTCGTTGCCATTACGATCTGTTCGTTTTCCACCTAAATAAGTTTGGATACGGTGGAACTCTGTAGAATCAAATAAATATTCTGGTCGCTTATCAATATCTGCCAAATATTCTTTGATTTGTTGTTGGACAATTTCAAAATCTGCACGGTATTCAAGGTCAATGTCTTGGATATCATAAGATAATATCGATTCCAAAGTTTCTTTTTCACCTGCTAATGCTGGGAAAGTATTTTGCCAGTTAGGCTCTGGTGCATTGACTTGACCACCTGTACGTATCGTATTACCTCCGATTGCTGGGAATTTTTCTAACATGATAACAGATTTTCCGGCTTCCAAAACCGTTGATGCTGCACTTAAACCTGCACCACCAGTACCTATCACTACCACGTCAGTTGTTTCTTCAATCGTTTCATTAGACCATTGAATCACTGGTTTTGGTCGTGCACGTAACACATCAGGATCTTCGCCAGCTTGTTTAATTGCTTCAGCGATACCTTCAACAATACCTTCACTCGTTACCGTTGCTCCAGAAATGACATCAACGTTGAGTGTTTGTCCATCAATAATATCTCTTGGTAACCTTTCAAATACTGGGTTGGCAATTCCTTCTGATTCACTACTATCATCCACATCAATGCGCAAAATCTCGGTTTCTGACAATTCCACTTCCATTGGTAAATCGCCATTATGACCTTTCGCAAATACATGATAGATACCAGGTTTGAAAGATACTTTTTTATTTTGTAAAGCCTTTAATTTTTCGTATTTTCTATGCTCTTCTTCTTTGTCTAAAATCATAAAGTCCATGACTTTCCATAATGGGGATGGGATATGTAACGGTTGTTGATCATGTATATCGACAAACGATTCTATTTTTTCGTCGTTCATGACTTTTTCTGTCCAGTTAGGTTCTACAAGATATGCTTTACCAATACTGAGTAAATCATACCCCATCTCTAGTGCTTCTTCCGCATCTTGACGCTGTGAAATGCTTCCTACCCCAATATGTGGAATTTTCGCAAGCTGATCACTTTGCATTTTTAAATATTTATCAATTAATGGCTCTGTATCATCTTGATTTACGATAGAAGTTCGTTTATAGCTATTCATTGATACATGAATATAATCTGGTTCATATTCAGCTAATGTATTCAATAAAAACATTGTGTCTTCAAAACGAATACCTGGTTCTTCAATTTCTTCTGGAGAATATCGATAACCAATAATAAATGATTCCGCACCTTGTTCTTGTGCAACAGCTTGTACCTTTTTGAGTACTTCGACCGGGAACTTAACGCGGTTTTCACGACTGCCACCCCATTTATCTTGACGTCTATTTGAATGAGGCGAGAAAAATTGTTGTAACAGATATGTGTTAGCACCATGAATTTCAACACCATCATAACCTGCTTCAATTGCTCGTCGTGTTGCTTCTCCAAAACTTTCAATCATCTGCTCGACTTGTATTGCAGTCATCTCTCTTGGCACTGCCGCATCTGGTCTTAACGCTGCGACAGGACTAGCTGAGATGGGCTTATCGCCACTATTATAACGTGGATTTGCCATTCGTCCTGCATGGTAAAGTTGTAGAATTGCTTTCGAACCTTTCTCCTGAATTGCTTCTGCTAGACGACGTAATCCAGCTATTTTATCATCTGTATCAATTCCGATAGCGCCAGGGAAACCTCTTCCATTATCCTCTACAAAACAGCTTTCAACGATTATCGCTGACGCATCTCCTGAACGAAAGCGATAATAATCAATCATTTCACTCGTAACGCTACCATCAAAATAGGCTGACTGAATCGTCATAGGCGCCATTAAAACCCTATTTTTTAACACGGCACCACTTTTTAATGTCATAGATTCTAACAATTGCTTACTCATATAGAAAGCCTCCTTTGTGTTTTTGTGATTAATTTCACATATGAGTGCAAAAAATTTTAGATGCTACCCTATCAAATTCGTCGATGTAGCTTCTGCGTTGTTAGGACTTTCCCATCTTTACGGACAATGAGTCCCTCGATACCATCTATTTGATCTAATAAAGCAATATTTTGTGCTGCATAACCAAAGCAACAAATCGTCGTCCATATTTCTCCGTCTATTGCATAATCGCTGACAATTGATACGCTGGCTATATCATTCTCTACAGGATAACCCGTCTTTGCGTCTAATATATGATGATAAAGTTTCTCTCCTGAAGTAAAACAACGTTCATATATTCCTGACGTTACGACTGCTTGATGTGCAACTTGAATGGTTTCAATGGCGATACCTCTTGCCATAAAAGGATTTTGTATACCAACTTGCCAATAATGACTAGTATTTCCAGGTGTGCCAATTGTCACAACATTACCGCCAAAGTCAATAATGCCGCGTTTGACGCCTTGTTCTACAAAATAAGATTTCAATTCATCAGCAAAATAACCTTTTGCAATCGCACCAAGATCAATTTCCATGCCAGGACGTTGAAGGTAAACAGTATGATTTTGGGAATTGAGTTTCATGTCTAAAGGGTTAATACGTGTTAGTGTGGTTGCTATTTCTGAAGGTGATGGTTCTCGAACATCTTGGAATCCAATGCGCCATAGCTTAACGAGCGGACCAATTAAGATATTTAGTTTAAGCTGAGAAGAAATGGTTGCCTGATATCCAAGCTCAATAAGATGAAACAATTCTTCATCTATTTTCACGGGACGTTGACCGGCCTGTTGATTAATTTTCATTAATGCTGAGTCTTGCCGATTCGCACTAAACCGTTGTTCCCAATCCTCTATACGGTGTTTGGCTTCTGCTAAAAGTAATTTTGCTGATGCATGCTCGATGGACAATCTTATTGTCGTTCCCATTGCTTGTATCCATTCCGTTTGCATCATGTCGCCTCCTGTAACCGATGTCATTGATACATTAATAGGATAACAAAATTTGTGAACAAAAACACAAAATTATATACACTTCACAAAAACGTTAAAATTTATATAATTATTTCGTTATAAAAATACTTAAAAAACCCTTTGTTTATCTTGATTATAGCCATCTTTGTGTATTAAGTTATTTATAAAATCAAAATACATTTTATGTAATTAATCAACTTTAATAGTATATTGAAATAATAAATCTCTCCTGAGTTTGACAAGCAATACGAGATGATTGTCATACCCAAGAGAGCTAATTGTTAATGATAAATATTGCTTCCTTGTTCTCTAAAAGCCTTTGCTTGTTCTTTCATGCCTTGTTCTTGCTGTTTAAAATTGTCTCGGATATCGTGTGAGATACGCATTGAACAGAACTTGGGGCCACACATACTGCAAAAATGTGCAACTTTCGCAGCTGTTGCAGGCAATGTTTCATCATGAAAAGCACGCGCACGCTCTGGATCTAATGATAGATTAAATTGATCAATCCAACGAAATTCAAAACGCGCTTTACTAATCGCATGATCGCGTTCTGTCGCATTTGGCAATCCCTTTGCCAAATCCGCAGCATGTGCTGCGATCTTGTAAGTAATGACACCTTCTCGTACATCATCTCTATTAGGCAAACCAAGATGCTCTTTTGGGGTTACATAACACAGCATTGCTGTACCATAGCTTGCTATTTGTGCAGCACCAATAGCAGATGTAATATGATCATATGCTGGAGCTATATCTGTCGTTAATGGTCCTAATGTATAAAAAGGTGCTTCTTGGCAATATAAATCGGCTAACTCTTGATTTTCTTTTATTTTGTGCATTGGTATATGTCCAGGTCCCTCAATCATAACTTGCACATCATGAGACCATGCAATCTTCGTCAATTCCCCTAATGTTTTTAATTCTGCAAATTGGCTTTCATCATTAGCATCATAGATTGAACCTGGACGCAAGCCATCACCTAGTGACACAGCAATATCATAGCGTTTCAATATTTCACAAATATCATCAAAATGCGTATACAAGAAACTTTCTTCATGATGTGCTAAACACCATTGTGCCATGATAGAGCCACCTCTAGATACAATGCCAGTCAATCGCTCCACTGTCATAGGAATATAGTGCAATCGAACACCTGCATGAATAGTAAAGTAATCTACCCCTTGTTCTGCTTGTTCAATAAGTGTATCTCGATATACTTCCCAAGTTAGATTTTCAGCAATACCATCTACTTTTTCCAACGCTTGATAAATAGGGACGGTGCCGACTGGAACTGGCGAATTACGAATGAGAAATTCGCGCGTCGCATGAATGTTCTTTCCAGTCGATAAGTCCATCATTGTATCTGCACCCCAATGAATGGCCCAAACAAGCTTTTCAATTTCTGCTTCTATGGATGATGATACTGCAGAGTTCCCAATATTAGCATTGATTTTAACTTGGAAATTTTTGCCAATAATCATCGGTTCAGATTCAGGATGATTAATGTTACTCGGGATAATTGCACGTCCTTTAGCAATTTCATCACGCACAAATTCTGGTGAGACGTTTTCTCGAGTCGCTACAAATTTCATTTCTTTTGTGATGATACCTTGTCGCGCATAATGCATCTGTGTTACATTGCCATTATTTTTAGCACGCCTTGGTTGATAGTCAAATGGAGAGGTTACCAGTTGTTGATGGTTCGTGCTTTTATAGCCATTATCAATCGACTGTACACGACGGCCTTCATAATATTCAATATCATTGCGTGCGTCTATCCATGGTGCACGCAATGTCGGAATACCGCGCATAACATCTACGTCATAGTTTTCTTCATGATAAGGTCCTGCTGTGTCATAGACCGTCAATGGTGGATTCTTGAACGTTCCTTGTTCTGTGACCGTATCACTAAGCGTGATTTGGCGAAAAGGAACCTGAATATCTGCATCTACCCCTTGTTTATAGATGCGTTCACTTGCTGGAAAAATTTGTTTCAATTCAATGTTTGCTTGTTCCATCAATTACTCCTCCTATTCATTACTAAGAGGTTCTTCATGAAACTGAATGATGTAGAATCGCCTAAAAAACGCATTCAGAAATAGACTGAATGCGCATGAAAACAACGATAATTTTATGTTGAAATAAACGTATGTAGTATATAGATTTAGCTACAACACGTCATTCTGATTAATATGTTCGTCGTTTGCTTCCCTACGCTAGTATTATCTAGATCAGGTTCAAAGGGTTGAGGTCATACCTCTTTCAGCTCATCAAGCACCCCTAGCAAGTTTTATAAAATTGGTACAAATTCATCATAACATTAATTAACAAACAGTTCAAAAAACCAAGACGCTTGTATGAACGTCCTGGTCTATAATCTATATATTATTGAATGTTAGTAATTTTAACGTTCATTTCGCCACCGTTTGGAAGTGGGACACGAACTTCATCGTTTAAGTGTTTACCGATTAAAGCTTGAGCCATTGGTGACTCATTGGAAATTTTACCATTGAATGCATCAGATTCAGCTGAACCAACGATTTGATAACTTTCTTCATCGTCACCTGGAAGTTCAACAAATGTTACTGTTTTACCAATTTGGACAACATGATTATCACCTGTATCCTCAATAATTAACGCATGACGTAACATTGTTTCAATGCGTTGGATATCTTGCTCGATAAACCCTTGTTCATCTTTCGCAGCATCGTACTCAGAGTTCTCAGACAAGTCACCAAAGCTACGCGCAACCTTGATTTTTTCTACAACTTCAGGTCGCTTTACAGTTTTTAACTCTTCTAATTCTTTTTCAAGTTTTTCAAAACCTTCTTGTGTCATCGGATATTGTTTTTGATTTTCCATATGTTCATCTTCCTTTTACTGTTTAATCTTTTTTCTGAACGAGCGCTTGAATCTTCGTCGTCATAATATCGATTGCTACTTTATTGCTGCCACCTTCAGGAATGATAATGTCAGCAAACTTTTTCGTTGGTTCGATAAATTGATTGTGCATTGGACGTACGACACTCAGATATTGGTCGATAACAGAATCCATCGTACGACCACGCTCTCTCGTATCACGGAGTAAACGACGAAGAATACGTAAATCCGCATCTGTATCAACGTATATTTTTACATCCATCATATTTCGAAGTTCTTCATTTTCAAGCGCAAATATACCTTCTACGATAATAACATCTTTAGGTTGAAATGCAATGGTTTTCTTACTGCGCGTATGATTTGTATAATCGTATGTCGGCACTTCAACTTCTCGACCTGCACACAAGTCACGCAAGTTTTGAATGAGTAAATCATTATCAAATGCAAACGGATGATCATAATTTGTCTTAAGTCGTTCCTCAAATGTGAGATGAGATTGATCTTTATAATAATAATCTTGTTCAATGAGAGCCACACTATGGCCTTCTAAATTATTCATAATTTTATTAGTGACAGAAGTTTTTCCGGAACCTGAGCCACCAGCAATACCAATAATTGTTGTCGGCGCCATAGTGTTATACCTCTTTTCTCATCATATTATTTACATAGATTGGGCGGTCAACCTTGATTTGAACAATTTGCAATGGATGGCGTGCAGCATCTAGTTCATTGCCTTCTTCATCATATATTGCTTCAACAACTTGGGTAAATGTTTCAATTTCAGGACCAAAAAATTCAACTTCTTGACCTGGTTTGAAATGGTTACGTTGCTGAATTGTCGCAATTTGTGTTTCTTCGTCATATGCTAAGACAAGACCGATAAAGTCATACGGTGATTTTTTCGCTGATTCATTACCAAACATTTGCTCTTCGTATCCAGGTGTTCCTTTAAAAAACGCAGGCGCTGTATCACGATTCGCACATTTATCAAGTTCGATTAACCACTCTGGCTTAATTTTAAAATTTTCAGGATCTGCTGCATAAGCATCGATCACTTTTCGATAGACAGAGACAACTGTCGCAATATAGTGAATTGATTTCATACGACCTTCAATTTTTAAAGAATCAATACCTAAATCCATCATATTTGGAATAGATTCTATTAACTTTAAGTCTCGAGGACTCATTGCGAATGGTACGGCCTGCCCATTTTCATAGTAAACATCTAATTCACCGTCTTTGTCCACTGTTAACAAATCATAATCCCAACGGCAACTTTGGCAACATCCACCACGGTTTGAATCACGAGCAGTCATATGGTTACTGAGCGTACAACGTCCAGAATAAGCAATGCACATCGCTCCGTGTATAAACGCTTCTATCTCAATATCCACTTTCTCTTTCATTTCTTTCATTTCCATTGCACCAGTTTCGCGTGCCAATACAACGCGATCCAAACCTTCTTCTTTCCAATATTCGACCGCCTTATAGTTACTTAGAGATTGTTGTGTAGATAAATGAATCTCAAGCTTTGGTGCGACACGCTTACACGTTTCAATAATTAATGGATCCGCTACGATGATACCTGTTGCACCTGTTCCTTCTAGTTGCATCAAATATGACTCTAAGCCATCCATATTCTCATCATGTGCGATAATATTAGTTGTAATATAAACTTTAGCGTTATAGCGATTGGCGAACGCTACACCTTCACGAATTTCATCAATGGTAAAGTTATCCGCATTTGAACGTAGACCATACTCTTGTCCGCCAATAAATACAGCATCTGCCCCATAATGAATAGCGATTTTTAACTTTTCAAGATTACCTGCAGGCGCAAGTAGTTCTGGCTTTTTCACTTTTGGCTTTACATCGGATTTCACTGCTTCTAATACCGTCATATGCATTCTCTCCTTCCATTAATATACCGTTTGTTTGTAGTAAAATCCTTCATCAAATGGGCGATGTTCAGGTTGAATCGCTTCAATTGGGTCTACTAACATAAACTTTTCATCTTCGTAGATTTCGGGATCTTCATGATACAAATCAATCGCTTCACGATATTGTTCAGTAACTGTATTTATATATTCTTCAGTATGCAATAAGCCATCAATCTTAAAACTATCAATACCTGCTTCAAATAATGGCGCTAATTCCTCAATTAAACAAATATCGTTTGGCGACATAATGTGTGTACCATTGTAGTCTTCAAATACAGGATATTTGTTTTCACGTTCTTCGTCATATAATAACAGTTGCGTTGAATCATCTATATTCTGGCGTTGAATCTTCATTTGACGTTCTTGGAATGTATAGTAATTGCCTAACAACATACGTTTTGATTGAAACATACATGTCATACCATGTACTTGTACTTCAATCTCTACATCTGCATGTGCTTTAATATTTATAATTTCATCTAAACTCAACTCACGCGCGAGTACCGCTCGATTGGCACCACGTTGCCCCCAATAGTTACATTGGAAATAGTTCGTCACAAGCGTCTCAGCATTCCAATGAAGTGGAATTGGGTTTTCTTGTTGTTTTACAAGCATTACAACTGCTGGATCACCAAAAATAATACGATCTACATCAATTTCATGTAGAAAATTAATATAATCTTCAACTGCTGGAATATGATAATTATGAAAGATACCGTTTACTGCTGCATATGCTTTTTTTCCTGCAGCATGTATCATCTCAACTGCTTGCTTCATCTGTTCTCTATTAAACTCACCCGCGAGTCGTAGGCCAAACTTTTCTTCTCCAATAACAAAGGCATCTGCGCCTTTTTCTATCAAAGCTTCAATATGGCTGAGCGACTTTGGTGTCACTAATAATTCAGTCATGTTTGTACTCCTTTATCGAAATAGCTAAACCATCATCCATATTTATAAAATTTGTTTTATATTCAGATTGTTCACTTAGCCATTGATTAAATTTCTGCACTTTTTTTACCATTTGTTTTACATTTCGACTGCGCACAATATCAATGTTCGCAACAAAACCATGGTAGAGGACATTATCCGTAATAATCACGCCGCCCTCTCGCAATAGCGGGCTATAAAGTTCAAAAAACTTACGTGATTGTGCTTTCGCTGCATCGATAAAAATCATATCATATGTGCGATCATTTACCTTTGAAAATGCTTGTGCGGCATCCTCTTCAATCAATCTAATCTGCGTGTTATAACCAAACTGTTTGAAATGCTGCTTGGCATGTGCAATCATATCGTGGTTACGCTCAATTGTCGTAACATTGATGTCTGAAGAGACCGAAGCAAATTGCATACTGCTGTAGCCAATAGCTGTACCCAGTTCTAAAATTTCTGTTGGCTGATGAATACGAATGATTTGCTTGATTAAATCCAACGACAGCTGATCAACAATAGGCACCTCATTCTTCTCTGCAAAAACACGCAGTCGGTCTAATTCACTATCATATGATTGCAAACTTAAAAAATAAGATTGATTTAAATTTTCCATCACTCAAACTTCCTTTAATCAAAATTCACTAAAAACCATCGAAAATAAAGAGTGGGACAGAAATCTTAACTTAAAGATTACATTGTCCCATGTTCTCAAAATTTCACATTTTAACACGTCATGACTACAAAATAGCTTCACATTATTCTATCATAAATTTCTTCCAAAGATAAGTTAATGCTATTAAAATGTCTTATTTTACAACACATTTATTTGCTTTAATCCATTTGAAAAATTAATTGCGCAATGCGTATATTAACTGACTGTTTTATCCTAATAATAACTTGCCACTTAAATAGACGATAATTCTATGAAAAAGAAATTATCCCTCGAATTTTCTACATAATAAATGAACGACCACAAACATTTCATAGCTATTGTACTATGAATGTTGTGGTCGTTTTTCAGACTTCGACTATACTTTTGACCGAATTTTCAAGTTATCCTCTTGGCTTAGAAGAAAACTGAGCAACTACTTCACCCGTTTTTGCATCATAATATGTTGTGACATTTCCTTCTATAACCTTCACTACTCCTGGTTCATCTGCAACAGCTACAGCATTCGATGGAATACTTGGATGAAGATATGAGTATTCGGCTGCATGCGCATTATGTGCAGCACCAAAAAGCAATGCTGATGAAGCGATAGTTAAACCTATGCTAAATAATGCTGCGCCTAACTTTCCATTAAAACTTTTAAGATTCATTTCTTAGCACTTCCTTTTCAAATAATAGTATACAATTACTATTGAAACGTATATACGCAACAAAATGTATACTATTTTTATCAATAGAATCGTCCATTTTACAAAAGACACCATGAAAAGAATCAAAAAACGATAATTCTATAACATTTCCATTAAAATATTCAAAATGGATTAAACGTTTATATAAAAAACTAAAAATAATTACAGTCATTGTCTAAACGTTACTATTACACATATATTTTTTACTACTTAGGGGGCTGCAATTAAGCATGAGATAGCATTAACTTTTTTAAAAAATTCTGTTGTGTCAGCTTGCAAGGCTAAGATGTAATGATGAAAAACGGTTAGATTTTGAGCTGAGACACATAAGTTACTTTCATCACCAAATGATTACCCATACCGCACTGCAAAAGCGCACAATCACAATGGACTATATGCCAGAAGTACTTTCCACCACAAAAGTTGAACTGCCTAAAAAACTGGTGAGACACCATTATCTCACCAGTTAATCTTTATGATTATTCTTCTGTTTCATTGAAGTTAGTATTGACTACTTCTTCAATCATATCCCATTCTTCTTCTGTTTCAATTGCCACGAAGCGACCACCATCACCTGATTCGTCTGGTTGATTAATCATTGGTACCAACTCAATCAAATCATCTTCGTCCGCTTGTGCACCTTCTTCAGCAAGAATCACATACTCCTTGTCAAAACCTGGATGATAGAATTCTAACATTTTACGGTATAATACTTCGTTACCTTCTTCATCATAAAGTGTTAATAATGCCTCATCACTGTTAATTTCTAATTCGTTAATTTTATGGTTTTCATTTGTCATATTTGCTCTCTCCTTAATTTAGTGAATCCAAATAGCCTTGTAAAATAAATACTGCAGCCATTTTGTCTATAACTTTCTTTCGTTTGGATCTTGAAACATCTGCTTCAAGTAACGAGCGTTCTGCTGCCATTGTACTTAGACGTTCATCCCACATAACAATCTCTAATTGTGGCATGCGTTCAGCAAGCGCTTCTTTATAATGTAGTGATGCTTCGCCACGAAAGCCTATCGAATTGTTCATATTTTTCGGCAATCCGATAACGACGGTACCTACGCGTTCTCTATTAATAATGTCAATTAAGGTGTCTAAGCCGAGCTCATTTTGTTGTTCATTGATATGGAGTGTGTCTAACCCTTGTGCTGTCCAACCCATCATGTCACTAATCGCAACACCAACAGTCCTACTTCCGACATCTAAACCAATAATTTTATGTTTAAGCATTGTGTTCTGTATCGTCGTTGTGTTTTAAATAAAATGACACGAGCTCTTCCATAATATCGTCACGATCAATGTGTCTGATTTGGTTTCTTGCTTCATTGTGACGCGGAATATACGCTGGGTCACCAGATAGAAGATATCCTACGATTTGATTAACCGCATTGTAACCCCTCTCTTCCAAAGTATGGTAGACATTATTAAGAACTGTTTCAACATTTGCTTTAGGGATTTCGTCATAGTTAAATTTCATTGTTTTATCAAAATTTGCCATTGTCATAACACTCCTTAAACCATAAATTGATTACTTCTTCTATTTTACATGAAAAGCATCTATTTTTATAATGATTTAATGTAACCTTCAACAAATTGTAATGCTGCTGTTATCTGGCTTGGGTCTGTTCCACCACCCTGTGCCATGTCAGGACGACCGCCCCCTTTACCACCTACAATTGGCGCCATCTCTTTAATAATATCCCCAGCTTTAACACGTTCATTGTATTGTTTCGGCACAGCTGCAACAAGTGATACTTTCCCACCAACGTCACTTGCTAAAACAATAATAGTATCTTGCAACTTAGATTTGAAATCATCCATTGTCGTACGCATTGCTTTAGCATTATCTACTTCAACTTCAGTGATTAATACTGGTAAATCATTAATGCGTGTAACTTTATCTTCAATATTACCCATTTTCAGTGCATTAATTTCTTTATTTTTCACTTCAATTGTTTGCTGTAATTCTTTTTCTTGTGCTTGTATATTTTTAACTTTTTCAAGGACTTGGTCATCCGCTTTGGCTTTTACCTGTGTTTTAATGGCGTTAAAACGCTCTAAATAACGTTCTAAATATACAAATGCTGCTTGTCCAGTGACCGCTTCAATACGACGCACACCTGCACCTGTCCCCGATTCACTTGTAATCTTAAACAAACCAATTTCAGATGTGTTGTTGACATGTGTTCCACCACATAGCTCTATTGAAAATGGTTGCATATCCACGACGCGTACAACATCACCATATTTTTCACCAAATAATGCCATTGCGCCTTGTGCTTTTGCTTCATCGATTGGCATTTCATTAATCGATACATTGATACTTTCCCATATTTTTTCATTTACAAGTTGCTCAACTACTTGCAACTCTTCTTGCGTCATTGCTGCAATATGTGAGAAGTCAAAACGCAAACGTTCACTATCCACTAATGAACCAGCTTGGTTAACATGACTACCTAACACTTCTTTCAGCGCTGCATGCAACAAGTGTGTCGCGCTATGATTTTTCATAATTGCTTTACGTGACTTACTATCCACTGATGCAGTGACTTGTGCACCTTCTGACACTGTGCCAAACTTCACATAGCCTGTATGCAAGTTTTGACCATTAGGTGCTTTAATGACCTCACGCACTTCAATTTCAAAGTTATCGCTTGCTACAATGCCTCTATCCGCAACTTGCCCACCACTTACGGCATAAAATGGTGTCTTGTCTAAAATAAAATGGATCGTTTGATCTGCATCGGCGTTTGTAACACGTTTGCCTTCAAAGATAATGTCTGTAATTCTTGCTTCTGTTTCAAACTGTTCATAACCGACAAATTCACTTTGGGTGTCAATTTGTTTCAATACTTCACTTTGTACTTGCATAGACTGATTATTTTGACGTGCTTCACGTGCGCGCTTACGCTGAGCTTCCATATGGGCTTCAAAGCCAGCCATGTCAATCGAAAGTCCTTCATTTTCGGTAATTTCTTGCGTTAATTCAATAGGAAAACCATACGTATCATACAGTTTGAATGCATCTTCACCTGCAATTATGCCATCTTGTCCTTTTGAACGTTCAATTAAGTCATTTAGAATCGTCAAGCCTTCTTCTAATGTCTCATGGAAACGTGCTTCTTCTGATTTAATCACACGCGCAATAAAGTCTTGATTTTCTTTTACATTTGGATAATATGGTTCCATAATATCCGCAACAATTTCCACTAAACGATACATAAACGGTTCGTTAATATTCAACGTTTGGCTAAAACGTACCGCACGACGTAACAAACGACGCAATACATAACCGCGACCTTCATTGGCTGGTAAAGCTCCATCTGAAATCGCAAAAGCTATTGTACGGATATGGTCTGCAATCACTTTAAATGCGACATCATCTTGCGCATTTTTTAAATATGTTTTGCCTGAAATTTTTTCGATTTCATGCATAATTGGCATAAATAAATCCGTTTCATAGTTCGTGCGTACGTTTTGTGAAATTGAGGCCATACGCTCCAGCCCCATGCCGGTATCAATATTTTTACTTGGTAGCGGTGTATAGCTGTGATCTTTGTTATGATTAAATTCACTAAATACTAAGTTCCACACTTCAAGGTAGCGTTCATTTTCGCCACCTGGATACATTTCTTCAGCTGGATCATCCACGCCATATGCCTCACCACGATCGTAAAAAATCTCAGTATTGGGTCCAGATGGTCCTTCACCAATATCCCAGAAGTTACCTTCAATACGAATAATGCGATCTTCAGATAATCCGATATGATCATGCCAGAAATCGTATGCTTCCATATCTTCTGGATGAATTGTCACATAGAGTTTTTCAGGTTCCATAGCCATCCATTTATCACTCGTCAAAAATTCCCATGCAAACTCAATCGCTTCACGTTTGAAGTAATCACCAATTGAGAAGTTCCCAAGCATTTCAAAAAACGTATGGTGACGCGCTGTAAAACCTACATTCTCAATGTCATTTGTACGAATTGATTTTTGTGCATTGACAATACGTGGTTTTTTCGGAATTTCACGCCCATCAAAATATTTTTTGAGTGTTGCGACACCTGAGTTAATCCATAGTAATGTATCGTCGTCAATCGGGACTAACGGTGCAGAAGGTTCGACCATATGTCCTTTTTCAACAAAATAATCCAAATACATTTGTCGTATTTCACTAGCTTTCAAATTTTTCATTATGTCAACTCCCTTATTATCTTCGTCAAACAAAAAGACACTCGTCTCATCAAAGGGACGAATGTCTCGCGGTACCACCCTAGTTATAGCCATCTTGACTATCACTCTATCTTTACTATTCAACTATGCGCATAGTAGCATTCAATGCGATGACTCGTATCTCTCAGCACCGATACGTCTCTGTAAAAGCCATCAATCATTTACTCGGTTATCCGCTTTTCTTTAACAATGTGATTATATAAAAAGAACTTAGCTTTTGTCAATTTCTAGAAAGTCATACGGCGTTGTTTCACCCATATTAATCATCGGGTTAACTTGGTACATCGTTGCTTCTGTTAACACAAAATTATTATCAACTGTTATGTCAGAGTGGTCTGTTGGATCGATTCCCTTGAAGTAAGTTATCAAAAAAGTTAGCAACTGGGTCAAGCGTGTTTGTCCAAGTGTATGTAAGCCTATATTAAACGCTTCTGCGTCGCCTAAAAAGACTAAGGATTGTTTGGCACGTGTAAGCCCCGTATATAATATAGGTTTTTGTAACATACGATAATATTGTTTCACTATTGGCATGATGACTATTGGAAATTCTGAACCTTGTGATTTGTGAATGGACGTGCAGTAAGCATGAGTCAGCTCCATCAAATCTGAACGCATATAAGTTATCTCATTGCCTTCAAAGTCCACAATCACGATATCTTTATTTAAAGCGTTCTCTTTCGCCCAAAAGATTCCCACAATCTCGCCAATATCTCCATTAAAGACGTTATCATCCGGTCTGTTCACCAATTGCAAGACTTTATCACCGTTTCTAAAAATGACATCTCCAAAGAGCATTTCTCGGTGATCATCATCTTCTTTAGGATTCAATATCCCTTGTAGCACTTGATTAAGCTTTTGTATCCCTGCACTCCCGCGATACATCGGTGCCAATACTTGAATGTCTGCCATCGTATATCCTTTTTGAACGGCATTTGTTACAACTTTATCGACAATTTCGGGAATTTGATGTGTTTGGCATGGAATGAATGATCGGTCATGATAACGCTTCGTAATATCTACTTCTTCTCCTAATTTCATACGATGTGCTAAATCAATAATACTTGAACCATCTTGTTGACGATACACTTCTGTTAGATTAACACGTGGCAACACATCTGCATCAATCAAATCTTTAAATACTTGACCAGGCCCAACAGATGGCAACTGATCTTCATCACCCACAAGCACTACTTGTGCATCAACAGGCACGGCGTTCATAAATTGATGAAACAGCCATGTATCAACCATTGACATTTCATCCACGATAATTAAGCGTGCTTCTATCTCATGTTCCAACAGTTGATCGGGTTTCGTTTCTTGGTTCCACCCAATTAGTCGATGAACGGTCAAGGCTTCTAATCCTGTCGACTCACTCAGCCGCTTAGACGCACGACCTGTCGGAGCAGCCAGTGCCACCGGAAACGCATCATCTTCGCCATAATCATCATAATCCAATGACAAGCCATGCATTTCGGCATACAGTTGGACAATCCCTTTGATAACAGTCGTTTTACCAGTGCCTGGTCCTCCTGTCAATAGCATAACTTTATTTTGCAATGCACACTCTAATGCTTCTTTTTGTGAAGTTGCATAGCTCACATCATTCATTTCTTCAATTTCACCAATATGCAGTTGGATGTCCGATAAGTCAAATTTAGTTAACGACTTTTTATCGCTTGAGACTTTAAAAAGATTCTGTGTACTTTTTAATTCAGAATAATACAAGCTTGGAAGTGCAACAATATCGTCCATTACAATGAGTTTTTGTTCTTCTACCAATTGCATAATACACGCTTGCATTGCTGCTTCATCGATAGTTTCAGTCATATTTTTAGACAACAAGTCAATCGCGGCATTGATTAACGCTTCTACCGGTAAATAAGTATGACCATTTTTGATACATGTTTCTTCTACTACATAAAGAATTCCCGCTTTTAAGCGATCTTGATGCAGTGGGTGAATACCAAGTTGTTGGGCTAACTGATCCGCTTTTTGAAAACCTACACCTTTGATATCATGCACCAGCTGGTAAGGATTGTTGTCCAACACGTTCAAGGTGTCTGATTGATAAAACTTATAAATATCCATGGCAAGTTTTGAACCAAATCCCAGCTCGTTCAAGCGAATCATAATTTGTTCACTCTCTTGATTCTGATAGACCTGCTGTGCAATTTGTTCTTGTTTGTCTTTTGACAGCTTAGGCACTTGAGACAGACACGTTTCATCATTTAAGATTTGATGTATTGCATCTTCCCCCAAGGTATTTACAATTGCCTCAGCCGTTTTGATGCCTACCCCTTTAAATAGGTCACTAGACAAATATGCTATCACGGCATCTTTTGTTTGAGGAATCTCTTTTTGAAATGTCTCAGCCTTCAATTGTTTGCCATAACGTGCGTGTTCAACAACATAGCCCTTAAATGTGTACGTTTCATCTTCAACAATATCTGGAAAATACCCAACGATTGTTGCCTCATCTTCAAAATCTCCATTCGTATCATTTACGTCTACTTTTAATACGGTATAGAAGTTATCGTCATTTTGGAAAAGGATACGTGCAACGTCACCTTTAATATAGGTGCTATCTAATAGCGTTGGGTTTTCCATAGTTATCCCTCCTCTTCTCGTTGAATCATCGTAAATGTTTTAATGGCATGATGGCTCAACATATGTGAATCATCCATGTCAATGGCACATTCAAAGCCTTGAATCGCTGCATTGATATCTTCATTCAGCATGTATTGCGCAAGGGTTAAATTATATTGTGCATCAGCATGCTTTGAATCTTTTGTAAGAATGCGTTGCAGTAAAGGTATCGCTTGATCAAACATCTCATGTTCACACAATAATAATGCATATTGAAATTGTGCTTCTAGGTCTTCAAATGCTGTATCCATTTCTGATGCACGCATGAGAAACGGTAATGCTTTATCTTTTGCATCTAATTGTACAAACGACATCCCTAGCATAAAATAAACATCTTTTGTTTCTAACTGTTTTTTTATTGCCGTTTGATATAATTTAATCGCTTCTTGAAAACGTCCTTCATTAAAATAAACATTTGCTAAATTATAGAAAACGACACCATTATCTGGTTGTATCGCAATAGCACGTTGAAAAAAACGTTCTGCCTTTTCAATCTCGCCCGCTTCTGCCAACAAAATGCCTGAATTGATATAGTTTTCTACTTCTTCAGGCGCTGCTTCAATATTGTCAAAACAAGCTTGTAATGCTTTTTCAAACTGTCCTTGCTTAATCAATCTATGTATTTGTTCTTGTTCCATTATTGTCTCACCTTTAAGTTACTATTGTTATTAATCTGCTTAGTGTTCATTGTACATCAAAAACGATCATAACTAAAATAGGGGTCAGTAGAAATTTCTTTAAGTAATCAAGAAAGTTCATACCACCCCTATACATTACAATTTGCTTTTAAACAACATAGCTCAATTGCCCGCTGTTTTTATACACATCATCAATCGTTGCACCGCCTAAGCACACATCACCATCATAAAAAACAACTGCTTGACCTGGTGTAATAGCTCGTACCGGTTCATCAAATGTCACACGAATTGCGTCATCACTTTCTTTAGTCACAGTAACACCTATATCTTGTTGACGATATCTAAACTTCGCTGTACACTTCAATGGTTTTGTTAAGTCGATTGCATTTACGAATGACACATCAGATGCTACTAAGTAATCACTATAAAGCGCATCATGATGGAAGCCTTGTTCAACATAAAGCACATTATCTTTTAAGTTTTTACCAACGACAAACCACGGGTCTCCATCGCCACCGATACCAAGACCATGACGTTGTCCAATCGTGTAGTACATTAATCCACTGTGTTGTCCTTTTAATTCGCCATCCAACGTACGCATTTCGCCTGATTGTGCTGGTAGATATTGTGATAAAAATGTTTTAAAGTTCCGTTCACCAATAAAGCAAATACCTGTTGAATCTTTTTTCTTCGCCGTTGCTAAGCCTTGTTCAAGCGCAATGGCACGCACTTCTTTTTTATCAATATCGCCAATTGGGAACATCACTTTTTGTAGTTGTTCATTTGTTAACTGATTTAAGAAATACGTTTGATCTTTATTTTGATCGACACCACGCAGCATCTCCACACGCCCATCTTCATTGTGACGTACACGTGCATAATGACCTGTTGCGACATAGTCTGCACCTAATTTAAGCGCGTGTTCCAAAAATGCTTTGAATTTAATCTCTTTATTACACATCACATCTGGATTCGGTGTGCGTCCTTTTTTATATTCATCTAAAAAGTATGTGAATACCTTATCCCAATATGCTTGTTCAAAGTTAACCGCATAATATGGGATGCCGATTTGGTTACATACAGCAATGACATCATTATAATCTTCTGTTGCTGTACACACGCCATTCTCATCTGTATCATCCCAGTTTTTCATAAAAATACCGATGACATCATAGCCTTGTTGTTTTAATAAATATGCTGTAACAGAACTATCAACACCGCCTGACATTCCGACTACAACACGTGTATTTTGATTTGTCACACATGTTCCTCCTCTTTAAATTTCAAATAGATTTTTTGTATTTCGACAATGATTCGATTCATTTCTTCTGTCGTCATTAATTCATTTAAGCTAATACGTACTGAACGTGTCACACGTGGATAGTCGCCATACATTGCTGATAGAACATGTGATGGAATGGTAGAACCAGCCGTACAAGCTGAACCAGACGAGACAAAAATACCCGCTAAATCAAGAAGTGTTAATAGCGTTTCAACATCTATAAACGGGAAATATAAGTTGACAATATGATTGGTTGTTTCAATCATTGAACCGTTCAATTCAAATGGGATTGCTCTATCTTGTAGCCCCACTAATAATTGTTCTTTTAATTGTGTATTGTGAATATTATATGCATCTCGGTTTGCATCAGCAAGTGTGAGCGCTTCTGTCAAACCGACAATCTGTGGCACATTCTCAGTACCTGCTCGGCGTTTTGTCTCTTGTTCTCCACCTTGCTGTTGATATTGAAGCTCTGTCCCCTTCTTAACATAGAGAATCCCTACACCTTTAGGGCCTCCAAACTTATGCGCAGTAAGGCTGAGTGCGTCTACACCTAGCTCCTTCACATCGATTGGCAAGTGTCCAACCGCTTGTACGGCATCAGTATGGAAGTAAGCTTGTGACTGTGCAACCATCTCTTGAATCTCATCAATCGGTTGCATCGTCCCTACTTCATTGTTAACAAACATGATGGAAACAAGTGTTGTATCTTCACGCAAAGCTTGTTTCAATTGATTTAAATTAATACGTCCTGTCTCATCTACATCTATATATGTGACTTCAAAACCTTGTTTCTCCAGCCACTCAAAGACATGTAGCACGGAATGATGCTCAATTTTTGAGGTGATTAGGTGCATTCCCTTGTTGCGTCGCGCTTGAGCAATTCCTTTGATAACTGTATTATTTGATTCTGTCGCACCACTCGTGAATAGTATCTCGTGCGTTTCGGCATTTAATACTTGTGCAACCTTTCGTCGTGACTCATCTAAAAAATGACGTGCATCTCGCCCTTGTGTATGTATGGAAGATGGATTTCCATAATGATGTTGATAGATTGACATCATCGCGTCAATCACTTGTGGCTTAACCGGTGTTGTTGCAGCATAATCTGCATAAATACCCATTCTACGACAGTCCTTTCCTCTAATCAATGCTCCTATTTTAGCATTGCCTTTTTTATTTTACTAGTAGTCTGTTTACCGTACATCGCTAATTAATAATTCTATTGTATGACGAATAACATTTAACTGCAATGAAACCTACGTAAGCAACTTGAGCGCCTATCAATTCAACAAGTGCTATACTAACGTCAGAAAAGGAGTGTAGGTACATCATGAAACAAATTCGTTATTCTGCATTGAACCTCGTTCCCATTAGAGAAGGTTCCAACGAGCGTGGTGCCATTGATGAAATGGTCACATTGGCACAAACTTTAGAAAAGTTATCATATGAAAGATATTGGATTGCAGAACACCACAATGCACCTAATCTCGTTAGTTCTGCAACAGTCATACTGATTCAACATGCGTTATCACACACGAAAAATCTGCGCATTGGCTCAGGTGGTATTATGTTACCCAACCATGCCCCACTAGTCGTTGCCGAACAGTTCGGTACACTTCAAACGATTTACGGAGATAGACTAGATTTAGGTCTGGGGCGCGCACCTGGCACAGACATGGCAACAGCCAACGCATTACGCAGAAATCAGCATGACGGTGTCTATCAATTCTCAGATGAAGTATCACAACTGATTCAATACTTTGGTTCCGATACCAAGCAAGGATACGTTAAAGCAATTCCTGCTGTCGGTACAGAAGTGCCATTATATATACTAGGCTCTTCCACAGACTCAGCACATCTTGCTGCACGCAAAGGATTGCCTTATGTATTTGCAGGCCACTTTGCGCCACAACAAATGAAGGACGCCTTGCAAATCTATCGTGAGTTATTTGAGCCATCAGAATTTCTTTCTGAGCCATACATCATGGTTTGTTTAAACGTTGTCATGGCTGATACAAATGATGAAGCAATGCATTTAGTCACAACGCAGTCACAGATGTTTACAAGCATTATGAAAGGACGCATGCAAAAAATGCAACCGCCTGTGCACGATATTCATAGCGTTCTATCACCTCAAGAAGTGGCTATGACCGACGCACGTATTCAGCAGTCATTAGTCGGTGATAAAACAACCGTTAAGCAACAAATTCGTGACTTCATTCGCTATTATGGTGAAATAGATGAAATAATGAATGTGAGCTATATCTATGACACTGACAAACAAGCGCAGTCGTATCAATATTTTAAAGAAGTCATTGATGAATGGAATCACGCATAATTGTAAAAAGCTTCCTTGACTGATTACAATATCAGCAGGAAGCTTTTTACACAAAAAAACAGCAGACACTCAAATAGAGTACCCACCGTCCACATTAATATAGCGAAAATTATTTGTTGCCTTTTAATTTGTCAATTGCTTCAGTTGCTTTATCTTTAACGTTTTCAACAACTTCTTTTACTTTACCAGCTGCTTTATCTTGTTTACCTTCAGCTTCTAATTGTTTGTCGTCAGTTACGTTACCAACTGTTTCTTTTACATTACCTTTTACTTGATCGAATTTGCTTTCTGCGTTTGACATATTCATTACCTCCTAAATGTACTTACAAATTAATTATACCCATATACAATCATTTATAAACATATATGCTCAAATTTTTTGCCTCAATTAAGTTAAATATAGAACATATAGCCTTCTAAATTTGCAGAATCATTGTATGCTGCTAATGAATGTAAAGTGGTATGGTCTAATACATCTTTGACAGCATCACGCATGCGTAACCACAGCTGTTGTTGCGCAGGTGGTTCAGACTCAAGACGCTCTACAATTGTTAAAGGGCCCTCAAGTAAGCGAATAATATCACCAGCAGTTATTTCTTCTGATGGCATGTTCAATTCATAGCCACCTTTTGCACCACGAACGCTTCGAATAAGCCCTGAATTACGCAATGGGCCAACGAGTTGTTCAAGATATAAGTCACTGAGCCCATTCTCTTCAGCAATTGTTTTTAATGAGACACAACCTGTACCTTCCCTCTTTGCCAAAGCAATCATCAATGTTAAGCCATATCGGCCTTTAGTCGATATTTTCATTAAATCATCTCACCTATCCATCCTATTTGCTTACAATTTTTCACTATTTATATTATTATAATACCATTGCGAAAAGAGTACAAATAATACTCGACTAAAACACTCAAAACTACTGTTAGGAGGTTATTTCATGACAACTGAGCCACTCGCTTCTCGCATGCGTCCACGTACAATTGATGAAGTGATTGCACAACAACATCTAGTTGGTGAGACAGGTATTATTCGTCGGATGGTACAAGCACAACGCTTATCATCCATGATTTTTTATGGGCCACCAGGTATAGGTAAAACAAGTATTGCCCAAGCGATTGCTGGTAGTACAGCTTATAAATTTCGCCAGCTCAATGCTGTTACTAATACCAAAAAGGATATGCAATTGATTGTGGAAGAAGCTAAAATGTCAGGTCAAGTGATATTGTTGTTAGATGAAATCCATCGTTTAGATAAGGCAAAGCAAGATTTCTTATTGCCACATCTGGAAAATGGCAAAATTGTTCTTATCGGAGCAACCACCTCTAATCCTTACCATGCGATTAATCCCGCTATTCGTTCACGTGCGCAAATATTTGAATTGTATCCACTCGAAGCACAAGATATTAAACAAGCACTACAAAACGCGCTAGATGACGAAGAGAGAGGATTAAAACAATATGATGTCACTCTAGATGATGATGCATTTGAGTATTTCGCCACGCAAAGTCAAGGTGATGTCAGAAGTGCACTCAATGCAATGGAACTTGCAGTGTTAAGTGCAAATTCCAAACCTGTGCATATCACATTACAAGATGCAGAAGATTGTCTTCAACGTGGTGCATTTCTGAGCGATAAAGATGGAGACATGCATTACGATGTGATGAGTGCATTCCAAAAATCTATTCGTGGCAGTGATGTAGATGCTGCATTACATTACCTTGCACGTCTAATTCAAGCAGGTGATCTGCCCACCATTGCACGCCGCTTACTAGTGATTAGCTATGAAGATATTGGTTTGGCGTCACCTAGCGCAGGACAACGGACACTTGCAGCTATTGAAGCGGCTGAAAGATTAGGTTTTCCAGAAGCACGTATCCCACTAAGTCAAGCAGTGATTGAGCTTTGCCTATCACCCAAATCCAATTCAGCCATTACTTCCATCGATGGTGCCCTATCCGATATACGTCAAGGGCATATCGGTCAAATTCCTGATCACTTGAAAGATGGGCATTACAGCGGTGCAAAAGAGTTGGGGCGTGCAATGGGCTACAAATATCCACACAACTATGATTCCGGTTTTGTCGCACAACAGTATTTACCAAATAAACTTAAAAACAAGCAATACTATCAACCAAAAGAAACATCCAAAACGGAACAGCAATTCAAACAAATTTATGATAACATCACAAAACAACAGCGATAATTTTAAGCACATAGGAGTGTAAGTGGAATACTGCCTTTTACAAAAGCTGAACAGCCTAGAAACTTCGTATTGAACGTCGAATAACAAAAGCATGAAGCCCAATTCTACGGGACCTCATGCTTTTTGTTTATTGCTTATCTTTAATACGTGTGACTGGAATGTCTTCCACGATTTTATTACATACATAACTTGCTAGTATTAATCCAACGACACTAGGTACAAAAGCATTAGAAGAAGGTGGCATTTGCGCTTTACGGTTTTTACCTTGTGCATCGCCTACAACTGCTTTGACATCTTCACGAATGACAATTGGACTCTCATCAGAAAAAACAACTGGTATGCCACGATAGATTTTCTTTTGCTTTAACTTTTGACGAATAATGCGTGCAATTGGATCCGTATGTGTTTTTGAAATATCAGCTATTTGAAAGCGTGTCGGATCAATTTTATTAGCAGCACCCATGCTTGAAATCACTTGTATACCACGTTGCAAACATTGCACCATCAAATGCACTTTATAAATAATGGTATCACTTGCATCAATCACATAATCAATATCGTAATCGCTGAATAGTTGCTCATATGTTTCTTCTGTGTAGAACATATGTAGAGGTGTGACTTTACAATCTGGGTTAATCAATTTAATACGTTCTTCCATCAACGTCACTTTACTTTGCCCAATTGTGGTTGTTAAGGCATGAATTTGACGATTGACATTTGTAATATCCACGTCGTCTTTATCAATCAAAATAATGTGCCCAATATTTGTACGCGCTAATGCTTCAGCAGCAAAAGACCCTACACCACCGACACCTAGCACAGCTACTGTTGTATTTTTAAGACGATCAAGACCTTCTTTACCGATTGCAAGTTCATTTCTTGAAAATTGGTGTTTCATTCTAATCTCCCTTTTCAGTATACCTATCAGTTTTCATGTATGACTGACAAGGTATGACATCATTTATCTATATGCTTATCACAGTAAAATGATACCACATATGAAAACGAATTTGAAACACACATTAGTGTCGTGATTTTGGATTCAATGCATCTTTTAACCCCTCACCAATAAAGTTAATACATAAGATGGTAATCGTAATTGCGATAGCAGGTGGCATCCAAATCCAAGGTTTTCCACGCAAAATATCTCCTTCCTGTGCATCACTTAACATATTCCCCCATGTAGGAACCGATTTATCAATACCAAAGCCTAAAAAACTTAATCCTGCTTCAGCAACGATTTGAACAGCAAAAATTAATGTCCCTTGTACAATGACAACACTTAATATATTCGGTAATAAATGCTTGAATAAAATTTTATAAACAGGTGTACCGATTGACTGTGCTGCTAAAAAATATTCATTCTCTTTCTCTTGCATTACTTTACCACGAACTACTCGCGCAACGCCGACCCATGACAATACAATTAAGACTAAAGCCAAGACGATGGCCGATCCGTATTGATTTTCAATTTTGCCGCTAAATGTTGCGTTTAAAACGACTGCAAAAGGAATAAATGGGAATAGCATTACAAATTCAGTGAAACGCATGAGCAATGTGTCAACCCAGCCACCATAGTAACCGGAAATCATGCCGATAAAAATACCGATAATCATCAGCCCAATCGTTGTGGTTAAGCCAAATAGCAATGATACACGACCCGAATACAGTAAACGGCTAAATACATCACGACCACCAGAATCTGTGCCTAACCAGTGCTCTGATGACATTTGTCCTTTAATTAGAACTAAATTTTGGACATTCGGATCATGTGGCGCAAGAAATGGTGCCAATAAGGAAATTATAAATATTAAGCCTAAAATAATACTTGCTGCCATTGCTGGTTTATTTTTTAAAAATTTATGTTTCGCAATTTCAAGTGGTGAGCGATTTGTTTTTCTACCTTGTTTTGACATGTCTATCCCCCCTAATTACTCTTAATTCGTGGATCCACAATACTGTATGTGATATCCGAAATCAGATTTGCTAATAAACCTAAAAATGAGAAAAAGAGGAGTAAAGCCATCATTAATGGATAGTCTTTTCCACTGATTGCATCTATCAATAACTTACCAATACCTGGATATGAAAAGATTGTTTCAGTAATAACTGCACCACCAAATACAGATAAGACATCGGCACCAAAAAAGGTTACAATTGGAATGACAGAATTACGCAAAATATGTTTATTATAAATTTTTGATTCTG
Source organism: Staphylococcus americanisciuri (assembly GCF_024814435.1). Lineage (GTDB taxonomy): Bacteria > Bacillota > Bacilli > Staphylococcales > Staphylococcaceae > Staphylococcus > Staphylococcus americanisciuri. The sequence continues at coordinate 364,059 of NZ_JANUXY010000001.1, forward strand.
ATAATCCTTTTGAACGGGCGGTTCTCACATAATCTTTCCGTGAGTTTTCGATAATATCATTGCGTAAAAACTGAACATAACTTGCGGTTGATAATAGCCCTAATACCGTACCAGGCAAAATCGTATGATACAGCTTGCTGACATAATATTCAAAAGTGCCACTTTCCAAACCAATTGCAACTGAACCTGAGAATGGAAACAAGCCTAATTGGAATGCAAAAATATATATTGCAAAAACACCTGCAACAAATGATGGAATCGCAAGCATTAAATAATTAACAAACTGAACACTGTAATCAATGGTACTGTAGGGTTTTCTCCCTGACAGCACTCCTAATGGAAAGGCAATGATGTAAGTAATAATTAAGCTTACAACACCAAGTAAGATGGTATTGGGCATGCGTTCTTTTATTAAATCAATCACTGGTCTTTTATATCGAATTGAATCCCCTAATTCACCATGAATCACATTGTTCCCCCATTTCATATACTGTACGGGTATAGAGTCGTTAAACCCTAACTTTTCACGCTGTTCTTCATAGTAACTGGCATCAACACTAGGATCCATTTCACCTGTAAATGCATCCCCCGGCTGTAATTTAGCCAATAAAAAAATAACGATTGACATAGCGAATAATAAAGGAATCATAAGTAAAAAACGTCGAATAATTAAGGTTGTCATTGTGGAAACACCTCTTCTTCTAATAGAATACAAGCTGCAAAGTGATCTGGTTCAACTTGACGATATGCTGGTTTTTCCAGACGACATTCATCTTGAGCTATTGGGCATCTCGTATGAAACGGACAACCATGCGGTGGATCACTCGGCGAAGGAAGGTCTCCTTGTAATAAAATACGTTCTTTTTTTTGACCTGGACGTATCTCAGGAATTGCTGAAATCAAGGACTGTGTGTACGGATGTTGAGGACGACTATAGATCGCTTCGGCTGGTCCTTGCTCCACAATATGACCTAGATACATAACACAAATATAGTCACTGACATGCTTAACGACACTCAAGTCATGTGCGATAAACAAGTAACTCAAACCAAAATCTTCTTGTAATTCAGCCATAATGTTAAGCACTTGAGATTGAACAGATACATCTAATGCACTGACAGGTTCATCTGCAATAATAAGTTTAGGTTTTAAAGCAAGTGCACGTGCAATGCCAACACGCTGACGTTGCCCACCAGAAAATTCATGCGCATATTTGTAATACGCCTGCTCGTTTAGACCAACACGTTTTAATAAATCTTTGACTTCTCCTTCAATCTCCTTTTGTGATTTGTGATAGTAATTACGAATTGGTTCTCCAACAATATCACCAATCATTTGCATAGGATTTAGCGATGCATAAGGATCTTGAAAGACCATTTGGAATCCTTTGCGCGCTTCACGTAAAGCTTTCCCTTTTATGTTTGTAATATCTTGGTCACAAAATTGAATCTTTCCTGATGTGACATCTTGTAGTCGTAAAATAGTGCGACCTGCTGAAGATTTACCACATCCCGATTCGCCCACAAGTCCAACAGTTTGTCCTTTTTTAACAGCAAATGAAATGCCATCAACAGCTTTTACTTCTCCAACCTTGCGCTGAAAAATGCCACCTTTTATTGGATAATATTGTTTTAAATCTTTAACTTCTAAAATATAATCATTCGACATGTTGCAGGCCCCCTTCAGTCATCACTTTTTCATCAAACAGATGACACGATACTTGATGTGTTTCGCTAATATGCACTGGATTTAGATTGCGTTGTGTACAAATAGGCATCGCATGTGGACAACGATTCGCAAATCTACAACCTATGTTTGGTAATTCATCAAGTCCTGGTACTGTGCCTTCAATTGTCTCCAATTTATCTTGCTTAATGTCTAATCGCGGTATCGCTTTAATTAATAAGCGTGTGTAAGGATGTTTTGGCGCATTGAAAATATCTATTACGCTCGCACGTTCGATAATTTCACCTGCATACATTACAGCGACTGTATCACAAACTTCTGAGATAACACCCAAGTCATGTGAAATGAAAATAATGCCCATATCTGTTTCTTGCTGAATGCTTTTCAATAAATCCAATATTTGTGCTTGGACTGTTACATCAAGAGCCGTTGTTGGCTCATCAGCAATGAGTAACTCCGGTGAACACGAAATCGCCATTGCAATCATCACCCGTTGTCGCATGCCACCCGATAATTGATGAGGATAAGAATCAATCACTTCATCTGCTCGTGGTATTCCAACTTGCTTTAACAATGAAATTGCATGTTTTCTAGCTTCTTTTTTATTAGTATTCATATGAGTAATCATCATTTCAATCAGCTGATTCCCAATCGTAAATACTGGATTCAATGATGTCATCGGTTCTTGGAAAATCATCGCTAATGATTTCCCTCGTATTTTGTTAAATTGTGCCGTAGACATATTATCAATACGTTGCTGTTTGAAATAAACTTCGCCTCCATGAATCTCACCAATTTTATCTGGTAACAGTCGTAAAATAGACATACTTAATACAGACTTGCCGGAACCAGATTCACCTACAATGCCCATAACTTCACCTTTTTGAAGTGTGAGACTGATGTTGGAAATGGCATTATACCTTTGACCATTTATTTCAAAGCCCGCACATAAATTTTTGACGCGTAATAATTCTCTATCTTGCATAACAAATCCCCCTATCCCCTAAATTTATGTATTTTTTGAAGGGTGAAAACGAAAGGATTGAGCTATATATTGCCCAATCCTTTATGTTTTCTTAACAATGCATATTACTCTTCAACAGTCCATTCATAAATTGGGTTCGTACCTTTTAATGACACTTCAAAGTTTTTCACTTTTTTATTTACAGCTGTAACGTCTGTCATTTCAACGATAGGAATCACCGGCACATCTTCTGCCATAATCTTTTGCCATTCTAAGTACTTCTCTTTACGTTTCTCTTTATCATCACCTACAACATTGCCATCAAGTGCCTCATCCAGTAACTTATCCGACTTTTCATTGTTGTAACGTGATTCATTCCATAACGCTGTTGATTTATAGAAGCCTGATGGATCAGGATCTGCACCTTGTGACCATGATCTCACATACACTTCCATGTCATCTTTAGCGTTTTCTAAGTCTTCACCAAACTTACCAAACTCAACCATTTCTGTTTTAGTTTTCAAACCAATCTTTTCCCAGTATCCCTTAAGCGCTGCTGTACGTGGTTCAAATGTTGGATTTGAGCCGGCATAATGTTTTAAATTGATAACAAAAGGTTTACCATCCTTGTCTTCTCTCCAGCCATCGCCATCTTTGTCCTTATAACCTGCTTCATCTAAAAGCTTTTTCGCTTTTTTAATGTCATAATCATAAGTTGGTACATCGCCTTCTTTAGCGCCACTCCAGTGTGATGAAGGGATTAATCCATTCATTGGTTTACCATAACCATAGAAGAAAGCATCAATCCATTCCTTGCGATTAATTGCATGCGCCATCGCTTGACGTAACTTTTTATCTTGATATTTTGGACGTTCTTTACCGATTGTTTGTGTCTTTTTATCGTAGTCATTTAATACAAAACCAACAATAGCGTAAGTCGTTGACGGTGATTCTAAAAGTGAAATGTTTTCAGAACCATTATCACTTAATTCTTTTGCTATAGGTGCAGTCAAGCTTGCCATGTCAATTTCGCCACTTTCTAATGCTTGCGCCATCGATGTTTGTTCAACAACGCGCAGGTTAATTTTGTCAAGTTGTGGTTCACCTTGCCAATAATCAGCGAATTTTTCAAGTGTAACAGATTCGCCATCCACAATATTTTTTACTTTAAAAGGTCCAATACCGATTGGGTGTTTTCTTACTTCAGGTGATTTTGCCATATCTTTAACTGGAATATCTTTAAAAATTTTCTCGCTGATTACTGAACTTGTCCAAAGATCTAACAAGTTATTCGCTCTATTCTCTTTGAACGTCAACTCTGCTGTATAATCATCAATCTTCTTGATACCCGAGATACTATCAGCTTGACCTTTATGCTTCTCTTCTGCACCTAATACACTTTCTACATAATTATATCGCGGTCCATCGTAGTCAGGATCTGCTAAAGTTTCTAGAGTAAAAATCCAGTCGTTAATTGTGAATGGATTCCCATCATGCCACTTAATGCCTTTTTTGATTTTAAATGTATATGTCAACTTGTCGTCTTTCTTTTGCTCCCAAGACAAGATTTTTGGTTTCATATTGAGCTCATCATCAAAATCAACTAAAGCATCATTAAAATATCCAATTACATCTGAATCGGATGATGATCCAGAAAAGATTCCTTGAAAGTTTCCTTGAGGCGGTGCAGCGAGACCAACATTTAATGTCCCACCTTTCGCATCACTCTTTTCAGTCTTACCCTTACTTGTCCCACCTGATCCGGAATCTCCTTTGCCACATGCACCTAAAACGACTACTACACAAAGAACTAAAATAGATAAATAACGCCACTTCTTACTCATATAAATCCCCCTTATTTTATATCTGATTAATTACAATTATTGTATTAGTCTGATAATTTTGTCAATAGTTTATTTTAAATTACACAATAAACTCTAAAAATGTAAGAATTTATTTCTATTGTCACTACTGTTCTATTGTATAAAAATTAAAACAGAGAACAAATATACAAAAAATATACACTTGTTAACTGCTTATTTTTAGAATTTATTGATGTGTTGAGATAGCGTCATGAACAAGATGTATTCTCTTGAATAAGCATTTCATAAAGGGCACGTCCCTATCTTGAGCACAACCTTGAAACTTTTCTATTAAGTAATCAACACTTTTTGTTTCAGTATCAATCAAAATCATATTAAATTTATGATTCTCTAAAATTTCTTTTGCCTCTCTTTACACACCTCTGTAAAATTAATATTTTATACTTTTAATTGTTCTAATAATAGTATCCTCAACTATCATCCTCCATAATATGAACACTTTCATCATGAAATATCACTTATTACAAGATAATATATTATAATAATAAATATCAAATCGCTATGTATTTCAAATGTTTAATATATTGGACAAATATTAACTTTTTATTGTTGCATTAGATTTCCATGAAGAGTGGACAGGAAGCCCATTTTTCTAAAAAGTTTCCATTACATCACAAAATAAAAGAACTGTTAGTATTTGAAACAAACACTATATTAATTTTGTCAAAATACGAAATTCTATCAGCAAGACTACTCCTTGAGAACTAACAACAAGTGCAAAAAAGGTTAAAAATCGTGCTTTCAATCCAGTTATCTACTACTTTTCCTTCAAAAAACATAAAAAAAATACGCAAGACATAATGCCTTGCGTACCGATAGAATCCATGATGCCGTAGTTTATTAATGCTTGATCATTTTGGCCTGCTAAGTACAGGTGGGTGTCCTGTTTCTTGTTTAGCACGTCCTCCTATAGAGGCGTGTGCGCTGCAAGAAAACCAATTGGACTCCCTGATCAACGAGTGTTAGGTCAAAATATAAAAAGCGAACTTACGAACACCTCAGACGACTATCTTATAGCTTTATATTAACACATTATTGTAAATACGCAAGCAAAATGAGTGCGTTTGAATGGATGTGAGGATTGGACGATTAACTCGTTTGATAAAAATGACACATACTCCCCACATCATTCAAGTATTTAACTAATGTTTGATACGTAGCGATAACTCATCTAATTGACGTTCTGATACAGTCCCCGGTGCATCTGTTAATAAATCAGTTGCTGATGCAGTTTTAGGAAATGCAATTGTATCACGTAAGTTTGTACGACCAGTTAGCAACATTACTAAGCGGTCTAAACCTAACGCAATACCACCATGTGGAGGTGCGCCGTATTTAAAGGCATCTAATAAGAAACCAAATTGTTCTTGCGCAGCTTCTTCTGTAAATCCAAGTGCTTTAAACATTTTTGCTTGTAGTTCTCCATCATGAATACGAATTGAGCCCCCGCCTAATTCATAACCATTCAATACGATATCATACGCCTGTGCTTGCGCTGTTTCAGGTGCTGTTTCTAACTTCTCAACGTCTTCAGGTTTTGGTGACGTAAATGGGTGATGTGCTGCCACATAACGATGTGCCTCATCGTCATATTCTAATAATGGCCAATCAGTTACCCATAAGAAGTTGAGCGCTTCCGGATCGATTAAACCACGTTCCTTACCAAGTTTGTTACGCAATGCACCTAAACTTTGTGCAACAACATCTTTGCTATCTGCAACGAATAAGACAAGGTCACCCGCTTTTGCATTTGTTAATGATTGCAATTGTGCGACATGTGCTTCTTCAAAGAAACGTGCAATAGGTCCAGTAAGCCCTTCTTCAACAACTTTTACCCAGGCTAAACCTTTTGCTCCATAGATATTTACAAACTCTGTTAAACCGTCAATATCTTTGCGTGTGTAATCATCAGCAGCGCCTTCAACAACAAGCGCTTTTACTTGTCCACCATTTTCCACTGCACCTTTGAATACTTTGAAATCCATTGTGTTGCCAAGTTCTGACACATCAAGTAATTCCATACCAAAACGTGTATCTGGTTTATCGCTACCATAGCGTTCCATCGCTTCTGCATATGTCATGCGTGGGAAAGCATCTGTTAACGTCACACCCTTGACTTCTGATACAACTTCTTTCAACATTGCTTCACCTAATGCCATAACATCTTCTTGCTCCACAAAACTCATCTCGATGTCGACTTGTGTGAATTCTGGTTGACGATCCGCACGTAAATCTTCATCTCGGAAACATTTGGCAATTTGGTAATATTTATCAAAACCACTAATCATTAATAATTGTTTAAATAATTGAGGTGATTGTGGCAATGCATAAAACTCGCCATCGTGTACACGTGATGGGACAAGGTAATCACGTGCGCCTTCTGGTGTTGATTTTGTTAAAACAGGTGTTTCCACATCATAGAAACCAGCTTGATCTAAATAACGACGAATTGCGCGTGTCGTTTGATGACGCATTTTGAATGTTTCAGCAAACTTTTCACGTCGTAAGTCTAAATAACGGTATTTCAAGCGAATGTTTTCATCAACAGTTAAATTTTCTTCGTTTAAAGCAAATGGTGGTGTCTCTGATTTGTTGATGATTGTTAAAGTTTTTGCTTGTACCTCGACTTGTCCTGTCTTAATTTTAGGATTTACTGTTTCTGCATCACGCTTTGTTACAGTACCTGTTACTTCTACGACATACTCAGAACGTACGCGCTCAGCAACTGCAAGTGCTTCAGCTGAAAAATCCGGGTTGAATACCACTTGTACATAGCCTTCACGGTCACGTACGTCAATGAAAATTAATCCACCAAGATCACGTCGATTATGTACCCATCCTTTTAATGTAATTTCTTCTCCTAATAATGCTTCTGTTACTAATCCACAATATGTTGTACGTTGTACCATTTTATTATGCTCCTTTTTTAATATAACTTGCTATTTCGTCAAATTTGATTGTTTCAGACTCTCCCGTTTCCATATTTTTAATGGCAACTTGTTGTTGTTCTAATTCTTGATCACCGATAACAATCGTATATTTTGCTTTTAGTCGATCCGCCTGCTTCATTTGCCCTTTGAGTTTACGAGACAGATAGTCTTTATCGACTTTAATACCTGCATGGCGTAAATCATTCAACAATTGAACTGCATAGTTGTCTGCTGCATTCCCCATTGTTGCGACAAATAAATCAAGATGATTATCGACCGGCAACGTAATACCTTCTGCTTCAAGTGCTAATAACAGTCTTTCAATACTTAAAGCAAAGCCAATACCTGTTTGTTTTGGTCCATCTAACAGTTCAAGTAATCCGTTATATCGACCTCCACCGCATAGTGTCGTAATTGCACCATCGTAGTTGTCATTATCCATCATCAATTCAAACGCTGTATGTGTGTAATAATCTAAGCCACGCACAAGGTTTGGATCAACGACATAAGGGATACCAAGACGATCTAAATGTGTTTTAACGTCTTCAAAATAAGCTTTTGATGTGTCATTTAAATAATCTGTGATTGATGGGGCTGTTTGCATTTCTGGTTGATTACGATCCACTTTACAGTCCAAAATACGCATTGGATTTGTTTTGATACGACTTTGACAATCCTTACAGTAATTGTGAATCACTGGCTGAAAGTGTTCACGCAATGCTTGCTGATATTCAACACGTGATTCTGCGTCACCGATACTATTAATGACCAATTTCAAATTTTTTAAGCCGAATGATTGGTATATATGCATAACCATCGCAAGTACTTCTGCATCAATACTTGGATCCTCTGCACCAATCGCTTCAACGCCAAATTGATTGAATTGGCGATAACGACCTTTTTGTTTGCGCTCATAACGAAACATTGGTCCATTATAATACAGCTTTACTGGCTGATTCGGTAAACCTTGCATTTTGTTTTCGATATAACTACGTACGACCGCTGCTGTGCCTTCTGGTCTTAATGTCAGACTGCGATCCCCTTTATCTTTGAACGTATACATTTCTTTTTGGACAACATCTGTTGAATCACCAACACCACGTGCAAACAACTCTGTGCTTTCAAAAATAGGTGTTCTAATTTCCTCGTAATTGTAAAGTGCCATCAAACCATCTAATCGAGATTCGATATAGCGCCATTGTGCTGATGTTTCAGGTAAAATATCTTGTGTACCACGCGGAATATTAATCATCTTTGCACATCTCCTAACTTACTTAATAATGTCAATTTATGCCTGAGATTTATTGTGATAGAAATTTTGATACAAACTCTGTCTTTCGTGCTTGCAACAAAAATTAAAACGTCCCTTATATGCTGCTTTCACATATAAGGGACGTTCGTTGCCGTGTTGCCACCCTAATTAAGATATACACCTCTGTGTATTATCTTCACTCTTTTGCTGATAACGTTCGCAACACGACTTTATTTTCATAAAGTACCTCTTCTTGTGTTCAAAGCGTATAACTCCATGATCTGTCTCGCAGCCTAGGACAAACTCTCTTTGGAACATAATCCACATTTCATTATACGTATTCAAGAATACTAACGGTGATTCATATAAAATTCATTTACCATCATAACTGTTTTTGATTTTTTTTTCAAGCTATTGGTAAAGAAAATAATTCTTTAAACCGTCTACTATGGCAGATTCTACAATATAACGATGATTTTTGTCATTAATTAATGTTTCATCTGTTGGGTTACTAATATAACCTAGCTCTAATAAAACAGCTGGCTTTTTAGTCTGCCGTAACACTTGATAATTCTCTTGTCGTGAACCTCGATCAGTAAGTAACGCTTTTTTCTGAATGCTCGCATTAAGTGTATTGGCTAATGCTTCTTGATTTTTATGATACCAATATACTGTTGCACCATTGGCATCCGCTGATTCCAAAGCATCGTTATGAATACTGATAAATATATCACCTGTTGCTTTACGATCTTTCAACTTCACATACGTATCATCCTTGCGCGTCAACTTCACTATGGCCCCTTCTTTTTCAAGTCTTTTTTTCAATTCAAGACTCGTTTTTAAAGTGACATCTTTTTCAAGTGTTTTTTTTCCAGTTCGACTTGATGCACCTTGGTCACCACCCCCGTGTCCAGGATCCAACACAATGACTTTATTTTTCAGAGGGCGTGCGTTAGGGTCAACATCTTCTTTAATGTCTAAATTAGTATGCCAACCTGCTATCCATCCTTTTTGTTTATGATCTGTAGAAGCCACTTCGATCCACTTGCCAGAGCGAGACAAAATCTTAAAAGTATCGCCTTCCTCTACTTTGTATAACACTGGATATGCAGCATTTGGTCCCGTCCGCAGTTCCGCATCTTCAGTTAAACGCACTTTATCATTATTTGGAGTCAAGAGGGCAATGGAAGCAGCGACGATAATACAAACGAATAAAAGCGCCAAGACTGCCATATAAACACGTTTCGGATTTAACTTTTTCTGTCTAAGCCATCGCTCCAGTTTTTTCATAGGATTTTGCCATTTTCACTTTCATAGATGATTGTCACTGGACCATCATTCTGGATATCAATTAACATATCTGTTCCAAAAACACCTGTTTCTACTGGTAACTCATAAGTACGCAAAATATCATTAAACTTTTCATATAAAGCATTTGCTTCATCGGGCGCCATAGCATTGGAAAAACCTGGACGATTACCTTTTTTGACATCCGCATACAAGGTGAATTGAGAAATAGACAAAATAGCCCCTTTAATCTGTTGTATATTTAAATTGAGCTTACCTGCGTCATCTTCAAAAATGCGTGCATTCACAATTTTTTTCGCTAATACCTCTGCGTCTGTGATAGTATCTCCGTTGCCAATTCCTACCAACAAACAGAATCCCTTAGCAATTTCACGATGCACTGTCGCATTCGTTACTGCCGCAGATTTAACACGTTGAACGACAATTTTCATAATCAGACACTCCTAATTCCAAACTCGAGTTACAGTATAAATATCACCAAGTTGCTTAATTTTGTCAGCAACTTTGAATACCTCATGTACATTTTTTACCATAATACTTAAATTAATCACTGCATTTTTATCAATATCAGACTTGCCTGATACTTTAACCAAATGACTAGACGTACTATTCACCGCTTGCAAAACTTCATTCAATAAGCCATTACGATCATATGCAGTTACTTCAAGGTCTACTTGATATTTCTGTGACGCATCTTTTGATTTGACCCATTCAACATCTATCAAGCGCTCATTTTCATTTTGGATATTTGGACAATCTGTACGATGGACCTTGATACCATGCCCTTTCGTGATATAGCCTAATATCTTATCGCCAGGGATTGGGTTACAGCATTTTGATAGTTTGATAAGGACATTGTCTAACCCTTCAACATATACACCTGAATCAGTAGTAATATAGTCTTTGATTGGCACAGATTTTGTGACCTCTTGTGCTTGATTTAGCGCACGTTGCTTTTGTTCAATACGAATGCGTTCTGTAAGCTTATTGACGATTTGTTGAGAGGTTACGCCTCCAAATCCAACAGACGCATATAAATCAGATTCATTCGCAAAGTTATATTTTTCATTGACGATTTTAAGATTAGCTTCCGTTAAAACTTCATCCACTTTGAAGCCTTGTTCTTTTAATTCTGCTTCAACCATGAATTTGCCTTTTTCTATATTTGATGAACGATCTTGCTTTTTAAAGAAACTTTTAATCTTACTTTTCGCACTTGATGAACGTACAATTTTCAACCAATCACGGCTCGGCCCATAGGAATGCTTACTCGTCCGAATTTCAACTATATCCCCCGTTTGAAGAACATAATCAATCGGTACTATTTTTCCATTCACCTTGGCACCAATCATTTTATTACCAACTTCGCTATGGATGGCATATGCAAAATCAATCGGTACTGCGCCATATGGCAACTCGATAACATCGCTTGCTGGCGTGAATGCATAAACTTTATCACTTTGTAAATCAAACTTTAAAGACTCAATGAACTCTTGCGCATCTGTAGAAGTATGATCCGTTTCAGCAATATCTTTGAGCCAATTAAGCTTTTTATGATATGTTTCACTGTCTTGTGTCACTTGTTTGCCTTCTTTATATGCCCAGTGCGCTGCAACACCATGTTCAGCAATTTCATGCATCTCGAATGTACGAATCTGAATCTCAAGTGGATCTCCATTCGGGCCAACTACTGTTGTATGCAACGATTGGTACATATTTTGCTTCGGCATAGCAATATAATCTTTAAAGCGTCCTGGCATGGGCTTCCACAGTGTATGGACAAGTCCGAGCACAGCATAGCAATCTTTTATTGAATGAACAATGACACGAACTGCTAACAAATCAAAAATCTGATCAAATTGCTTTTTCTGTTTCATCATTTTACGATAAATACTATAAATATGTTTTGGACGACCGCTAATTTCCCCATCAATATTCATAATATCCATCTCTTTACGTATATTATGAATCGCATTATCAATATAAGCTTCTCGTTCACTACGCTTTTTCTTCATTAGATTGACAATTCTAAAATATTGAACATTATCAATATAGCGCAACGCAATGTCTTCAAGTTCCCATTTGATCGTATTAATCCCCAGACGATGGGCAAGTGGTGCATATATCTCTAATGTCTCTTTGGAAATGCGGATTTGCTTTTCGCGTGGCATAGCACGGAGCGTTCTCATATTATGTAATCTATCTGCAAGTTTAACTAAAATGACACGTACATCTTTCGCAATCGCAATAAATAGTTTGCGATGATTTTCCGCTTGTTGCTCTTCTTTTGAACGATACTTCACTTTTTTCAGTTTCGTCACACCATCTACAATTGTCGCAATCTCAACATTAAAAATTTCTGCCACATCATTAAACGTATAGGATGTATCTTCTATAACATCATGTAAAAATCCTGCCACAATTGTCGGACCATCCAAGCGCATTTCTGTTAATATACCCGCTACTTGAATGGGGTGCATAATATATGGTAATCCATTTTTACGGAATTGCCCTTCGTGTGCTTTGTACGCAATATGATAACTTTTAAGTACATATGCGTACTGCTCTTCATTGAGGTATGTTTTAGCTTTATGTAGTACCTCATCAGCACTATATGGATATTCGTTATTCAAGTAGACACCCCCAACAAAATCAATATTTACTCTATCATACTACAAGCTTTCCAATAATTGAACTATATGATGTATCTTTTTATCTTATCATTTTTCTAAAAAATACCACAGTTTTTTACATACAGATTTTACATGATTCATAGTGTAGCATTTTTACCAAAAAAGAGCAGAACAGCTATTGCTATTCCGCTTTTGTATATATTTCGACTCAATATATTTTTTATTCATCGTATGAAATTAAGCACATCACGTCATAATCTTTAATTTTTTCCATACCGTTTAAGTATGCCAACTCTATAATAAATGCAATCCCAGCAACAATACCACCTTGTTGTTCTACTAGACGAATTGTTGCTTCAATCGTACCACCTGTTGCTAACAAATCATCTGTAATCAGTACGCGTTGACCTGGCTTGATAGCATCTGCATGCATCGTTAAAACATTACTTCCATATTCTAAGTCGTACTCATAGCGTATTACTTCTCTTGGTAATTTGCCTTCTTTACGAACCGGTGCAAAACCAATCCCCATCGCATAGGCAACCGGACAACCTATAATAAAGCCTCTCGCTTCAGGACCTACAACGATGTCAACATGCTTTTCTTTCGCATATTTAACTATTTGATCAGTTGCATAGCCATAAGCTTCTCCATTATCCATAATTGTCGTAATATCTTTGAAGCTTACACCTTTTTGAGGCCAATCTTGAACCTCTGAAACGTATTGTTTTAAATCCATCAATATCCTCCTAATTCGTGCGCGTCAATAATGACTCAATCCATGTCTTAACCGCACTAAATTCATCATAAAGTAAGTACTTTTCAACTTCCATACGTTGCACACGTGCTTGATAGACTCGACTCGTTTCAATCGGTCGTTTATCTGTCGGCTGCACAGTTTCAATTATACCATCTTTTTGTGAAATAAGATTTAAGTCCAGAAAAACTTTCAAAATAAATTTTAAAATATTCGGCTTAATATTTAAAAATTGACATAAAGCCATACCATCTTGTGCAAGATTAGTTTGTCCTTTTTGTAATAATGATTTATAGCACTGTTTAAAAACAGCTTGTTGTGGCATTCCTTCAAAGTAAATTGAACGTTCATGTGCAAAGACAAGATAAATTTGAGAAACTTCTAGCTGCTGCAATGTCGATTCAATATCTTCTAAAGTTAACGGCAAGTCACGCAATATACACTTATCGTAATGCTGAGGAATTGTTTCACCATAATAAAATTCGTTATCACGTGTTTTATCTTGACTTGGGTGAATCAAATATATAACGTCGTTGCTGGATTCCAAAGACGGTAATTTTTTATTTTTACTGCGATAATCCAAAATTTGGCGTTCATTACTCGCAATGTCAGATAATATAATTTGTGCATTACGATTACCATTCCACTCATTGATTTGTAATTCACCTATCATATCTACCTTCTGACCAGTCATCAACTCAGCAGCTAAAGCACCTTGATTCCAAAAAAGACCTTGCATCTGTGTGGATTCAAAAGAAACCTTCAAGTGACTCTGTTGCTGACCAATTGCTTTAACTTGCTGGACACACATATCTGAGAGTTGGATAAGCGGTTTACCAAAACCCATACCAAAAGGTCGCAGTCGATTCATTGCTTGTATGTTATCAACTGTCACATCTTCTAACTGGATGACTGCATCAACTGTTTTCTTTGGCTGTAACGATATATCAGCATATTGTTGACGCATCCATTGATTCAAGCTAGCTTGTAACGCATCGACATTTGCTAATTGCAATGTTAAGCCTGCTGCCATATGATGTCCACCAAACTTTTGAATAAGGTCTGCTTGCTCAGATAAAGCATCAAACATTGACACTTGATCAATGCTGCGTGCAGATCCTTTCGCATATTCTTTATCTGTATCAAGGTTGAGCACCATTGTTGGTAAATGATAAGTCTCAACAATTCGAGAGGCAACTATACCTAATACCCCTTCATGCCAACCTTCTTGAGCCAATACAAGAAATTGATCGCCGCGCGCTACAAATGCCTCTGCCATGGCCAATGCTTCTTCAGCGATCGTATGAACGATATCTTTCCGTTCAATATTGAAATGTTCGACTTGCTCAGCTAAAAACGCTGCTTCCTCATATTCGTCAGCCATTAACAACTCTGCTGCTAAACTAGCGTCTTCTAATCGACCAACAGCATTCAACCTTGGTGCAATGATAAAGCCGATTGTTTCTTCTGTTATTACCTCATCATAACCTGCTTGTTCTAGAATAGCCGTTACAGAAGCTGACTGCTCATCGTTCAATTGCTTCAACCCTTGTTTCACAATCGTACGGTTTTCATCTGTCAATGGCACTAAATCTGCCACAGTACCGATTGCTGCAAGACCCCAATAATAACTTGGCACTTCACCGTCCAGTAATGCACTGGCAACTTTTAATGCCACACCCGCGCCGCATAAATAACGGCATGGATAATCATAATCCGGGTGCATCGGATGTACAATCGCATATGCGTTCGGCAATGTCGTGCCTATCTCATGATGATCTGTTACAATAACGTCCACGCCTTGTTCCTGAACCAATGCAATTTCCTCGTGACCTTGAATCCCGTTATCTACCGTAATAATAAGTGAGACCCCTTCATCTATCGCATTCTGAAAAGCGACTTTACTTGGTCCATATCCTTCAGTAAAACGATTCGGAATATACCATCCGACAATGGCACCCAAATGTCTTAGTGTATTTATCATTATAGTTGTTGAAGTGACACCATCTGCATCATAATCACCATATACGAGAATCGGCTCTTGTTTTGTAATAGCTTGACGAATTCGCTCAACAGCTTTCGACATATCGCTCATTAACATTGGATCATGGTTGATATATTGATCTGTTAATATTTCTGATAATGCCGCTTCTGAGATGATTCCTTTACCTTCTAAGATTCGTTGCATAATTGGCGTAATATTAAATTGCTGGAGAAGCGCATCATCTATTCGATCATGCTGCTCATTACTTACCCATTGATATTTCGGTTTTATCATCGTTATATACCTCTTTCTACACAACGTATTATATCGAAAAAATTTCCAAATAAAAAGTATACATAATCGTGTAGGCGCATAACCATCAGTTAACTATTCGCCCTCTCACATCGCCTAAGTATACAAATCGCGACTCGATATCTTACGTAAGCCAACGCTGCTATCTTTCTCTCACAGTTCCTACTACCAAGCCTGTAACGGACTTTCATCATTAAGTTACGAGCGTACTTAAAAAGACATGCGTTATCTCTTACAATAACACATGTCTTTATAGAGCTTATTATACTAAGACTTTTTCGTCGTTTGTACGCTTGCGTTTGTAGACGACTAATTTGTGGTTCTCTGACTTGCGCAGTTCACGTTTCTTCAACATTCCCCATAGTGGTACTGCAATAAAGATAGATGAGTACACACCAGTGACTAAACCAATTAATAATGCTAGTGAGAAGTTGAAAATACTTGAAGCACCGAAGATTAACAACGCAACAACGACAACAACAACTGTTAGTACCGTGTTAATGGAGCGTGTTAATGTTTGACGGATTGAGCTATTAACAATGTAATCAATCTGTGATGCTTTCGTGATGACTTTAACATTGGCTAACATTTCACGTACACGGTCAAACGTTACGATTGTATCATTGATAGAGTAACCGATAATCGTAAGTACAGCTGCAATGAATGTAATATCTACTTCTAAACGCAATAAGCTGAATACAGCAATGATCATGAACGCATCATGCAATAATGAAATAATAGATGAAATACCCATGCGCCATTCAAATCTTAACGTAATATAGATAATCATACCTATTGATGCAAGTAAGACCGCTAACATGGCATTCTTAGCTAACTCTTGTCCAATAGTTGGTGACACTGTGTTGACCGATGGATCCGCATTGTATGCATCATGCAACGTTGACTTGAGTTTGGAAATTTCTTCTTTTGTTAAGTCATGCTTATACTGCATTGAAGCATTTTGTTCCTTGTCGCCACCTATAGACATTTGATTCGGTTTCAAATCAATAGCTTCCATTTTCTTTTCGATTTCAACTTGTTTTAAACGTTGGTCTGCTTGGAAATCAACACGTGTTCCTGATGTGAAATCAATACCTAAGTTTAACTTGAAGATTGAAATAATCACCACACCTGCGATAATAACAATACCACTTAAGACGAATAACGGCTTCGCAATCTTCATGAAGTCAATCTTGTCATAAGGTGTTGAAAGATCCGGCACATTGTAGCCTTCATTAATACTATGAATATCTTTACGACGCACACCAAACAACCACATTTTTTTCTTGAAGAAGTTTGAATGAACAAGTAACGATAATAAAATACGTGTTAAGAATACCGCTGTAACAAAACTCATAAGAATAGCTAGTAAGAGCATTGTTGCAAACCCTTTAACCGAACTTTCACCGAAGAAGAACAATACTGTAGCTGCGAGTACGGTTGTCAAGTTGGCATCTAAGATTGTAATAAAGGAACTTTTGCTCGCCTTTTTATAAGCCTGCTTGAGTGTACGACCAATACGTATTTCATCTTTAATACGTTCATACATAATGATGTTCGCATCGACGGCCATACCAACACCTAATACTAAGGCTGCTAAACCTGGAAGTGTTAACACACCACCAATAAAGTTAAAGGCTACCATTGTTAAATAAATATATGTCGTCAATGTGATAACTGCAATCGCACCTGGAATGTGGTAGAACAACAACATAAAGGCAAAAATAATACCGACACCCAGCACAGATGCAAAGATTGTCTTATCTAATGCATCTTGACCAAATTGTGCACCGACAGATGTTGAATAGATTTCTTTCAAACTAACTGGTAGTGAACCAGAGTTTAGCAGATCCGCAATTTGCTTTGCTTCTGCAATCCCATCTTCTCCTTGGAAACCACCAGAAATTTCAACACTTTCAGAGTCAATTGCTTGTTCTACAGACGCTGCAGAGATATATTTTGGATCTTCTTTTGTTTTCTCATCTTGATAGCTATCGCCTTTTTTAAAGTCTAGCCATACAACCATGACATTTTCGTCTTTTTTCGAAATTTCTTCAGTCACTCGTGCGAATTTCTTACTATCTTTTAATTTGAAAGTAACTGCTGGTGCATTTGTATTCTGCTTAAATTCTTGTTTGGCAGAACCTTGCACAAGGTCTTTACCTGTCAGCAATACTTTGTCATCTGCATCTCGAATCGTTAAATTAGCTTGTGATGATAGGATTTTACGCGCTTGAGTCTGGTCTTTAACACCAGCTAATTGAACACGAATACGGTTCTTATCTTCTACTTGAATTTTCGGTTCAGAAACCCCTAATACATTGACACGTCGTTCAAGTGTCTTGGCAGTAGATTCAACCGCAGTGCTGTCAATCTTATCTCCTTTTTGTAAGGGATCAACTTGATACAAGACTTCAAAGCCACCTTGTAAATCGAGCCCTAGACTAACATCTTTGATTACATTTTTATAGGTCGATGCCATCAAGCCAAACAGCAATGCGACAATGACCAAAAAACCAATCAATCTACTTGCTTTTTTCACAAAAACACCTCATTTATTTAAACTTCTTAAAATATTATTTATTTGAACTATAGAGTCGGATGTTTAAGCCCCAACAATCAACATTACCTATCATATCAAATTCATGCTAATTCGTAAAAATATTGTAGCACGCTTTATTTAGAAACCCTATAAAAATAATATAAGCTGGAACAAAGTCTTATTGTCCCAGCTACGAGTTGCACTTTTATTTATGCTGTTTATGATGGGTCAACTTGTTTAATTGCTTGTTTTTCAAATGAAAGTTCAGTGCCTTTACCATTAACAGTAATAACTGCTGTTGTTTCATCCACAGCACGCACAGTTCCTTTGATGCCACCGATTGTTGTAACACGTTGACCTGCTTGTAATTGATCCACCATTTCACGATGTTCTTTCGCACGTTTTTGTTGTGGACGAATCATAAAGAACCACATTACTACAAATAAAAGTATAAGTGGCAATAAACTAATAACTGAAGACATAAATCAAACTCCTATCTAGAAATTTTTTGGATTTTCAACATTTAGACCATATTGTTCAAAAAATTCCTCTTTAAAATCTAAAAGACGATCTTCTCGAATAGCCTGTCTAATGTTCTCCATTAATTTTAACAGAAAATGTAAGTTGTGATAAGTAGTAAGGCGAATACCGAAAGTTTCATCAGCTTTTATTAAGTGACGAAGGTATGCGCGCGTATAATTTTTACATGTATAACAATCACAATTTTCATCTAACGGACGGAAATCATCTTTAAATTGGGCGTTTTTAACGACTAAACGACCATGCGAAGTCATACATGTGCCATTACGTGCAATACGTGTTGGTAATACACAATCAAACATATCCATCCCACGAATACTGCATTCAATCAAAGCATCTGGGGAACCTACACCCATTAGATAACGTGGTTTATCTTCCGGCATGTATTGAACAGTGTGTGACACCATATCGTACATTACTGGTTTAGGCTCACCCACAGACAAACCACCGATTGCATAGCCTGGGAAGTCTAACGCAACGAGTGCCTCAGCTGATTGCTGGCGAAGGTCTTTGTATTCGCCACCTTGAATAATACCGAATAACGCTTGATCTTCTGGGCGTTGATGTGCTTGCTTACAGCGTTCTGCCCATCTTGTCGTACGCTCTAATGAATCTTTGACATATTGATATTCTGCTGGCATTGGTGGGCATTCATCAAAAGCCATAATAATATCAGAACCTAGATCATTCTGTATTTTAATCGAATCTTCAGGTGATAAAAATAACTTCGATCCATTCGCATGATGTCTAAATTCAACACCTTCTTCAGTAATCTTACGCAGATTGCTTAAGCTGAACACTTGGAATCCACCCGAGTCTGTCAAAATAGGGCCATCCCAATTCATAAACTTATGTAAACCACCTGCTTGTTTAACGATATCATTGCCTGGTTGTAACCATAGATGATATGTATTACCAAGCAATATTTTTGTATTCATTTGCTTCAATTCTTCTGGACTCATTGTTTTAACAGTTGCTTTTGTTCCAACTGGCATAAACATAGGTGTTTCAAATGAGCCATGGGGCGTGTGAACAATACCAAGGCGTGCACCAGATTGTTTACACGTCTTGATATGTTCATATGTCACTGCTGGCATTTTGTTCTCTCCTAACATTAAATAATTATCATCGCATCGCCAAAACTAAAGAAACGATATGAAGCGTTAACCGCATGTTTATACGCATTTAATACATATTGTCTTGTACTAAATGCCGATACAAGCATCACAAGTGTTGATTTTGGCAGATGAAAATTAGTGATTAATCCATCGACTGCTTTAAATTCAAAGCCGGGATAAATAAAAATATCTGTCCATCCACTTACTGCAACAAACTTATCGTGATCGCGACGAATTGTCTCTAGTGTTCGTGTCGATGTCGTACCCACTGATATGATGCGGTGACCCTCTGCTTGTGTGCGATTCAATAAATCTGCTGTTTCTTGAGACATCATATAAAATTCACTATGCATCTCATGATCATCTATATTGTCTACACTTACGGGACGGAATGTGCCTAGTCCAACATGTAGCGTTACATAAGCCAGATTCACACCCATTTTTGCAACTTCTTCTAACAAATCATTAGTAAAATGTAGACCTGCTGTAGGTGCAGCGGCAGAACCAATTTCTTTAGCATAGACGGTTTGATAGCGATCTTTGTCATCTAGACGCTCTTTGATATAAGGGGGTAAGGGCATCTCTCCCAATTCATCTAAGCGCTCTTGCAAAATTCCATCATATTGTAACCGCATGATACGCCCCCCTTGATCGCGTGTTTCAATGCATGTTGCAATAATTTTACCATCACCAAAACTTAATGACTGTCCCACCTTAATGCGTTTCGCGGGCTTTAACAACACTTCCCAATCATCGCCCTCTATTTGATTCAGCATCAACATTTCAACTTGTGCATTCGTTTCCGTCTTCAAACCGATGAGTCGGGCTGGCATGACTTTCGTATCATTCAACACTAATGTATCTCCCGACTGAAAGAAACGTAAAATATCTTTAAAGCGCAAATCTTCAACTTCACCCGTATTTCTGTCCATATGTAACAGACGACTTGTATCCCTATCTTTCAAGGGCGTTTGCGCAATTAAAGATTCTGGCAAATCATAATCAAATTTTTCTATATTCAACGTAGAAACTCCTTACTTTTGTGGATAATTGAAGTGCTCATAAGCAAAAGGGGTGGCTTTTCTACCACGTGGTGTTCGCTCCAGAAACCCTTTTTGAATAAGAAATGGCTCATATACATCTTCTATAGTGACACGCTCTTCTCCAATAGAAACCGCTATTGTATCTAGCCCAACCGGACCGCCACGGTACTGTTCAATAATGCAAGCCATCATCTTATGATCAATATAATCAAGACCTTGATCATCCACTTGTAACAATTTTAAAGCATGTTTGGTTGTATCAATGTAGATCATATCATCTTGATTCACTTGTTGGAAATCACGAACACGCTTCAGCAAGCGATTGGCAATACGTGGTGTGCCTCGACTACGCTTGGCAATCTCTCTAGCACTTTCTTTGTCAATCGAAGTACCCAACACTTCTGCCGTTCGCATAATGATATGTTGCAAGTCAATATCACTATAATATTCTAAGCGCAAATGCACACCAAATCGATCGCGTAATGGACCTGTTAAGCTTCCGGCTCTTGTCGTCGCACCTACCAAGGTGAAAGGCGGCAAATCGATGCGAATGCTTCGCGCTTCTTCTCCCTTACCGACAACAATATCCAAGAAAAAATCTTCCATTGCAGGATACAATACTTCTTCTACAACACTACTCAATCGATGTATTTCATCTATAAATAACACATCACCAGGGTGTAGATTCGTAAGTATTGCTGCTAAATCACCCGGGCGTTCAATCGACGGACCAGATACGGTGCGCATGTTGACACCCATCTCATTCGCTATAATATGTGAAAGCGTTGTTTTACCCAATCCAGGAGGCCCAAATAATAAGACGTGATCTAGTGGCTCTTCTCGTAACTTAGCAGCTTGAATAAATACTTCTAGATTTGATTTAATAGCAGATTGCCCAATGTATTGTCGTAAATATTCAGGGCGTAATGATAAGTCAAAGTCATTATCAAAAACATTTTCATGTCCATCTATCATACGATCTTGTTCCATAAGGCACCTCCTATCCGATTAATTGTTTCAATCCAAACTTCACTGCTTCGTCGACCGACTCGAACGTTTCCTTTTTCATTGCTTTTTCCACTTTTTGTAATTCGCGCTTAGAATAACCTAAAGCATCCAAAGCGAGCAGGGCTTCTTTGTTAATTTGCTGATCATCGGCATTCATCTCAATAGTCATCTGAGCACCATCATCAGAAGATGCAATCATCACTTTCCCTTTAAGATCTAAGATAATCTGACGTGCTGTTTTCTTACCGATGCCAGGAAATTGTGTTAAATAAGCATCATCTTCTTGCTCAATTGCACGTTGCACTTGTCCAGGGGTACTTGCCGCTAATATAGCAAGCGCTGATTTTGGACCAATACCCGTTACTTTAATAAGGCTTAAAAACATCGTCTTCTCTTCTTGATTAATAAAGCCGTACAATAACTGTGCATCTTCCCTCACAATCAAGGAAGTATAAACAATCACCGACTTATTCAAATAACTTTGAAAACGATATGAATTAGGTGTTTGTATTTCATAGCCGATACCAGAAGTCGTTTCCACGATAATATAGGAAGGTTGAAGTTCCGTTATTGTACCTCGTATATATGCATACATTCTTACTCGACTCCTTACATTTTCATACCAATAATATCTACATTATAAACATAATCTATTTGACGCAACTCATTAATAATTTCATAGGCATTTAACGTCGCTTTGCTTGCATTCAGGGAGAGCGTAATGGAAGCTTTATCATCAATAGGGACACTTTGATGAATCGTCAACACTGAAAAATTCAACGCAGAAAGTTTCTCAAGAATATGTGCTAAAATACCAACTTTATCATTAACAAATAAAATAATCGTAAAAGCTTCTAAATCTTGCTTCATATCTTCTAACGGAAAAATAGTATCTCGATATTTATAAAAAGCACTACGTGAACAATCATGCAATACCACGGCTTCTTGAACTGTCATTGTTGGATTAGCCTTCAATGATGCCTTTACCTTCAATACTTTTTCAACGACATATGGCAACACATCTTCACGGATTAAATAAAATTTTGGTTTCATCTTGTCGACCCCTTTATTCGACTATTATTCTACAAATTCAAATTCCCCGCCAAGAATTCGAACAATATCTCCATTTTCTGCACCTCTATCACGCAACGCATCGTCAATACCCATTGAGCGCATTTGGCGTGCGAATCTACGGACAGCTGGATCACTATTAAAGTCAGTCATTTTAAACATACGTTCAATTGCATTACCACTCACTACATATGCACCATCATCATCACGTGTAATTTCGAACTTATCTTGAGACGGGATATGCTTATATAGCACACGATTCGTTTCAGTGGAAGTTTCTTCTTCATTAAAGTCAATATCCTTCACTTCTTCCAACGTATTCGCAATCGTATATAACAACTGATCAATATTTTCTCGTGTATATGAAGAAATCGGAATAACTGGGATATCAGCGTTGAGCTGTTCTTTAAATAGGGCTAATTGTTCAGCCGCCTCTGGGATATCCATCTTATTTGCCACAACAATTTGTGGACGTTCTTCTAAGCGGTTTTGATATGCACGTAACTCGTTATTGATTGTTTGATAATCTTCAAAAGGATCTCTTCCTTCCATACCACTCATATCAATCACATGTACAATAACTTTTGTTCTTTCAACATGACGTAAAAACTGATGTCCTAAACCTACACCTTCAGACGCACCTTCAATAAGACCCGGTAAATCTGCAAGTACAAAGCTGCGTTGATCAGGTGTTACCACAACACCTAAGTTAGGTTGAATCGTTGTAAAATGATAAGCACCAATTTTGGGTTTTGCTTTTGACACGATGGATAATAATGTTGATTTACCAACGCTTGGGAAGCCAACAAGACCAACATCTGCTAAAAGTTTCAACTCCAAAACAACTTCTAATTCTTCACCAGGTTCGCCGTTCTCACTGAAGTCTGGTGCTGGGTTTTTCGGTGTTGCAAAGCGTGAATTTCCGCGGCCACCACGACCTCCTTTTGCGATAACTGCACGTTGACCATGTTCTACTAAATCAGCAAGTGTCTGGTCTGTTTCTACATTTTTTACAATTGTACCAGGTGGCACTTTGAGGATGAGATCTTCTGCATTTTTACCATGCATATTACTGCTTTGACCATTCTCACCTTTTTTTGCCTTGAATTGACGTTGGTATCGGAAATCCATTAATGTGCGCAGCCCTTCATCTACTTCAAATACGACAGAAGCACCACGTCCCCCATCGCCACCTGCTGGACCACCAAATGGTACGTATTTTTCACGACGGTATGCTGTAATACCATTACCACCGTCACCGGCCTTTAAAAATATTTTGACTTGATCGACAAACATTCCGTTCACCTCTTTTACTTATATTTCTATGGAAGTACGACAAACCCTCATTTTACTTCAAAGATTCTGTTGTCCTACTCTTGCAAGGGCTGAGTAGAAGTAAAAAATACATGCCACTCCAATCAGCGCCTCCCTATCTAGTATTAAAATCTTATCTAAGCTCATGTATTATCATATGATAAATGACACGCTTCCCACAATTAAAATCATCAAAAATGAGTGTCTAAAAAATAAACACCAGAAGTTACCTTCTGGTGTTAAATGATGACAAATTATTCAGCAACTGCATATACAGATACTTGTTTTTTGTCGCGACCTTTACGTTCAAATTTAACAACGCCATCGATTTTAGCGAACAATGTATCATCGCCACCACGACCTACGTTTTCACCTGGATAAATCTTAGTTCCACGTTGGCGGAATAAGATTGAACCACCTGTAACGAATTGTCCATCAGCACGTTTAGCACCAAGGCGTTTTGATTCAGAGTCACGTCCGTTTTTTGTAGAACTTACCCCTTTTTTAGATGCGAAAAATTGTAAGTTTAATTTTAGCATGAGTTACACCTCACTTTAGATTTAATGTAATAAAATCACTATATTCGTCTTCTATTGTTTGTAGAGATATGAGCATCGCTTGCAATATGAGCTGCGCTTGTTCATTGTTTGTATCAACACTTCTTATATGAAAATATCCACCATCGTCACTGTAATCAATATCCGGTCTTTCAGATGTCAATCCTATTATCGCATTCACACTACCAAAGAGTACCGCTGATGCACCAGCACAAACGATATCCTCACCATGTTCTGCAAAGTCGGCATGTCCAGCCATCACAACATCTGTAACACGACCTTCTTCATTCAATGTGATATCAACATTAATCATATATTAAGCGTTAATCTTTTCAATCGTAAGCTTTGTATAAGGCTGACGATGACCTTTTTTGCGTTTAGAGTCTTTACGACGACGGTATGTGAATACTGTAATCTTTTTACCGCGACCTTGCTTGTTAACAGTCGCTGTAACTGTAGCACCTTCAACTGTTGGCGCACCAACTTTAACAGCATCTCCACCTACAAAAAGGACTTTATCAAAAGTGAATGTGTCACCTTCGTTCACGTCTAACTTCTCAACGTAAATCTCTTGACCTTCTTCAACTTTGATTTGTTTTCCACCTGTTTCGATAATAGCAAACATACTTTGCACCTCCTATATTTAAGTCACGCCATATATAGGTGACATACTGTACTTAAACCTATATTTGAGCGGTTGTATGTAGCTATGAACTACTCAACTATTGAATCATAACACTCTGATTATTTGATGTCAAGACTTGGCTTAACTTTTGTTTTCCTTCCAAAAATAGCATACATAAAAATCAGTAATAGTGCGTTTAAAAAGAGTGTTGGTAAAAGTCTAAACATTAAAAACGACATGAACTGAAATTCTATCAAGCCTAATATACTGTATACGCCAACGACAAACAGCTCCAAGAATACAATGCCGCATAGAATCATCCAATACACCATGACATGGTCTCTAAAAAATACTTTTATAAACTTATCTGCAATCAAAATAGTCAATAGATATCCAAATAGATATAGACCGTATAATTGACCGAAATAGACATCTTGAATGATGCCTATTAAAATTCCTAAAACCAAAGCAGTACTCGTATTGCGATAAACCGTAATCAATATTAAAAATAAGAATACCAAGTGTGGGACAAAGATCAACCTTATATGACCGATTGAAATAGGTGACAAAAATGTCAGCAATGTATCCAAATAAAAACAGAGCAGTGCGCTAATGACATAGTAAATTGCTTTCTTCATTACTTGTCTTCCCCTTCATCAATTGCAAGTGTTTTAGGGTCGCGTTTCGCTACATAAACATGCATGATTTGGTTCAAGTTTGCTCCGGTTTTAATCGTCACTTGTTTTGAAAGACCATATTGATCATTTTGTACCTTTTCAACTTCACCAACATAAAGTCCTTTTGGTAATTGGTCTCCCAAACCACTTGTCACAACTTTATCCCCTTTTTTCACATTCTCATTGTTATCTATATCACTCACAATGAGATGGTTAGTTTTCTCATCAAAATGATCAATCAATCCGAACACCTCATTAGAACCGTGTAATACATTGACTGATAGACGGTTTAAACGCCCTTTTGTAGTGACAAGATTAACTTGTGAAGAAAACTGGTTCACTTTGCTTACTTGACCAACTAATCCATCTGTCGTCATAACTGCCATATTAGGCTTAATTCCATCCTTGGCACCTTTATCAATCACAAATGTATTAATCCATTGATCAGGTTGTCTCGCAATAACAGATGCAGATACCGGCTCATACTTTGAAATATCTGTAACATCCAGTTCTTTTTTTAACTTCTCATTTTCAGATTTCAGACGTGCATTATCTGCTTCAAGCTGTTTCGTTTGATTTGTGGCAGGTTGTCTGTCATTGAAAAAGTTCGAAATTGACCCTGTTACTAAATGCATCGGATATGAAAATACCCGCTGTCCGAATGAAGTTGTATCACTGACGTACTGCTCAGGTACAGATTGGATATTAGATCTAATAGACAATCCAATCAACCCAATAAATAAAATTAGTGCACAAAACAACACCACTAATTTGTTGTTTTTAAAAAAATTGGACAACCTCAACACCTCAAGTTACATGTATTTGTTTATATCTATTTATTTTATATCACTCCAATTAGTAAATAAAGTAGCAAACATCGATTTATAAAATTAGTCTTGTTTTGATATCACTACTTAGTTATTTACCTTCTGCAGACTGAAACGATTCGGCTGGCAATAGATTCATTGGATGACCTAATTGATATAAATCATATTGCATATCGTGCTCTGTCGTATAAACGCGCACTGTATCATCACCAAAGCGATATAAAATGAATTGCGTATTCTGTTCAGCAGCCAAATATGTATCATCAAATGCCATACGTTGCAATTCATTCACTTGTGTAAACTCATACTTATCAATCCAATCAAATATTTTCCGACTTTTACTTTTAGGAATGTTACGAAACAGATCATTTTCCTGTAACACATAATTTTGTCCGACCAAAGGTACTGCATATCCGGATTCATCAATTTCTTGAACGACGCCCTGATTGTTTAATGGATTCCAAGCTTGGTCTTTAATACCCGGTAAATATTTTAATGAAGTCACGATAAGCATTGCTACCAACACTAAGACAATCACAACTTTAATTATACGTCTAAACAGTCGCAATACAATCCCTCCATAATTGATTTTCCAACAATATTAATACCTTTTCACACACTTTCGTTACATGTATGCCAGTAATGAAAACAATACTCACAACAAGACGCTTATCTTCCAATTGCTTTTCTTACAATTACATACCATTCTAGTCAATTTAATATCAAAATTCATACTCTACCATTATACAAAAGATATGCGCATTAATCATCATACTAAGGTACGATAACATATTGTGCTCTAGTAGGATGAAAAAGAAATTTATTTTTTGTAAAATATATACAAAGGAGGCATTACAATGAGCTTGATTACTTTATTTTTAATTATCTTACTTATTATTCTAATGTTGAGATTTAGTTTTACTTTGTTGAAATGGGTTATAAAAATTGGACTGTTTTTATTTGTATTATATCTTGGCTATGAATTGTTTCTATGGCTCGTTCAATGGCTTCAGCTATAAATATTTCATGAATTCATACGCATCATCAAATAAATATTGTGTACATGCTGGGACTTTGATTTTGTCGATGTCCCTTTTTATTTTATGACACTTCAAAATCACTCATAATTGAAACATACTTATGATCTCCCACTATAATATGATCTAATACACCGATTCCCATCGCTTCCCCACACGCTACTAAACGTTCAGTTGTTTGAATATCAGCTTCTGAAGGCGTTGGGTCTCCAGAAGGATGATTATGCACAACAATAATTGCATGTGCCGACCACTTGACTGCTTCTTTAAAAACCTCTCTAGGATGAATAATCGCACTGTTTAATGTCCCAATGAAGATCGTCTTCTGATGTATGACTTGATTTTTAGTATTTAGCAACAAAACAACAAAGTGTTCTTGCGTGTAGCCACACATCAAACCATACATTTTCTCTGCAATTTGTTGTGGCTCTTGAATGGGCTCTGTCAGATAAGTCTGCCTTTCAGCATGCATTCTACTAGATAATTCAAAAGCTGCCATTAAGGTGACCGCCTTATTTGTTCCGATTCCTTTTATAGCCGTTAATTCAACAATTGAGAGTGTTCTTAACCTTTCAAGTGTTTGATAATTACTTAACAACTGTGAGGCAAGTTGTAAACTCGAACAGCCAAAATGCCCAGTATTCAATAAAATAGCTAACAACTCTGTATTGGATAGCACATGTGCCCCTTTTTCTAACAAACGTTCTTTAGGTTTTTCTTGGTCACATAAATCATTAATTCGAGTCATAACAATCCCCCCATCAAATTAATTAGAGTTGGATACCATAATGATACGCAATAAAAACTAGCGGCAATAGCTGGAACAAGTGGTATGAATGGTAGTTTTAGAACACCACAAGTATATAGAACCGGTAAAAATAATAAGCACAGAGGAAAAGTTAACCAAAACATAAAAATGATAAAACGTGTCGGTAAGATTAGAGAGAGTACCATTAATAATTTAAAGTCTCCCACCCCAATAACACGATGTAAACAGCAACTTAAAATGAAAAGCATGATGAAGAAGTATAGCTGTGAAGCAGAAAACATAGAGGGTGTGTACAAAAAGAAACTCACCACTAGTAATATAAAAAGAAATCGATGGAGAATAATTAAACGTTGAATATCAATAAACGCAAGACATAAGAGGATAAATGCAATCAAATAAAATGTTGTAGTCTGAAGATAAAGTGTCATATATACTGGCGTAATCGCGATAAAGCCTCCAAAAACTTCTGCAATCAATAAGTTACGCGGAATAGGTGCCTTACAATAGCGACAACACCCTTTTAACTTGACGTAACTCACAATAGGGATTAAATCTTTGAATGCTAGAGTATGCAAACACGCCTGACATCTGGAGCGACGATACAATAAGTCACATGACAAGCGTTGCGCACTAGCAACATGCATTAAGAAACTCATAAGCGCACTTCCAATAAGAAAAATGATTAATACTATCATAGTCCCTCCTCATTTGTACATATAGTATGACTTGGATTATAGTTGGTTACCCAATATGCGTCAAACCGACAATGCTCAAAAAGAAACAGTAACACACAGATGTTTTTCAACAATCTGTATATTACTGTTTAATGAACTTAGTGATAGCCTAATTTTGTCTTAACTTCACTAATAAAATATAAACTGCCTGTAACAAGCAATGCATCACCTTGATAGCTTTTTATGAATGAAACATAATCATCTACCATTGATTTATGTTCACTTTCTATCTCAGCATATAATTTTTCCATTGGTAAGGCTTTTGGAAAATTAAAATGTGTCACATGAATATGTTGTGCAATTTCGTCAAAGGCTTGCAACATGAAATGGATTGGTTTACCTTCTATTGCCGAAAATAAAATATCTACTCTTTCAAGATTGTAATATTTTTTAATCGTATCTACTAAAGCAGTAACACTTTCACGGTTATGCGCACCGTCCAAAATAATAAGTGGATCTGTCGACACACGTTCGATTCTACCTCTCCAATTCACCTGTTCAATACCATCAATCATTTTATTGAAGTCGATGTTAATCCTCCCCTGCTCATTCAATTCTATAAGAGCAGTAATGGCAAGCGCTGCATTTTCTTTTTGATGTTCACCCAACATATTCAAAGCAATGTTCTCCAGCTCGTAATCTTTATAACGGTATGTGAACTCATCCGCTTCCGACATAATCAAAATATCTCGGTCAAATTCCAATGCTTTTGCATCTAATTTTTCAGCTGTATCACGAATCAACTTTAATGCTTCTTCATTTTTGACAGCATAGACAACAGGAATCCCTTCTTTGATAATTGCACTTTTGTCTTTAGCAATATCTATATACGTATTACCTAAAATGTCTGTATGATCTAAGCCAATACTTGTTAAAACACTTAAAATAGGAGTAATGACGTTGGTTGAATCATTTTTAATCCCTAATCCAGCTTCCACAATTACAAAATCTACTGGTCGTATTTCCCCAAAATACAAATACATCATTGTTGTAATAATTTCAAACTCTGTTGCAACACCTAACTCCGTTTCTTCGTCCATTGCCTCACTCACAGGCTTCACCCGTTGCACTAAGTCGACAATATCATCATTAGAAATCGATACGCCATTCAAACTAATGCGCTCGTTAAACGATTCTATATATGGAGAGGTAAATGTCCCCACTTGATAATCGTTATTCAATAACGCATCTCTCAAATAGGCAACTGTTGACCCTTTACCATTTGTACCACCAACATGAATTGCTTGAATGTGCTGTTCAGGGTTCCCAAGGCGCTGTAACATCCATTGCATCCGTTTGACACCTGGCTTAATACCAAATTTCGTACGTTCATGAATCCAATATAAGCTATCTAGATAATTCATAATTCTAACTCCTAAGCTTTTAATTGTTCAATTCGTGCTTTAACACCATCATATTTTTCTTGATATTTTGATTGTTTATCGCGCTCTTCTTGAATGACTTTCTCAGGCGCTTTTTGCACAAAGTTTTCGTTCGCAAGCTTCTTGTTCACACGATCTAACTCTTTTTGCCATTTTTCAAGGTCTTTTTCTAAACGAGCAATTTCTTTGTCCATATCGATCAAACCTTCAAGTGGCAAAACAACTTTTCCAGCAGCAATCACTGATGTCATTGCTTTTTCAGGAATTGTCACTTCTGTTTCAATCGTTAAAGTACTTGGATTACAGAAGCGTTCTAAGTAATCTTTGTTATCGACAAGCAATTGTTGAATCGCTGTATCTTTCGCTTGGATAATAATTGGAATCTCTTTTGATAACGGTGTGTTAACTTCTAAACGTGATTGACGTACTGATTTGATAATTTCAACTAATTGTTCCATCACATCTTTGCTTTCTGGGAACATTAATTCATCATTTACTGTTGGCCATGCACTTGTCACAATTGACTCACCTTGATGTGGTAAGTTTTGCCAAATATGCTCCGTTACAAATGGCATAAATGGATGTAACAAACGCATAATGCGATCTAATGTATAGCTCAATACAGAACGCGTCACATTTTTCTGTGCTTCATCATCACTATTCATAGGAATCTTGCTCATTTCGATATACCAATCGCAGAACTCATCCCAAATAAAGTTATAAAGCGCACGACCTACTTCACCAAATTCGTATTTATCACTTAGCTCAGTCACTGTTTCAATCGTTTCATTCAAGCGTGTCAAAATCCATTGATCAGCAACAGAAAGATTTTGTGATAAATCAATATCTTCAAATTTAAAATCATCACCGATATTCATTAAGCTAAAACGTGCGGCATTCCAAATTTTGTTAATGAAATTCCATACAGATTCAACTTTTTCAGTAGAATATCTTAAATCATGACCTGGTGAAGAACCCGTTGCTAAGAAGTAACGTAAGCTGTCAGCACCATATTGATCAATAACATCCATTGGGTCAACGCCATTACCAAGAGATTTACTCATCTTACGGCCATCTTCTGCACGAACAAGTCCATGAAGTAATACATCACTAAATGGTTTTTGACCTGTAAACTCTAAACCTTGGAAAATCATACGTGCAACCCAGAAGAAAATAATATCATAGCCAGTCACTAAAACATTTGTTGGATAATAGCGTTGATAATCGGCTGCTTCTTCATCTGGCCAATTCAATGTTGAGAATGGCCACAACGCACTAGAGAACCATGTATCAAGCACATCTTCATCTTGCGTCCAGTTTTCGCTATCTTCTGGTGCTTCCATACCTACATATAGTTCACCCGTTTCATTATGATACCAAGCAGGAATTTGATGTCCCCACCAAAGTTGACGTGAAATAGTCCAGTCACGAATTTCTTCCATCCAACGATTGAATGTTTTCTCAAAACGTGGTGGTACAAATTCAATGCGTCCATCAGTTTTTTGATTGTCGAGTGCTTGTTGTGCTAGAGGTGCCATTTTTACGAACCATTGTGTTGATAAGTACGGTTCAACAACTGCGCCACTACGCTCAGAATGTCCAACAGAATGTACGTGATCTTCAATTTTAATCACTAAATCTTCCGCTTCTAAGTCTTTTACAAGTTGTTTACGACATTCAAAGCGATCCATACCTTCATATTTACCCGCTTTGTCGTTCATACGCCCTGCTTCGTCCATCACCACAATGCGTTCTAAACCATGACGATTACCAATTTCAAAGTCATTCGGGTCGTGTGCTGGCGTTACTTTCATCGCACCACTACCAAATTCTTTATCTACATAGTCGTCGGCTAACACTGGCAACGTACGACCAACAATCGGTAAAATTACTTCTTTACCAATAATATCTTTGTAGCGTTCATCATCTGGATTTACAACAATCGCTGTATCCCCAAGCATTGTTTCTGGACGTGTTGTCGCGATCTCTATGTAACCGCTACCATCTGTATACGGATATTTAAAATGATAAAACTTACCGTTTACATCTTCATGAATCACTTCGATGTCTGATAATGCTGTACGTGCTTCAGGATCCCAATTAATAATGCGTTCGCCACGATAAATTAAGCCTTTGTTGTACATATCAACGAATACTTTACGCACGGCTTTGCTCAAACCATCATCCAATGTAAAACGTTCACGAGAGTAGTCTAAACCAAGTCCTAACTTCGCCCATTGTTTACGGATAAATGAGGCATATTCTTCTTTCCATTCCCATGCTTTTTCAAGGAACTTCTCACGACCAATATCATGACGAGAAATGCCTTCTTCACGCATTTTGGCTTCTACTTTTGCTTGCGTTGCGATACCAGCGTGGTCCATACCGGGTAAGTACAATGTGTCGTAGCCTTGCATACGCTTCATACGCGTTAAAATATCTTGCAAAGTTGTATCCCACGCATGTCCTAAATGTAACTTACCTGTCACATTTGGTGGCGGAATTACAATTGTATATGTTGGTTTATCAAGATCGCCACTTGGCTTGAAACGCTCTTTATCTAACCATTCTTGGTAACGTCCTGCTTCTACTTCTTGCGGGTTATATTTTGTTTGCATGTCCATTTAAATCCCTCCATAAAAATAAAAAGAACACCTGTCCTAAAAATAGGACGGATGTTCCGTGGTACCACCTATATTCAATAGATAATTGTTAACTATTGCACTCATATGATTAACGCTCATGACACGCTCTAACCTACTGAATTCAGCTAGAGAACAAGTGGGCTACCTTCAGTTAAAACTTATATGCATTCACACCATCCATGCACTCTCTTGAATAATTTTTCAACCTACTCTTCCCAAAAATTAATATTCTGTTTAACAATATAGTATAATGAATTATCTTTGAAGTCAATATAGGAGTTGATGAAATGAATCCATGTGCATTCGGGACAACCGATCCACTTTATATCCAATATCATGATAAATTTTGGGGTAAACCTCTCTATGATTCGCAAGCACTTTTTGAATTACTCGCCCTTGAATCTCAACATGCCGGCTTATCTTGGCTAACCATTTTAAAGAAAAAGGAGGCTTTTATCGTGAAGCTTTTTACCATTTCGATCCATATAAAATTGCAAAAATGACTGAGGAAGATATCAATCGTTTATTAGACTTTCCGAACATTATTCACCACCGTCAAAAATTAGCAGCTATCGTTGCACAAGCACGTGGCTACATCAAAATTGAACGCGAACATGGGAGTTTTAGTGACTTTTTATGGGCATTTGTTGGTGGCTCACCTATTGATTTTCAATATCGAACACCAGAGGAACGCATAACAGTCAATGATACAGCAAAAGAAATGTCTAAATCTTTAAAGCGCTATGGTTTTAAATTTATTGGTCCTGTAACGATTTTTTCATTTATGGAAGCAGCCGGGCTCTACAATGCACACTTGATTGACTGTCCAAATAGACATTAAATACTTTAAGAATGTATATCAATCTTTCTCGATCGGTATTTAAAATATACATCAATCAATGGTGCAATCAGCATTAAAATAAAGAAAATCCGGAATATATGGAACGACGATACAATCGCTACGTCAGCGCCCGTATCTAATGCGACAAGTACAATTTGAGCCATTCCGCCCGGTGCAGCACCTAAAAACATTGTATTGAGCGGAATGTGATTCAAATATTGTAGACACCACACCATGAGTAATGTTCCCGCGATTAACAAAATATTTTGAAACGCAATTGCCAATGCTATGCGCCCTTTCAATTGATTTGTTAAATGTGCAATTTGAACACCTACACGCACCATATAGATAACCTGTGCAGTTGCTATTATCGGAGCATCTAACGTAAAGACACGTTCAGTTGATAAATTCCAAATAATCAGCACAACAATTGGTGCAAGCAACATTTTAGTAGGGAAATTGATTTTTTTCATTATGCTATACACTACTGCAATTCCTACGACGAGCACTGCAATATGCTCAATATGCAAGGTCTCAGTCAATAATGGAGATTTCACAATATCTGTTTGCTTTTCTGGCTCTCCTTGAAACAAAAATGCAAGAATTGGCACTAAAATAACGACAAAAATAATGCGTGACGTTTGCGTAAGACTTACGATGAGTAAATTTGCGCGTTTATTTTCTTCTGCCATCACCAACATTTGACTCAAGGCACCAGGTATGACGCTAAGTACTGCCGTTTCTTCATTAACACCTGCAATTTTACGAAAACCATAAGACACGATAAGTGCTAACAACAAAGTCAGAACGTTAACAATGACAATCGATAACCAGTGACTTTGAATATCAATAATGACTTGCCGTGTAAAGCTACTACCGATTTGGACACCGAGCATCATTAATCCCAGATCACTGAGCCATGACGGCCATTTCACATCTCTTTTTAACAGTTTTACGACAATAAAGCTGCCTATGATTGGGCCGAACATCCACGGCAAAATGATGTGACACTGCCATAATATCCACCCACATATTATCGTAATACTTAACACAAGCAAATTATTGATCGCATTCTGATTTCGCATCAAACCCCACCCCTCGTAACCATCATTGCCTATGTAATTATTTTCATCTTATCAAACATTCATAGCTAAAATAAAAGAAATGAATTACGTATACTCAAATAAATAAAACGGTACTACAACAAAAATGTTTGTAATATCGTTTAGCTATAATTGATTCAGATGTCATAACTAAGCAAATATTTATTAATATATCATCTGTATTTAGTAAAAATGATGCTTGTTACTACGACTTCCTTCAGATTCCACTTCGCAATGGATACCTTTGTCTTGCGCTAACAGTTCCTACTACCAAGCCTGTAACGGACTTTCACAAGTTATTCCCCTTTTGTGGTGAGAAGGCATGAATTAGCCATTCTGTCTTTTTCTTTTTAGCATGCAAAAGCGCACAATCATCATGGACTGTACGCTAAATGAAGACCATTATTTCAACTTAGCTGGAACTATATGATAAATAAAACAAGGTACTTATCATTATCATCTTTCCACCACAAAAGCTGAACAGCCATAAAAATACCATGTAAATGTCGTGATAATAGTGCTTTTTCAGCTTAACACGGCGATTTACATGGTCATACAATATCTTTATTTAGATGTAACTCTACCTAAAGCAACATCAAAAGCTGCAATGGTCTTCTCAATATCTTCTTTCGTATGCTCCGTTGATAAGAACATGCCTTCAAATTGTGAAGGTGGTAAAAAGATACCTTGTTCTGTTAATTCGCGATACATTTCACCAAATAATTTCAAATCAGAACGATTGGCTTCTTCAAAATTTGTAACAGGACCTTCATTGATAAAGAATCCAATCATAGAGCCCGCACGATTCACTGTCAATGGCACGTTATGTTTCGCAAACACTTCTTTCAAGCCCATTTCTAACATATCGCCCAACTCATTAAAGTACTCATAACTTTCAGGTGTTAATTGGCTTAATGTCCAATAACCACTTGTCATAGCAAGCGGGTTCCCTGATAACGTGCCGGCTTGGTAGATATCGCCACTTGGTGCAATGCGATCCATAATTTCTTTTCTGCCACCAAATGCTCCTACAGGTAGACCACCACCGATTACTTTACCAAGACATGTTAAGTCTGGCGTCACATCAAAGTAGCCTTGTGCACAGTTGTAACCAACACGGAAGCCAGTCATCACTTCATCAAAAATAAGCAATGCATCATTTTCTTTAGTGA
Source organism: Staphylococcus americanisciuri (assembly GCF_024814435.1). Taxonomy (GTDB): domain Bacteria; phylum Bacillota; class Bacilli; order Staphylococcales; family Staphylococcaceae; genus Staphylococcus; species Staphylococcus americanisciuri. The sequence continues at coordinate 400,773 of NZ_JANUXY010000001.1, forward strand.
TATCTCTTAAGCCTTGTAAGAAATTATTAATTGGTGGCACAACACCCATGTTTCCTGCAACTGGTTCAACAATAACTGCCGCAATGTCATCACCAAATCGTTCAAATGCATAACGCACAGCTTCTAAATTATTATAAGGCACTGTAATCGTATTTTTGGCAATTCCTTCTGGCACACCTGGCGAATCTGGTAAGCCTAATGTTGCGACACCAGAACCTGCTTTAATCAAAAGCGAATCACTATGTCCGTGATAATTCCCTTCAAACTTAATAATTTTATTTTTCCCAGTGTAGCCACGCGCTAATCTTAAAGTATCTAACGTTGCTTCAGTCCCTGAGGAAACCATGCGTACTTTTTCAATAGAAGGCACGCGCTCAATAACAAGTTCTGCCAAGCGATTTTCTTCAAGTGTTGATGCACCGAAACTTGTGCCACGCCCCAACACGTCATGCAATTCGTTAATCACACGTTCATTGCGGTGTCCTAAAATCAGTGGGCCCCAACTCAATACATAGTCAATATATTCATTTCCATCAATATCATAGATACGACTGCCATTCCCACTCTCCATAAAAATAGCGGGTGTATCGACAGCTTTAAAAGCACGGACAGGACTGTTTACCCCACCTGGCATTAATTGTTCTGCTTTTTCAAATGCTTTAATTGATTTATTATAACGCAACGCAATCGCCTCCTATTATTATTACTGATCTAAATAACGACAAATATCTTTAGCGAAATATGTGATAATCATATCTGCACCCGCACGCTTCATAGAAATCATTTGTTCCATAACAATGCGTTCTTCATCAATCCAACCATTTTGTGCAGCTGCTTTTGTCATGCTATATTCACCACTGACATTATACGCAACGATTGGAATATTAGTGTTATTGCGCACATCACGAATAATATCGAGATAGCTTAATGCAGGTTTTACAATCATCATATCTGCACCTTCTGCCAAGTCACTTTCTAATTCACGCAATGCTTCTAAACGGTTCGCTGGATCCATTTGGTATGTTTTACGATCACCAAATGATGGTGCTGATTCCGCTGCATCACGAAATGGCCCATAAAAGCTCGATGCATATTTAATACCATAGCTCATAATTGGAATGTTTTGGAAGCCTGCCTCATCTAATCCTTGACGAATCGCTGCAACAAAGCCATCCATCATGTTGCTCGGTGCAATAATATCTGCACCAGCTCTGGCTTGAGAAACAGCAGTTTTCACTAGTAAAGGTAACGATTCATCATTATCTACATCATGCGTATGCTCATCAATCACACCACAGTGACCATGATCTGTATACTCACATAGACATGTGTCTGCTAAAATCAACAAATCATCATACATTGATTTAGCAATTTTTGTCGCACGTTGAATGACGCCCTCATCGACAAATGCCCCTGTGCCACACGCATCTTTGTCATTTGGAATACCGAAAAACATCATCGCACGAATACCTAGGTCATATGCTGCTCGAATTTCTTCATGTAGCAAATTCAAGCTGATTTGGTAAATACCCGGTAGTGATTTAATTTCTTCTTTTACATCATCTCGTTCTACTACAAAGATAGGATAGATTAAATCTTCTTTTCTCACGTGTGTTTCCCGTACCATGCTTCTCATCGTTTTTGAAGAACGTAATCGTCTATGTCTATCAAATGTCATAAATTAGAACCTCTTTTCTAAAATTTTGTCAATCATCGCATCAAGGGTTTGTTTGTCAGCTACAATACCTTGATACCCGTAATCAGATAACGTCTTTTGTGTGGGTACACCGATGACATATAATGCATCAAAATCAATATCTGGATGCCTATCAAACAGAGCACATACTGCAGAAGAACTTGCAAAAGTAATGGCATCGGCTTGTTGTGTAACGAGCATTTCATACACTCGATTCACAGCGACTTTATTCGCCTCAACATCGTACAAATTCACTTTCGTTACGCTATAGCCACGCTGTGAAAGTTCATTTGCAAGTTTAGGTCTTGCTTGTGCACTTGATGGTAACAAGATAGTCGCATTTGTCTCTGCTTCAAACTGAGCAAGGAACCCTTCTTGTGAAAAGTCATCTGGAACAAAGTCTACTCGGATACCTTGTTGCTCACAAAATTGTGCTGTCTTCTTACCAATTGCTGCAATATGTTTTACACGAACATTCGGTAAATATTGCTGAAAATACGCAACCGCATTTTGTGATGAGAATATAAGCCAGTCATATGCATTATCCAGTACCTTTTGATCAAATGGACATGCAACTGTTGATAAAAGTGGTATGTGACATACATTGATTTGATCATAATGATATGCAAGCGTCTGCGTCATAATGACAGTTGGCTTCATAATAAACACTCCTTGTTAATGCGTATCACTCAATGCTTCAATAATCTTGTATGCACCTTGTTGTTTAAGTGTTTCACTAACAATTTGTCCTACAGCAACCGGATCAGTTCCCGACGCCGTATGCTGAAAGCGTTGCTTACCATCTGGTGACATAATTAAACCCGTAAAGTGAATTTGTGCGTCTTCCCCAATGACTGCATGACCACCAATTGGCACTTGGCAACTACCATCCATTTCTTTCAAAAATGTACGTTCTGCTGTGACACAATCCGCTACTTCTGAATTATGCACCTTTGCTAAAAGATCTAGCAACTCCTTGTCATCTGCACGACATTCAATCCCTAAAGCACCTTGACCAATAGCCGGTATTAATAGGCTGTCGTCTAAATATTGTGTGACGATATCTTCTGACCAACCCATACGCTTGAGACCTGCCGCTGCCAAAATAATTGCATCATAGTCTTCATCATGTAATTTCTTTAAACGTGTATCAATATTACCACGTATCCATTTAATTTCTAAATTTGGGTATTGTGCTAAAATTTGCGCACCACGTCTTAAAGAACTCGTACCAATGATGCTACCATCTGGTAAGTCATTCAGTGCGACATGATTTTTAGCAATATATGCATCGTATGGATTTTCACGGTCAGGAATACAACCGAGTGTTAAGCCGTCTGGTAATACGCTTGGTACATCTTTAAGCGAATGAATGGCCATATCAATTTCTTTACTGAAAAGTTCGTTTTGTATCTCTTTCACGAATAGTCCTTTACCACCAACTTTAGATAACTGACGATCCACGATTTGGTCGCCTTTCGTGACGATTTCTTTAATTTCAATTTCCAAATCCGGTTGAACTGCTTTGAGGCGTTCAATAAATTGGCGACTCTGTGTCAAAGCGAGTTGACTTCTTCTTGAGCCCACTACAAGTTTACGCATACAACGAACATGCTCCTAAAACCATACTAAAATGTGTACTTATTCAGCGTGGAGATTGCCATGCAGCAACAAGTTCTTGTCTACTCCAAAAGCATTTATTTCGATATAGCTACCGTTTTTTAATGCTTGCCATTTTAGTAAGTTGCTTTTATTTTAGTAACACTACTCCCTTTCCTTACGTAAGCAATACGTATTCTTTTGATATTGCTGTGTTTAAACTTGCATTTAAATCTCTGTCTGTTTCATTCACATTTGAATATTTTTTCGGTTTAAAGCGGGGGTTGTCTATGATTATATACGTGAACAGTTAAATAACACCATGAATAATACATTATACGCCTGTCCACTGATGGAATGACGAAAGTTGCGTAATGACAATCAGATTAATCATACAACATAAAAACAACATCATATTAACATAAATTAAAAACTGCTGCTTAAACCTCTGTGTAATTCTCATCGTCAAATAAGCAATATAGCTTAAAATAATAAAAAATGATGAAACGACTTTAGCATCATAAAAAATATGTATGCCCACGGTATAAAGCCCCCATTGCAAGCCTAAAACAACACTGACAAATAAAGTAATCACGCCTACTAATGTACAGTAAAAAACTGTTTTTTCCAGGTTCCCCACACTGCTAATTCTAAAGTAATTTTGATTAAAACGCTTCAAGCGCAAATTGCGATATTGGATGAGATACAATATCGCATTCACAAATGCAACAGCAAAAATGACATAGCTTAACAGTGCTAAAGAAATGTGTGCAATCAGTAACTCATTGATGACAGATAAATGTGCCCCTTGGAAGTTAAATTGATTGGGGTGAAAGGTATGAATGAGCATAAAAATAAAGCCAAGCATACTTAACAAAACAATCATCATATCTGACATTCGGAAAACAGCACACACAAAAGTAAAAGTTAATATCAGCCACGTTAAGACATAAAAACTTTCAATAATAGATGTTAATGGCAACTGTCCACGCCATATAACATACATAGTTAAAGAGACTGTTTGAAGTACCCAAACAATCCCTAAAACGTAAAAACCGATATTTTGAAGGCGATAATTTTTTTGAACTAAATCGATGGTCAAACATATGACACATATAAAATATAATAACGCAATCGCTTCATGAAATCGAACCAGAAAATCTTCTATCATTGGCATCACCTAGCTTTAAGATTCAATCCCCAACAATCGTTGCTTTAAAATACGTTTTTTATGCTCTACAGCTTCTTGTCGATAATTCACATCTACATCTAAGTCAAAAATTTCTTGGAATAGCTGTAATTTTGCAGCAGCATGATGATCATCACTAATTTCTTTCGCTTGTTTAATAGGCTGTTTGAGCATTTGATTAATGATACTTTTGGTATGCTTAGAAATAACCTTGCGTTCACGTTCCGACAGATGTGGCAATTTACGATTAATGCTCGTCATGGTCTCTTGTTGAATCGTCATTGCTTGCTCACGGAGCGCTCGAATAACTGGCACGACACCTAACATACGTACCCATTCATTATGTTTATCTATCTCAGCAGGAATACGTTCTGCAATAGCTTCTGCCGCCAAACGACGTTCTCTTATATTGGCATCCACCAAACCTTTAAGATCATCCACATCATAGATAAAGACTTCCATATCATTTGATTCAAATGGCTCAATATCGCGCGGAACTGCAATATCGACGAGCATAATTTGTGATGTCTTTTTAGTAACCGCTTGACGCATCTCCAGCATTTCTTTGGTAATGATAAAGCTATCAGAGCTCGTTGAACTGATGACAATGTCGACTTGTGTTAACAGCTCTGGTAAGGCTGACATTGGCGCTGCATGAGTCTGATGCTTCATTGCCAATGCCTCTGCACGCGACGTAGTACGATTTAACACCGTAATATCCGTGACACCTGCACCTTTCAAGTTCAACACAGAAAGTTCTCCCATTTCTCCAGCACCAATCACAAGCGCACGTTTTTTATGCAGCTTACCAAACATCTTTTTCGCAAGTTCTACAGCAGCATATGACACACTAATCGCGTTATCTGCAATATCCGTTTCATGATGCGCTTTCTTGCTAAATGTAATTGCTTGTTTGAACAATTTATTAAAAATTGTTCCAGTCGTTTGTGCCGCTTGTGCCGTTAAAAAAGCATCACGCATTTGCCCTAAAATTTGTGTTTCACCTAATACAATAGAATCCAAGCCAGTGATTACTCTGAATAAATGTTCTATCGCCTCATCACCCATTTTTACATCAGTGATGGCTTTAATCTCATCTACCTCAAAATTAAATTGTCTCGCCAAAAAACGTTGAATATAATAACGACCCGTGTGAATTTGATCAACAATCGCATAGACTTCCGTTCTATTACATGTTGATAAAATGACATTTTCTAAGATTGATTTTGTTTCAAATAATGTCTCATGTACACGCATCATATCTGTATCTTGAAATGTGAGTTTTTCACGCAATGTCACATCAGCTGTTCGATGATTCACACTCACTGCAATAAAATACATGATCATGTCCCCCCATAAACTACAATAAAATCATTATAACATAGAAAGAATCCACACAAATTCCTTTAAAACACGATTCCATTGATAATCGTTATTACTGTCTATAATTTAGTCAAATATTCCTTTATTCACTATCTTCAGCTGTAATAAAAGCATCAATTGTCGCCCAAATTTCAGGTTGTTTATTTTTAGAAAGTGAAGAATAACTGATAATCTGATCATTGCGATCCATATCTAAATCTTGTTTAATACGTTTAATATGTTTTTGAACTTTTCCTTTTGGTACCTTGTCTTCTTTAGTTGCTACAATAAGCGTTGGAATTTCAAAATGCTTTAAGTAATCGTACATTAAAATATCATCTTCTGTCGGCGGATGTCTTAAATCGACCAATTGAATAACAAGTTTCAACGCTTCTCTCGTTGTTAAATACATCTCAATCATTTTGCCAAATGCTTCACGTTGTTTTTTACTTACTTTCGCATAACCATAGCCCGGCACATCGACAAAAATCAATTGTTCGTCAATGTTATAAAAGTTAAGCGTTTGTGTTTTACCTGGTTGTTGAGACGTTCTCGCCATATTCTTACGTCCAATCATACTATTAATAAATGTCGACTTACCAACGTTTGATCGACCACTAAGTGCTACTTCTGGCAATCCCATCTCAGGATACTGCTCCTTTTTAACCGCACTAATGATGAGCTCAACATGATTTGGGTTAATCTTCATGCGTTTTCTCCCTTTCTTAAATAGATGTTACATAATTTCATTTTATCGCTTGCTGAGATAAAATGCACTACCAATCACTGACTGCTTGTTTGGGCGCTTTTAGCAAGTACCTCAAAATGCTCAACAAAAAAGCCTAAGACGTGCAAAATACAGCATCTTAAGCTTTTCATCTATTATGCAGATGTTTTCGTGTTATTCAGCAATTGACCTTCTTGATCATAAAGTTCTGGTGCTGTCTCATTGATAATTGTCTCTTTTGTGATAACAACCTTCGATACATTTTCAGTTGAAGGAATATCAAACATAATGTCAATAAGCGCTTCTTCAATAATAGAGCGCAAGCCACGTGCACCTGTTTTACGCTCAATTGCTTTTTCACTAATTGCTGATAATGCCTCATCCGTAAATTCTAATGCTACATCATCCAACTCTAACATTTTTGTATATTGCTTCACTAAAGCATTTTTGGGTTGCGTTAAAATATTTTTTAGCGCTGCAATATCTAACGTTTCAAGATTTGCGACAATCGGTACACGTCCAATAAATTCAGGAATTAAACCGTACGATTGTAAATCTTCTGGACGAATATGTTCTAACAAACTTGCATCATCATATTTTGAAGCTTCACTGCTCGCAAAACCGATGACTTTTTCACCTAAACGACGTTTGATAACTTCTTCAATACCGTCAAATGCCCCACCTAAGATAAATAAGATGTTTGTTGTATCAATTTGGATAAACTCTTGGTTCGGATGTTTACGTCCACCTTGTGGCGGTACACTTGCTGTCGTACCCTCAAGGATTTTTAATAACGCTTGCTGTACACCTTCACCTGATACATCACGTGTAATCGATGTATTTTCTGATTTACGTGCGATTTTATCAATCTCATCGACATAGATAATGCCTTTTTCAGCTTTATCAATATCAAAGTCTGCCGCTTGAATTAAACGCAATAAAATATTCTCAACATCTTCACCCACATAGCCTGCTTCTGTTAAACTTGTCGCATCTGCAATCGCAAATGGTACATTCAACGTACGTGCAAGTGTTTGTGCTAATAATGTCTTACCACTTCCCGTAGGACCAATCAGTGCGACATTACTTTTTTGAAGTTCAACATCATCATCTTTAGGACCGAGTTGGTTAATACGTTTATAGTGATTGTACACAGCCACAGCTAAAGATTTTTTTGCTTTCTCTTGACCGATAACATAATTATTCAATTCGTCCATAATTTCTTTTGGTGTTGGTAACTCAGTGAATTCTTCTGTTTCTGCTTGACTGAGTTCTTCTTCTACAATTTCCGAACACAATTCAATACATTCATTACAAATATAAACACCACTACCAGCTACTAATTTTTTAACTTGATCTTGGTCTTTACCACAGAAAGAACACTTTAAGTTTTCTTCGTCTTCATTGAATTTAAACATACTGTATTACACCCCTATCCTTTAAGACTATACTAGAAAGCATTTTATTATGCAAACATACCTACTTTCAAGTTTTTTGCATAAAACAATGAAAGCGGGATAGAAACCTATGACATCATTAGATTTCTTTATCCCGCCCTGGCAAGATTGAACACTTTACATACTCAAACCTGTTGCCAGCATTGTCTTATCATCTAAAAGCATTCGTTATGAACTAAAACTTATGCTTCTTTATCTGATTCGCTATCTTTTGGCGCATCAACTAACTTAGCTTCTGATACTAATAAGTCGATTACTTTTCTAACGCGCACATCATTTTTAATAAGATCAGAGTTTCCTAATGTCTTTTTAATATCTTCAACTGAGATATTGAATTGCTCACTCATTTTTTGTAATTCATTATCTACATCTTCATCTGTTGCTTCGATGTTTTCAGCATTTGCAATTGCTTCTAATGTTAAGTTCGTTTTAACACGTTGTTCTGCATCGCCTTTCATTTGTTCACGAACTTGTGCTTCGTCTTGACCTGAAATTTCAAAGTATGTTTTCAAGTCTAAACCTTGTTGTTGCATATTTTGTGCAAATTCTTGAAGCATGCGATCTTGTTCAGATTGAATCATCGCTTCAGGAATATCAATTGTTGCATTGTCTGTTGCTTTAATAACTGCTTCTTCTTTTTGTAGGTTTTCAGCATCATTCTTTTTCGCTTCTTCTAACTGTTTGCGAACGTTTGCTTTATATGCATCTACATTTTCAGCATCTGAATCTAATTCACTTGCTAATTCATCATCTAAAGTTGGTACTTCTTTAGCTTTGATTTCGTTAATTTTTACTTTGAATGTCGCTGGTTTACCTGCTAATTCAGCTGCGTGATACGCTTCTGGGAAAGTCACTTCAACGTCTTTTTCTTCGCCTACTTTTAGACCTACTAATTGTTCTTCAAATCCTGGAATAAATGAACCAGATCCTACTTCCAAGTCGTATCCGTCAGCTTGTCCGCCTTCGAATTGTTCTCCGTCAACGTAACCGTCAAAATCAAGGTTTACAGTGTCACCTTCTACAACTTCTCCGTCTTCTTTAACAACCATGTCAGCCATTGCTTCAAGACGTTGGTTAATTGCATCTTCAAGCATATCATCTGTTACAGTTGTATCTTGTTTTTCAATTTCAAGACCTTTGTAGTCACCAAGTTCTACTTCTGGTTGTACTGTTACTGTTGCTTCAAAGATTAAGTCTTTACCTTTTTCTAATTGTTTAATGTCAATTTCAGGTTGTGCAACTGGGTTAATCCCTGTTTCATCAATTGCATTGCTATATGCTGGTTGTAATAAAATATCTAAAGCTTCTTGATATAAACTTTCGACACCAAAACGTTGTTCGAAAATTGGGCGTGGTACTTTACCTTTACGGAATCCAGGTACATTAATATTTTTAACTACTTTTTTGAATGCTTTGTCTAGTGCATTGTTAACTTCTTTGGCAGGTACAGTCACTTGAAGTAACCCTTCATTACCTTCTTTTTTTTCCCATGTTGCTGTCATGTATAAAAACCTCCATGAAATCCTTTTTAAAATTTTTCAACTTCTTTATTATAACATAGCTAAGTCCCGTTTCAAGTAGACTTAGATCTATTTATCAAATTAATCATATCCCCTACAGCTTCATCTATACCGTAAGTTGATGGAATACCTAGCATATCTTCAAAATACGACATATAGGTATCTATCCATGCTTGATCACTTGCAATATCCGTGATGTCAATTGGGTACAAATCAATGTTATGCGCATTCAAATGCGTAAGTGCTTCATGAACAAGTGACGGATGCTGCACTTCAAGCATATCAATAATCTTTGGTGTAATTACTGTGATAAAATGTGTCGCTTCCATACCAATTAATTGTGATGGTATAACTTCAATGTTTCTTCCGTACTTCTGTATCGGAATGCTTTGATTGTAACGAGCATAGCGTAAATATTCAAGCATTAAACTTTGTAACGTAGCGCCTACATTGTTTTGAACGAGTAAATATGCAATTGTACTAGCGAAATGATCCGCCCCATCATCTATTAAAGATAGTATCAGTTCCATTTGTCTTGGTTTAGACAACTGTTCAAACTTCTGCAATTGTGACTGCATCTCTGTCCGTCGTTCTTTCAATTGACGCTGAGCTTGATCTTTGATAGGTAATAATGCCATGCGCATCTCTTGTCTTGCATTGTTCTCAAACACTTTATCAATGATATTTACTACAGTCTGATATTGTTCCAACGCATACAGACTTTGTAAGTGATAAATCATCAAGTCATCTTGTGGTTGAAATTCTTGTTTAATCAATATGTGAGTTTCTTCTCTCAACTCCAAAAACGCCGCTAACTCCCATAACACATGACACTTTAACAAAGCCAATTCATTCGTTAACTCAAAATACTTTTCATAAGTCATAAAAGCATCATAGGCTTGTTCATAATGTGATTGGGCTACCGCTTGCTTAATATCATTGACGAGCTTTTCTTTTGTTTTAGGAAAGGGAATCAGCTCTGACATTTGTATCACCTAATTCCATTGTTCGAGTATAAGTGCACTCCATGATTCAAACTGTGATAAATCACTTATCGTTTCGACAGATTGCCAGTGAATCGATAGCGTATCTGTTTCACGCACTTCAACTTGTTCTTTGTGTACTTTTATCTTGAAAACAACGCCGATATGCACGCGACCAACTTCATTGTTGTCATCATTTATAAAACCAATATGTTCCAAACCGGCTGTATCTTCTACTGGTAGCCCTACTTCTTCCAATAACTCGCGGCTAGCATTCTCTTCAATAATCGCCATGATATCATCTTCACCTGGCACATCATTCATATGACCACCGACACCAATAGAAGCAAGTCCGTGAAGACGTGATTCTCCACCACCTGTTAAACGCTGATAGACGAGAATTTCTCCATCTTCATTTTCTAAAATACAATATGAAATCAATTGTTTAAATGATGGATCTTCCTCCATATCACCACGTCGTTTCACCTCATATTGTGCTAGCGTCTTAAGAATCGCCTTACTTCTTGCATCATTATATGCTATAAAACCATTAAATGCATTTTGTTCATTATCAAATAATACCGCTCGTGGAACCACTGTAATTTGTTCATCAAATTTAGACATAGCAAACTCCTTTATATCTCGATTATCCATATCGTACCAAATCTAACGTAGACAAGCCAAGTGAAATAAGAAAGTATTCTTTTGACTTAAGCTAGTGGGATTTAGACATATCGTAACCGGCATTCGAAACTTTCACAAACAAAAAGAGCTGGTTGTCTATCAAATAAACAAACCAACTCTCTATAAAGTTATTATTTTAAAGCTTCTTTAGCTTTGCTTACTAATTCAGCAAATGCTTTTTCGTCAGCGATTGCAATTTCAGAAAGCATTTTACGGTTAATGTCAATACCAGCTAATTTTAAACCGTTCATTAAACGTGAGTAGCTGATGTCATGTTGACGTGCAGCCGCATTGATACGTGTAATCCATAATTTACGGAAGTCACGTTTTCTTTGACGACGGTCACGGAATGAATATTGACCTGACTTCATAACTTGTTGTTTTGCTACTTTATATAAAGTGCTTTTCGCACCGAAGTAACCTTTAGCTAATTTAATTGTCTTTTTACGACGCGCTCTTGTTACTGTTCCACCTTTAACACGTGGCATAATAAATTCCTCCTCGTTATCTCTTTAACATGCTCTTTTGGCATATTCAGACGTTTATCTATTCGTTCGTTTAATTTTATGATTATTTAACGTATGTTAATAATTGTCTTACGCGTTTTGCATCACTCTTAGAAACAAGTGCTGCTTTGCGAAGCTTACGTTTTTGTTTTGTAGATTTATTAGCGAATAAGTGTGAAGTATAAGCTCTAGAACGTTTTAATTTCCCACTTCCAGTTCTTTTAACACGTTTCGCTGCTCCGCGGTGAGTTTTCATTTTAGGCATGATTATTTCCTCCTACTGTTATTGTTTATTTTTCGTTAATTGGGGCCAACATAAGAAACATTTGGCGACCTTCCATTTTAGGTTTTTGCTCAATTGTTGCAATGTCCTTGCATTCATCAGCAAAATTCTCTAAAACGCGTTGACCGATTTCTTTGTGTGTAATTGCACGGCCTCTGAAACGAATAGAAACTTTAACTTTGTCACCTTTTGTTAAGAACTTTCTACCATTCTTAAGCTTCGTATTGAAGTCGTGTTCTTCAATTGTTGGGCTCAAGCGAATTTCCTTAACATTAATAACTTTTTGTTTCTTCTTCATTTCTTTTTCTTTTTTCTGTTGCTCAAACTTGTATTTTCCGTAATCCATAATACGAGCAACAGGTGGTTTCGCATTAGGAGCAACGACAACGACATCTAAGTTAAGTCGTTCTGCCATTTCTAATGCTTCTTGCTTGGACTTAATACCAAGTTGGTCTCCATTTTGACCGATAACACGTAGCTCTCTAGCGCGAATCTTTTCGTTTACTTGTGTTTGATCCTTAGCTATGGTTGACACCTCCAAAAATTTTACGAATGGTCCAAGCACGAAAAAAAAGCGAGGATATATTCCCCGCTTCTAACGCTAACATGAACAAACTTACATGTTTATATCGTTAACCTGCCAACTGCTTAATGCGTCGCTACAGGTGAGAAGCGGGATGCTTCTACTTGGTCCGTTTCGTATTCAACAGATATAATCATATCAAGTCGTCATTGATTAGTCAACATATTTATGAAAGTTTTTTTCATCCATTGAAACGTCTTGACTTAAATTTACTTTGTTCAATGGAATCATTTTCGTTCTGTATCTTATTTTGTGATACAAGAAGAAGAATAAAAATACTGGAATACCCATATAAGTAATAAAGAAACGTTTCGGATCAAAGCCGCCGCCTTGGACGAGTTCAACATCTTGACCGATAATAACAATGATACATAGTACTAACGCAAGAATCGGTCCAAACGGGAACCACTTGGCTTGATATTTCAACTTAGACACATCGTAATTCTGAGCGGCAAATGCTTTGCGGAAACGATAATGGCTAATCGCAATCCCTACCCAAGCAATGAAGCCTGTTAAACCACTTGCAGCAACAATATATTCATAAGCATTACCACTCACTTGTTGAATGATGAAAATGAAGACAACAACAAGTGCCGTTGATAGCATCGAAATCCATGGTGTACCATTTCTATTCGTTCTGCTGAATGGTTTCGCTGCAAGACCGTCCTGACTCATTGAATATAGCATACGCGTACTTGCATACATGCCTGAGTTACCAGCAGATAATACTGACGTTAAGATAACTGCATTCATGAACGATGCTGCAAACGCTAATCCAGCATTCTTGAAAACCAATGTGAATGGAGATGTCGCAATGTCTTCCCCTCCACCCATAAGTGCTGGATGATCATAAGGAATTAACATACCGATAATAAAAATAGCAAAGATGTAAAACAATAAAATACGCCAGAAAACTTGTTTGATTGCTTTTGGTACGGCACGCTCAGGATTTTCCGACTCCCCTGCTGTAATACCAACAAGTTCTGTTCCTTGGAAAGAGAAACCAGCGATTAAGAACACACCAAATATAACTAGTAAACTTCCACCTGCACCGTCTCCTAATATCGGTGCATCTCCTTTTGTAAAGACATCAAAACCAACTGCTGGGCCGCCCATAATGCCAACAATTGTCAGTAAACCTACAATGATGAATACAATCACTGTTGCCACTTTGATAAAGGCGAACCAATATTCACTTTCACCATACACTTGAACAGAGAGTGCATTTAAACTAAAAATAATTGCCATAAAGATGCAACTCCACAACCAAGCGGGTAAAAATTGGAGTGGCTCCCAGTATTCAATGACATGTGCAGCAATCGTTACATCTGCCGCCACTGTTATTACCCAGTTAAACCAATAGTTCCAACCTAATGCAAAACCTAAAGATGGATCAACAAAGCGTGTCGCATAGGTACTAAATGACCCAGTTACGGGTAAATACGTTGCCATCTCTCCTAGCGATGTCATTAAGAAAAACACCATGATACCAATAATGGCATAACCTAATAATGCACCGAGCGGACCTGCATCGTGAATTGCTCCTCCTGATGTCATAAATAAACCTGTCCCAATCGCTCCACCAATGGCAATCATTGAAATGTGGCGATCCTTCAAATGGCGTTGAACACCATTGTCTGTTTTTAAATTCTCGTTACTCATTTTTCCTCACTTTCTATTACTTAGAGGTGATTCTAAAAAACTGTACGTCTAAATAAACGAAATAAAGGTTACATCGACGTTGATGTAACCTTTACTTTATCTAGAACAAATAAGTAGCACATCACGTTTGTGACAGTCTAGTCTCTTTCGATAACTAGCCCAACAAGTTATTGGGATGACAATAACTCACTTCGGCATTTTTACCTTTTGCTTGTGCAACATACGCATCATCTCTGCTTCTGACAAGCGACTCATTAAAAATGCAACCTCTAACTAAATTGAATAATTTATTTGAATTACATAACAGTATACAGCATCAAACTGTTCTCTGCAATGCTATCTTTGCTTTTTTAGACGAATTTCATCGACTATGCGCCATACGAAATCTTCAGCTTCCATTGTCTCCTGATCTTTAGAACCATATTGACGTACGTTTACTTCATGGTTTTCAACTTCTTTATCCCCAACAACGAGTTGATATGGGATTTTTTTCATTTGGGCTTCACGAATTTTATAACCCATTTTTTCATTTCGATCATCAATGTTGACACGTACACCTTGTGATTTCAATGTATCATGAATCTCACGTGCATAGTCATAATGCAGGTCAACGTTTACTGGGATAATCTCAACTTGTTGCGGCGCTAGCCATGTTGGGAAAGCACCTTTTGTTTCTTCAGTTAAGAATGCAACAAAACGTTCCATTGTTGATACGACACCACGGTGGATAACGACTGGTTGGTGATGTTCACCGTCTTGACCAGTATATGAAAGCTCAAATTTTTTCGGTAATAAGAAGTCAAGTTGTGCTGTTGAAAGCGTTTCTTCTTTACCCATTGCAGTTTTAACCTGAACATCTAACTTTGGCCCATAGAATGCCGCTTCGCCAATCGCTTCTTCATATTCTAAACCAAATTCATCAACCGCTTCTTTTAACATAGATTCCGCTTTATTCCACATATCATCATCATCGAAGTATTTTTCTTTATCTTCTGGGTCACGATAGCTCAAGCGGAATTTATAATCTTTGAAGCCAAAATCTTCATACACATTCAAAATCATTTCTACAACACGTTTGAATTCTTCTTTGATTTGATCTGGACGAACGAAAATGTGTGCATCATTTAAAGTCATACCACGAACACGCTGTAAACCTGATACTGCACCACTCGCCTCATAACGGTGCATCGTACCAAGTTCAGCAATACGAATTGGCAATTCACGATATGAGTGTGGTTTGTTCGCATAAACCATCATATGGTGTGGACAGTTCATTGGACGTAATACCATCGCTTCATCTGCATCTAATTGCATTGCTGGGAACATATCATCTTGGTAATGATCCCAGTGGCCAGATGTTTTGTATAGTTCAACATTTGCTAACACTGGTGTATATACATGGTCATAACCAAGTGCCACTTCTTTATCAACAATATAACGCTCAATTTCACGACGAATCGTTGCACCATTTGGTAACCATAACGGTAAACCCGCACCTACGAGTTGGTTATTTGTAAAGAGTTCCATATCTTTGCCGATACGACGGTGATCACGTTCTTTGCGCTCTTCTAACATTTTCAAGTGCGCTTTTAAGTCTTTCTTATCAAAAAATGCTGTACCATATATGCGTTGTAGCATCTTGTTATTGCTGTCACCACGCCAGTATGCACCCGCTGTTGATAACAATTTAAATTCTTTAATTTTAGCTGTTGATGGGACATGTACACCACGACACAAGTCAGTAAATTCACCTTGTGTGTATAGTGTCACATTTTCATCTTCTGGAATGGCATCGATTAATTCGAGTTTATATTCATCATCTTTGAAAAATGCTTTCGCTTCTTCACGTGATACAACTTTACGTTCGATTTTATGATTTTCATCAACGATTTGCTTCATCGTTTTTTCAATTTTTTCAAAGTCATCGCTTGAAACTTTTTCTGGCATATCAAAGTCATAGTAGAAGCCACCTTCAATGACTGGTCCTACACCAAACTTCACATCCCCGTACAGACGCTTTAATGCTTGTGCCATCAAATGCGCTGTCGAATGACGTAACACTTCTAACGCTTCTTCACTACCCGGCGTTACAATTTCAATATCACCATCGACTTCAAGCGGACATGTCAAGTCGACCATTTCACCATTATATTTACCTGCTACTGCTTTTTTACGTAAACCTGGGCTGATAGATTGTGCAATTTCTTCAGTTGTAATCCCTTTGTCAAACGCCTTGCTATTGCCATCTGGAAAGCGTACATTAATTTGTGCCATAGTTTATCCTCCTATTTTCTTATACCATGTTAAGCGCCTGCTATGACCTTTATCCATCACTATTAGGCATATCGCAATGATATTCTCACAAAATATAAAAAACCCCATCCCAACAAAGGGACGAGGTTTCGCGATACCACCCTAAATTCATCACATATCATATGTGACATCTCTACATAAGATAACGGTCTTGAGCCGAGTATTCATTACAAATACTATTTATCAGAGGGAGTAATGTCATGCTGCATTAACTGCACTCTCATCACCGGCAGCTTTCTGTATAATTAACACATCACATCTTGTCCTCGAATTGTTTAACATGATTAATTTATCTCTATTATAACGCTAACTTTTATTTTTTCAATAGTTTCTATAATTTTCGCCTTCTAATTTATAAGGCTTCGTCAATGTCTTCACACGTTCCATAATACGTTTGGCTTTCGTCCATTCTACACCATTTTTCGTACGTGCCAGATGCTCTTCTAGCTCATTATAATCCTTATTAGAGCTGAAAAAGGTTGGCTTTTCTTGAATCATGCGATAATGAAGAATCGGTCCGAGCACTTCATCACGTACCCATGATGTCATATCTTCCGCACCAATGTCATCCAGTATAAGAACTTTCGCATTGCGCACTTGTTCAATACGTTTTGTTGTCGATCCATCTTTAAAGCCATTTTTCAACAAACGAATAAATTCCGGCACATAAATAATCGTTGACGGTACATGACGTTCTTTTAATTCGTTCGCAATAGCACCGAGAATAAAAGATTTCCCCGTTCCAAACTCACCGTATAAGTATAAACCTTTCACTGATTTTTGTGCCACTATATCATCAATCAAAGGTTTAATTTGCTTGGCGAGTTCCAAACGATTTCGTCTATCAAATTTCACATCTATCAACTTAGCGTTCAATGTGTCTGGATGCATATGGAATGACGTAATCATACTTTGAGACAGTTGCTCCTCATCATGACGAATCTTACATGGACAGGGTTTGTAGCGAATTTTGATACGCTTCTGATCGATATATAATTCCGGAATATGCCCTTTGACAAAGTTCGGGCAGTCTTCATACGCATGATGATCTACATAATGTTTTTGCTGATCTTTATATTCTTGCAACACGTTCAAATCATTATCAATCATGTCGTTCGTCACTTCTGATTGATGCGTCTCTAAAAACGCTTTGACATCTGGATCATTGACAACTTGTTTTTTTATTTTCTCGATACGTTTTTGAATCGCATCATTTGATTTCATAATTTGATTAAATGATTTCATGATTCGTCACCCGCCTCTCGACTCTTTTTCAATTCATTCAAGAATGCATTTACATCCCGCTCTAACGCTTCAGGATCTTCTTCTTTTGATTCAAACTCTTCTGGATGCGTCACCCAACGCGGTTTCTCTTCATACACAGAACTATTTTGATAACGCTGTGGTTGTTTAGGTTGCCACTTATTGTCTTGGGCACGAGATTCATTGTATTGTACTTCCATCGCTTTCTGGTGTGCACTTTTTGCATCTACTACACCGCTTTTCTTCCACGTCGAAGCAACCGCATAGACATATTTTTCAGGCAAGTTATTATCAATTTTTTGCATGACATACTGCAATAATACATTAATAACGCCAAAACTAAATCCTTCACGTTCCATCAATTCTTCTATCATTTGTTTTTGATACAATGGCGGTTCTGAGCCACCATAAGACGTCAACATCACAACAGGACTTATATTATCCATTAAATTATACCAATCATCCCAACTGTCTAACGCCACCTCTTCTATCTCAGAAGACTTTGTTGACGATATTGTTTCAGCAGGTTTTGCTTGTTTCAAAGCAGGTAATGAATGTTGATGTGTATTCAAAAAGTGAGACTGCGCTTGTTTACGCAAGTCTAGCATGGACAAGCTTTGGTCACTGTTAAGCGATTTTAAAATCAGCGTCTTCATTTCGTCCGGCGGTATTCGATATAGTGTTGCCAACTGAATAATGAGTGTTCGCGCTGGTTCAGACAATACTTCCTTACTAATATAATGCGTTTGTAACATATCTGCTAATAAATCAAAGTCGAATGATACATCTGTTAAATCGACACCTTGATACGTCACTTCCGCAAGTCCCTCTTCGGCTGAATGAAAAGATTGCTTTGGCACCTTAAAAACATCCGTGAACTTTTTAGTAACATCCATATATCCCGATAAATCATATTGCTGAATAATGAAATGTGATTTGAGTTGATGATAACGTTGCTGTCCGACCACTTGATAAAAATAGATAGATAACATAGGGTCGTTGAAGAAATCATGAGCACTTGGAGGTGGTAAAAGTTGATAAACAAATTGAGTCGTTTGCTCCCCATGACGAACATAGGTTCTTATCAAACCGATCCCCTCTAATAAATCCATATGCTCTCGAAACTTGATCAAATTCATCTTCAGCTCAGACATTAGTGTATAATGTGTCAATCCCTCCTCTGACGAACAAGAACTAAACTGATCTAGGAATTGATATATACCGACCGATTCAGCACCAATTAACGGTGTAAATAGACGACTCAATATCTCATCATAAATGGCTTGCTTATGAAATTGTCGCACCACATGAAAACCATCATATGGGCTTAATTGATTACGATGCATCGATAGTGCCATCAAGCTTCACTCCGCTTATTTTCTCTCAAAATATCTTGCATGGACTCAAGTAACTGATCAACATCTTTAAACTCTCTATACACAGAAGCAAAACGTACGTATGATACTTGATCAACATGCATTAATAAATCCATCACGTGTTCTCCTACATCACGTGACGAAACTTCAGCAATCCCAGATTCTCGCAACTGCCATTCAACTTGATTCGTAATCTCCTCCAATTGCTGGAAGCGGACAGGTCTTTTTTCACACGAGCGAACCAAACCATTAATAATTTTTTCACGATTGAACTGTTCGCGCGTACCATCTTTTTTTACAACAATGAGAGGGCTCATCTCAATATGCTCAAAAGTAGTGAAACGTGTGCCACACTGGTCGCATTCACGTCTTCTTCTGATGGCATTCATATCTTCTGCATGTCTTGAATCGACAACACGAGATTGGGTATGGTTACATTTTGGACATTTCACGACTTTGTCACCTTCTCAATTCGAATTTTGTTTTATTATACTATAAACATTGTGTTTACAAAAGCAACTGCACAAGGTTGCGATAAAAGCGATTAAGATTTGAGTAGCATGGAATCTCATTTGCTAAAAGATTCCATTGATCCATGATGAGTAAGTGTGGAAAAGCGTATTTTCACGCCACCTAGTTACTGACTTTTACAACACTTTCCTCACTTTGAATAGTCTTTCTATTAATATCTCAACCGTTCTCTACATACCATTACTTTAGCGCGTAAATCCTTCTTAAATAAAAATAAAAAGACTGAACGTCTGAATACAAGATTCAAAGTTCAGCCCTATGTTATATCGTTAATTATGCAATCCCTTTAGCAATCAATTGTAGCACATCTACTACACGATTAGAGTAACCCCATTCGTTATCGTACCATGCTAATACTTTGACTTTCTTTTCACCCATAACAATGGTAGATGGTGCATCAACAATTGCTGAGTGTGGGTTTGTCATAAAGTCATCTGATACAAGTGGTACATCAACCGTTTCAACAACACCATCCAGGTTGTTTTGTCGGAACAATTCATTCACTTGTTCTTTTGTCACTGATTGTTTTAAGTCTACAACCAAGTCTACAAGTGACACATTTTTAGTTGGAACACGCAATGCCATGCCATGTAACTTACCTTCTAATTCAGGTAAAACCAATGCAAGTGCTTTTGCAGCACCAGTTGATGTTGGAATAATACTTTCGAATGCTGCACGTGCGCGACGTAAATCTTTATGTGGATTATCTAGGTTGTTTTGATCATTTGTCACTGCATGTACTGTTGTCATCAAGCCATTCTCAATACCAAATTCATCATTCAATAATTTAGCGATCGGTGCTAAGCAGTTAGTTGTGCATGATGCATTGCTGAAAACGTCGTACTTTTCAACATCTAACGCATCGTCGTTGACACCTTTCACGATTGTTTGAACGTCTCCACCTTTTGATGGACCTGTTAATATAACTTTTTTAGCGCCCGCTTTAATATGCGCAATTGCTTTGTCACCATGGTTGAACTTGCCAGTTGCTTCTACAACAATATCGATTCCTAAATCTTTCCATGGTAAATTTTCTGGATTTCGGTCTGAAGTAAGCTGAATGTCTTTACCATCTACTTTAATGCCATTCTCTGTTGCTTCAACTGTCTTATTGAATAATCCATGGGTTGTGTCATACTTAATAAGATGAGCTATTGTTTCAGGTGGGTAACTCGCATTAATTGCTACCACCTCGATATCCTCATTATTTAAAGCAATACGTAATACCATACGGCCAATACGACCTAATCCATTAATCGCAATCTTTGTCGTCATGTTAAAAAGCACTCCTTAAAAATGTGTTATACTTATATCAAAGAGTATAACATAATATGGAATAATTGAAACCGTTTTCCTCATTATTTTTATTTATAACACATAATTTGATTGATGAATGCCTAAAAATTAATAGGTTCCTTGTAGCATGAAAATCATAGAATAAAACAGAGCCATTAATAATTTTGAGAAAATACGATGCCTGTTCTCCATAATATTTACCGTCTGTAGTACCTCCTCTAAGTTCTATACATTTTTCTATAATGACAAAAAGCGCACAATCAAAAGTTGACTGTACGCTTTAAGGAGAGATTATAAATATTATTCTTCAGTTGAATATGGTTCAAGAAACCCTTTTTGAATGAGCAATCGTTCAACATTTTGCTTTAATTCTAATGTTGTACCTAGATTATCGATAACTACATCCGCCATTCTACTTTTTTTATCAATTGATATTTGACTATATACACGCGCTTTAGCATCTTCAAGCGATAAGTCGTTGCGTGCCATTAGACGATCCACTTGAATTGACTCTGAAGCATATACAAGCCATACTTCATCTACTGTATCTTCAAGGTTATTTTCATATAACAATGGGATATCCATGATGACATGATGTCCCTCTTTTAACCAAGCGTTTTTCTCTGCTTCCATTAATTCTCGAACTTTTGGATGCACAATTGCATTCAATTTTTCACGCAACGCACTATCATAAAACACTTGCTCACCAACATATGCACGATCCATTTCTCCATTTTCAGTGATCGCTGCATCTCCAAAAAGTGCATGTACTTGTTGCAATCCTTCTGAGCCTTTCTCGACTGCTTTACGTGCAGCAATATCCGCATCTACAATTTTAAAACCATGTGCTGATAACAATTGTGCAACTGTCGATTTACCTGTCGCAATTCCTCCAGTTAATCCTATTACTTTTGGCATAATTTCCCTCTTTCTAATGCTGACAATGCTCACAATAGTGTGTATTTCTGCCACCAATCATAGCTGTTGTAATAGCACTACCACAACTTGAGCATGTCTTTTGCTTATATACTTTTAAGTTGTTTTGCATTGTACCACGCTGACCATCTGCATGAACATAATCCGATATACTTGTCCCACCACTTTGTATACCCATATCCAAAACTTTTACAACACTGCGAAAAACAGCTTGTCGTTGTACTACTGTCAGTGCATTTGCAGGCGTATGTGGGTTTATTTTGGCATCAAATAAAGCTTCACATGCATAGATATTACCACAACCAGCGATAACACGATGCTCTAATATCATTTGCTTAATGGGCATTTTTTGATACTTTTTATGAGCAAATTGGCTGAGATAATGCGCTTCTGCTTCATCAGAGAAAGGCTCAGGTGCAATTTCATTAATTGAAGGATAGTCAGTTAACATCGCCACATTACGTATTTCGCCAAACCTACGAATATCTGAATAAATCAATTTAAGACCATTGTTCAGATGAAATACAACATGCCAATGTTTGCGATAATTAGCTATGACAATATCTTCAATTTTACTTGCAACAAAAAAGCCTCCAGCCATACCAAGATGAGCAATCAATGTACGCTCATGATTCTCATTTTTGAGCTTATATAATAAATATTTGCTACGACGTGTTACATCTTCAATCGTATAACCAATTGTATTCATTTTAAATGCTTCTAGTGATATTCCTTTAATAATCGTCTCTTTTCCTGTTGCCTTTCCCTCTATCACTTTATTTGAGAAGGTCACGTCAATGATGCGTTGTCCAATCACATGCGGAACGATTCCCCGCTTGACATGTTCGACTTCTGGTAATTCTGGCATCATTCATCTCTCCTCTATTATTTGGCATCATACCATGTTGGACCATATTCAGACTCAACACTTAATGGAACATCTAATTCTAAAGCTTCTACCATAATCTTTTCAACAAATTGACTAAATGCCTCTACTTCATCTTTTGGCACTTCAAAAATCAATTCATCGTGTACTTGCAATAATAATTTGGCTTTAAAGTCTGTCGTTTGTACCGCATGCTTAAAATCAACCATTGCTTTCTTAATGATATCAGCAGCACTTCCTTGGATGGGTGAATTCATAGCCGTACGTTCCGCAAAGCCACGCTTATTAAAGTTACGACTTGTAATATCAGGTATGTAACGACGACGATTCAATAAAGTCTCAACATACCCTTGCTGTTTTGCGTCTTGAACAATTGTTTCCATGTAGGTCTTCACACCCGGAAAGTGTGATAAATAATCATCAATGAACTGCTGTGCTTCTTTACGAGTAATACCTAAACTTTGGCTCAAACCGTAATCACTAATACCATAGACAATACCAAAGTTAACTGCTTTGGCTTGGCGACGCATCAATGACGTGACTTCATCCTCAGCTACATTAAATACCTTCATCGCTGTTGTTGTATGAACATCTTCATTGTCAATAAAGGCTTTCTGTAACGTTGGATCTCCAGTTATATGGGCAAGAACACGCAATTCTATTTGGGAATAGTCCGCTGCTAATATCACATAATCTTCGTGTGATGACTTGAAAGCTTTGCGAATTTGACGCCCTTCTTCCAAGCGAATCGGAATGTTTTGTAAGTTGGGATCTACAGACGATAAACGCCCTGTCTGTGCTAATGTCTGATTAAAGCGTGTGTGAATACGTTTATCTTTCCAGATCACTTTTTGTAATCCTTCCACATAAGTTGATTGTAACTTCGCTAATGTTCGGTACGTCAGGATATTTTCAATAATTGGATGTTGCCCTGATAACTTTTCTAATACATCGACTGCCGTTGAATAGCCTGTTTTGGTCTTCTTAATAATCGGCAAGCCAAGTTTCTCAAACAAAATAACACCCAATTGTTTTGGCGAATTGATGTTAAACGGTTCTCCTGCTTGTTCATGGATACTTTCAATCAGTTCATCTATGCGTTGTTGAAGATTTACTTCCATAGCTTTTAATGTTTCTTTATCCGTATAGATACCTGTATATTCCATCTCACTCAATATTTCTGCCAATGGAAGTTCTAAATCTGTTAATAAATCAAGTTGTTGATGTGCCTCTAGTGTTTCAAGCATTTGAGATTTTGATGTTTTAAGTGCATCGAGTATTGAAGCGATATGTGTATTTAAAACATCATCTTCTGGTATTTTATAAGACTTGCCTTTTCCATAGATAACCACATCTTCTTGAACATACGTATCAGCAAAGCGTGACATCACTGAACTTACATCATCAATTGTTTGTGACGGATCAATTAAGTAACTTGCCAGCATTGCGTCAAACGTCACATGCTTTAGTGCAATCCCTAAACGTTTCATAGCAATATATAATTTTTTCGCATCATATGTTACTTTAGCAGCGTGTGGATTTTCTAACCATTGTATCAGCGGTTGATACGCACTCATCGTATCCGTTGATGTTACAACATAGTGGTTCCCATCAAAAATACCGAATCGTAATAATGGGTCTTTTAAATAATTGGCACCCGAAACTTCGATGTACACCATTGCTTCATTAAGATTCTCAAAATCAATCAATGACAAGTCTGTTGCCACTTCAAAAGTTTTAGCCGAAACCTCTTCACTAGGACTACGGTCCACTTCATCAAGCAATTGACGAAATTCCAATTCTTTAAAAAGTGCAATTTTCTCAGATTCATCATAAGTTTCAGGCAAACGTGTGTCTTTCAAGGAAACGCTAATAGGACTTTGACGATTAATTGTTGCCAATGTTTTACTCATTAAGGCATCGTCTTTGCTAGCAATTAACTTTTCCTTCAGTTTTTTTCCTGAAACACTATCAATTGCGTCATACACACCTTCTACAGTACCAAATTGATTCAGAAGCTTGATAGCTGTCTTTTCACCAACACCAGCAACACCTGGGATATTGTCTGATGCATCGCCCATTAATCCCTTCATATCAATAATTTGCTTTGGCGCTAACCCTTGATATTTTTCAGCAATAAATGCAGGTGTATAATGATCGACATCTGTAACACCTTTTTTTGTATAATAGATTGTGACATGATCAGAAGCGAGTTGCGTCAAGTCACGATCGCCAGTAATAATAATTGTTTGCATTCCTGCTTCGTCCGCTTCACGACTTAACGTACCAATAATATCATCGGCTTCGTAGTTATCTAACTCATATGTTTGTATCGCGTATGCCGCCAATAACTGACGAATATATGGAAACTGCTCACTCAACTCTGGCGGTGTTTTTTGGCGTCCTCCTTTATACTCAGCATACTGTTCATGTCGAAAAGTTGTTTTCCCCGCATCAAATGCCACTAAAAAATGCGTGGGTTGTTCTTCTTTTAAAATTTTCTCGAGCAAACGCGCAAATCCGTATATCGCATTGGTATGAATACCTGCTTTGTTTTGTAACAATGGCAATGCATAAAAAGCACGAAAACTCAGGCTATTACCATCTATTAATATCAGTTTATCCACAGTTTTACCTCCAACAATATTAATAGCTATATTTTATCACAGAATGCACTGAAACCCTATTTGTCAGTCTACAGACAAAAATGGAACAGCTTTAAGCCATCCCATTTTGTGTCTTTCATTATTTATCTTGTTCCGGTAATATCACTCTAAATATCGAGCCTTTTCCTTCTTCTGATACAACATCAATTTTACCCTGATACGCCTCAACAATATGCTTCGTGATGGATAAACCTAAACCTGTACCACCCGAATCTCTACTTCTTGCTTTATCGACACGATAGAACCTCTCAAAAATGCGATACTTTTCATTTGGATGAATGCCTATCCCTTGGTCTATCACTTCAATGACTTGCTGGTGCGGTTCACTATAGACGCGCAAAGTTACCCTTTTATACTCTGGGGAATAGTTCACAGCATTAGTCAGCAGATTCACCATTACTTGTGTCATTTTATCTTCATCTGCCATTGTATAAATATTATCACTAATGCAATCTTCAAGAACGATAGACTTCAAGTCAGCAATCGGTTTGATGCTTGACAATGCATTACGTGCAACATTAGTTAAGTCAATACGATGTTTTTCTAAAGTGGCATTTTGTTCGATTTTTGATAAATCTAATAAATCTTCTACTAACGATTGGATTCTATTCGACTCTTTAAGAATAATTTCTAAAAACATATCTAAAGAAGCTGGATCATCTTTTGCACCATCTATTAATGTTTCAGCAAAGCCTTTAATAGATGTAATCGGTGTGCGCAACTCATGCGATACATTCGCAACAAAATCACGACGTAAATTTTCTAATTTTTTGAGGGCAGTAATATCATGTAATACAATAACCATCCCTTGTAGTCGTTTCTTTTTACTCGTCAAAATTGGCACACATGCAGCATCAAAAAACTTCTGATGAATATCATTAACATGAATTTCAATTTGTTGATAAATACCTTTTTCAACTTTGTAGCCTTCCACAATCAATTGTTTAAGTGTTGGATGCAAGACAGATTCGTATTGTTGATGTTCTACATTATCACCATTATGAAATATATCACTGTATGTTTTATTCGCAACTACGATTTCTCCTTGCTTATCAACCATCAATATCGCACTGGGAATATTTTCTAATGTGGTTAACAAACGATTGCGTTGCATTTTTTGAGCATGGTTTAACTTTTCTAAACGTCTAGCCAATACATTGATTGACACATACAACTCTTTCGTCTCTTTCACACTGCTCTCGGGCACACGGATATTATAATGCCCATCGGATAACAACGCAGTGGCATAGGACACTTCATTAATCGGCTGGATATACGTTCGGTTAATGTAACGAACAGTAAAGAAAATCAATCCAAGCGTAATCATAGCAATCAAAATTAAATATTTCCAAAATTGTAGTTGTAATTCATTGACCATTGCAAATTGGCCACTCATTAAGATACATGTCTTGCCCTGCTTAAACCCATACATATAAATGTTCGTTTTGTTATCAAGCTGATAGGTACTTTGTTGTTGTGATAGTGCGTTTAACAACTGCGTTTTGTGTTTCAACAATAAAGGTTGCTGATCAGGATTCACAAGCGATTCATTACCATTCTCATAGATCAATACGGACGTTTGAAATTGTTTGGAGAGCGCTTCAAGTTTTGCATTATCTCCTGCATGATAAGCAGATAACAATGCTTCGGCTTCTTGGTTCGATTCTACTTGCTGGTGCGTCACAGCCGTTATATAAATACTATGGTGCACAAAAAAGCCAAGAACTAGAAAACTTACAACAATAATCGTTGTAAGTATTAATAATAGCTTATGATAAAATTTGATCATCTATTTTGGACGCTCCAATTTGTAACCAAGACCACGTACTGTTTTTATCAATTGTGGCTTCTTAGGGTTTTCTTCAAGCTTTTCTCTCAAATGACTGATATGGACATCAACAATTCTTGAGTCACCAGCAAATTCATAGTTCCAAACAGAATTCAACATGTGTTCACGAGTGATAACACGCCCTTGACGCTCAATCAAATATAATAAAAGTTCAAACTCTTTTGGCGTCAATTCGACTAATTGGTCACCACGATACACTTCAAAGAATTCTGGTCGTATGCGCAATGCACCAATGTGAATATCTTCATCCTCATTATCTTGTTGCCATTCAGCAGCGTTTACACGTCGTAAGATAGCTTTTACACGTGCAACTACTTCTCTTGGTGAAAAAGGCTTTGTCATATAATCATCAGCACCAAGCTCTAGACCAAGAACACGATCAAATGCATCATCCTTCGCAGTCAGCATCAAAATAGGCACTGAGTTCTTGTTCGCTCGAATCATTTTACAAACTTCAATGCCGTCTTTTTTAGGTAGCATTAAATCAAGAACGATAATATCAGGTTTGACTTCATCAACTTTCTCTAGGGCTTCTTCCCCATCTTGTGCAATTTCAATGAGATATCCTGCCTGTTCAAGATTATATTTCAGTAATGTAACGATTGAATGTTCATCATCAACAACAAGTACTTTCTGAACCATCACGCCTACCTCCCAATTTATTTAAAGTTATTATACCTTAAAATAATGATGCAATAAGAAACTTTACAATATTTTAATATGAACTTAACATTATGAAAGCATGATTGTTATAGAACTACAAATGGTCAGACATACGAATACGCCCGACCATTTGTTTTCATATTTAAATAGTTGAATGAAATATTAACATTGTAAATAATTTCATTACCCTAAGTTATACTTCATACGATTATAAGTTTTTAATTAATTCATCAGCAAATTCTGATGTTGATACTTCAGTTGCACCATCCATTAAACGTGCAAAGTCATAAGTTACGACTTTAGATGCAATTGTTTTTTCAACTGAAGCTGTAATTAAGTCAGCTGCTTCTTGCCAACCAAGATGTTCTAACATTAATACACCAGATAACAATACTGATGATGGATTTACTTTGTTTAAGCCAGCATATTTTGGCGCCGTTCCATGCGTTGCTTCAAAAATAGCATGACCTGTTTCATAGTTGATGTTTGCACCTGGCGCAATACCAATACCACCAACCTGTGCAGCTAATGCATCTGAAATGTAGTCACCGTTTAAGTTCATTGTTGCAACGACATCATGTTCAGCTGGACGTGTTAAAATTTGTTGTAAGAAGATGTCTGCAATAGAATCTTTAACAATAATCTTACCGTCTTTTTCTGCTTGTTCTTGTGCAGCATTAGCAGCATCTTTGCCTTCAGCTTCAACAAGACGATCGTATTGTTGCCATGTAAATACTTTGTCGCCAAACTCTGCTTCTGCTAAATCGTAACCCCATTGTTTGAAGCCACCTTCTGTAAACTTCATAATATTTCCTTTGTGTACAAGTGTTACAGATTTACGATTATTATCTAAAGCATATTGAATTGCAGCGCGTACTAATCTTTCTGTCCCTTCTTTAGAGACTGGCTTAATACCGATACCTGATGTTTCAGGGAAGCGGATATTTTTGGCGCCCATCTCATTTTGTAAGAAATCGATTACTTTCTTAACTTCTGCAGTACCTTCTTTGAATTCAATTCCCGCATAAATATCTTCAGTGTTTTCGCGGAAGATAACCATATCTGTATCTTCTGGACGCTTAACAGGAGATGGTACCCCTTGGAACCAACGTACTGGACGTAAACATGTGAACAAGTCTAACTCTTGTCTTAATGCTACATTCAATGAACGAATACCTCCACCGATTGGCGTTGTTAATGGACCTTTAATAGCAATTAAATATGATTTGATTGTATCTAATGTCTCTGCAGGCAACCATTCACCTGTTTCATCAAATGCTTTCTGACCCGCTAGTACTTCTTTCCAAGCAATCTCTTTTTTGCCATCATAGGCTTTTTTGACAGCTTCATCAATTACTCGACTAGCTGCTGACCAAATATCTGGTCCGATACCATCACCAATAATAAATGGAATAATCGGTTGATCTGGAACTTGTAACCCATTGTCCGTTTTAACGATTTTTTCACTCATTGTCTAATAACCTCCAAAAATTGTTTAGTGCTTAATCAGAAAATATTTTAACGTGTTTCGATTGGTTCATATTTGCGATTTGTTTCACCAATGTAATTCGCACGTGGACGGATAATACGGTTGTTAGCCAATTGTTCTAAGATATGTGCTGTCCAACCTGCTGTACGACTCACTGCAAAAATTGGTGTAAATAAGTCATGTTCAATACCCATACTGTGATATACAGTCGCACTGTAGAAATCTACGTTAGGTAACAGACCTTTTTTCTCTTTGATAATATCTGCAATCTTTACTGACATTTCAAACAGTTCACTTTGACCTGTTTCTTCAGTAATCTTACGGCTCATTTCTTTTAAATATTTAGCACGTGGGTCTCCGTTTTTGTATACGCGATGACCAAAGCCCATAACCTTTTGTTTATTTGCGAATGCATTATCTAAATATGCGTCAACCTTATCAATTGAGCCAATTTCAAAAAGCATACGCATTACTTGTTCATTCGCACCGCCATGTAAAGGCCCTTTTAATGAACCAACAGCTGCTGTAATACCTGAATACATATCTGATAAAGATGATACGGTACAACGCGCAGTAAATGTTGACGCATTCAATTCGTGGTCTGCATGTAAAATCAATGCTTTGTTGAACCCTTCAACCTCAACATCTGTAGGTTTTTCACCACGAAGCATATACAAGAAATTCGCCGCATAGCTTAATGATGGATCTGGCTTAACTGGTTGTTTACCTTGGCGAACACGTGCAAATGACGCCACTAATGATGCAATCTTCGCTTGAATACGAATAGCTCTTTCTCTAATTGCTTCTTCATCGTTTTCATCAGCATTTTCATCAAAGTGTGCTAAGTAAGATACAGATGTACGCAAGGCAGTCATCGGGTGAACTTTGTCTGTCGTATATTCTTCAAAATGACTGTACATTCGTGGGTTCAATGTCATATAATCATATAATTTTTTCTTAAGTGCTTTAAGCTCTTCTTCATTTGGCAAACGATAGTTCCATAATAAGAACACAACTTCTTCAAATTGCGCATTCTCAGTTAAATCATCAATATCATAACCCGCATAAGTTAATTGGCTATCAATGATAGAACTAATCTTTGTTTCGGCTGCAATTACCCCTTCTAAACCTCTCATTAATTCTGCCATAGTAATTTCCCCTTTACTTTAAATTCGCACTATTGTAACGGCTTTCATAATAATATTATATCTAATTTCATCGAATTTGTGAACATTTTAAGAACACACTAATATCAGAATTATCAAACAATATTCAGTGGCATCTCCTTCTATATAGAAATGCAAATGCCATCATAACAAGTTTTCTTACTATTTTCATGTTCCTTTTCAGCGTATTCTTTTTACCTTTTCATTTATTTATCATGCATAATAAATATTTTTGATAACACTTTGTGAATGTAGAAAGATTTTTTATAAAGACCATAAAGAAAAAGAAATTCATCATTTAGAAAGTTATATAAAAAGAGTAGCTGTATCCAATCTCTATCTCTAAAGATTTTACAACTACTCCTAACAACTATTTTATGTTAAACACCTAACTAACATTAGTCTTTACTTATAGAACATTCGCATATCCTTCAAAAACTTTGCCTTGTGCTGCATCAACAGTAACAAGGATACCGTCTGGAATAACCGATGTTACATCTTGAACACCTACAACCGTTGGAATACCCTTTTCAAGACCAATAATTGCACTTGAAGATGTTAAACCGCCTTCTTCAGTTACTAAGGCAACTACTTTATCAAGATATGGTACCATTTCCTCGTCTACAGATGGCGTAACGATTACCGCACCTTCAAGGTTTTGGTTAGCTAATTCTTTCGCATTTTGAACCACAACTGTTCGACCAACTGCTGAGTTACGACCGATACCTTGTCCACTTGCAACATCTTCACCAATTAAGTGAAGTTTCATTAAGTTCGTCGTACCAGTTTCACCTGTCGGCACACCTGCTGTAATGATAATTAAGTCACCGTTGACAACACGACCTGTATCTACCGCTGTTGCAACTGCGTTATTTAATAACTCATCTGTTGAGTAAATACCTTCACGGATCACTGGGTATACACCCCAAATTAATGAACATTGTCTAGCTGTTGTCGCTTTTGGTGTTACAGCAATAATGTCTGATTTTGGACGATATTTAGAAATCGTACGCGCTGTATTACCACTCTCTGTTGCTGCTACAATCGCCTTAACATTTAAATTAAGTGCTGTATGTGCTGTTGATACACCAATCGCATTGACTAATGATGTTTCAACAAGTTTTGTGCGATCAGATAATAATTTTTTGTAGTCTTGTGCTTGTTCTGCTGCAAGTGCGATATTGTTCATTGCGATAACCGCTTCTTCTGGATATGCACCTGCTGCTGTTTCACCAGATAACATAACAGCATCTGTACCATCATAAATCGCATTGGCAACGTCTGATGCTTCGGCACGTGTTGCACGTGGATTGCGTTGCATAGAGTCTAACATTTGTGTCGCAGTAATAACTGGTTTACCAAGCTTGTTACATTTACGAATTAAATCTTTTTGCACAACTGGCACAGCTTCTGGTGGAATTTCAACACCCATGTCACCACGTGCAATCATTAAACCATCTGATACTTCTAAAATCTCATCAATATTATCAATACCTTCTTGGTTTTCAATCTTAGGAATAATTGTGATGTTTTCATTCTTCGCATCTTCTAATATTCTGCGGATTTCTAATACATCACTTGCACGGCGCACGAAACTTGCTGCAATAAAGTCTACATCTTGTTCAATACCGAAACGAATATCTGCAGCATCTTTTTCAGTGATACCTGGTAAGTTAACGCTCACACCTGGTAGGTTAACACCTTTTTTATTTTTAAGTTCACCTGTGTTAAGTACTGTACAGTATACTTCGCCTACAGATTTATCAATAGCTTTAACTTCAAGCTCTATTAGACCATCATCTAATAAAATATATGAACCAATTTCAATATCATCAATAAGTTGTGGGTAAGTCACAGAAAACTTATCTTCTGTTCCTTCAACCTCAGTCATGCTTACTGTCACGTCTGAACCTTTTTGTAACATAATCATGCCATTTTTCATATTATGCGTACGAATTTCAGGTCCTTTTGTATCTAGCAAAATACCGATATTTTTGTTCAATTTAGATGCAACTTTACGAATTGTTGCAATACGTGCTGCATGTTCTTCATGTGAACCGTGTGAAAAGTTCAAACGTGCAACATTCATACCTGCTGTCATTAACTTTTCTAACATTTCTTCTGATTCAGATGCTGGTCCAATCGTACAAACAATTTTTGTCTTTTTCATTAAGAAAGCCTCCTAGATTATATCGATAATTCTTTAGTTAGTTCTAACATACGTTGATTAATTGGTTTACTGTTCGCCGTATTAAAAATTTCATCAAAGTCTGTTGCGCGCAGACGATTGTCTTTAATACCAACACCTTTCGCAGTTTCACCTTGCATGAGTAATTCAACTGCATATCCACCTAGGCGAGACGCTAATACGCGATCTTCCCCTGTTGGACTACCACCACGTTGAATATGTCCGAGTACAGACACACGTGCATCAACATTAATATACTTCGTCAATTCAGCTGCACATGCTTCACCAGACATACATCCCTCTGCAACAATAATAATCGAATGTTTCTTACCGCGATCAATACCGTGCTGGATCTTTTCAGCAATATCTTTTATATCTACTTCTACTTCAGGAATAATAATCGTTTCTGCACCGACTGCTAATCCTGACCATAATGCCAAGTCACCACAGTCACGTCCCATTACTTCAATAATAAAGGTACGTGCATGGCTTGATGCAGTATCACGAATGCGGTCAACCGAATCAATTATTGTGTTTAATGCTGTGTCGAAACCAATAGTGAAATCTGTACCATTGATATCATTGTCAATCGTACCCGGGATACCAATTGTTTGGATATCTGTACATTCTTCACTGATGCGTTGTGCACCGCGATAACTGCCGTCTCCACCAATGACAACAAGACCTTCAATACCTCGCTTCAATAGGTTTTTAATTCCTTTTTCGCGAACAGCTTGATCTTTAAACTCTGGGCATCGTGCAGAATACAAAAATGTCCCACCACGTTGAATCGTATCACCTACTGATCCAAGTTCTAGTTTATGGATATCGTCTGTGATTAAGCCAAGATAACCTTGGTATACACCATAAACCTCAATATTATGATAAATAGCTTTACGTACAACAGCACGAACAGCTGCGTTCATACCAGGAGAATCTCCACCACTTGTTAAAACTGCAATCTTTTTCATATAGCCATACCTTCCTTGCTCAATTCTTAAGTTAAAAATAACACAAATCATTTGTGCATTCCATTAATATTCTAGCTTCAAAAAAATGTAAACGGTTTAAATTGATTATTTCATAAATTTGACACGAAACCACGTGAATCACTCAAAAATAGAGGCGTGAAGGACATAATTTGTCCCTTTATAATGATACCCATCTATGACATTTTAATAACGAAAGTTCAATTATAAATTATATTCACATACTAAATAGCCTACTAAACAACTGCATAATGCCTAATTATGCAATCATTTAGTAGGTTTTAGTTTTGCATTATTCAATATAACTTCCAATATTTCTATACTTTTGATAACGATCTTCTTGTATATCTTCTGGCGCCATATTCGTAAAGTCACGCAAATGTGTAATAAATGCTTTTTTAATGCGACTCGCTTGCATCTCTACATCATGATGTGCCCCACCTAGTGGCTCTTTGATAACTTCATCCGCAACATTAAATTCCAACAAGTCATATGCTGTAATCTTCATCGTTTCCGCAGCTATCTTTGCCAATGAACTATCTTTCCATAAAATACCTGCCGCACCTTCTGGAGAGATAACAGAATACGTACTATTTTCAAGCATTAATAATCTGTTCGCAACGCCGAGACCAAGTGCGCCACCACTTCCACCTTCACCTATCACAATGGCTATAACAGGTACAGTTAATGATGCCATTTCAACTAAGTTTCTAGCGATTGATTCGCTTTGACCACGCTCTTCCGCTGCTTTACCCGGATAAGCACCTTTCGTATCAATAAATGTAAAAATTGGACGCTGAAACTTCTCAGCCTGTTTCATCAAACGCAATGCTTTGCGGTATCCCTCTGGATGTGCCATACCAAAATTTCTATAAATATTATCTTTTGTATCTTTACCACGCTGTTGACCAATCACTGTAACAGGTAATCCATTCAAATAGGCCAATCCACCAATCATAGATGGATCATCTCGGAAAGTTCTATCTCCATGTAATTCGATAAACTGATCAAATATGTATGGAATATAGTCTAAAACAGTAGGTCGTTCCGGTAAACGTGCAAGTTGTACACGGTCCCATGATTTTAGAGACGTATAGACTTTCTGCTTTTCATTCTCAAGAGCAGCTTCCAACATCTCTATTTCATCTGTGAGATCTACATCATTCTTTACTTGTGTCTCTTCTAATGATTGAATTTTCTTTTTAATCGTCTCTATTGATTTTTCAAATTCTAACATCATTTTTCACCTCACGATGCATATCGAATAATGTGGCAAGTGTTTGCTTCATATCACTGCGGTGTACAACTTTGTCCAGCTGACCATGCGCTAATAAAAACTCTGCTGTTTGAAAATCATCCGGTAACTTCTCGTTAATTGTTTGTTCGATGACGCGTCGACCCGCAAAACCAATCAATGCTTTCGGTTCAGCTAAGTTGATGTCGCCAACTGAAGCAAAACTAGCTGAAACCCCTCCCGTTGTCGGATGTGTCATATATGAAATAAAGAGCAATCCTGCCTCCGAGTGACGTTCCAAAGATACGGATGTTTTTGCCATCTGCATCAAGGAAATAATCCCTTCTTGCATACGTGCCCCCCCTGATGCAGTAAATAACACAAATGGTAATCTATTCTCTGTGCAATAATCAACAATACGGCAAATCTTTTCACCTACGACCGAACCCATACTTCCCATACGAAATCTTGGATCCATAACACCAATCCCAAAAGGAATACCGTTCAACTTAGCAATACCTGTCACAATCGCTTCATTCATGCCAGTTTTGGTCTGATCTTTCTCCACTTTCTCTTCATAACCCGGAAAGTTTAATGGGTTTGCAGAGGTCATTCCTCGGTCAAACTCTTCAAAACTATCTTTATCAGCTAAAACCTCGATACGTCCATACGCTGAAAGTTGAATATGATGGTCACAATTAAAACATACATTTAAGTTCTCAGTAAGCTCTTTGGTGTACATAATTTTTTTACAGTTTGGACATTTAGTCATAATGCCATCAGGAACTTCATTTTGCTTTGAATCTTGAACCGTTACGTATTTTTTCTTTTTTGAATTACGATTAAAAAAATCTTTAAACATAATATTACCTCCACAATGGGCAGTCATAACATATAAAACGTCACATTGTAATCACTCATTAATAAAACAAATGACGTTTCTATCTTAGACCTAACTCCAACAGTGATAACATATCTTACTTGTCACTATCACTTATTTTTAAAATTTGATTTGCCGAATACATTAGATACACACTATTTTTGATTTAAAGATGATTGTTCAATGGTATGCTG
Source organism: Staphylococcus americanisciuri (assembly GCF_024814435.1). Classification (GTDB taxonomy): domain Bacteria; phylum Bacillota; class Bacilli; order Staphylococcales; family Staphylococcaceae; genus Staphylococcus; species Staphylococcus americanisciuri. Next base: position 436,943 of record NZ_JANUXY010000001.1, read on the forward strand.
ATATACTTCATCAGGATCGACTTCAATTCTTGCAACACCTGATTCCATTGCCGCACGTGCAACTTCTCTAGCTACTGAAGGTGCAACACGATAATCAAATGGTTCTGGAATGACATAATCAGGATTGCGCTCTTCATCCGTGATTAAGTTAGCAATCGCTTCTACTGCTGCACGCTTCATATTTTCATTAATATGTGTTGCACGAACATCCAATGCGCCTCGGAAAATTCCTGGGAACGCCAAAACATTATTAATCTGGTTAGGATAGTCAGAACGACCGGTACCTATCACCTTGGCACCTGCTGCTTTCGCTTTATCAGGCGTAATCTCAGGGTTAGGGTTTGCCATCGCAAAGATAATTGGATCAGTTGCCATAGATTGTACCATCTCTTCACTTAATGCATTCGCTACAGATACACCGATGAAGACATCTGCACCTTTCACAACATCTACTAACTTACCTTTTAGCTTATCTTTGTTTGTCCATTTTGCAACTGTTGCTTTTGTCTCATTCATACCATGTGGGCGTCCTTCATAAATGGCACCTTGCGAATCACACATAATCATATTACGCACACCGTATGAATACAGTAACTTAACAATTGCAATACCTGCAGCACCTGCGCCATTTAAGACCACTTTAATATCTGCGAGGTCTTTCTCTACAATTCGTAATGCATTGACTAGACCTGCTACTGTAACAATAGCCGTTCCATGTTGATCATCATGAAAAACTGGTATTTTCGTTTCTTTCTTCAAACGCTCTTCAATCTCAAAACAGCGTGGTGCTGAGATATCTTCAAGGTTGACGCCACCAAAGTTCGGCTCTAGCAACTTAACTGTACGAATAATTTCTTCAGTATCAGTTGTTGCCAAAGACAATGGAATACCGTCCACGCCAGAAAAACTTTTAAAGAGGACTGCTTTACCTTCCATCACAGGAATACTTGCTTCAGCTCCGATATTACCAAGACCTAAGACCGCTGTCCCATCAGAAATAACCGCCACTGTATTGCTCTTCATTGTATAATCATACACTTTGCTCGGGCGTTCGTGTATATCTTTACAAGGCTCCGCAACACCTGGCGAATAAGCTAAACTTAATTCTTGTTTATTCGTCACTTTCACTTTTGGACTCACAGCTAGCTTTCCATGATTTTCTAAATGCATATGTAATGCGTCGTCTCTTAATGACATCTTCTTTACCATCTCCATTATTTTCTCGTTGTAATAGCACTTCTATTGCCTATATAGATTATGATTATCATCTTACTATAGCATAACCCTGATGATTAAGGTATATGCAATTAATGTCTGTCTATGTGCGATTGTTTTGATAAATGAGCCAATCATCGTGTATTGCCTTTTGTGACTAGGTCTTAATCGCCTTCTTATTATAATAAACGAATATGGTTCGGTTCAAATAATTGTATAAATGATATGAGCAATTGTTGCTTATTAACTATCTGCCCTACTTGTGTCATCTGATTAGTCCGTTCATCAAATAGTAAAACCGGAATACCTTTTGTGGTTTCTTGATTCACATACTGATGCACAATCTCCTCAGTCAAACCATGTCGAATCACAATCTTTTTAACATTGTTTATTTTGTAGTGCTCGTAGTCGACAAGTGGCATGATTTGATTGACAATAATTTGACGTTGCTGTTGACGCCATTCAAACTTACCAAAGATGATATAAGATTGATTGGTCGTTAACTTAAAGGGGAGTTGTTGAAACACACTTGGAAATAACACACCTTCTATAGACTGCTGCCCATCATTAAATGTCGCAAAAGCCATCTGTTGTCCTTTTGACTTCGTGCGAATGACACGCATACGCTCTATCGTTACTAGTATCGGTTGATTCGTTGCTTTAGCATGTATGCGATGAACACCCAAATATTGTTTCTGCAAAAATAATTTTTCAATCGGATGCATTGAAACATAAAAGCCTAAATATTCTTTTTCATAAGCACTCAACTGTTCATCGGGCATTTCATCCGTTTCATTATAATCTTTCTTAACCGTCGCAAAATCTTGAATAATAGACTGATCCAAGTCTGAATTCGTATCCGCAATATGATCGATAGACTGTAACAGCGTCGCACGATTCTTACCAAAACAATCAAGCGCACCAGCAAATATCAACGCCTCCAATAAGCGACGTGTTCTCACACGATTCGGTAGTCTATCACAAAAATCAAAGAAGTCTTTAAATGGGCCGTTCTCATAACGCTCAGTCAAAATAGCTTGTACACTGTGATAGCCAACACCTTTAATCGCACCGAGCGATATATACATCCCTTCATTGGTTGCAACATAACGCCACTGACTCTTATTAATGTGTGGCGCATGAATTTTTAACTGATGTTGCTTCGCCTCTTGAATAAATTGTGCTGTCTTATCTTCATTATTAATAACATTTGTTAAAATATTCGCGTAAAAATAAGGGGCATAGTGAACTTTAAGGTAAGACATAATGTACGCAATCTTGGAATAACTAACCGCATGTGCACGTGGAAATCCATAATCTGCAAACTTTAAAATCAAATCAAATATCTGACCACTCAATGCCTGTTCATAGCCTTTTTCGGCAGCACCTTGAATAAAATGTTCTCGTTCATTTTCTAATACCGAACGATTCTTCTTACTCATCGCTCTTCTTAAAATATCCGCTTCACCATAGCTAAAGCCTGCAAATTGACTTGCTATCTGCATAATTTGCTCTTGGTAAACAATCACGCCATAAGTTCTTGATAAGATAGGTGCCAAATCCGGATGTAAATATGTCACTTTTTGAGGATCATGTCGTCTCGTAATATATGTTGGTATCTCATCCATAGGCCCAGGACGATATAGCGATGTTACAGCAACAATGTCTTCAAAATGTTCCGGTTGCAATCGTTTCAAAACATCTCTGACACCTTGTGATTCCAACTGAAAAATACCCGTTGTTTCACCTTTTGACAACATAGCAAAAACATCTTGATCATCTAACGGAATCTGTTCAATATCAATTGTAATCTTCAAATCTCGAGCGACTTGCTTAATGATTTGATGAATAATCGTTAAGTTCTTCAACCCTAAAAAGTCTATCTTCAGCAAACCAATCCGTTCAGATTCTGTCATCGTCCACTGCGTTAATAACCCCGTATCCCCTTCTGTTAACGGGATAGACTCATAAAGCGGGCGATCATTCACAATAACACCAGCTGCATGCGTCGACGTATTACGAGGAAGTCCTTCCAATTGACGACACAGTTCATACCACTTTTCATGCAAATGATTGCGGTGAACAAACGTCTGAAACGGCTCAAATGCATACGCTCCTTCTAAGGTTGTTGCACCGCTCATTGAAATCAATTTTGAAGCTTCATTCATCGTAGTATCATCAAAGCCAATCACTCTACCAACATCTCGAGCCACTGCTTTGGCAAGAAGATGTCCAAACGTAATAATACCTGAAACACGATAATCGCCATATTTTTCTTGGACATATTGAATAACTTTTTCACGTTGTGTATCTTCAAAGTCAATATCAATATCTGGCATTGTTACACGTTCAGGATTTAAAAAACGCTCAAATAGTAAATCATAACGCAATGGGTCTATCGTTGTAATATTTAATAAGTAACTAACCAGTGAACCTGCTGACGAACCACGGCCGGGTCCTACAAGAATGTCATTATTTTTCGCATAACCAATCAAATCACTAACAATTAAAAAATAATCCGCATACCCCATGCGTGTTATCACATCGAACTCATATTGTAATCTTTGTTGATACGTTTCTATTTCCAAGCCACGTTCTGCCATTGCAGTCGTAAGCTTTTGCCATAAATATGCATCCGCAGATTCACCATTGGGCGTTTTAAACTCCGGTAACAATGCTTGGTGATACTGTAACTGTGCATCACATAGTGCTGCCACCTCATCTGTTCGTGCAATCATAGATTTTGGAATATCTGCACGCTCTAACTCATTAACGTCTAATATATGTTGTGATTGCGTATCTTGTTGCACCATTAAATTCACTTTCGTATTATCTCTTATCGCAGCCAACGTTTTGATAGCATCTTGATCTTCTGGCTGTGCATAATACGCTGCACGCGCCCACACTTGTGGTATATCATCATAAGCTGATGATGTTTCATCAACATAAAAAGACACTGAATCGGGTAAATTTTGTAACCAATCAATCGTATCATCGTGCATATTTTTAAAAATAACTACCGTATTCGACACGTAAGAAGACAGCTCCGACAATTCTAACGCCTCTTGATGATTGACTTTTAGATGTGTAGACAGTTTAAAAAGTTCTTGGAGACCGTCATTGTTTTTAGCAATCAAAACGGCTTCTCGTTGCTGCAAATGGTCTGTCACATATATCGTCATACCAAGCAAACCCTTGATACCTGCTTTTTTACATGCATCATAAAATTGAGGGATGCCATACATTACATTCAAATCAGTCAATGCGATTGCAGTATAGCCAGCTTCTTGTGCACGCTGAATCATACGATCAATTGTCAAAGTTGAATTTAACAAGTCATATGCTGAATGAATATTTAGATGTGCTACCATTGATACACTCACCTCTTTTGTTAAGTGTCCTGTTTATTGAACCTTAGCTCTTAATTGTGACGCTAAGTCCTCAAATATTTCCCAATTGCTAACAGATACGCCAGAAGCATTCGGATGGCCACCGCCACCAAAGTCAGCAGCTACATCATTAATGACAATCCCTTTTGAACGAAGACGACAGCGAATCTCTTGCCCTTCATCAACCGCAAAAACCCAGACCTTTAATCCTTTCAAATCCGCTATTGTATTAACGAATAAAGATGCTTCAGATGAACTAATGCCAAACTTTTGTAGTACTTCTTGCGTAATCTTCACCTGACAAAAGCCATTTTCTTCCAACTCGAAATGCTGTAAAACATAACCTTGAAATGGCATGAGACGCGGTTCTTTCTCGCCCAATTGATTCAAAAGTCGTGTATGTTCAATATCATGCATCAATAATGCACTCGCAATCGCCATCGTTCTAGGTGTTGTGTTATTAAATAAAAAGCGTCCTGTGTCACCTACAATACCTAGATATAACGCTGATGCAATATCACGATTGATAAACTGCGTAGCGTCTATTGCTTCAATAAAATTGTAAATAATTTCACTCGTAGACGATGCATCTGTATCCACATAGTTCACATCGCCATACTGGTCAACAGGTGGATGATGGTCAATCTTAATTAATGTTTCTCCTTTGCTATAACGTGTATCGTCAATGCGTGGTGCATTAGCAGTATCACATACAATCACTAATGCATTTTCATAAGTTGCGTCCTCAATATCATCTAATGTTCCCATGAAAGAGAGAGAAGGCTCCATTTCACCCACCGCAAATACCTTCTTATGTGGGTACTTAGCTTGAATAAAACGTTTCAAACCATATTGTGAGCCAAACGCATCTGGATCCGGTCGAACATGTCGATGTATAATAATTGTGTCATATCGTTCAATTGTCAACAGTATTTGTTCAAAATTATTCATTATTTACACTCCTAATGATCTAATAATTGGCACATGATAAGCGCTTTTGCGACAGGCGCTTGATTACTTTCCATAGTCACTTCAATTTTAGCAAAGTTACGCCCCATATCTAAAATTTGATAATGTACTTCAATTTCATTTTCAATCTGTACTGTTTTGATATAAAAAATATTTAAGCTTTCAATCATGACTTCCAATTTTTTATGTTTGCGCATTACACTTTTAATCGTTTCTTCAATAATAGCGACAGAAACAGATTTACTCAATGTTCCAAACTGATTCGTTAATTGAGGTGTCACTTCCACAAAAATTTGATGATTTTTTATTTCAATATGCTTTGCGACTTGATCATTAATTGTCTCACCTACTTGTGGCTGTCTACCTACTACTTGCATCGCCTTCAAAACATCCTCACGCGTTATCACGCCAATTAATTGCTTGTTCACACCTGTGACAGGCAACAATTCAATCCCTTCCCAAATCATGAGGTGTGCACAACTTGCAACAGTTGTATGCATCTGCACACTGATGGGCGGTTTACTCATTACTTTATAAACCAAATCATTCGCATTTCGATTGATAATATCTTTACTCGTTATAAGGCCGGTTAATCGGATATTGTCATCTACCACAGGAAAGCGTGAATGCCCTGTATCGCGAGAGAGGTCTCGCACTTCTTGAACAGACATCGTTTGCTGAATATATGATGTTTCCTCAATGGGTATCACGATATCGTCTACAACCAAAATCTCTTTTTTTATCATTTGATTGTACATGGCGCGATTAATAATATTTGCCACCATAAAGGTATCATAGTTAGAAGAAATGATTGGCAACGCCTTCTCGTCTGCTATACGTTTTATTTCTTCTGTCGTATCAAACCCTCCAGTTATAAGAACGGCACTTCCCTTTTTTAGTGCCGCTTTCTGAACATCTAGCCTATTCCCTACAATCAGCAATGTATTTTTAGACACAAAGTTTACAACGTTATCCACTTCCATGGCACCAATTGCAAACTTAGTCAGTGTTTTAAATCGTCCCGCTCTTCCACCAATGAAATGCCCATCAATAATTTTGGCAATTTCACCAAAAGTCAGGTTGTCTAAATGTTGCCTCGCCTTTTTTTCAATCCTAACTGTCCCAACTCTATCTATCGTTGCAACAAGACCTCGCTGACCCGCATCTTTAATTGCGCGATATGCCGTTCCTTCTGAGACGTTAAGATATTTTGCAATTTTGCGCACCGAAATCTTCTGTCCGACTGTCAGATTCTCGATATGCTTGATAATCTGTTCATGTTTTGTCATTGATTATGTCACACCTTTTCCTTACTCAACGCACGTTTTATTCCACAAAATTATTTCATATAAACTCTATAATAATTTATCTATTACAACACGTACTATATACCTAGTCTATTATAACTGTATTTACTGGTTTTTTACACATGAATACAAATCGTTATCTAACAATAAATATTGAAAAATGGCTGATATGCATAGCATTTTACTATGATATTGTTTACACTAGTATTAGGGAGGTTGATTGAGATGCACAAAAATATACTACTCGCAGTCGACACAGATTTGAAAAATGCCAAAGCACTACAAGAAGTTGCAAAACTTGCTGGTGAAGGAACAACCGTGACGACATTAAACGTCATTGGTGAACAAGATGTACAAGCGTCCGTAAAAATGGGCACACATATCGATGAATTAAAACAAATTCGTCATGATAAAATGGCGCCTACACGCGAAACGCTTGAATCATATGGCATCCCTTATGAAGAAGTTATTGAGCGCGGCAACCCAAAAGAAAAAATCGTCGCATATGCGAATAGTGGTCAATATGACATTGTAGTCTTAAGTAACCGCAAAGCTGAAGCAGCTAAGAAGTTTGTTTTAGGCAGTGTCAGTCACAAAGTTGCAAAACGCGCTAAAATTCCAGTATTAATCGTTAAATAATTAACAAAGTGAGCCTGACGTCTGTTGTCGGCTCACTTTTTCTATGGGATGATACCCTATAACTTAACTTCATCGCCTGATTTTAAGATTTGAACTTCTCCATGTGTAACTGCTGCCTTGAAGTCTTCTGGATTTTGTTCAATAAGTGGGAATGTATCATAATGAATTGGCACCGTAATCTTAGGTTGGATAAATTGATTAATCGCATAGCTTGCATCATCAATACCCATTGTAAAATTATCTCCAATTGGAATAAAACATACATCAACTGGGTGACGTTCAGCAATTAACTTCATATCACTAAATAAAGCTGTATCTCCTGTATGATAAACGGTTGTACCTTCAAGTTCTAAAATAACCCCCATCGGCATCCCCAAATAGATAGGAATCCCCTCATCATTCAGTAAACTAGAACTGTGAAAAGCTTGCACAAACTTTAATTTCCCAAAATCAAAGTTCCATTGACCGCCAATATTCATAGGATGTACATTTTCAATACCTTTCGCCGTTGAAAGATAATTTGCAATTTCAGCTGTAGAAATCACTGTCGCACTCGTACGTTTTGCTAGTGCTAACGTGTCCCCAAAATGATCTTCGTGCCCATGCGTTAAAACAATATAATCCAAATCCAATGTTTCTACATCTAAGTCACTCAATCCATTACCTGTTATAAAGGGATCAATAATCCCTTTTTTCCCATTTGCTTCAAAATAAACAGTTGATTGACCATGAAATGATAGTTTCATTTGATATCCTCCTTCTCACTACTCCTAACACTACTATACCACGTGCAAGCATTGGCAACACATTTCATTGTTTGAATTTTATAAACAACTGGCATACAATAAAGTAGACATATGAAGAGGAGGAGTTTTATGACAAAGATAGAACAACTGATTCAAACACTTCAACAAGAAAATGCTGATGCGGTTTGGATCTCACATCCTACAAACATCTTTTATTTAACCGGCTTTAAAAGCGAACCGCATGAACGTCTATTTGCGTTGTTAGTGACAAAAGACGGCAAACAAACATTATTTGTGCCTCAACTCGATGTTGAAGAAGTCAAAGCTTCCCCATACCAAGGTGAAATTATTGGCTATCTCGATACTGAAAACCCTTATGCAAAACATGCCGCGCAATTCTCTAAAATGTTAATTGAAGAAACACATCTGACTGTAAAGCGTGCGCATGAATTAGAATCAGCATTCGGCGTAGAATCATTTGGCGCAATTGACCTGACATTAAAAAAATTGCGCAATATCAAAAAAGAAGCTGAAATCAACGAGATGCGTCGCGCTGCTGAACTTGCCGACAAATGTGTAGAAATCGGTGTAGCATATCTCAAATCAGATGTGACAGAGCGTGAAGTTGTAAACCATATTGAGAACGAGATTAAAAAGCATGGTGTAAGCGAGATGAGCTTTGATACAATGGTCTTATTTGGTGATCATGCTGCAGCACCACACGGTACACCAGGTGATCGTACGTTAAAAGAAAATGAGTATGTATTATTTGATCTAGGTGTCATCTACAACCATTATTGCAGTGACATTACACGGACAGTGGCATTTGGTCAACCGAGTCATGAGGCTCAACAAATTTATGACATTGTAAAACAAGCCGAGCAAGCTGCCATTGATGCCATTAAACCAGGCATTACAATTAGTACGTTAGATAATATTGCGCGAGGGATTATTGAAGATGCCGGTTATGGCGACTATTTCCCTCATCGCTTAGGACACGGACTAGGTCTTGAAGCACATGAATATCAAGACATCTCCAATGTAAATGAAAATCTACTTGAAGAAGGTATGGTTATTACGATTGAACCTGGTATTTATGTGCCAGGTGTTGCGGGCGTCCGCATTGAAGATGATATTTTAGTAACAACTGATGGACATGAAAGCTTATCTCACTATCCAAAATAACACAGCTGTTCTGCTTCTATGATGAAAGAATCATGGTCAAGCCGAGGTGGGAAATAACTGGTTTCATCTCCCACCTCGGCAAGGCTGAGTAGGCGTGAAAAAAGCTTAAAAAGTACATTTTCATGCCAGTCAGCTACTGCCTTTTACAACCTTTTCTCACTTTGGTTAGTCTTTTCTATTAATCTACCAGCCACTTTCGGCACGCTAAAAAGAAAAGGCAGAACGGCTAATCCATGCCATTCCACCATAAAAGTTGTAAACTAAACGCGACAGACTATATCAGTAGTCCGCCGCGTTTTTTTATATAAAGCGAACTCATACTACATTGATTGTTTATGAGCTCGTTGATTGATTATGCCAATACTTCCGTCACCGGTGTATACGTGCAATTAAAAGCTTCCGCAACAGCTTTGTTCGTTACTAAGCCATCAAACGTATTTAAGCCATGTGACAATGGAACATTATCTATCAATGCTTGTTTGTAACCTTTATTTGCAAGTTGTAATGCATAAGGTAAAGTCGCATTATTCAAACCAATCGTTGATGTACGTGGTACTGCGCCCGGCATATTCGCAACCGCATAATGAACAACACCATGCTTGATATATGTTGGGTTATCATGCGTTGTAATCTTATCTGTCGTTTCAAAAATACCACCTTGGTCAATAGCAATATCAACAATCACTGAACCAGGTTTCATCTGTTTGATCATGTCTTCAGTGACTAATGTAGGTGCTTTTGCCCCTGGAATCAATACCGCACCAATTACTAAGTCACTTTCTTTAACATTCTCTTCAATATTAAGTGGATTTGACATAATCGTATGTACACGACCATCAAATAAGTCTTCTAATTCTTGTAAACGTTTGGCGTTAACATCAAGAATTGTAACATCTGCACCTAATCCTAGCGCAATCTTAGCAGCGTTCGTACCTGCTTGACCGCCACCGATGATTGTTACTTTTCCTTTTTGAACACCTGGAATACCGCCTAATAAGATACCCATGCCGCCATTAAAGCGTTGTAAGAATTGTGCACCGATTTGAGCAGACATGCGTCCAGCCACTTCGCTCATAGGTGTTAACAATGGTAATGAACGATCAGCTAACTGTACGGTTTCATACGCTATTGAGACAACCTTTTTCTCAACTAATGCTTCAGTCAATGCTGGTTCATTTGCCAAATGTAAATATGTGAATAAAACAAGACCTTCTCTAAAGAAACCATATTCTTCTTCTAAAGGTTCTTTTACTTTTACAACCATGTCTACATCCCAAGCTTCTGCAGCTGTGTCGACAATTTGCGCACCTACTTCAACATAATGCTTGTCTTCAAAGTAAGAACCCTCACCTGCGCTTTTTTCGACAAAAACTGTGTGTCCTGATTCTACTAAGGCATGCACGCCACTTGGTGATAAACTTACACGGTTTTCGTTGTTTTTAATCTCTTTAGGAATTCCAATTTTCATACTCCTACACCTCCAACTCAATGATAACGCATGATAAATGTAAGCGCAATCATTATGATTTTTGTTTTCATAAATTTATGATATAATAAAAGTGAAATAAGAAAGGGGTTTTTGCTATGTTAATGTACAAAAACATATTAATTGCGGTCGATGGCTCTCATGAAGCAGAATGGGCATTCAACAAGGCTGTTGCAGTTGCCAAACGTAACAATGCGAAGTTAACAATCATCAATGTCATCGATTCACGCACTTACACATCATTTGAGGTCTATGATTCTCATTTCACAGAAAAATCTAAGACATTTGCTGAGAAGTTGTTAGACGGTTACAAAAAAGTAGCAATTGACGAAGGTGTCACAGATATTGAGACACGTTTGGAATTTGGTTCACCTAAGTCTTTAATCCCTAGAATGGCAAGCGAAGAAAAGCTTGATGTAGATCTTATTATGTGCGGTACTTCTGGTCTTAATGCGGTAGAACGCTTTATCGTTGGTTCTGTTTCTGAAGCTATCGTGCGCCATGCAACATGCGATGTATTAGTTGTACGAACTGAACAAATCCCAGAAACATTCAAGCCGAAAGTAGCAACTGAAGATTTTTTAAAGGACTTCAACATTTAGTAAGACAAGACCAACTCGCTCATTTTTGAGGAGTTGGTCTTAGTGTATCGTATCATAACCTATATACGTATCTTGTATATAGGTTACTAATGCATTTGGTAATTTTTGATAATCTAAATCTAATTTAAATGAATGTCCGCAGTGAGACATGAAACGAATACCTATATAGATATCACAATCATCAAAAAGCATAATATCATTCAAAGGGACTTTGTATTCATCGTCCCCTTTTTGATTTTAAGACTATCTAAATACAAGGATAGTTTATCAATATCAGAAATATAAACAACTCGCCATCCCATTGTAATCACCCTTTTTTGAATACCATTTGTGGCGCTTTTGGTCGCTTACCTTTGTACATATTACCTAAAATATCGGTGTGATATTTCTCAATGTCTGTAGTATTACGTCCGATAATTAATTTTATTCTATCGTTCTTTTCATCTTCATGTAGTTTGATGTAATCCTTCTGACTCATATCTATGCGATTAACTTCAATTTTATTTGACTTATCTGAGTTTACGCCGATTACTCTATATTTGTTACCATTAATTTGAATAATGTCATTCGTATAAAAACTGCCGATAAAAATAGCATCTTTTGCAATTTTTTTACTTTCTTTCAGCTGTTCATATGTTTCAGCGGGAATGACATATTGATTATTACTTTTTTTCAATGTTAAATATGCAATGCTAACAAATTTATAGCCTTTTGTAGTTTTATAAACATCAAAACGAAAAGACTTTTGAGAAAGTTGTATAACTTTATTACGGGCATTAGGATAATTTTTTGTAATATCTAAGCAGTCACTCTGCCTATTACCGTAATATTTAATTTTAAAAATTGCTGGACCATTATCTCGTTTCGCATATTTTGTTAAATATTGTCCTGTTTCTTCATAATATTTAGCAAGTGGATTTTTTTCATTTTCATATTGAGCCATGACTGTTTTTAATTTTTCAAATGTTTGTGGATCATGATGATACATCAAAAGATTTTCTGGATTTTTATTAAAAACTTTCTTCACATTATTATTTGACTTATCATAAAGGTTAACCAATGTATTAACTACATAAATATCATCGTTCTTTATTCTTGTTGAATAGATCGTATCATTGATTAATTGTCGATTGGGCTTTTTATCTACACGATGTGAAAACTTTGTAATTTTATATTTTTTGATATTCTCAATTTGATGATACCCACCAAAAACTTCTTCATATTGGTCTTCATCTTTAACATCCGATGAATTTTCTACCGCAGATATTTCTGATACATCTTTAATTTCTTTCAACAACTTATGCTCTTTAAAAAGATAATCTGCATTTGCGATAATTAATGCATCTTCTGCATGGTGCTTATAACCTTCATTACGATCTTTTTTAAAACGCCATCTTTTACGTAAAAAGTCCGTAAAACTACCATTGATTGTCTTCACTTTAACATCAAGATTGTTAATACTGAAATATGATTTCAACAATGTTGTAAGTTCTCTTGTTGTATATCGTGTGTCCACTAAATTACGGTTAATAAATTCTTTTTGCACATCATATTTATTAATGTTCCGTTCTTCTAGTAAATATTCACGTTTTTTCTTAGACATTCTATCTTTATTTTTAGCAAGGTTTAAGATGTGTTGTTTGAATTCAGGATAACTGATGTCTGCATCCACAGATGTTAAATATTGATAAGGTGTTCGATTAGCTTTCTTAGCATTTTGTTCACTTCTAACGAGCACTTTATTATGCATAGAATCATCAAATGAAACAGACCTTGGAATAATATGATCAACTTCATAGTTTTCAGGATTACACAATAAGTCTTCGAGCGGAATTGCTTTTAATGAATAAAGACATTTACCTTCTTGAGCATCATGAAGCTTAATTTTTTGAACAAGTCGCTTCGCATTTTCATTACCATATTTTTTAATGATTTCTTCGACACGTTTTCGTGTTTTTTCGTTTTTCTTTTGAAGATCATTTAAATAACGGCGTTGTTCTGCTGAATTAGATTCGCGTGCTAACTCAATGATGATATCTTTTGGCAATCCATATTTCTTAATGACTGCATTCACAACACCAATTGCTTGTTTAAATGAACGCTTTACGACTGGAGACAATATCGCGTCTTCTATCATATCGGTTGGAATCTTTTTGTGACCTTGTAATTCGTATTTTTTCGGTTTCATATTTAAATATGTGAAAATCTCCATTTGATTCATTGAAGAATGCCATAACTCTTCAATGATTATCTTCATGCACTTAAGAGATAAGCTATGTGTTCCCGTATAACCTGTTAACTCTGAAATCACATTTTTATCGTATTCAGTTAATAGGTATTCTAAACGTCCTAATTCTTCAATGATTGAATTTTTGTCTTGATAAATAGTCAAAATTTCAGCAATTTGATCAAGTAATTCAACATCATCTAATATCGATTGATCTTTCACCACTTTTTTCAAATCATGGTATAGTTTAAAACTTGTAAATTGAGGTTGTCCCGACTTTGTAATTCGATATCCAGAAATATCTATATCATTTACGCCTATTTCTTTTGCAATTTGCTTTAATGTTGGGTTTTTCTTTTGTTTGAATATGTTTTCAATAATATGATATTTCTCATAATATTCAAGTTTATTATTCTCATCTCTTGCAATAGTCAAATTATTCAAATCATTTAAAGCATTGTATAAATCAGCTGTATAAGCATATTTCACACTTCTATATTCTTCTGGAAAATATGTACAATGTCCCATCATCAGCTGATACCACTTTTTTACATCAGCGTCCCAACCATATGGACTACCTTTCCCTGGACCTTCATAATATTCGCGTCTTGTTTCAACCAATGCAATATATTTTTCTTTAAATACTTCGTCAATCTCTGGATAATAATGCGCCTGTGTTTCAATAATTTTCTTTGCTTCACGCACAATATCTTTGGTTAGAAAACGATTTTCAACGCCTCTCACATGACCATCTTTTTCTAAGCGTTCCTTTTGTAATTCACATACATAACGTGTTTCCAGGTACACTGCATTTTTATTTAATTGATCTTTGGTAGATAAACTATCACTGGATACCTCTTCTTTATCCGTCACAACATCAATATTATGTATCCCTCTTCTTTTCGCAATATGTAATAAAGCAACTGCAATTTCATCTTTGTTTAAGCGTTCTGTTAATCCTTTAACTCTAATATCGTAAGGTTGATTATTAACGGGTACACAATCTGAAATAATTTTATATTCTGACAATAGAGCTTTAACCCTATCTAAACGATGAATTCTTCTCCTTTTTAAACGTCTAGCGCCACGCTTAGCACGTCTCCCCAAATTATTATCTGCATTAGCTTCTGGAAAAAGTCTGACTCCTGCATCAATTATACTTCTTGTATCATAGTCAATAAGACCATAGCCTACTGAAGCAATGCCAATATCTAACCCTAAAATATATTTGTGCGCCATATGATATGCCACCCCTAATTTAGATTATTAACTTAATTATAAGCTCAGTATCACTTTATTTAAACAAACAATAAAATGAAATTAATTACAGAGTACTAAAACTAGCCATGTTATTAAAAGTTCTACGCACAGTATCACTTATACCTAAAATTACAGAGTACTAAAACCACCTTTAGGTTTGATAAATTTACCGTTCAGTATCACTTATACCTAAAATTACAGAGTACTAAAACCTCTAGCAACATTATATAACAAGATTTTTGATTTTGCACCAAACAATAAACAATTACTTAATTACAATTTCAATCAGTTATTATTTTTCTTGAAAACCGATAAAACGGTAGGAAGTAATTGGATAAATAGTGCTATACATACCATTAGTGCATAAGATATATCTAAATCATAGACTGTAACTATTTCATCTAAAACATCTTCTAATGAAAAATATTCTGAATGTAACATATCCCATAGAAACTTTAAATGCTACTGTATTCCATCAATTCTTTATCATTTATTGATTCTGTTTACAAACTAGCCTCTAAAAAATCAAATAATTGCTGTCAATGATTAAAAAAGATGTAAAACCAAAAATAACTAACGTACACGTTGACATCGATGTAGTGTCTGCTATCAATCCTATAATGTTCACCTTAAGTTATTACAAATACCCACTGTATCAAAAGATAAAAAATCCCACCTATTAAATAGATGGGATAAACACGACATAATGTCTTGTTTTAGTAGATTCTGTAATTTTAGGTATAAATACAGGTAGCTAACCTGTGCTTAAAACTTATCATTAATTTTTAAATCTGTCAACTCATTCACTGACAATTCTGATTCGCTTTTAAATGTGTTTGTCTCATAAATTAACTAGCTATAAAAACACTGTTATATAAGATTTTACGTTTACCATTCTCATCATAATAAGAACTTGGCTCCTGTACCTTTTGTGATGAGACAGCATGATGGGCTATCTACCCTTTTCTTTTTAGTATGCAAAAAGCGTACAATCACAACGGACTGCACGCTAAAAATAAAGACAGCTATTTCAACTTAACTGGAACTACAATATAAACGAAACAAGTACTTATCATTGTCTTTCCATCATAGAAGCTGAGTAGCTCTATTAAAATAAAAAACTGAAAAATTTATGCAAGCAATAATGGTAAGCTAAAATGTATTAAAAAGAATGCATTCAGTAAAAGTAATAAAACATTCAACCATTTAGTACTGTAAAAAATACCGATAACTGTAAGAATAATGCTAATTGCAAATAATGTAGCACCAGGAAAATACCAAGGGCTAAATGTCGTACTGTAAAACACACTAGTGTAAAACGTTAAATAATATGCGAGAAATGAAAGAATAGTTATAAAAATGTTTAAAACATTGATTTTAGATTTCATTGAGACTCTCCTTTGAGTTAAGTTTCTAAAACAGAACTTGCATTGTTCCAAGTATACCAGAAATTACAGAATACTAAAACAATATATTTAGGATCTATATCAAAAATACAGATACAGTGTAAAAAAGAATTCTACCATGCTTGTCTATCTATTCATGTACTTTCGATTTTAAAAAGCTGGTATCACGGAGTCTTTAGTCATACGTGATGACATCGACCAATCAATCAGCCTTCGCGAAAATTAATCTATCACTGTCGCCAAATATAACCACTTCCCTTGTATACACATACGTACGGTGAATGAAAACAGCTCATTTTAAGCATTATAGAGTTGTTAAAAACTTGATTTTAAAAGGTTTCACCATATTTTATTATATTACAATTTAATTTTTTGCACCCAAATCTGCACCCATTTTG
>NZ_JANUXY010000020.1 GCF_024814435.1 Staphylococcus americanisciuri
TTATCACCTAAAGGTGATATTCCGTTATTATCCTTAGAAAGGAGGTGATCCAGCCGCACCTTCCGATACGGCTACCTTGTTACGACTTCACCCCAATCATTTGTCCCACCTTCGACGGCTAGCTCCAAATGGTTACTCCACCGGCTTCGGGTGTTACAAACTCTCGTGGTGTGACGGGCGGTGTGTACAAGACCCGGGAACGTATTCACCGTAGCATGCTGATCTACGATTACTAGCGATTCCAGCTTCATGTAGTCGAGTTGCAGACTACAATCCGAACTGAGAACATCTTTATGGGATTTGCTTGACCTCGCGGTTTCGCTGCCCTTTGTAATGTCCATTGTAGCACGTGTGTAGCCCAAATCATAAGGGGCATGATGATTTGACGTCATCCCCACCTTCCTCCGGTTTGTCACCGGCAGTCAACTTAGAGTGCCCAACTTAATGATGGCAACTAAGCTCAAGGGTTGCGCTCGTTGCGGGACTTAACCCAACATCTCACGACACGAGCTGACGACAACCATGCACCACCTGTCACTTTGTCCTCCGAAGAGGAAAACACTATCTCTAGTGCGGTCAAAGGATGTCAAGATTTGGTAAGGTTCTTCGCGTTGCTTCGAATTAAACCACATGCTCCACCGCTTGTGCGGGTCCCCGTCAATTCCTTTGAGTTTCAGTCTTGCGACCGTACTCCCCAGGCGGAGTGCTTAATGCGTTAGCTGCAGCACTAAGGGGCGGAAACCCCCTAACACTTAGCACTCATCGTTTACGGCGTGGACTACCAGGGTATCTAATCCTGTTTGATCCCCACGCTTTCGCACATCAGCGTCAGTTGCAGACCAGAAAGCCGCCTTCGCCACTGGTGTTCCTCCATATCTCTGCGCATTTCACCGCTACACATGGAATTCCACTTTCCTCTTCTGCACTCAAGTTTTCCAGTTTCCAATGACCCTCCACGGTTGAGCCGTGGGCTTTCACATCAGACTTAAAAAACCGCCTACGCGCGCTTTACGCCCAATAATTCCGGATAACGCTTGCCACCTACGTATTACCGCGGCTGCTGGCACGTAGTTAGCCGTGGCTTTCTGATTAGGTACCGTCAAGACGTGCACAGTTACTTACACGTTTGTTCTTCCCTAATAACAGAGCTTTACGATCCGAAGACCTTCATCACTCACGCGGCGTTGCTCCGTCAGGCTTTCGCCCATTGCGGAAGATTCCCTACTGCTGCCTCCCGTAGGAGTCTGGACCGTGTCTCAGTTCCAGTGTGGCCGATCACCCTCTCAGGTCGGCTACGTATCGTCGCCTTGGTAAGCCGTTACCTTACCAACTAGCTAATACGGCGCGGGTCCATCTATAAGTGACAGCAAGACCGTCTTTCACTATTGAACCATGCGGTTCAATATGTTATCCGGCATTAGCCCCGGTTTCCCGGAGTTATTCCAGTCTTATAGGTAGGTTACCCACGTGTTACTCACCCGTCCGCCGCTAACGTCAGAGGTGCAAGCACCTCGTCTGTTCGCTCGACTTGCATGTATTAGGCACGCCGCCAGCGTTCATCCTGAGCCAGGATCAAACTCTCCATAAAAGAAGTAAGCTTGATTAGCTCGTTTGATTGTTT
>NZ_JANUXY010000021.1 GCF_024814435.1 Staphylococcus americanisciuri
CTGCTTCAGTGCGTTGCGCATCTACATCGTCAGCTACTCCATTAGCGTCTGCATCATTCACTTCTGGTATCTCAATACCTGTTAACTTATCTAGCTCTGATGGTAAGTTACCTTTTTGATCTTCTGGTAACGCATTAACCTTGTCTGTAGCTTCTGCTTTCTTAGACGCTGCTTCCTCTTGGCGTTTTTCTAACTCAACTTTTTCTGCTGGCGTAATCAATCCATCCGCTTTCGCTTTATCTAATGCATCTTTCGCCGCTTGGTCTGCTGCCTTAGCTTCCTCTACTGCTTTTTCTGCTTCAGCACGTTGTGTATCAATATCATCTGCCACACCATTGGCGTCCGCATCATTTACTTCTGGTATTTCAATACCTGTTAACTTATCTAGCTCTGATGGTAAGTTGCCTTTTTGATCTTCTGGCAATGCATTGACTTTGTCCGTCGCTTCATCTTTTTTGTCTGCAGCTTCTTTTTGCGCTGCTTCCAACTGTGTCTTCTCTTCTGGTGTGATTAAGCCGTCTGCTTTCGCTTTGTCCAATGCATCTTTCGCCGCTTGGTCTGCTGCCTTAGCTTCCTCTACCGCTTTTTCTGCTTCAGCACGTTGCGCATCTACATCATCCGCTACTCCATTGGCGTCTGCATCGTTTACTTCTGGTATTTCAATGCCTGTTAACTTATCTAGCTCTGATGGTAAGTCACCTTTTTGATCTTCCGGTAACGCATTAACCTTATCTGTCGCTTCGGCTTTTTTGTCTGCAGCTTCTTTTTGTAGTTCTTCTAACTCAGCTTTCTCTGCTGGCGTAATCAATCCATCCGCTTTCGCTTTATCTAATGCATCCTTCGCCGCTTGGTCTGCCGCCTTAGCTTCTTCTACCGCTTTTTCTGCTTCAGCACGTTGCGCATCTACATCGTCAGCTACTCCATTGGCGTCCGCATCATTTACTTCTGGTATCTCAATACCTGTTAACTTATCTAGCTCTGATGGTAAGTCACCTTTTTGATCTTCTGGTAACGCATTAACCTTATCTGTCGCTTCTGCTTTCTTAGACGCTGCTTCTTCTTGGCGTTTTTCTAACTCTGCCTTCTCTGATGGTGTGATTAAGCCGTCTGCTTTTGCTTTATCTAATGCGTCCTTCGCCGCTTGGTCTGCTGCCTTAGCTTCCTCTACCGCTTTTTCTGCTTCAGTGCGTTGCGCATCTACATCATCGGCCACACCATTGGCGTCTGCATCATTTACTTCTGGTATCTCAATACCTGTTAACTTATCTAGTTCTGATGGTAAGTCACCTTTTTGATCTTCTGGCAATGCATTAACCTTATCTGTCGCTTCAGCTTTTTTGTCTATAGCTTCTTTTTGTAGTTTTTCTAGCTCTGATTTTTCTGCTGGTGTGATTAAGCCGTCGGCTTTTGCTTTATCCAATGCATCTTTCGCTGCTTGGTCTGCTTTTTTAGCTTCTTCTACTGCTTTTTCT
>NZ_JANUXY010000022.1 GCF_024814435.1 Staphylococcus americanisciuri
GCACTCAAAGAATGTGCAACGTACTATGAAGATGGTTATTCAGTCGCAGTTGATTGTGATTTAAAACAGTGTTTCGATATGTTGAACCATGACAAGCTCATGTATCTATTTGAACGACATGTTCAAGATAAAGCTATCTCTAAATTTATCCGTAGAAGTTTACAAGTTGGGGCGATTGACCTCAACGGTAGTTATCGAAGTAGAGAAATAGGAGCACCGCAAGGTGGTGTTATTTCCCCATTGCTTTGTAATATCTATCTCCATGAATTGGATAAAGAATTGGAGAAACGTGGACATCGTTTTGTTCGTTATGCAGATGACTTTGTCATCTTTGTTCGTTCAAAACGAGCGGGTCAACGTGTCATGGAAAGTGTGACAAAGTTCATCGAAAAAGACCTAAAACTTATTGTAAATAAGGAAAAGAGTAAAGTAGGTGCTGTCACACGTTTAAAGTTCTTGAGTTGTCTAATGACCAAAGTAGATGGCACTTATCGTTTCAGACCGACTATGGAAGCAAAAAGAAATTTAAAACGCACCTTAAGACGTTTAACGAAACGAAATAGACCAGGTACCTTTAAAGAGATTATAACAGAAATTAATCAAGTAACTAGAGGTTGGATAAACTACTTTGGCAGAGGGTTTATTAAAGGTTTCATAACGAAGTTACAATCATGGTTAAACCGTCGCATTAGGCAACTGATACTCAAGAGATGGAAGAAACCAAAAACTAAACGTAAGATGTTACAAAAATATGGTCTTGATGGAGACAGTGCGAAGAGAATTGCGTATTCACGAAAGAAATATTGGCGACTCTCAAAAACGCAAGAAGTTCATCGTGCTTTAACAACAAAACAACTCTACAAGTGGGGACTAATACCTTTAGTCGAACTTGCAGAG
>NZ_JANUXY010000023.1 GCF_024814435.1 Staphylococcus americanisciuri
ATACGTTTCCGTTGCTGTCTTTCGCTACAACTTTAACTTTGTCGCCTTCTTTAACTTCTACACCTTTTGGTACATCTACTTTGTAGTTACCTTCTCCATCTACTGGTACATCTTTGATAACATCTCCGTTTGGTAATGTTACATCTACTGTTCCGTTTGGTTCTGCCTTACCTGTGATCACTTTGTCACCTGGTTGTACAGGATTAACAGTTGGTGCTTCCGGTGCAACTGTATCTTGTACTTTTACCGGTACATCTACTATTTCTTTCGAACCATCTGGATATGTTACTTCTACTTTTCCTGTGTAGTCGCCTAGTTTGTTTGTATCAATTGTTCCAGCTGGTGTGACGTCTTTAACTGTTGTTCCTTCTGGTAATTTTGTTAAGTCAATGTTGTCTGTTAGGTCGACTTTGCCGCCTTTTTCTACTACTTCTGGTGTCACTTTTGGTTCATTTTCATCAGCTTGTGATGCCTTAACTTTTACAGGTACATCTGCTGTATCTTTTGAACCATCTGGATACGTTACTTCTACTTTTCCTGTGTAATCACCTGGTTTGTTTGTATCAATTGTTCCAGCTGGTGTGACATCTTTAACTGTTGTTCCTTTTGGCAGTTTTGTTAAATCAACGTTATCTGTTAAGTCGACTTTGCCACCTTTTTCTACTACTTCTGGTGTTACTTTTGGTTCGTTTTCGTCAGCTTGTGTTTTTGCCGCTTCTTTTACTGTTACCGGTACATCCGCTGTGTCTTTCGAACCATCTGGATATGTTACTTCTACTTTTCCTGTGTAATCACCTGGTTTGTTTGTATCAATTGTTCCAGCTGGTGTGACATCTTTAACTGTTGTTCCTTTTGGCAGTTTTGTTAAATCAACGTTATCTGTTAAGTCGACTT
>NZ_JANUXY010000024.1 GCF_024814435.1 Staphylococcus americanisciuri
TCTGGAACTTTAACAGTCCAGTTGCCATCTTTATCTACTGTTGTTGTTCCCTCTTTACCATCTGGGAACTTAACAGTAATTGTTGCTCCTGGCTCACCTTTACCTGTTACAGTTGTATCACCTGGTTGTACAGGGTTAACAGTTGGTGCTTCTGGTGCGACTGTATCTGTTACCGTTACTTCTGTTGGCTCTGATACGTTTCCGTTGCTGTCTTTCGCTACAACTTTAACTTTATCGCCCTCTTTAACTTCTACACCTTTTGGTACATCTACTTTGTAGTTACCTTCTCCATCTACTGGTACATCTTTGATAACATCTCCGTTTGGTAATGTTACATCTACTGTTCCATTTGGTTCTGCCTTACCTGTGATCACTTTGTCGCCTGGTTGTACAGGGTTAACAGTTGGTGCTTCTGGTGCGACTGTGTCTGTTACCGTTACTTCTGTTGGCTCTGATACGTTTCCGTTGCTGTCTTTCGCTACAACTTTAACTTTGTCGCCTTCTTTAACTTCTACACCTTTTGGTACATCTACTTTGTAGTTACCTTCTCCATCTACTGGTACATCTTTGATAACATCTCCATTTGGTAATGTTACATCTACTGTTCCATTTGGTTCTGCCTTACCTGTGATCACTTTGTCGCCTGGTTGTACAGGGTTAACAGTTGGTGCTTCTGGTGCGACTGTGTCTGTTACCGTTACTTCTGTTG
>NZ_JANUXY010000025.1 GCF_024814435.1 Staphylococcus americanisciuri
CTGCTTCAGTGCGTTGCGCATCTACATCGTCAGCTACTCCATTAGCGTCTGCATCATTCACTTCTGGTATCTCAATACCTGTTAACTTATCTAGCTCTGATGGTAAGTTACCTTTTTGATCTTCTGGCAATGCATTGACTTTGTCCGTCGCTTCAGCTTTTTTGTCTGCAGCTTCTTTTTGCGCTGCCTCCAACTGTGTCTTCTCTTCTGGTGTGATTAAGCCGTCGGCTTTCGCTTTGTCCAATGCATCCTTCGCCGCTTGGTCTGCCACCTTAGCTTCTTCTACCGCTTTTTCTGCTTCAGCACGTTGTGTATCTACATCATCGGCTACTCCATTAGCATCTGCATCATTTACTTCTGGTATCTCAATACCTGTTAACTTATCTAGTTCTGATGGTAAGTCGCCTTTTTGATCTTCCGGTAACGCATTAACCTTATCTGTCGCTTCTGCTTTCTTAGACGCTGCTTCTTTTTGCGCTACTTCCAATTGTGTCTTCTCTTCTGGTGTGATTAAACCATCGGCTTTTGCTTTATCCAACGCATCTTTCGCTGCCTTGTCTGCTACCTTAGCTTCTTCTACTGCTTTTTCTGCTTCAGTGCGTTGCGCATCTACATCGTCAGCTACTCCATTAGCGTCTGCATCATTCACTTCTGGTATTTCAATGCCTGTTAATTTATCTAGTTCTGATGGTAAGTTGCC
>NZ_JANUXY010000026.1 GCF_024814435.1 Staphylococcus americanisciuri
ACTTTATCTGGTGCCTATGGCAAAGAGGTCACACCTGTTCCCATGCCGAACACAGAAGTTAAGCTCTTTAGCGCCGATGGTAGTCGGACTTACGTTCCGCAAGAGTAGGACGGTGCCAGGTAATTTATTTTGGAGAATTAGCTCAGCTGGGAGAGCATCTGCCTTACAAGCAGAGGGTCGGCGGTTCGAACCCGTCATTCTCCACCATTTAGCCGGCCTAGCTCAATTGGTAGAGCAACTGACTTGTAATCAGTAGGTTGGGGGTTCAAGTCCTCTGGCCGGCACCATTATCAAGAGCCATTAGCTCAGTTGGTAGAGCATCTGACTTTTAATCAGAGGGTCAGAGGTTCGAATCCTCTATGGCTCACCATTTATAAGCGGGTGTGGCGGAATTGGCAGACGCACTAGACTTAGGATCTAGCGCCTTACGGCGTGGGGGTTCGACTCCCTTCACCCGCATTATATAAGCAGAAGTAGTTCAGCGGTAGAATACAACCTTGCCAAGGTTGGGGTCGCGGGTTCGAATCCCGTCTTCTGCTCCATTATTTTGCCGGGGTGGCGGAACTGGCAGACGCACAGGACTTAAAATCCTGCGGTAAGTGATTACCGTACCGGTTCGATTCCGGTCCTCGGCACCAT
>NZ_JANUXY010000027.1 GCF_024814435.1 Staphylococcus americanisciuri
GAAAGATAAGTAGTGGAACGAAAAAGGATATATAAGTGTGTACAGTAAATCTTAGGTGAAATGAAAGAAATGTATCGTGAGTCTCCAACATTAATGGAGCTTGTTGTAAGACCAAGTAACATTGAAAGAGCCATCAAGAGAGTCAAGAAAAACAAAGGAGCACCAGGTATTGATGGTATGAAGGTCAGTGAACTTAATGGACATTTTGCGCAATACTTTCCACAAATTAGAAAGAAACTGCTTGATGGCACATATAAACCACAAGCAGTAAGGAAAGTTGAAATCCCAAAACCAAATGGGAAGAAGCGTGTACTTGGAATCCCTGTCGCGAGAGACAGAGTTATCCAACAAGCCATTAAACAAGTGATTGAACCAAGCATTGACCGTACATTCTCAAAACACAGTCATGGCTTTAGACCGAACCGCAGTACAGGAACAGCACTCAAAGAATGTGCAACGTACTATGAAGATGGTTATTCAGTCGCAGTTGATTGTGATTTAAAACAGTGTTTCGATATGTTGAACCATGACAAGCTCATGTATCTATTTGAACGACATGTTCAAG
>NZ_JANUXY010000028.1 GCF_024814435.1 Staphylococcus americanisciuri
TCGCGGGTTCGAATCCCGTCTTCTGCTCCATTATTTTGCCGGGGTGGCGGAACTGGCAGACGCACAGGACTTAAAATCCTGCGGTAAGTGATTACCGTACCGGTTCGATTCCGGTCCTCGGCACCATCTAAATAACATATTATCAATGCGCCCGTAGCTCAACTGGATAGAGCGTTTGACTACGGATCAAGAGGTTATGGGTTCGACTCCTATCGGGCGCGCCATTTTAATTGCGGGAAGTAGCTCAGCTTGGTAGAGCACTTGGTTTGGGACCAAGGGGTCGCAGGTTCAAATCCTGTCTTCCCGACTTACTTAATGAAATTCATGGGGGCTTAGCTCAGCTGGGAGAGCGCCTGCTTTGCACGCAGGAGGTCAGCGGTTCGATCCCGCTAGTCTCCACCATTATTTTTAAAACGATGAACATTGAAAACTGAATGACAATATGTCAACGTTAATTCCGATAATTTGAGTACTCAGAGTAGTACTTCAAGAGTGATTGACTTAAACAATCAAACGAGCTAATCAAGCTTACTTCTTTTATGG
>NZ_JANUXY010000029.1 GCF_024814435.1 Staphylococcus americanisciuri
ACTTCTGGTGTTACTTTTGGTTCGTTTTCGTCAGCTTGTGTTTTTGCTGCTTCTTTTACTGTTACCGGCACATCTACTGTGTCTTTTGAACCATCTGGATACGTTACTTCTACTTTTCCTGTGTAATCACCTGGTTTATTTGTATCAATTGTTCCAGCTGGTGTGACATCTTTAACTGTTGTTCCTTCTGGTAATTTTGTTAAGTCAACATTATCTGTTAGGTCGACTTTGCCGCCTTTTTCTACCACTTCTGGTGTTACTTTTGGTTCGTTTTCGTCAGCTTGTGTTTTTGCTGCTTCTTTTACTGTTACCGGTACATCTGCTGTGTCTTTCGAACCATCTGGATATGTTACTTCTACTTTTCCTGTGTAGTCGCCTGGTTTATTTGTATCAATTGTTCCAGCTGGTGTGACATCTTTAACTGTTGTTCCTTCTGGTAATTTTGTTAAGTCAACGTTGTCTGTTAGGTCGACTTTGCCGCCTTTTTCTACTACTTCTGGTGTTACTTTTGGTTCGTTTTCGTCAGCTTGTGTTTTTGC
>NZ_JANUXY010000002.1 GCF_024814435.1 Staphylococcus americanisciuri
GCCAATAACTGTACATACCAGCACATCAGAGTTTACTAACTTTTCAGCCGCATATGCCACATGTGTTGGATTGACGCATACTGACTTGAATTGATACGCTTTTGCCTCTTCAATCATTTTGTCGATTTGTGCACGTGTGGATTCAGGCTTTAATAATGTATGATCAATATATTTTTCGTAATTCATCGTACTACTGCTCCTATCTCTATGTTTATTATTTTAATTATAACATTGTGCATACTAAAAACCGATTGATTGCATATCACATAAACAAACATCAATTTATGACAGAATTCTACTATTTTTCTGATTATTCTGTTGAAATACCCATTTTGGTGTGCTACGATAGCAATATTACAAAACACTTTAGTTTGGTAGAGAGTGAAAGCGAGGTTAACAACATGGAGAATGCTTTGATTACGTCGAAGTTAGCGGAAGTCTCATTTTTACGTTTGGCAGAACAATGTGGGTTTCAACTTATTGATACATCATTTATTGAAACATTAAATTGGGAGACGCTAACATCAGATGATTTGAAACAAATGCAAGAACGGAGTATGTGGCAAGATCATAAGAAGCTATTTGCGTTACGCAATGATTTTACAGATCAGCTCGTGCGCTATTATCAACAGTATGACCGCCAACATCAGTCGGTCGCCTACTCAGGAGCTATCGTGCGACATCAAAAGATCCAAACACAACTCGGTCTTGAATGTTATCAGCCGACGATTCAAGCAATGCACCAAGCTTTTATAACGTTTTACGATTATATTCGTGACACGTTAAACGACGACATCGATTATGTTATTCTCGGTCACTATGAACTTGTACATTTGTTGTTAGGTGATAAGCAAACGAGTGAGGTAATGACGTGGATTGCGCAACGGAATATTTCAGCGTTAACAACAGCGCTCGGTGTGGAACATCCTCTTGTACAACTACTTCTGACACCGACACACGAGCAGTTACAACAACTCAATTCACGTTTTGATGCAAGCCATCAGATTGTCGCAACGTTGAATCACTGGGATAACTTTTTCCGTTCTCTCGGCATTCAAAAGCTTTATTTAGACATAACACCGCAACCGCCACGTTCATACTACAAAGGCATTTTTATCAATGCGGTATTAGCTAAACGACAAACGACATTAAATGGCGGTTACTACAAAGAGACACTCGAAGGATTCGGTCTCGGGCTGACATTATAACTATATAAAGGAGGTTCTGGCATGCTGACCATCGCATTAGCCAAAGGACGTTTATTAAAAAGTTTTATCGCTTATCTTCAACAACAAGGGGAACATGAATTGGTTCGGTCAATTGAATCACGTGACCGCCAGCTTCAAATTCAAACGGATCAGTATCACTTTTTATTCGTGAAAGGGAGTGACGTCCCTATTTATGTCGAACAAGGCATTGCAGATATCGGTATCACCGGTAGTGACATCTTAGCTGAAGATTTATACGACGTAAATCAGCTGATTTCTTTACCATTTGGCGCTTGCCATTTTGCAGTTGCTGCGTTTGACGAAACAACGGAATATCATAAAATTGCCACGTCTTTCCCTAAAACGGCACAACGTTATTTTCAAGACACAGGACGTGATGTCTCGTTGATTGAGTTGTCAGGCTCTATTGAACTCGCCTGTGTGATTGGGATGGTCGATGGTATTGTCGATATTGTCCAAACGGGGAACACCTTGCGTTCCAATGGACTTGTGGAGAAAGAGTTTATTGGAGACGTGCAAGCACAATTGATTACGAACCGCCAAAGTTTCTTTACTGCATCAGCTGAAATTGATGCCTTT
Organism: Staphylococcus americanisciuri; assembly: GCF_024814435.1. GTDB lineage: Bacteria > Bacillota > Bacilli > Staphylococcales > Staphylococcaceae > Staphylococcus > Staphylococcus americanisciuri. The sequence continues at coordinate 1,809 of NZ_JANUXY010000002.1, forward strand.
ATTAACATGTTAGGAGTGTCTATCGTTGATTTATAATACACAGCAGTTTTTTGACCAATACCAAGCAGTTGCTCAATTAGATACACAGTTGCACGACCAAATTGCGACGATTTGTGAAACTGTCAAACAACACGGCGATCGTGCATTGTTTTCGTATAATGAACAGTTTGATGGTGTGGCTGTCGATACACTTGAAGTACCACATATACAGTTACAACAAGCCTACGATACGCTGGACAGTCATTTGCGCCAAGCATTAGAGCTGAGTTACAGACGTATTTATGACTATCAATCAAACATTCGCTATCAAAATCAACCAAGTAACCAAGAAATGTATGAAGTATATCACCCCATTGAACGTGTCGGTGTCTATGTACCAGGTGGTAAAGCGAGTTATCCTTCTACCGTGCTAATGACCGCCACACTCGCCAAAGTTGCAGGTGTAAAAGAAATTGTCGTCGTCACACCTCCACAAATAGATGGCATTGCGCAAAGTGTTTTAGCCGCATGTCATATCGTCGGTGTCGATCATGTCTATCAAATAGGTGGTGCACAAAGTATTGCCGCACTGGCTTACGGTACAGAAACGATTCCGAAAGTAGACAAAATTGTCGGACCTGGTAATCAATACGTTGCCTATGCGAAAAAACTCGTTTACGGCGAAGTGGGGATTGATCAAATTGCTGGACCAAGCGAAATTGCACTTATTATCGACAGCACATGTGATGTTGACGCTATTGCATACGATGTATTAGCACAAGCAGAACATGACGAACTGGCACGTACCTATGTTATTTCAAGGGACTTCGCCTTACTTGAACAGCTCGAAACACGTTTGACGGAACTCGCTGCGACGTCAGAACGCCAAGATATTGTAACAGCGAGTTTACGTGACCACCACTATGCGATACATGTAGATAGCTTTGATGCATGTTGTCAGCTTATGAACGAAATCGCACCGGAACATGCATCAATTCAAACGGCAGAACCTGAACAATATGTACCTTGTATTCACTACGTCGGCAGTCTATTTTTAGGCAATTATGCACCGGAAGCAATTGGCGACTATATTGCAGGACCGAGTCATGTCCTACCAACGAATCGTACTGCCCGTTTCCAACACGGACTATCGGTCAATGACTTTTTAACAAAACATACTGTCATTCAACTATCACGCAACACATATCAACAAACCTATTATGCTGCTGCGACGATTGCACAAGATGAACAACTTTACAATCACCAATACTCTTTAACGGTTAGAATGCGAGGAGAAAATAATGATTAGAATTGATAAAAATGAAGGTGTGGGGACACCTTTATCAGCGAAGACATACTTTGAAGTACTCAATAACCAAGATTATAACTTGTATCATGACAATGACTATGACCGCTTCTGTAAGGCTTACGCCGAATATTTCGGTGGCTTTTCAAAGGAACAAATTTGTGCGGCGAACGGCTCGGATGAACTGATTCAAAAATTGATGCTCATTATGCCGGAAGGAGCTTGTCTCACGTTAAACCCTGATTTTTTTATGTATCAGACATATGCGGAACAAGTCCAGCGTCCAATTGAGTTTGTTGATGCAACATCAGATTTACAATTTCCGATTGAAAACGTCTTAAAACGCATTGATGACGTACATCCGAGTTTTTTTATTTTAAGTAATCCACACAACCCGACAGGACAGCGTTTTGATGAGGATTATATTTTACAAATTGCCGATAAAATGAAGGCGGTTGGCGGTTATATTGTGGTCGATGAAGCGTATATCGACTTTTCAACACCTCTGGATATTACGCTAGAAGATCATATCATTGTCATGCATACGTTATCCAAAGCTTTTGGACTTGCTGGCTTACGTGTCGGTGTATTGATCGGCACTGAACCAACGATTGCACGTGTGCGCCGTATTGAACACCCGTACCCACTCAATATTTTGTCATTACGCATTGCGACGTACTTGTTTGAACATCCAGAGTCAACGAAAATATTCGTCAAACAACAACGCGACTTAAGTGACCGACTCAAGACAATCTTTACACATTATGTAGGAGACAAATTAACATTATATCCAAGTGAAACAAACTTTATTTTAACTGCGGGCGAACAAGCTGTGGCACTGGACAATTATATTTATGAACGTGGCTTTAAGCCGAGATTTTATGACCCTATCACAGAACAACCAATGAGTGATTGTGTGCGTTACTCTATTATGTCTACTGAAGATATGGATCGTTTTGAAGCGATTGTGAAAGAATGGAGTGAACAGTATGACCTTTCAAATTAAACGAGAGACGAAAGAAACACAGATTGACATGACCCTGACGCAAGGATATCAAGAAAGTCATATTAATACGGGCATAGGCTTTCTTGACCATATGTTGACACTGTTCAGCTTTCACAGTGGCTTAGCCTTGAATATCAATGTACACGGCGACACATGGGTGGACGACCATCACACAACGGAAGACATTGGTATCGTGTTAGGTCAATTGTTATTACAACTCACACAGGCAACCCCTTATTATGAGCGTTATGGTCAACAATATTTACCAATGGATGAAACGCTAGCACGTGCGGTGGTCGATATTAGCGGTCGCCCTTACCTCAACTTTAATGCGACATTTAGTAAAGAAAAAGTCGGACAATTTGATACGGAGCTCGTCGAAGAATTTTTCCGTGCATTTGTGATCAATGCGCGGTTGACTGTACACATCGATTTATTACACCAAGGAAATACCCACCATGAAATTGAAGCGATTTTCAAAGCTTTTGCCCGTGCATTGAAACAAGCATTGACGCCTGCACAAACGCAACGTATTCCATCATCTAAAGGTGTGATTGAATCATGATTGTTATTGTAGATTATGGGCTAGGAAACATTCATAACGTTAAACGTGCAGTCGAGTATTTAGGGTACGATGTCGTCTTGTCACGTGACTCTGCGACGATTCAAGCAGCTGAACAATTGATTTTACCAGGTGTTGGTCACTTTAAAGATGCGATGACTGCCATTCATCACTATCAGCTCGACACCCTACTTCAACAATGCGAGCAACCGATGATTGGTATTTGCCTCGGTATGCAGTTAATGTACGAAGGTAGCGAAGAAGGTCATGTCGCAGGTCTGGGCTTACTCAAAGGGCATATCACAGAAATTCAAACACCTTATACTGTGCCACATCTTGGTTGGAATAACTTAATTGCGCCCTACGATGATTTACAACAAGACGTCTACTTTGTTCATAGCTACCAAGCACCAATGAATGATGATGTAATCGCTTATGCAGAATACGGCACACATATTCCAGCCATTGTTCAAAATGGTCGCTATATCGGCATTCAATTTCACCCCGAAAAAAGTGGACAAATCGGTCTGGAAATACTTGCACAAGCACTCAAAGGAGGATGGCAATATGCTTAAACTATGGCCAGCAATTGACCTGATTGAAGGACAAAGCGTGCGCTTAACAGAAGGAGATTATGACACATCAGAAGCAATGACACGTTCAGCAGAAGACAGCATTCAATTTTATCAACAATTTGACTGTGTTGATCGCATTCATATTATTGATTTAATCGGCGCAAAATCACAGCGTGCAATCGAAATGGATTATATTCGCCAATTAATCGACAGTAGCACAAAACCGATTGAAGTCGGTGGAGGTATTCGTGACGAAGAGACCATTCGTGCCTATTTATCTCACGGCGTTGACTATTGTATCGTCGGAACCAAGGCGATTCAAGATATCGCATGGCTAACAGAGATGGCAACATTATTTCCCGGGAAACTGTATGTCTCCGTTGATGCATATGATACCGACATTAAAATTAACGGTTGGTTAGAAGATGCACAGCTGAATTTATTCGACTATGTGTCCGCAATTGCGCACTTACCTCTTGGTGGGGTTATTTACACAGACATCTCCAAAGACGGCAAATTGCAAGGCCCGAACTTTGAACGTACCGCACAACTCGCTGCCCATACACAACTCCCTGTTATCGCCTCTGGTGGCATTCGTAATCAAGCAGACTTGCGCCAGTTAGAAAGTAGTGGTGTTGCGGCCGCTATCATTGGTAAAGCTGCTAATCAACCTGAATTTTGGGAGGGCTTGCGATGATCAAAAAACGCATTATCCCCTGCCTAGACGTTAAAGATGGACGTGTCGTTAAGGGCATTCAGTTTAAAGGCTTGCGTGACATTGGTGATCCCGTTGCGCTGGCAATGTATTATAACGATAGTGGTGCGGATGAACTCGTCTTTTTAGACATTTCAAAAACAGAGCGTGGACACGATTTAACACTCGACATCATCCAACAGACCGCTTCACAACTGTTTATTCCATTGACTGTCGGCGGTGGCGTTTCAACATTGGAAGATATTTCACAACTGCTCAAGCACGGGGCTGATAAGGTGTCCCTTAACTCTGCCGCATTAAAAAACCCAGAACTCATTCACCAAGCAAGCGAGAAATTCGGACGACAATGTATTTGTATCGCAATTGATAGTCAATATGATGCTGAAACGGACGACTATTATTGCTGTACACATGGTGGAAAGAAACGAACAAATAAGCGCGTCTATGATTGGGTAAAAGAAGTGGAAACACTCGGTGCCGGCGAATTACTTGTAACAAGTATGGCTTATGACGGTATGAAAAATGGTTTTGACCTTGACCATTTGAATGGGATTGCACAACGTGTGAACATCCCAATTATCGCGTCAGGTGGTGGCGGTAATCCAGACCACTTTGTAGAACTATTTAATGAAACACCTGTATCAGCTGGACTTGCTGCTAGTATTTTACACGACAAAGAAACAACGGTGACAGAAATTAAAACAACACTCAATCAAGGAGGGATTCCAGTCAGATGGCACTAAAACCAGACTTTTCAAAAGGACTCTTGCCTGCCATTTTACAAGATACTACAACACAACAGGTACTAATGTTAGGCTATATGAATGAAGAAGCATTTGAGCGCACTGTCAATGATGGCGTCGCATGGTTCTATTCACGTTCAAAACAACGCTTATGGAAAAAAGGTGAAACATCCGGTCACACGCAACAAGTTATCGATATACATCTTGACTGTGATAATGACGCTATTTTATTGTTTGTTGCGCCCCAAGGACCTACATGCCATACAGGCTCACAAAGTTGTTTCAACACAACATCACCCTATCGACTACAACAGCTCGAAACAACGATTCAGCAACGTGCAACAGCCCATGCCGACAAGTCATATACGCAATACTTGTTGACAGCAGGTAAAGAAAAAATCACGAAGAAATTTGGTGAAGAAGCATTTGAAGTTGTCATCGCTGCAATGAAAAACAATCGTTCCGAACTTATTGCTGAAAGCGCCGACCTCCTCTATCACTTCTTCGTCCTCTTACACGAACAAGGCGTGGCGATTCAAGATGTAGAAGCTTTACTCGCCGAACGCCATCACACCAAAAATAACTTTAAAGGGGAACGCCAAGACATTGAGAATTGGTAGTGACTATAAAATACACGTACACATCATTGTTGCGTGTATTTTTTATTTATTCAGTCTAAACAGCTAGGTGTTAAAATATAACATAAATTTTACTACTTATATCATGTTACAATGAGATTAAGCACCATTCTAAAGTGATGTAGGATAAGACCCATCAATTTAGAAAATGCATTACTCGGATTAAGTTCCTTTATCGCAATTGTACTCAGTTTATTAACATCAACAAAGGAGTGATATTGATGAATCTTGTGACACTCGTACTGCTAGGTATTATAGGCACCATGATCTATGCACTTTTTTGTACATGGCTATTCGACTGGAATCAAAAAAGAAGAGCAAAACGGTTTGCCAACCACTCTCCCCTAACAAAAAAACAGCGCTATGCTGTCTTTTGGATTCATATATTGTTCGGCTTTATTTTCGTTATATATTTGGTTTATACGAACTATAGATAAGTGCTTGGTTAGTTTCAACAATAATATAAATATTTCCTTATCAGTTAAACATTTTTAGGAAAAGTTAAGTAGGTTTAATGGTATATTATGTATTAAAATATCTGGCATAAGCCAACTCTGCAAGTTCGACTAAAGGTATTAGTCCCCACTTGTAGAGTTGTTTTGTTGTTAAAGCACGATGAACTTCTTGCGTTTTTGAGAATCGCCAACATTTCTTATGTTAATGTATGACTCTCATTAAACTTTACTTATCAAGTCCGTATTCACGTAATATCTCTTATTTTTCTTAATAATCCCTCTATCAAAGCAATTTATCCATCCTCCAGTTACTTGGTTAATTTCTGTTATAATCTCTTTGAAGACATCTGAGCTATTTCGTTTCGTTAGACGCCTTAAGACACAGTTTAAATTTTTCACGCTATCTAATTTGAAGTGTTTATTAAATATTAAGTAGTTATTTTTTATAACCCCCATATTTAATAAATCTTTCATTTTATAAGTTTTATTATTCCTATTAATTAAAAAGCAAGCATCATTATTACACTCACTTTCCCGAAAATTCTGATAATGGTATACTGATTTTAATATTAGAGGTGATTTTATGAAAATAAATACTGCATTCTATTACTTATTATCTGGAAGAGTTCTAGCAAACATAGGAGACAGTTTATATTACATTCTCACAATGTGGTTGGTATATGATATTACGCAAGATGCATTTTATACTGGTATCATTAATGCACTTATTATTACGCCTAAGATTATCCAATTTCTATATGGCCCTATTATAGATCGCATTAATTTAAAGAAGGTATTGCTATATAATCAATCCATTCAATTTGTATTAATATTGCTAATAGCCGTTTCAAAATATTATGACCAATTGAATATATATCTTTTGTTCATAGTTGTACCTATCGCCTCCCTAGTATCAGAGTTTGGTTATCCAGCTCAAACTAGGTTAATTCCGGAAGTATTAGATAAAGATAATCTCGTTAAAGGTAATTCAATGATGGCAACAGCAAACCAAGGCGTCGATGTTATCTTTAACTCAATATCTGGTATATTAATAAGCTTTTTCTCTATTACAGCACTATATTTCAGTAATACCTTGTTCTTTTTATTTGCTTTTCTACTGTTTTCAAGAATTAAATATCATTCTAAAACGCAAATAACAGTAAAAAATGATAAGTTAACCGTTAAGGAATATTTAAAGTTAATGAAAGAAGGTTTTATTCTAGTCAGAAAGTCACTTATTTGGGTATTAATCTTAGGATCAGCCACTGTCAACTTTGCGATTGGTCTCGTGTATACATTATTACCCATTTATGCCCATCAATATCATAATCCAAAAATCTATGGCTATTTATTAGCTTCTATGTCGTGTGGGTTAATTATTGGTGCTATCTTTAGCAATTATTTTAAAAAATATAGACTTGGACCGCTTTGCTATACATCTTTTTTTGCTTCATTTTTACTTTGGTGTTTAGCACCATTTTTCAATATTTATATCTTTATTATGCTGTTTTCACTAGGATGGGTATCGATAGGTTTATTAAATGTCGTGTTAGCCTCTGCTAGTCAGCAAGTCATCCCTAGAGATAAGCTAGCAAGAGTGGATTCTATAAAGTATAGTTTAGGTGTCATCACGATGCCTTTAGGCGGTATCATTGGGGGTATTATCACAAAATATATTTCGGTTGAATTTTCTTTCATACTCGCTTCCATATTCTTTCTGCTTATTTCATTTCTGTGGATATTGCATAAAGATTTAAGAACTTTACCATCACAAACGAATTTAACATATACAGATATGAAAATAACATAAAAATAGCCCTTAACTTCACACAACAAAGGTCGTGTGGTTAAGGGCTTTATATATTTTAGAGATGATATGACGTTACGGCACCATCGTCTGGATCATTTTTACCGTGAACATAATAGTCCACATGTTCTGGTTCTAATGGTTTCACGCCTTTGATGATGTCTGCTGCTTTCTCAGCTAACATCAACACTGGTGAATGAATGTTACCGTTCGTTGTTGTTGGCATAACAGATGCGTCCACAACACGTAAGTTTTCCATACCATGTACTTTCATCGTTAATGGGTCGACAACTGCCATTGGGTCGGATGCAGGGCCCATTTTTGCACTACAAGATGGGTGTAAGGCTGTTTCTGCATCGCGACGTACCCAATCCAAAATCTCTTCATCTGTTTGAACACTTGGCCCTGGAGAGATTTCGCCACCGTTGAAGCGATCCATCGCTGGTTGTTTCAAGATATTACGTGCTACGCGAATTGCTTCAACCCATTCACGTTTGTCTTCTTCTGTTGAAAGGTAATTAAAGACAAATTTCGGTTTGACGTATGGGTTCGTTGACGTGATTTTTAAACTGCCACGTGAGTTCGAGTACATCGGTCCTACGTGTACTTGATAGCCGTGGGCTGTTTCTGCTTTTTGTCCATCGTAACGCACCGCAAGTGGCAAGAAGTGGAACATCAAGTTTGGATATGCCACATCATCGTTTGAGCGCACGAAGCCACCACCTTCAAAGTGGTTACTTGCAGCAGCACCTGTACGACGTGTTAACCATTCTAAACCAATCAATGGCATTTTCAACTTGTTCAAGCTTGGCTGCATTGATACGGGCTCTTTACATGTATGTTGAATGTACACTTCCAAGTGATCTTCAAAGTTTTCCCCGACACCTGGTAAGTGTAAACGTGGTTCAATGCCGAGTGTTTTCAAGTATTCTGTGTCGCCGATACCTGAAAGTTGTAAGAGTTGTGGCGTGTTAAATGCGCCACCTGATAAAATCACTTCTCGTGCTAAAACTTTGTGTAAGCGACCGTTGCGTTTGTATGTTACACCTGTCACCGTATTGCCGTCAAAATGCAATTTCTCAACAAATGCACGTGTTTTGACTGTTAAATTTTTACGTTTCATAGCTGGACGTAAATATGCACGTGAGGCAGATACACGACGTCCGTTATGAATTTGGCTATCAAATGGACCAAATCCTTCTTGACGATAGCCATTCACGTCTTGTGTCTTTTTATACCCCGCTTCAACTGCCGCATCGAAAAATGAATGGAATAGCGGGTTATTCGCTGGTCCACGACGCAATTTAATAGGTCCATTTAAGCCACGAATTGGATCGTCTTTCGTTGCGCCAAATGTTGTTTCTAAGCGTTTGAAGTATGGTAGACAGTGGGCATAGTCCCAAGTCTCCATGCCTTCTGGTTGTCCCCATTTTTCATAATCTAAAGGGTTCCCACGCTGATAAATCATACCGTTAATAGAACTTGAACCACCGAGCACTTTCCCACGGGTATGGAATACTTTACGTCCACCCATATGTGGCTCACCATCTGTCTCATATTTCCAGTCATAAAAACGATTGCCTGACGGATACATCAACGCTGCTGGCATTTGAATTAATAAATCCCACGGGTAGTCACTACGTCCAGCCTCTAATACTAATACTTTCTTATCTTTATCTTCACTCAAACGCGCGCCTAATACTGACCCTGCGCTACCGCCACCAATAATAATATAGTCGTACATTTTATCGTATGCTTTACCCATCGAACATCCTCCTCAAGTTAAACTTCAAGTGATTGTTTCTCAGTGTGCAAATAACTACTGCTTACCAAACCAATGGACAGGTTCTGGATTCGTATTCGTTAAAATATGTTTCAATTCTTGATACTCTTCTAAACCAGCTGAACCAAGCTCACGACCGATACCAGATTGTTTATAGCCGCCCCATGGTGCTTGTGCAAAATATGGATGGAAATCATTTACCCAAACCGTACCCATACGTAATTTATGTGCCACGCGTTGGGCTTTACCGATATCTTGTGAGAACACACCGCCTGCAAGACCGTAAATAGAGTCGTTAGCTAGGTGAATCGCTTCTTCCTCTGTATCAAAGCCTTCGATTGTCACAACTGGACCGAAGACTTCCTCTTGTACAATACGCATTGATGTGTCGCAATTTGTGATAACAGTCGGTTCAAAGAAAAAGCCGTCTTGCAAGTCTTCACGTTCTGGGCGTTGACCACCAATCGCAATCGTTGCACCCTCTTCTTTCGCAACTTGCATATAGCTTTCGACTTTTTCACGATGTGCTGCTGAAATCAGTGGTCCTAACTCTGTTGTCTCATCAAAACCGCTACCCATTTTGATGTTTTTAATACGTTCAATCAGTGCCGCTTCAAAGTCATCTTTAATCGCATTATGAACGATTAAACGTGAGCCCGCAGAACATACTTGTCCCGCATGGAAAAACGCACCATTCAACGCTTGGTCCACGGCTAAATCAAAGTCTGCATCATCAAAAACAATATTCGGGTTCTTACCACCCAATTCCAATGCTACATTCGTTACATTGTCTGCCGCTTGTTTCATAATGCGTTTACCAGTTTGAATACCGCCTGTAAATGATACTAAGTCTACTTCTGGGTGTGTTGACATGATGTCACCAATATCAGACCCAGCACCTAGCACAAGGTTGATAACACCTTTAGGGAAACCAACTTCCTCCATCAGTTCAAAGACGCGAATAGTTGTTAATGGTGTGATCTCACTCGGCTTCATTACAAGTGAACAACCCGTTGCCAATGCAGGCGCAATCTTCCATGATGCTTGAAGCAGTGGATAGTTCCATGGTGTGATTTGTGTTACAACGCCGATTGGCTCTTTCACCACTTTACTTTCAGTGTTTGGAATAGGCGCGTCGATTAATTCGCCACCGTCTTTATCCGCCAAACCTGCAAAATACATAAAGACATTGTGAATATCATCCATGTCTGCGCGAGACTCTTCTAACGTTTTCCCTGTATCTAACGTCTCCAACTGTGCTAATTCTTCACGATTTTCTTTAATTTTATCAGCAATTTCACGTACTTTTTGCCCCTTATATTCTGCTGTTGTTTGTGCATACTCCCCTGCATCAAACGAGCGACGTGCTGCTAAAATGGCACGTTCCACATCTTCTGTTGTACCTTCTGCAACTGTTGTAATAACTTCCTGATTGTATGGATTAATAATGTCACGTGTGCTGTGATTACTGCTTTCTACCCATTCACCATCGATAAATTGACGACGAGATAACTGCTTAATCAGTTCCATCCTATACACCTCTGTTAAGTTTGTTAAGTTTTTATTTAACGAATTTTACAAAACAACTTTATCATACCTGTCAAAAAAGTGTCAACTTTCCCTAATAGACCTTGTTCCTTGAAATAATATTTTGTTAAATTTTGCATCTTTTTTTCAGAAAAACTTGAGTTTCTGTTAGGAACAAGCGTACAATTTAGCCGATAGGATAGATATAAAGGGAGGGAACCATTAAGTGACACGTGATACAAATTATGAAACACAACTAGAAACAGCGAAAGACATTGTTATTAACTCAATTGCCGAAACAATGGATTTATACGGTATTAATCGCAGTGTTGGCAACTTATATGGCACAATGTTATTCAAAGAGAGTATGACACTCGATGAAATGCGTAATGAACTTCAAATGAGCAAACCGAGTATGAGTGCAGGAGTTAAAAAATTACAGGAGTTTGATGTCGTTAAACAACGATTTACACGTGGTAGTCGCAAACAACATTTTGAAGCTGAAAAAGACTTCTTCACATTTTTCAGCAATTTCTTCACTCAAAAATGGTATCGTGAAATCAAAACTAATATGGCTGCCTTACGAGAAGCAGAAGCTATGATCAATCAAATTCTAGCTGCGGAAGATATCGATGAAACATTGCGACAAGAAGCGCAAGAGGTAAAGGAACACATGATTCACTCACGCCTATACTACCAATGGCTCAATTCTATTAGTGATGCGATAAAATCTGGGGCTATTTTTAACTACTTCCCAATTCCTGATGAAGAGGCTTAATCGAATAGGAAGTTATGTGAAAAAGAATATATGCACACAATTTTTAAATGAAAACTATTCACTCTAGTAGACGTGCAACAGATGTTTCAAGAGATTTAGATATCCCCATCCAAACGTTAACAAAGTGGCTCAGTATATATCGTAAAGATGGTGAAAAAGCATTTGTCGGTAGTGGTCAACGTACGCAAAGAAACAATCTGAGGCTGACTTACAAAAAAGATTAAGAGCATTAGAAGAAAAATATAAAAGAGGGCTATACATATCTTTGTCAAAAACTAGCAGTAATCTACAAGTTTATAGATGAACACCGCATGCGTTTTGTGTTATAAAGATGTGTTAAATACTGGGTGTTTCAAAAAATGTTTTATAGCTGGAAAAAGCGTAAACCAAGTAAGCATGCCAGTAAACGTAATATGTTAAAAAAACATATTTATCAATTTGATATTCAGCGTCAAACAGACTTTACTACGTGAAAAAGGCATCCAAACAAATATGAGCCCATAGAATTTGAGAAGAATATGCATAAAATAACCTATCTAGTTAAGTGCTTTTTGATTTTCAAAAGTACTTAACTAGATAGGCAAACAAGCGAAGTGCGGTAAAATCCTTTTTTCTTGTGTCCGTATTCTTGATATAACTCCATTCTATACCCAAAATAAACCATCTGCTTAATAATTTAATCTGGTAATTTTTTTAGCATATAATTTTTCAGCGTAATATTCTAAAAGACTAAATACTTGTCTTTCTATTTTTCTATTTCTATATGCTTGTAGGATATTTAATGATAAAACGATTAATTCTTTCTCTTCTCTATTGTAATTTAAATCTATGGTGCCAATTAAATTATTTTCTATTAAAATTGGTAAAGCATAATAACCATTTTTCCTCTTTTTCTTAGGGATATAGGCCTCTAGTCTATAGTCAAAAGAAAAAAGTTTTTTTAATCTTGTTCTATTATAAATCAAATTATCAAAAGGAGATAAAAACACATTTTTAGATACTATTTCATTGCTTTGGTTATTAAAATACTCAATATCTTTGTTCAGTATATAATGCTTTTCACCTTCATTAAACAAAGCACACACTTCATTTGACTTCTCTAATTCACTTAAAACACCTTGAACGTCGTTAATCTTCACTTTCCATTCAAATGCTATTTCCTTAGCTGTTAATACACCTAACCCTTCAAGAGAACGCAATACATAATATTTTAAAGATTCTTTATAGCTGTACGGATTATCTATAGTTTCTTTTTTATATAGGTATCTTTGAAAATTCTTATCTCTTAAAATGCCTATCTGTCCTGTTCTAAATAAAAAACTTGTTAAATCTTGTATTTTGCCTGTTTTCCACCCTTTAGACTTATTGTACTTATAGATGTTAGTTAATTCTTTAAATGGCAATAACGTATTTTCTGAAATAGACTCTAATATCTTTTCCATTAAAACAAAATCTTCTGTGTTATAAGACCCTTTATATTTTTCATAGAACCTAGTCTGCGTCCATAAGTATTTATTATCATCTTGAATATTATTTATAGTTAATGCCCTACTATAATTTTCACTTATTTTAAATTTTTCATAATATTTTAATAAATCTTCTTGTTCATAACTTTTAATTCTATTAATAAAATACAAATCCTGAGCTCTAAGAAAAACGTTAATACTATCTAACTGAACTATACCTACACTATCAAGCGCATGATATATATCAGTAAAATAATTATTTTCATTTAACCTTTGCTTGAATATACTAAAATTTTTAATTTGTTTATTTGATATTTGCATAAACACCTCTGATTATAACAACTATTATTAAAATTGTTGATAAAATAGCGATAGTATACTGAACACCTAGTACATTAACTATAAAACCTGATAGAGCTAATCCTAAAGGGTAACCTGCTGTAATAAAAATAAACTTCTCTTTCGTAAAAACACCTTCTTTTTACACTTTAATTAATAAACTAAGCACCCTGAAAAGTCAACTGAATTTACAAAAATGGTAATTTTTCATATAGATGCCTTTAGTAATCGTGCAATTTGTAAGAGCTTCTTCTTACTATTCGTCTTTAGCTTTATCAAAACATTTGAAAAGTACACAATCATGACAATATAAACAATGATTTAGATACTTAATATCAATAAGGTAATTAGAATCGAGTAGGAAAATAGCCATTAATTGACTATTGATCCACACATATCAGCGCATCACTTCCTATATAGAACCCAGTTAATATCAGACTTTATCTTGTTAGGCAGATTCGCCCATTCTACATAGCCTTATATGATATTTCTGTTCGTCAGTACGAGTGCTTGCGTCCTACTTCCTTCAGATTCCACTTCACAATGGTACCCTTGTCTTTCTTTAATAGCCCCTACTACTAATCCTATAACGGACTTTCACCGTCAAGTTATTACCCATGCCGGGCGCACCCAAAAAATGAAGCCTGACATACTTAAATGCCAGACTTCGTTTTCTATTTATAAGTTATTATCTTCATCATCTTTTTCGCTCACTTGTAGAATTCTCAATGAACGACGCTCAATTTTCTTAAAGCGTTCCGCACGTGTTTGTAGTGCAATACGGTCTCCTGATAATATCATCATAAAAGAAATCATAATAATGATAAAAATGATGATTAACGGGACACCTGCCACAATGGATGCTGTTTGCAAGATTTCCAACGCTTTTTCGCCACCGACAAGCATGAGTGAGAATGGTAACAAGCACAATGCGAACGCCCAAAATAAGCGATTCATTTTGATAGGCTCACCTTTCACACGTATTTGCGTGGCAGCTGCAACAATATATGATGCAGAGTCGAACGTCGTTACTAAGAATAAAAAGGCGGATAGCACGAATAAGCCAATCATCACAGGCGCAAATGGCAATTGGTTGACGACTTCAATAATTGTCGCTTCCGTACCGTGTGAATTTAAGAAAGCTATCACGTCAAATTGACCCGTTAATTGAAGATAAGTTGCGTAATTTCCAAAAATACCAAAGAACAATACACAACCGAATGTTCCATACACAATCGTACCTAGAATGACTTCTTTTAACGTACGCCCTCTCGAAATACGCGCAATAAATAGACCGATAAATGGCGCATAAACAATCCACCACGCCCAGTAGAATATCGTCCATTGTTGTGGGAAGTTTGTTTCTTCACGACCACCGATACCTCCAAATGGTTCAAGCCATGTTGCCATTTGAAAGAAATTTTTAATCATATTCCCAAAGCTTGTAACAGTTGTTTCCATAATGAAAATCGTTGGACCAATAATAAAAATAAATGCGAGTAAAATTAATGATAACCAAACGTTCAAGTCACTGAGCAACTGAATCCCTTTTTTCAAGCCACGATATGAACTGTACGCAAAAACAACAGTAATTGCAAGGAGTACGAAACTTTTAACAATCATGCTCGAGCCGTTGATACCTGTTAACTTCTCCAATCCGGCTGAAATCATTGGCACACCTAATGCAAGAGACGTCGCTGTCCCACCAATCAAACCAAAAATAAAGAGAATATCGACTAATTTACCAATAAAGCCATCTGTTTGTCCTTTTAATATCGGACGGCAGGCTTGACTGATTTTAAACACGGGTTGTTTCTTTACAAAGACTAGATAACCAATAGGTAACGCTGGTAATACGTAAATTGACCACGCAATCGGTCCCCAATGGAACATACCATACATCGTCGCATAGTTGAGTGCAGCATCACTCATCGGTTTCGCACCTTGTGGCGGTCCTTGATAATAGTACGCCCACTCGATGACACCCCAGTATAAAATATCTGAACCGATACCCGCACAAAACAGCATAGATGCCCAAGCAAAGTCGCTAAACTCTGGACGATCGCTTGCACGTCCTAGGGTAACCGAACCATACTTACCAAACGCAATATATAAGACGAAACAAAAGATGGTGAGACCTAATACGAGATAAGTCGCACCCAAGTTCGTTGTGACAAACTCATTCATCGCTACAACGACGGAACGACTTTGTTTTGGAAAGACCATCATTGGAATTACAGCGAGTAATAAAACAAACGCTGCACCACCAAAGACAATCCAATCCATTAATTTATTATCTTTATGCACAGTAAATCCCCCTTCGTTAATCTGCAGCATGACATCATAAAACCTCTGCTTTAGACTAACGAAGTTGACATATTAATGCAAATTTCATTCAATCACATACAAGTGCATTTATGAATATATATAACTAATGAACTTTGTAAACATTGTTAAAACAACGTTATAAAGTAGGTTAAAAACGTTAAATTTAAACTTAACATACCATTTCATGTATTTTTATTCATAATTTATTAATATTTATTTATTTTCATTATGTTATGTCAAAGGTGACTTTCAGCGCTTAATGTCCAGTTTTATAAGTTATTATCTTCATCATCTTTTTCGCTTACTTGTAAAATTCTGAGTGAACGACGCTCAATTTTCCTAAAGCGTTCTGCACGCGTTTGTAATGCGATACGGTCTCCCGATAAAATCATCATGAATGAAATCATCATAATGATAAAGATGACAATCAACGATACACCAGCGACAATGGATGCAGTTTGTAAGATTTCTAGCGCTTTTTCGCCGCCTACCAGCATGAGTGAGAACGGTAATAAGCACAATGCGAATGCCCAGAATAGGCGATTCATTTTAAGTGGTTCTCCTTTGACACTTACTTGTGTTGCAGCTGCCACAATGTATGATGCGGAATCGAATGTTGTCACTAAGAATAAAAAAGCAGATAAAACGAACAAACCAATTATCACAGGCGCAAACGGCAATTGATTCACAACTTCAATAATCGTTGCTTCTGTACCATGCGTATTTAAAAATGACACAACATCAAATTGACCCGTTAATTGTAAATATGTCGCATAGTTCCCAAAAATACCGAAGAACAATACACAACCAAAAGTGCCATATACAATCGTACCTACAATGACTTCTTTCAACGTACGTCCTCTTGAAATACGGGCAATGAACATACCAATAAATGGTGCATAGACAATCCACCACGCCCAATAGAATATTGTCCATTGTTGTGGGAAGTGTGTCTCTTCTCGACCACCGATGCCACCAAATGGTTCTAGCCATGTCGCCATTTGGAAAAAGTTTTTAATCATATTACCGAAACTTGTCACGGTTGTTTCCATAATGAAAATTGTTGGCCCGACCATAAAGACAAATGCGAGCAAGATAAATGCTAGCCAGACGTTCAAGTCACTAAGCAACTGAATCCCTTTTTTCAAGCCACGATATGAACTGTAAGCAAACACAACTGTAATCGCTAAGAGCACAAAACTTTTTACGACCATACTGGAACCATCAATACCTGTTAACTTCTCTAATCCGGCTGAAATCATTGGCACGCCTAACGCAAGAGACGTCGCTGTCCCACCGATTAGACCAAAAATAAAGAGTATATCGATTAGCTTACCGATAAAGCCATCTGTATATCCTTTTAAAATCGGTCGACATGCTTGACTGATTTTGAAAATCGGTTGTTTTTTCACAAAGACTAAATAACCGATTGGTAAAGCAGGTAATACGTAAATTGACCACGCAATCGGTCCCCAATGGAACATGCCATACATCGTCGCATAGTTAAGTGCGGCATCGCTCATCGGCTTGACACCTTGTGGCGGTCCTTGATAATAATATGCCCACTCGATAATGCCCCAATATAAAATATTTGAACCAATACCGGCACAAAACAACATGGATGCCCACGCAAAGTTACTAAACTCTGGACGATCTGTTGCGCTGCCTAGTGTGACCGAACCATATTTACCAAACGCAATATATAAAACAAAGCAAAAAATAGCAACACCTAACACGAGATATGTTGCACCTAAGTTCGTTGTCACAAACTCATTTATCGCTACAACGACAGAGCGACTTTGTTTTGGAAAGACTATCATTGGAATTACAGCGAGTAATAAAACAAATGCTGCACCACCAAAGACAATCCAATCCATTATTTTATTATTTTTATACACAGTAAATCTCCTTTCGTTAATTTTTATCTCGACATTATAAAGCCTCTATTTCAGCCTAGCGAAGTTTACATATTAATGCAAATATCATTCGGTTATATACATGTGCATTTGTGAATATATATAACCAACCAATCTTATAAATACTATTAAAATAATGTTATAACGTGTGTTAATAACGTTAAATTGAAATTTAACATTCTATTTTATGTATTTTTATTCATCATCAATAAATTTTTATTTATTTCTAAAAAACAAAAAAATACCCACTTCTATTTAAAAAAGTGCGTATCTTTTAAGCTTTAAATATTCGGTCCATAAAGACGAGCTGTATCATCAACAGGTTCACCCGCAATACGTTTTGCCAAAGTACCATGCCATGATTCCGGTGTGAATGGCGCTTCTTGTAATTCTTTTAAAGAGGCAATATCCGTCGCACCACGTAACGTGTCGTTCATGCGTTGAATTGTCCAATTCGGATACGGACGTTCTTGTAACTCGAGCATATCTCCTTGTTGAATGTAGCCTTCTTTTAGTACACGATAGTGCCACCCTGCCTTGCCAGTCTCTTCTAACATCACCGAAAAGTCCACGATGCCTTGACGTCGACTAGTTTTCCAGCAAGGTCGTCTTGGTTGCGCCACTTTTACAATCGCATCACCAATTTTGTAAATATCACCAATACACACTGTGTCCTCATCCATCCCTGTTACGGCGATATTCTCACCGTTACTTCCAACATGAATCTCTTGTTGGTAATGTTCACTAAACACTGGGTAATGTGTCACAGCATACGCAAATAATGCTTTTTCTGCGCCCCCATGATGACGTGTATCTGCAACTGCATCTCCTTCCAATCCCTCTTTCCCAAGCCATACAGGCGTATCTGTTTCTTGTTTATACATCGCTGTTGTCCAAGTTTGTTCCATTAACTCCTTAGCACCCGCATTTCCATGCTGACGTACTTTACCGATATAAAGTTTTTGAATTTGACCTACCATCCATAACGTCCCCTTTTTAATTTTTATGATTTGGCGTGCTATCATATGTTACCTGTGAAATCTTAATACTTGTATCGTGTTAAAATGCCTTATACACTAACATTAACCAATATAGATAAAGGTGGCAACAACTTATGCAACATTCATTATATCAACACGGAACACTTGGCACATTAATGGCAGGTGCACTTGAGGGCACTTGCTCGATTCAAACACTTCTAGAACACGGTGATCATGGAATTGCCACATTAACAGGTTCAGATGGGGAAGTCATCTTTGTTGATGGCCAAGCCTTCCATGCAACAACTTCTGATAGCAAGGTACAAAAGCTACCAGATCACACTCTCACACCATATGCGTCTGTCTCAAAATTTTCAGCAGATACAACCTTTGATGCGACTGACATGAATCATGAAATGCTGTATCAACAAATACGCGAACAGATGTTGAGTGAAAACTTATTTGCGATGGTTAAAATTTCGGGAACATTTAAGCGTATGCACGTGCGTATTATGCCGAAACAAAACCCACCGTATACCCGCTTGATTACATCTGCCAAAGCACAACCAGAATACCATCGCGAGCATATTAAAGGAACCATTGTCGCTGTATACACACCAGAAGTTTTTCACGGTATCGGAGCCGCTGGTTTTCACGCACACTTTATCTCAGAAGATCATACATTTATGGGCCATATTTTAGGTTTTGACCTTGCTGAAGGTATGATAGAAATTCAAAATTGTGCTGTTTTTGAACAACATTTATCAACCGAACCAAGTTTTCTGAATAAGACATTTGATTACCAAGATATCGCAGAAGACATTCGTCAAGCAGAGTAGAACTAGATGGTGAAACATGAATAGAAACTTTCAATTTAAGATGTTATGCAGAACACAATAGCTGACTGGGGTGAAACAACTTTATTCCCCTGCTCAGCCTTGTAAAAATGGGACAACGGAATCTTTTTAGAATCATGTCGTTGTCCTATTTTTTTCATTATCTAAAAAGTTGAAGATACAATCTGTATTCTCCACATGGTCAACATGCCTCTGAACCTGAATCATATGCATATTGACCTGTGTGATCATATAAATTATCCAGCCTGTATGAGATACGTCATTGATAGACTGTTGTTTGATATTGTCTGTGATGCAGTATCCAATAATCCCCCTACCAATCCGAAATTACAACTTCACCTAAGTATGCACTTAACTTCATAGCTTACAAACCTCATTTCCCATACTGAATTCATATTCCATGTAAACACCTTTTTAAAGTGATAATTATGCAAAAGTATGCTGTACGTTCCACATGAAACATTTAGAAACAAAGGGAAGACTACCCGCATTATGCCAGTAGCCTTCCCTCTATGTTAATGAGTTATGTGTATTGAATTGTTGCCGTTAACAAAACTTGTGTATCCGTTTCATTACAATAACTATGTGTACTTTCACCACTAAAACGAATCGCTTGCGAAGATTCAATATAATATTTTTGCTCACCTATTTCCAACGTCAAAGTCCCATCATTCACGATAATAAACTCTTTTGCGCCTTGTGGATGACCATCTGATTCCAACTTACCGCCTGGTGCGATTTCCATACTAAACATTTCAAAACCATGTGCGTTGTCATATGGAAAATAAGGGTAGACAACAACCGATTGATCTTCATTATAAATGGGCTTTAAGTCTTCCGTAGCCACTTGATAAATATCTCTTTTGTCCTCACTAATCAATGTATTTAATGGTAAATATAAACCATTTGCCAACTTCCACAATGTGTTAATACTCGGATTACCAGTCCCTTTCTCAATCTGGCTAATCATCGTTTTACTAATTCCCGTTAACTGTGAAATATTATCCAGGCTAAGCCTTTGAGTTTGACGATATTGCTGTAGATTACGTGCAACAATTTGATTAATATCTTCCATGTTTCAAACCCTTCCTGTTTACAATATAAAGAACATAATGTACGATATAGTTTGTCTTTTAAAAAGAACATTTTGTTCATTATAACAAATTATAAGGAGTGTATGCTATGAATACATCATCTTCAAAAGTGAATTGGCTCTTATTTGCTGGTGTGTTATTAATTGCCGCAAATTTACGTGCGCCTATTACATCAGTAGGTGTAGTCTTACCTACTATTCAAGAGACATTACATCTCAGTCATACAGAAGTGAGTATTATTGCTATTATTCCACTATTAGCGTTTGCTGTCATCTCATTGATTGTCGCTCGTATCAGTCACCGTTATGGCATGGCACGTGTACTTTTTGTCGCATTACTCTTTATCTTTATTGGTGTTAGTTTAAGAAGCATTACAAGCAGCACTTTGCTATATGTAGGGACATTATTGATCGGTGTCGGTATCGCATTTGGTAATGTACTCGCCCCAGGTATCATCAAGTCGAAGTTCCCATATCGTATTGGTATTATGACGGCATGGTACACTGTCGTGATGAATATCTTTGGTGCCTTATCATCTTATAGTGCTGCACCACTGTTACAACATTTTAATTACAACATTGCGTTAGCAGCCATTAGTGTCGTAACATTTCTCGCAATCATCGTGTGGGCACCTCAACTCAAAAGTCATGAAACTCATGCACAAAATAAGCAATCCAATAATGTTAACGTCTGGAAATCGCCGTTATCATGGCGGATTACATTGCTGATGGGTGGACAGTCGCTTATTTTTTACTCACTCATCAACTGGTTACCAGAATTTCTGTTAACTTATGATATCTCAGTACAACGTGCCGGTCTCTATCTGTCCATCTTACAAATTGTGATTATTCCATTCACTTTCGTACTTCCTATCTATGCTGTACGTCTACAGTCACAAGTAGGACTCACAGCCTTTGCTGGCGCACTATTTACAACAGGTATCCTCATACTTATGTTGCTCCCGCATTGGGCATTCATTTCCATCATTATTATCGGCATTGCATGTGGTTTTGCATTTGGTCTCGTTAACACATTCTTTAGCTTGCGTGCTGAAAATGGTTTGACAGCTGCTAAACTTGCCGGCATGTCACAAGCTGTCGGTTACCTATTCGCATGTATTGGTCCGCTAATGTTTGGTTTATTACATGACTTAACACATACATGGACTTGGTCACTTGCGATACTGTTAGTCACAGCCATTGCCCTGATGTTTATCGCAGCAGGTGCAGGACGTCCAACGACTATTGAAGCAACACTTGGTCTCAGTGACAATGAGGCATAAAAGGTGATAACCGCTTTATGATTCACTAAATTGATTCCTAAAGATAAATGTAAGCACCAATATAACAACAGAACTCAAAGCTGCCGTTAAGAATACCGGCATGAATGCCATATGTACAACGGATTCTAATCCCTGCATCAATGCTTGACGCATAGGCGTTGATGCCAACTTTTCTAGCTGTTGCCACAATGCATAAGTACTACCATTGACGTTTGCCACTCCATCCATAATTGAAGGAGGCACATCTTCTGGTGTAAAGTTCCGTTCAGCTAAGGCTTCCTTCACTTGCGACATGGTTTGACTGAAGCCAAGTTGAATCAACATCGCAAACAATGTTGGCGCAATGGTGATCCCCATTTGACGAGAAACTGATAATGTAGCAATAACCGTACTGTTTCGATCATCGGCATAACCTGCCGTACGTGTCGCCAATACGGTCATCGGTGCACCAATTGTAAACCCAAATCCTAAACCGGCAACAATCGAGAAAAGCAGGAAAGTCATCGTGCCGGTTACCATAAAGGCTAATCCACCATAACCAACGAAACTAATAACACTGGCAACGACCAATGCAAAGACAGGTCCTTCTTTATCCACAATACGTCCACCTAATGACGCACCTACACCTGATGCTAATGCGAGTGGTGTGAGCCAAAAACCACTATTCGCTGCACTGACATGCAAGACATTTTCTACAAAAGATGGGATAAAGATAATAGCACCAATTAACATACCTGAACAAATCCCCATTACTAAAATAGCCGCAAATGTTGGCTTACGTAATAAGGAATATGGTAAAAATGCATCAATATTTTTACCTTCATTACGTTTCTCAATCCGAATCATGATGGCATAACCGATTATCGCTAGTAGGAAGAACACAATAACAGACCAACGCATGATAGGATCCATCGCTTCCGCCGCACGAATATTGTAAATACCAAACATCACTAATAGTGTAGAGAATGAGAACATAATAATCGCATACGTATCCATTTTCTTCTGTACAGGGCGACGTGTTTCTGTCATTTTCAACATGACGAATAGCGTAATAAACAATGCAATTGGTACATTAATTAAGAACAACCAATGCCACGTCCCTGTAATTTTAATTAATAAACTACCTAAGTTCGGACCGAGTACAGATGCAATCCCGTTCATCGCTCCTAACACGCCGAGCATCGTGCCTTGCTTTGAGCGGTCATACGTCGAGATAAAGTGGGCACTTGCGATAACAAATAACCCGCCACCACCGAGTGATTGAATTAAACGTGCCATAATAAAAAAGGTATAGTTCGGGCTTAATGCCACGAGTAATGAGCCAATACCAAATAAAATCACTTCAATGATATAGACTTTCTTACGTCCATACATATCAGCTAATTTACCAGCAATGGGTGTCGCTACCGCCATACCTAATGTATAAATTGCAATGCCCCATGCCCCCATCTGAGGCTGTATCTCAAAAGATTGGTTAATCGTCGTTAATGCTGCACTAATAATTCCATTATCTAACGCTGCCATAAACACACCAATCAGTAACAGTAGTGCTACAAAATTAAATTTGGTTTGTTTCTCTGAGTCCACTTAGGAATCCCCCTTTGTTCTTTTCCTTTATACTACTATCTAATAATATCAATGTGAATCTAATATGAACAAAATTGGATTATTTTTGATAAATAAAAAATAACTACGTACAATAACCGCTTCATCTGCTATTACATCGTAGTCATTCTTTTGAGTGGACATTTACGTCATCTCCTTTAAATGATATGATACCATGCACGCATTCCTGACAGAGCCGCTCTATTGTGCCCATGGAATTAAGTGATTTTTTGAGTAGCATCATTTATCATAGAAGTATCATAGAAAAAGGAGCAATCTTATGAAACCTGTATATTTTAACCATGACGGAGGCGTCGATGACTTAGTCTCGCTCTTCTTACTTTTACATATGGATAATATTGATTTAATTGGCGTCAGTGCTATTGGTGCCGATTGTTATGTAGAACCTGCTGAAAGTGCCTCGCGTAAAATCATTAATCGTTTTAGCCACTATCCTGTCGATGTCGCAACATCTTATGAACGTGGTAAAAATCCATTTCCTAAAGATTGGCGCATGCATGCTTTCTTTATGGATGCCTTACCGATTTTAAATGAACAACGTCCGAATCAATCGCATGCACTCGAAGCACACGCATACGCAGACATTATCGAAAAGGTACAAGCATCTGAACAACCTGTTACACTCTTGTTCACTGGCCCACTTACTGACCTAGCGAAAGCACTAGACGTGGCACCTAGTATTACAAATAATATTGAACGCCTCGTATGGATGGGTGGCACATTTTTAGACAAAGGCAATGTTGAAGAACCTGAACATGATGGCACAGCCGAGTGGAATGCTTTCTGGGATCCAGAAGCTGTTGCTCGCGTATTTGAGACGGATATTCCTATCGACATGGTTGCACTGGAAAGCACCAACAAAGTACCACTCACACCAGCCATTCGCCAATATTGGGCAGACCAACGTGAACACACAGGGGTGGATTTCTTAGGTGTCAGTTACGCAGCTGTTCCTCCATTAACACACTTCCAAACGAACTCAACGTATTTCTTATGGGATGTACTAACAACAGCTTATACAGGGCGCCCTGACTTAGTCCGTCAGAAAACCGTACACGCTTCTGTTATCACGCATGGACCAAGCCAAGGCCGTACATATCTCGATGAAACAAACGGTCGTCCATTGAACCCTGTGTATCACGTTGACCACGATGCCTTTTTTGCATATATTACCGACCTTGCCAAAAAAGCACGTGACTAATAGAATCATGGAAAGGAC
This sequence comes from Staphylococcus americanisciuri, assembly GCF_024814435.1. Classification (GTDB taxonomy): domain Bacteria; phylum Bacillota; class Bacilli; order Staphylococcales; family Staphylococcaceae; genus Staphylococcus; species Staphylococcus americanisciuri. The sequence goes on from NZ_JANUXY010000002.1 coordinate 26,790, forward strand.
ATAAATTATTTCACTAGAATCTCATAAAAACCTTGAAACTTTAAACTGGTTGGGAAATCCGATACGAAGGAAAACACGTTATCAATAGTCTCACTAGTACATCATCATTTGTAAATCTTGAAAAAGTTGGTTACTTCAAACAAAGGATTAAACCATTCAAACCCAAACTATAATGAGTGTGTCAAAAGTAAACTTCTGGCATACCTATTTTAGTGATCCAAACACATAAATTTACATCTGGCTGCTGTGATGTAAGAAAACTTATTTTGAATATCATCATGTGACACTATTTAAGGAGGATACTTATGAACCATGACTATTATAAAACAAGAAACTTAACTTATGGATTAGTTTACACTTTATTGGTTATTGGTTTTATATTTCTGTTATTAGACTTTATAACGACTTGTGTATGTATATATATACTATCTTCTATCATCCTACTAATATTCAATGTATTTTGGAAAAAGCACCTTTTAATAATAATTAGTTTTTTGATAACACTTTTATTAATTGCTTATTTATTGTATTACAAAGGTATCTTTTAGTGCTCTATTGAAAATTCTGCTTTTGAAACATCGTTTTTCAGTATCCAAATTATCATATCTCAGACCCTTTACTAAAGTCTTGATTCAGTATTTAAAACATTTGATTACGTCTCATCGTATGTATTGGCTATTTATGTTCAAACTAAAAATCATTCAGTTAAAAATACTATCATCAATCATTCGACAGCTTTTTCTTAATCCCAAAGGTGCTAAGACAAAATGCGATTCTTCTACCAAAAAAAAACAGAATTTGCATAACCACATAAAATTATTTTGAACATCATTTTAGGATGATAAGATGAGGGACCCACGTGGTTAGAGTATTTATTGAAAGCTTCTTAGGGAATAGATTCTATCAATTTGTTTATAATGACTGCTATATCATTTTCGGGGGAATTAACTCTATTTCGATTGGCAAAGTAAGTTGAAACATGCTTCCTCTTTGTACATATAAAGCACTCCTATCTATTGTTTTTATCGTTACTAACAATTATACGGGAAGTGCTTTATTTTTAACTCATTTACGAAAAACCTTGATTAGATGTATAAAAACATGTAATCAAGGTTTTTATAAGAAAATCTGGTGTTGTGTCCTAATCCTTTGCACTTGTAGAGGTTCATATAATTTATAATTGACCTTTCTCCATTGACTTCAAGAATTTAATATAGCCGATAGTCAAAAAGATCAAACTTAGTAACAATGAAGTCGCTATTAAAATAAGCTTGTTATAACCATTGTACAGTGTAAAAACTAAGAATGAATAAAAGTACAAATGACTTGCGAAAATACCGATAACACCAACAAAGAAGTTACCAACTGTCAGTAAAAAGCTCAATACAGCTGGAAGTACAAATCCCTGAAACAAATAGTTCAACATATAAATAAAACTAATTATCGGCAAAAATGTTAACATCAATATAATCAAAAGACATACAAAGTCAACACCTATCAAATCCCACTGCTGAGTAAAAATAACATAACTAACAGCGTATAACAGATAGCCAAGCCATAGCATAATAAAACCGATAAATACATAGAATACAAAGTTAAGCAGATAGTATGTCTTTAAACTTTTGAAATAAGTGACTGTATTTTGAAATGCATGATTTCTTCTTTCAATTCTAAACATCAATCCGACAATTAACGTCATCGCTAATGGCAATATTAATTCAAGAAATAGTTGAAGTGATGTTACACGAAACATTTGCAAGTCTGTCTGTTTAGCAAAAAATGCGAGACATGCAAATAAACTCACAGTCACAATGGGCAGACCTAACATGATAGGCACAATAGAAGTACGTTTCATTTTTAAGAATTGCATTTTCAAAAATAACATATTTCTAAAATTCCTTTCTGTTAATGTAGAAATTGGAAATTACCATGATGATTACAAAAACAAACGTACTATATATACCAAACACGAAGAAAGACATATCAAAGAACACAAGCATATTGTGATCTAATATATTTGTTGCATTGATAATTTGTTCGGGAATCTTAAATGGCATCATTTCAGATTGCATTAATAAACTTACCAGTGCTAATAAAATACCCACTGCAATGACATACACCTTATTTTCAATCACTAATGCAATAAAAAATTGAATCGCCTGCATACCCAAAGTCCCAATAAAAACTGCAAACATAATATATACAAACGCCATAAGGTTTGGGATATGACCATTCACAAATAGACTCGTCAGTAAATGACATACCATAAATACTATCATTGTTATGAACATTAATCCCAACAATACTAAGAACTTCGCAAAAATAATCTCTCGTTTACTTTTCTTACTAACTAACAGTACTGACCACATATTACTTTCATATTCTGTAGAGATAATTTTGGCACTGAAAACACCATATAAAAAGTAAAATACAGGTATAAACCATGCAAGTGCATAAATTAAAAAGCTTAATGATGATGCTTCAACACTTGAGAAATGCGAATTGTAATAATACAAGCCAATTGCCAAAACTTCAGAAATCATAACCGCAAGAATGATTGAAGTGATAAAAGTAACCTTTGGCAATTTATACCATTCTGATTTAATGAGACTGTTCATTGGCAAGTTCTCTTTCATTATTTGTTAATTTCAAAAAGATATCTTCTAAAGATGACTGTTCATGATAAATTTCATAAATACTAATATCATGATTCACAAGTGTTTTATTAATATGCGGAATATCTTGGCGCTGGGCTTGTATACATAATCGATTATCTTCTATAGACGTAGAAAATGTAGTCAGTAAGTTGGCTGATTTCTCATTGTCATCTGTAACAAAATACACACTGTCTTGATTATACGTATCTAGCAATATCTGCATATCACCTTGGAATAACAACTGCCCTTTATTAATAAGACAGACATAACTGCACATCTGCTCGATTTCAAACAAGTTATGACTCGATACAATAATACTAATACCTTTTTCTCGAACGAGCTTCATTAATAACTCTCTCATTTTTTTAATCCCACTTGGATCCAAACCATTCGTGGGTTCATCTAATATAATTAGCTTAGGATCATTCATTAAAGCAATGGCAATACCTAAGCGCTGTTTCATTCCTAAAGAGTACTCTTTAACTTTCTTTTGTGCCGCATGTGTCAGATCAACAATCGACAACACATTTTCAATTGCTTCAGGATTGTTATGATGAATATATTGCATAATCTTCAGGTTTTCATACCCTGTTAAATGATCGTAAAACGACGGTGAATCTACAAGCGCACCGACTTGATTTAAAATTTCTTGTTTGTGATTTTCAAGTTTCATATCAAACAGCTTCACTTGACCCTCTGTTGGTTTTGCTAAGCCGAGCAACATTCTAATCGTTGTCGTTTTACCAGACCCATTCGGACCTAAAAAACCACAAATAAGCCCTTCTGGAATACGAATATTTAAGTTTTGAACAGCGTGAAAATCTCCAAACTGTTTACTCACATCTTGCGTCTCAATAACATTCAAGATAGTGCCTCCTTTGTTCAAGGTATCATAGTAGTATTATCCTTATTGTTTAGGTTTAATGAGCTTGATAGTGAAAAAAGCTAACATAATAGTTGCTGCAGCATAAATAATTATTGAAATGATTAAGACTGTCATATTAGGATTCGCAAGCTGTAATGGTAGCGGTGCATAACTCACTTTTAATTCTCCGCCACTATGAGCTAGAGCAATAAACATTTTAATCATACTCCACGCCGTCACAAATGCAACAATACCTAGAAGTACGGCTAATATTTTTCTACCCATTCCATTCATCTCCTTTAAAAATTCAATCTATAATAACTTTCATCAACTTTTACCCTTAATTTGTGCAGACTATTCATACACTTTCGTAATTAACGTGAATCAAAGGCGAAATATACTTTGAAAACATCTACTGACACATAAAAAAAGCCCACGTTACTATGGGGAGAACGTAGACTAAAAGAATTAAAAATATGAAATAACTAACACTGTAGAAACATTATAGCATAATTTTATATTAAATTTATACAACTGAAATTAAAAAATCAATTAATTTATATACAGTTATATAATTATAGTAAAACCAAAATGTTAATACTGTGTAAAAATAAGCGCCACGTTACAAAAACAAGCATACTCTAAATAGATGCTTGTTTTTATGGCATATCTATTATAATCCTAGAATAGTTTTAATTGTTAAGCCGACACATACCGTCGTGGTTATTAAGAAAAAGCCTGGCAATAAAAAGCTTGTTGTTTTAGTAGAACGTGTCTCATCAACATCAACCGCAAACAAAATTGTTGGCTGTGCTGGGATGACAAAGTTTACATTCAATGTTTGTGCAATGGCTATGAAAAATGTGGGTGGTATACCTAATGTCATCACAATCGGTACCATAATAGAAGCCGTTGCTGATTGCGAAATCACAACCATAGACACAAGTCCAACAAATAAAATTAGGAGCCACGGTGCTTGTTCAACAAGACCACCAATTTGTGTCTCCATAATATCACGGTTAGACGATGCACTAAAGATAGTCGCACCTAACCAGCCCGGTCCTAACACCGCAAATAAAGCACCGATTGCGGCTTGCGTGATATGTGAATTTAAAATTTCATTCGGTTGAATCTTAATCAATAACAGATTCACCATCGCACTCATATACATAAAGAGCTGCACAAGGTCTGTCATTTGTAGCTTTACAATCTCACCGTCAATTTTGAAAGAAGGACCCAGTTCTGGGAAAATCCCAAATGTTAAAATACAACCAACTGCCACAATAAATGATAAAACACCGATTTTGACACGGGTTGAGTGCGTTTTTGTCGTATCTTCTTCAACAATTTTTTGAAGCATTGTTTGTGCTTGACGCTCATCCATTTTGGTTTGTCCCACAAATGTAATGAACACACTCAATATCACCATACTGATAAGTGCAGTTGGTAAGACGATAGACAAGTACTGTCCCATTGTAATACCCAAGCCTGCAAATTCTGAAATCATGTATGCTGTAGCTGAAGCGGCCGGACTACATAATAATGCGATATTCGCTGTTAAAACCGATGCTGTTAATGGTTTTTTAGGTTTGATACGCGCTTTTAATGCTGTTTTTGCAATAATCGGTTCTAACGACAGTGCAATATTCGCTGTCCCAATACCGAATACAAATAAAAAGACGATCATCGGCGCAATAAAGATAATTGATTTTGGGAATCGCTCGATAACTTTTGATGCCAAATGTACGAGATAGTCAATACCACCTGTTGCTTGCAAGGTTCCACCCGCAATCCCAATCGATAAGATAATGAGCACTGCTGTTACCGGCGCTGAGCCTGGTGGTAAGCCAAAACCAAATATCATTACTAACTGTGCGACAATCGCAAAAATTCCACAACCAAGAGCACCTGCTGTACGTAATCCAAGTACAATTGCAAGTACCATAATTATAATTTCTATACTAAAAAGAAGCATTCTTTTTTTCCTCTTTCTATTTTGTCAATGCGAATATTTTAACATAATAACAATGACAATATAATGATAACATGTTTTTTGTACGCTTTTTGACATATTTGTTAACATCTAACAGCTATTACAAAAACAGTTCATTTCCTTATACTTTGAAGATGTGTTAGTTTATGAACAAACTAAAATTTGAACTCGAAAGGTGGATTATACATGAAAACACTTAAAGATAAAGTCGCCGTAGTAACGGGTGCAAGTAGCGGTATTGGTGCTGCCATTGCACAAAAGCTCAACGACAATGGCACAAAAGTAGTATTACTGGCACGCAATGAAAACAAAATGAATATGATTGCGGAAGACTTTACAGATGCACTCATCATCCCAACTGATGTGACAGAGCGTGCAGCTGTTGAACACGCCATTCAACATACCATTGAACACTTTGGGCAAGTAGATATTTTAATCAACAGTGCTGGTTTAATGACATCTTCCGCCATTACCAAAGGCGATGTAGCAGGTTGGGATGCAATGATTGATGTTAACATTAGAGGTACGCTCTATGCGATTAACGCTGTGATGCCACATTTCCAAGCACAATCTCATGGACATATTATTAACATCTCGTCCATCTCAGGCTTTGAAGTGACAAAAGTAAGTACCCTTTATAGCGCAACAAAAGCAGCTGTCCACACTATCACGCAGGGGCTTGAAAAAGAGCTGGCACGCACAGGTATTCGAGCAACAAGTATTTCACCAGGAATGGTTGATACTCCAATGAACGCTGGCTATGACTTTGGTAATCGTAAAATGTTAGAGGCTGACAACATTGCCGATACGGTACTATACGCATTGACACAACCTGCGCACGTGAACGTTAACGAAATCACTGTTCGCCCTGTATAACATTACCTAGCCAAACACCGCACAATTGACATCTCTATGTCAAAAAATTAAACTAAAATTAAAGCGTTTACACATAAGACGAGGAGGATGTATTATGACAAAAATTGCAATTGCTGGCGCAGGTGCTATGGGAAGCCGTATCGGCAGCTACATTAAACAAGCAGGCTATGATGTGACATTGATTGATACATGGCCAGATCATGTTCAAGCTATTAATGACAAGGGATTAGAGATTCAAACAGAAACGGATACATATACTTTAGAAATCCCTGCTGTTTTGCCAACGGATGTAAGTGATACATTTGATTTAATCATTATTCTTACAAAGTCAATGCAATCTGAAGAGATGATTTATCAGTTGAAAGATAAAGGGGCTATCCATCAAGATACTGCTATCTTAACGATGATGAATGGGCTCGGTCATGATGAACGTTTTGCTAAGATTGTCCCACGCGAACAAGTCTTTTTGGCTGTAACTATGTGGACGGCTGGTATGCGTGGTCCAGGACAAGTCTTACTCGAAGGACAAGGTAGCATTGAACTTCAACGTGCTGATGGTCAAGCTGATGAACGTACAGAAACTATCAATAAAATTTTCAATGATGCAGGCTTGAATGCTAAAATTAGCGATAATGTGTTCCAATCTATTTGGTCTAAAGCTACATTGAATAGTGTACTCAATCCATTATGTAGCATTCTCAATAAAACCATTTATGAATTCGGTAGCTACGAACAATCGCGCAGTATGGTCACTCCAATCATTGATGAAATTGTTGCAGTCGCAAAAGCACGCAATGTCGAACTTGATGGTGTAGCCTTACTTGAAAAAATTGAAGCTGCGTACCCTAAAGAAACACAAGGCTTACACTATCCATCAATGCATCAAGACTTATACAACGGTCGTTACACAGAAGTTGACTACTTAAATGGTCAAATTAGTAAATACGGTCATGAAGCAAATATTCCAACGCCTAATAACGATATGTTGACCCACCTCATCCATCAACTCGAAATGAAATACGTCAAATAATTATAAAAAGCGTGGCACGACAACTTCTCTAAGTCATCGTGTCACGCTTTATTTATTAGGCTTACCAACCTGTAAAATCTGATTTATCAATGTAACGTAAAGTGAAAACTAAATTAACAATCGCAAAAATAATACCGACACTGCCAATAATAAATAGCAATACTTGACCACTCATAGATGTTGAAAATAATAATGGTGGACAAACAATTAATAGTAAAGCAATGACAATGACGTTAATAAATAATTTGTTATTCATAATGATGTTAGCCCCTTTGTAAAATAAAATATGTAGCTTCCCTTTTGTTTTATGACGAAAGTTTGTCTATATAAATCCTACAATAAACTAATTTTTAAATCAATATTGGGTGAATGTTTTAACTTTCAATCTTGTTTAAGGAAATTATATTCTTTTTCACTAAATTTAACACGGAATCGGAGTGATATTTTTATGACATATCACTAATGTCGCATTAAAATTTTCATTCTTTGGGATAACTAAGGGATAAACATTTTAATGCGACACTAATGTACTATAATAAATCATTTGTAGGGTCAATATAATTTTTAGAATTTTTTTAATACAGGTGTGAAAACCCTCATTAATTTTGAAATTCAAATAAAACATGGCGCAACAACTCATTTATCAGTCATTACGCCTTATTCTCTATCACTTATTAAATAATCGCATCTGGTTCTTCTGGCAAGATTTGACCACCATCAATAACGAGACTTTGACCAGTAATAAACTTCGCTGCTGGGCTTGCGAAAAATGCCACCGCATAACCAATATCAAAAGGCTCTCCAAGTTCATGCGTTGGAATGATTTTACGTGTCCCTTCTAAGTATGCCTCTCCTTGTGCTTTTAGACCATCTGTCAGCACATTGCCCGGTTGCACGGCATTAATCGTAATACCATATTTTGCATATTCTAATGCCGCACTACGCATAAATCCTAATTGCCCTGCCTTTGTTGCACCATAATGCGCCCATCCTGGATATCCCGTTATCGGTCCTGTAACAGAAGATGTTAATACAACACGTCCATAACCTTGTGCTTTCATCACCGCAAGTACCGCTTGTGTCACAAGGAATGTTCCTTTCAAGTTGATATTTTGAATATAATCCCAATCTGCTTCTGTCATGGTCTCTATAGAAATTTGTGGATAAACACCTGTATTGGCAGCCAAAATATCAATGCGTCCGTGTTGTGCCACAATATCAGCAACAACTGCTTCAATTCTTGCCTTATCCGTAACATCTAACTCGTAGAAATGTCCTTGTACGTCATCTGCTGTTTGTTGCCCTGCGACCTTATCAATATCAGCTACAATCACTTTTGCGCCTGCTTGTGCCAAGGCTTCTACAATACCTTTACCAATGCCATTCGCACCACCTGTTACCAATGCGATCTGATCTGATAAATGAATCACATCAATTACCACCTTTCTATTTTTTAAACGCTTTCACTTATAGTATTCCCTATCATACGGGGGATTAGACAAGAAAATCGTAACAATTCTATGACAAATCATCTTTACGTAATTACTTTAGATAAACTAGATGGTTAATCCATTTAATATATCAATCATCAACATCCTAACTGTTGAAACCAAAGAAGTTAGGAGATAATCCAAAATAGGTAACATATCTATTCTATAATTCACACTGATTGCACCTATTATTATCGATATTGTCCTTGCACCTTACACACATTGGTTAGTCAAACGTAAGCATTGAGTTCAAGACTATTAAAAACCAATCACCCACAAAAAACATCATTCTATCGCATTATTAGATGGCGCTTAGTGTTTCAACATGAATGTCAAACACTCTTTGCTCAACTTATTTACATCATAACTATTCGCTACTTTCTTAGTTATGTTAGACTTTACACAATAAAATAAGGGAGCGGCTTGCTGTTCAAGAAGCCTCTCCCATATCATTTACTGCTCTACTTTTTGTTTGCCTGAACCATGTTCGCTCACAAATTGCTTATTATAGTAGTTGCTATTCACACTAATTTCATGGTCAAACTTCTTAATACCCTCACGCTCAATCAATGTTGGCGTGTCTGAGAATAAGTCTGTTCCTAAACCTAAGCGATCTCCTTTAATTTCTACGCCCATGCTCGATAAGATTGTTGGGAACATATCTAACGGCGCAAATTTACGATTCTGCACTTTTTCTGGTTCTTTCGCAGGATTCAGAATCAAGTTGAAAATATCACGTTTATAGTTTGGATCAAAATCTTTAAAGAACTTTTTATCCATGCTGAGATGGTCACCTGTAATAACAATCGTTGTATTTTCATAAAACGGTTGCTGTTGAATCCAACGTACGAATTCGACCGCTTCTGATGTTGAATATGCAATCACGTTCGCATACTGATTATCACGTGGCGTCGGCGTATTTTTAGACACATAGCCATCTGGGAAATGCGTATCTGCCGTTTCCATTGTAAAGTTGAATGGCTTTCCTGTTTGTGACAAACGTGTAATTTCTTGTTTTGCAAAGTCATACAGTTTATCATCTTCAAATCCCCACCATACTTTGTAGTCTTTCGGAATATAACCGTTCGCTTGCGCATATTTCCAATCCCAAATATTAAAGTTACCGTGTGATTTGTAGTAAGTAGTCAAACCACCAAAATCTGCATCCGCACCGAACATAACCGTTTGTTCGTATCCTTCATCATGCAAAATATCACCAATGCCACGTGCACCTGGTAAAAAGTATCCTGACTTACCATAGCTGTTACCATTCATTGGAATCTTCAATGGAATTCCCATGTCCATATTAATCATGCCAGCTACGGACCAACTCGAACCATATGTTTGATACGGGCCACCGAATGGGTCTTTCGTGTCAGAGAAATGCACGCCTTCTTTCGATAGTGCTGTCAACTCAGGCATTAGGTTCTCATGCATATAGCCGCCTAAGTCTTTTGATAAATAAGAGTTTTCAACAGATTCTAAATAGATATGTATCAAGTTTCGCTTTTTGTCTGGAAATTGATACTGTTGCGTTGTAGGTGCAACATAGTTTTGTTTGATATACGGTGAATCTTTCGCATATGCCTCATATACTTCTGGCAAGCGAAGTTTTTTAGAACCATACGTCACACCTGTTACAAGTACTGCCAAAGCAATGGGTAACAATAATGCTTTGCCTACTGTACGCTTCAAAAATAGGCGCTGTTGTTGTCCAACCACATCATAGCGATTGTAGATGACTAAGATAAATATAGGTACCGCAAAAAAGAGCGACTTTAAAATAGGCGTTCGCACAATCTCTTGTACCATGCCGTCTGATGTCCCTTTGATTGGCGATTTCAAATTGAATAGAAACTGTTCTGGCGTAATATTACCAAAGTAGTCAATAAACCAATCGGCAAAAAACATAACGAGTAAACCAACAATGGTAAAGAGTAGAATAAAAACATTGCCGAGCATATCAAGCCAACGTCGTTTAACCGTCACTTCACGAAAATACACTGTTGTTTGACGTTGTAGCAAGTACTTCAAACATAGCCATAACGCACCAACAAGAACTGCAGCACCTAAATAATAAGCGCCGAATATTGTCTTATAGGCTACCGCTTCGACACTCTCTCCTCGACCTAACACGATAACGAACAAACCAAGCGTTAGAATATTAATCGTTATTACATAGAATAAAAATTTACGTATGAATCGTTTCTTTTCATGTGATTTTTTGACCCATACGACATCAAGCAACGTGACAATAACACCCACCAAAAGATATATAAACCATTGCATCATGATTAATACCTCCAACTTATATATGTATTTATATTCATTCTATAATATAACTAAATAAATTGTCATGCTGTTTTTTAATTACGACATCTTTACAAATTTTTCTGTAACGCTCCCAAGTACTGCGGAAACCCTGCTCCTTGAACATTGACAATCAGCTTGAGAAAACGTATTTCCACTCCAACCGGCTACTGAATTCGACATCATTTAGACGGTATTTACGATTCATTTTCCAGAACTTCTGTCATATATCTTTCCTTATTAATCATTGTAATGCTGTTTCCAATGCATGCTTACTTTCAATATCTGGATGCACTGGGTCATTTTCATAATAGACACCTGTTCGATCTTTAATTTTATAGTTCGTAATATTCATATCCGTCTTGTCGAACAGCGTAATTGTTGTATTAGCCGTTGTATAGGTTGCGCTATCCTCACCTATATACTGTGTATGAGGGCGTCCTTTGAATGCAAGTGCAGTAATCTCACCTGAACTCGCTGTTTTATGACTAATTAGGACATCTACTGGTGTACTTAAGTCTTTCTTGCCAGCTTTGATTTGTACGGATGTCCCACCACCTGTTACCTTACCGTCTTTCAATGTCGCATCGAAGTGATTGCCATCTCGATCAATCCATGACATCAAAGTACCATCAGGAATAATCTTAGATAGTCCTGCAATCATCGGTCCCATATCGCCACCATCGTTATCCTGTAAGTTCACAACGACATGTGTATAATCATGATTTTCTAATGCATCATTGAGTTTCATCGCATAGCGTTTCGCTTCTTTTTCACTTCCAATAAAGCCTGGTAAGTTTAATACCAGCGTCTGACCGTACATTTTACTCGTTGGATATGCGACGTTTTTTTCGACATTACTTTGTTCGCTTGGTGTTTGTAAAAATGAATGTTTCCCGCCTGCAACTTTTAATGCTTTTTCCAATGCATCATGTGTCTCATCATACGTTTTCGCATCTGTTGTTGCTTTATAAGCTTCTGTTTTAGCACGCTCCCACTTATCACCTTTAGCATACAAACCGAGATTCTCCATTTGAATTAGTGCAATTTTGACATATTCTTGCGTCGATGGCTTCATAACATACAGATTGTAATAAGGTCCATAAGTTTTGAGCAAGAAGAAGAGTGTCACTACCAACACAGCTACCACACCAACAATCCAATATATGATTTTTTTCATATTCATATCCTCGCAGTATTCCAGATTATTAGCTCAATTATATCACGATTTATCTCATTAAAGCGTTTCAATTCGCCAGTATCGTGTCAAACAGCCAAATAAAAACACCTATGACAGACATATTGTCTGCCATAGATGCTCGTAGTGATTAGTGTGCCATCATTTCATCTTTCACTTCTTCTTTAGAGAGGTCTGCTGGATAATATGTTGGCCAGTTTTCTAGCTCTTTTAAGACTTCATCACGATCGTTACCCATAAAAAGGTGATAGTGTGCAGCCTTAACTGGGGCGATATTATGATCGCTAAATTGTACATATTTTGGTAAGTCATCTGAAGCTTCACCGTCTAACTTGAATGTGTAACGTACACCACGATTTCCGCGTTCATATTGCAAGATATCTTTACCATCATATTTATACGTACCTGTTACAGACTTTCCATTTTTGGTAAATGTAATCGTATCATCTGTAATCTTAATATGGTCGATGTCTGTTTTGTAGCCTGTGTCATAGTATGCTTTGTATTCTTTAGCTGACTTATCGCCTTTTTCTTCAGCCTTATGTTCAAAAACTTCATCTAATGTACCATCTTTCAACAATGGATAAACCGATTGCCAATCACCTGCATAATCAGATAATGTACGATCTTTGACTTGGCTGTCTTTGAAGTAACCGTCTTGAATTGCTTTTGTATGTTTATTAGCTGCTTTTTCATCTTCAACTGAGATTTTATCATTTAACGCTTTCTCAATATTTTTGATATTTTCTTCCATCAATGATTGATATGTTGAGTCTTTAGATTGATCTTTGGATACAGCTTCCATATTGTTAAACTTCAATGGTTTAGCGTCTGTTTCTTTACGAATAGTATCTGTTACTTTGTTCGCAACATTCTCTTCATATAAGATATATTTCGCACCTGTATCGTTAATCTCTTTCACGATTTTCGTTAATTCTTGTTGTGATGGATCTTCAGCATTTAAGCTTTGTACACCTTTTTGAACAAAGCCATAGCGGTTTGCTAAGTAGCCAAGCGATTCATGTGAGACGAATACTGCGTGACCTTCATGGCCTTTTGTCGCTTGTTTCATTTTGCCATCGAGTTCGTCTAAGTCTTTTAATAACTTATCAGCATTTTTCTTGTACTCATCTTTGTGTTCAGGATCACGTTTACTCAAATCATCACGGATCGCTTTTACGAATGCTTTGTCCATGTTTGGATCCAACCATACATGTGGATCGTAACCACCGTGGTGATGATGTTCATGCTCTTCTGACTCATGGTCATGTCCTTCCGCTTCATGATCATGATCTTCCCCTTCATGCTCATGTTGGTCAGTTAATAACTCTGACTTATCAAGCGAATCTTCTAATGATAGCTTATTATCATTTTTTTTGATTGCGCTTGCTACTTTTTTAGCAACCGGATCTAAGTTATCCCCTGTGTAAACAAATACATCTGATTTGCTTGCATCGATAATATCTTTTTGTGACGGTTCAAAGCTATGTAAGTCTGCACCTGCAGGATAAATCGAGTCAACGTCAACATGTTTCCCACCAATCTGTTTAACAAAAGATTGAAGTGGATAAACAGTTGTTGTAACTTTCAATTTATCACTTGAAGAAGCTTTATTATCGGCTGACTGTCCACAAGCAACTAACAATGTACTTGCTAATGCTGCTGTAGCTAATACTTTCAAACTTTTCTTCATGTATAGGACGCCTTCTTTCAAATAGTAATCATTACGATTAGATTATACATGAGGCTACAAAAATGTGCAATGCCATTTTTGTATTTCTTATACAAGTTTTTTAGAGCTACAAAAAGGCAGTAGCTATCTAAAGTGACGTTCACATAAAGACGCTACTGCCCATATCATAATCAGTCATCAGTAATCTTGCAGCAGAACTTTTCTAACTCTGCCTTCCATACTTCAAGCACATTATTGTCAGGTTCGTTAATTCTTTATAAACCCTTTGAATCGAATAAACCCACAGTATGTGCATATTCTATAATGAAGTTTTTTATAAATACATAATACTCGAATAATCATCCACTTCTTAATCCACATGAAATCGTAACACATGAATCCCATCACTCAACATAAATTGCTCGAGCGACAGATTGCGTTGCGATATATGTCGGCACATGAATTACACGTTGATTGAGGGAACCACGATATGCAAGATTAGGACGGTAGAGCTTTTGAATAAACATCCCATCGACAAGCACATCAATCTGTTCCAACATTTTGAGTCTCTCATCATGTAGCTGCATCAAATATTCCAGCTGATAACCGGTCCAGACCCAAATATCTTTTGTTTCACCAAATCGCTCACGAAATGCATGAATCAACGGCATAGTCACTGCCAGATTACAGAAAGGTTCGCCGCCTAAAATACTCAGTCCAGCAATATAGTCGGGTTCGCAAGCGGCTATTACCTCTGCTACTAATGCATCAGTTAATGGCTCTCCATAGCGAAAGTGTTGTGCTGCAACATTATAACAACCTGAGCAACGAAAAGGACACCCAGACACATAAAGACTACAGCGGACACCTTCTCCATCGACAAAGCTATGCGTCTCAATCTTAGCGACATATCCTGAACCTTGAATGATGCGTTCTGCTATCATGACTTCCGTTCCTTCATATGTTTCACACGTGCACAAATCTCTTTATGACGTCCCTCAATTGTAGGACGTTGTACAGGATTGCCCAGATAACCACACGTACGCTTCACAACATCAACTGTTTCAGGGTTTTGATTACCACAATTTGGGCAACGATAACCCGTATCTGTTGTATCAAAATCTCCTTCAAACCCACAGTCATAACAATGATCAATTGGAATATTGGTACCCAAGTAACTCACACGATCATATGAATAGTCCCAAACTGCTTCTAACGCTTTTTTATTATGATCTAACTTTGGATATTCACAATAATGAATATATCCGCCACTCGCATAATGCGGGTAGTCTTGTTCAAAATCCAACTTCTCAAAAGGTGTGACATCTTTACGCACATCATAATGGAAGGAATTTTGATAATAGCCCTTATCTGTCACATCTGGCACTGCACCAAATTTCTCATAATCCAACCGGCAAAAACGGTCTGTCAGTGACTCACTCGGTGTGCTGTAAATACTGAACCAGACATCATGTTGTTTCGTCCACGCATATTGATACTCACGCATTGTCTTTAATATATCAAGCGTAAAATCCTTAGCTTCGGAGTTCGTCTCCCAATTCGGTCCGTAAAAAATAGTTGCCACTTCATACAATCCAATGTAGCCCATCGAAATCGTCGCCCGCTGGTGTTCAAACAATGAAAAAACATCATCTTGTTCTTGCAAACGATATTTAAAAGCACCGTGTTTGTACAGAATTGGGGCATTATTCGGCTCGGCTTGTTTGATACGCTCAATGCGAAAAGCTAATGCATCATGTAATACGCCCATGCGCTCAGCAAAAATCTCCCAAAAACGTGCCTTGTCACCTTGAGATTCTATCGCAATACGCGGTAAATTCAATGTTACGACGCCCAAGTTACAGCGCCCACTATTTTCATATTCACCTTGTTTGTTTTGCCAAGCAGGTAGAAAAGACCGGCATCCCATCGGTGCTTTAAAATCTCCTAATAGTTCCACTGTCTTATCATAATTTAATATATCGGGATACATGCGTTTCATAGAACATTCAAGTGCCAGTTGCTTAATGTCATAGTTGGGATCTGTAGGTGCTAAGTTAACACCTTTTTTAATAGAAAATACAAGTTTAGGAAAAATAGCTGTGACACGATCCTTGCCTAATCCTTTAATGCGTGTCTGCAAAATGGCTTGTTGAATTTTGCGCCCCATCTCATCTGTAGCCAACCCAAAACCAAATGTAACAAAAGGTGTTTGGCCATTTGATGTATAAAGGGTATTCACTTCATATTCTAAACTCTCTATTGCAGCAAAAATATCTTGTGTTACTTGTTCGTCTACATAACGTTCTATGTCTTCTGCCTTTATATACTTCTCAGCTACAGCACGATGCTTACGCTCATTATGTATCGCATATTTACTCAACACTTCATCTATTCGGTCAATCGTACAACCACCATATTGACTACTTGATACATTGGCAATCGTTTGTACAAGTTGGGCAGCCGCTGTCTGTATGGACTTAGGTGAGGTCACATGCGCATTCCCTATTTGAAAACCATGTGCCAACATACCTGCTGCATCAATCAAGCAACAATTCGTTAATGGCTGAAAAGGATGATAATCTAAATCATGAAAGTGAATGTCGCCAGATTGATGTGCTGTTGCAACGTGTTGTGGTAACAAATGCATGAGACCGTACGACTTAGATACAACACCTGCTGTCAAATCACGCATTGTTGCGAATGTTTGACTGTCTTTATTAGCATTCTCATTCACAATCTTTGGATCCTTGGTAATCAAACCTTCCAAATCTTTTTCTAATTGAGTCATACACCCACACCTTTCTATATATAGTGTCTAAAAGATATTTTAGGCACTATATATTGTATTTTCAACTCGTAAGCGAGACGTTAACCGATTTGTCATTTCTTTGAGAACGTTATGTGAACTTTGCGTTTGACACCACTTTATATCCTTATGAATATGAATGTATGCAAGAAATTGTATGATTCATCGAGACTTAACATGCAGCAGTAAGGTTCGACACATGAATGGCACATTGAAAAAGGCATTCAATACCATACAAAGTGCTGTACCTCAAATGATGTTCATCTTCTGTGATGGAAATATAATGATAAGCACCTAGTTTTATTGATATCGTCGTTCCATCTAAGTTGAAATGGCTGTCTTCATTTGAATGTGGGGCAGAAATCCCATTTTTCTAAAAAGATTCTATTGTCCTAGCTCCAAGAAAAAGGTAGGGTGGCTCATCATGCCACCCTACCTCAAAAAGATGTAGAACGCTTTTTTCTTATGACTCAATTTATACAGCTGATTATAGCCCCGCTAAAAATAAACCGTAATAGATGAAAAACATTTTTTTACTTAATCTGACTAAAGATAAAATCAAGATAACTAGCATTGTAATAAACACGGCTGATTTATATTTTTTCTTCTCTTCTTTCTCTTCTTGTTCACCATTTTCCAAGTAGGCTAGCAATTCTGCTTCAATTTCTTTGTTTATCTCTTCATTAGGATCTTCATGCTTTTCGTCGACGACATCTTCTTGTTTGATTTTTTCTTGTGTCATCTGCTTAACTCCTTATTACTATTTTTTAAATACATGTTGATATTGTACATACCCTGATAAATAATGCTCAATATCATCGATTCGCACACGATAACCATGGTGTTTGATGAAGAAGCTATTTAACACACGACTTGGTTTTTTGAAGTACATGACAATCTCTGGATAGAAAAAGCCTGTACGTTCATAATCTGCACGTGTGTGAATCGTATCTAAAAACTTTTCTTCATCAAGCAGCTCATCAACTAAATGTTGATAGCCTGATGTTTTAGCTTTTTCTACGAGATGATAGGTTGCCATCAACATCTCTAAGAATGTTGGGAAAGTTGTTTCCCTTTGCTTCATGTAATCTAAGTATGAACTTACGTTGTTAATACCAAATCGGAAATATTTTTCTTCTGGCACAACTTGTACCAGTTCATTCGTACAATAACCGAGCCAGTGGTCATGATACTTCCAATAATCATTTTTGATAAAGTGTTCAAAAAGCGTTTGGACTGTTTTAAGCCAACGTTCATCATTGTCTTGCTGATATAAACGTAGTAAACCTAATGCCGCTTCACCATCATAATAAACAATGCGGAATTTTTCTTTGACTGAGAAATCTGGGTAATTCAAAATATGCACTGTCTCTCCTGTTTCTGGATTGATCATCTTCAGAATACCTTCAGCCACACCTTGTGCATGTTTGAGATAATGCTTGTTCTTACCACCATGTTTCAAATACTCACATACCGTAAAGATAAATGCTGCATTTTGACCAAGTTTAATCTCATTGATGTCTTCCGTATCATCAAAGACAAACTGCGCACCCGTCTCATCTGTCGCAATATAATGATCGATAACATATTCAATTGCCCGCTCAGCTGGTGTCAAATCTTTGCCTAAATATGATAAACCTTCAATTAATGAATACGTAGATGAAGAGTGACGCAACATATTATAGAAGTTGATTGTATTATCAAAGTGTGGGAAATAACCATAAATATAGCGACCATTCTCTTGTAACATACCTTCTAAAAATGACGTGCTATGAACGATTAAACGATCCATCTCCGCATTCAAATCGTCTATCTGTCTTAAATTTTTCTGATAACCTTTGCCATGTAGACGATATACACCTTCACCATCAAAGATAAATCCTTGCGTATAGAATTTTGTTACCATTTCTCCTTTATACGCAGCAATCGCAAATTTTCTACGATGACTCGTATACTTTCTTAAATAGTTGTTAATATTATCCTCTGATAAGTAAAATTCTTTTGCACCTTTTCTTGGTCGAACGAACGCATTGGCATTAATCTCTTCTGGTAAAAACGTAAGATGCCAGTTTTTATCTAATGCGATACCAAAATCTACATAGTTTCGACGTGTCTTAACAAGTGTGTCTGCAATCTCATCAAACAACACAGATTCTGTATCTGTTACAATGTCTACTTTAATCCATTGTGGGAACTTGCCAACTTTCTCTCTAAATTTTTGACAAAACTTCTTAATGTCTCTATCAAGATAACGACGATTCTTAAAAAGACGAACTTGTGCTTTCCTGTCTGGAACCCCCAAGCTAATGAAAACATAATCGTATGTCAACGCCTCTTGTTCAATCGTTTTGACAAGTTCTTGAATATTGTTCTCTAAAGCCATATCTTTTCTCCTTTAAGTCTCATTTACTATACTTTACAAGTAATTTCACATTTCTGCAATCCCTAAGACAAAGAGTGAGACATAAAATATGCCCCACTCTTAACTATCCTATAAAGTATCAATAAATTGATTGCCACATTTTATTCCACATCAGCTGTAAAAGCTTTACATCACTACTTCAGTTAATAAACCTTGTCTATACCCCTACATATGGAATACTTATTTATTTTTTCTACGGCGTTGTCCTACTAAGAATAACGAACCTACTGCCGCAAATAGTGATCCAAATAATGTGCCATTATAAGCATCTGCACCAGTATCTGGCAATGAATGACCATGTGAACCATTTTCATGGTTTCTGTCGGAATCGGCGTCGCTATCTGAATCGGAATCACTGTCCGAGTCGGCGTCGCTATCCGAGTCGGAATCACTGTCTGAGTCGGAGTCGCTGTCTGAATCCGAGTCGCTGTCTGAGTCAGAGTCACTGTCTGAGTCGGAGTCGCTATCTGAATCGGAATCACTATCTGAATCGGAGTCGCTGTCTGAATCGGAGTCACTGTCTGAGTCAGAATCGCTATCTGAATCGGAATCACTGTCTGAGTCAGAGTCGCTGTCTGAGTCGGCGTCGCTGTCTGAATCCGCGTCGCTGTCTGAGTCGGAATCGCTATCTGAATCGGAGTCGCTGTCTGAATCCGAGTCACTATCCGAGTCGGAGTCGCTATCTGAATCCGCGTCGCTGTCTGAATCTGCGTCACTATCCGAGTCGGAATCACTGTCTGAGTCGGCGTCGCTGTCTGAATCTGCGTCACTATCCGAGTCGGAATCACTGTCTGAGTCGGCGTCGCTGTCTGAGTCAGAATCGCTATCTGAATCTGAATCACTGTCCGAGTCGGAATCGCTATCTGAATCGGAATCACTGTCCGAGTCGGAATCGCTATCCGAGTCGGAATCACTGTCTGAATCTGAGTCACTGTCTGAATCGGAATCGCTGTCTGAATCCGAGTCACTATCTGAGTCGGAGTCGCTATCTGAATCTGAATCGCTGTCTGAATCCGAGTCGCTGTCTGAATCTGAGTCACTGTCTGAGTCGGAATCACTGTCCGAATCTGAGTCACTATCCGAGTCGGAATCACTGTCTGAGTCGGAATCACTGTCCGAATCTGAGTCACTATCCGAGTCGGAATCACTGTCTGAGTCGGAATCACTGTCTGAATCCGAGTCACTATCTGAGTCGGAGTCGCTATCTGAATCGGAATCGCTGTCTGAATCTGAGTCACTATCCGAGTCGGAATCACTGTCTGAGTCGCTATCTGAATCCGCGTCACTATCTGAATCCGCGTCGCTGTCTGAATCTGAGTCACTGTCTGAGTCGGAATCACTATCTGAGTCGGAGTCGCTATCTGAATCTGAGTCACTATCTGAGTCGGCGTCACTATCTGAGTCAGAATCGCTGTCTGAGTCGGCGTCGCTATCTGAATCTGAGTCACTGTCTGAGTCGGAATCGCTATCTGAGTCTGAGTCGCTGTCTGAATCTGCGTCGCTGTCTGAATCGGAATCACTGTCTGAGTCGGCGTCACTATCCGAATCGGCGTCGCTATCTGAGTCGGCGTCACTATCCGAATCAGAATCACTGTCTGAGTCAGAATCGCTATCTGAGTCGGCGTCACTGTCTGAATCTGCGTCACTATCCGAGTCGGAATCACTGTCTGAATCTGCGTCGCTATCTGAGTCGGAATCACTATCTGAATCTGAGTCGCTATCTGAATCGGAATCACTGTCTGAGTCGCTATCTGAATCCGCGTCACTATCTGAGTCATCTTTATGGAATCCAGAGTCAACTGACAAGTCATCTTCCTCTAAATCCACTTCAACTCTTAGACCATCTGAATCTTTTTCATCGTTACCACCTTGATTAACACTTGTCGGCGTGTAACCTTCTGGCGTTTCAAACTCTACCGTGTAGTGACCTGGTTCAAGCTCTTCAAAAATATAATTACCTTCTTCATCTGTTCTTGTACGGTTAATTTCTTCACCATCACTATTTTTCAAGATTACTGTTACACCAGAGATTCCCGGCTCATTCTCATCTTGAATACCATCTTTGTTTGTATCTTCCCATACGTAATCCCCGAGTCTTAACTTAGGTTCTTTGTAGAATCCAGAATCGATTGTAAGATCGTCTGCTTGTAAATCTACTTCTACTGTCAAACCATCAGAATCTTTGGCATCATCTGTACCTTGATTAACACTTGTCGGTTTATATCCTTCTGGCGTTTCAAATTCTACTGTATAGTGACCTTTATCTAACGCTTCAAAGATATATTCACCATTTTGATCCGTTGTTGTACGATTAATTTCTTTACCGTCTTCATTTTTCAAAATTACCGTTACACCGGAAATGCCACGCTCATTGATATCTTGTATGCCATCTCTGTTTGTGTCTTCCCATACGTAATCACCAAGTTTTAACTTAGGCTCTTTGTAGAATCCAGAGTCAACTGACAAGTCATCTTCCTCTAAATCTACTTCAACTCTTAGGCCATCTGAATCTTTTTCATCGTTGCCGCCTTGATTAACATTTGTCGGCGTGTAACCTTCTGGTGTTTCAAATTCTACCGTGTAGTGACCTGGTTCAAGCTCTTCAAAAATATAATTACCTTCTTCATCTGTTCTTGTACGGTTAATTTCTTCACCACGATTATTTTTCAAGATTACTGTTACACCAGAGATTCCCGGCTCATTCTCATCTTGAATACCGTCTTTATTTGTGTCTTCCCATACATAATCACCGAGTCTTAACTTAGGTTCTTTGTAGAATCCAGAATCGATTGTAAGATCATTTGCCTGTAAATCTACTTCTACTGTTAAACCATCAGAATCTTTGGCATCATTTGTCCCTTGATTAACGCTAGTCGGACGGTAGCCAGCTGGTGTTTCAAATTCTACTGTATAGCGTCCTTTATCTAACGCTTCAAAGATATATTTACCATTTTGATTCGTCTTTGTACGATTAATTTCTTTGCCGTCTTCATTTTTCAAAATTACCGTTACGCCGGAAATACCACGTTCATTGACATCTTGTATACCATCTCTGTTTGTGTCTTCCCATACGTAGTCCCCAAGTTTCACTTTAGGTTCTCTGTGCTGATTTCCATCGGCATTACCAGAACCAAAATAAATAAAGTTTTCGTTATCCCAATAGAAAGTACTTTTCTCACCTGAATAGCGTTCCTCTGTTACCATCTTCACGCGTGTTTTAACATTTTCACCATTGTCCACATAATGACCATCAACTGTGACAACATATGCCTTGTTAATGTTTCCAAAATTAATGCTTACAGAATTGTCATTATTGTATGTTACATACGGTAGTACATCATTCGTTACATCAATGTAATTTGAATCATTTGGATTAATGAAGTAACTGTCTGTTATTCTATGCTTGTCTTTTACTTCATAGATTTTTAGTTTTGTTTGTTTTGCATTGATGACTGTCGAACTTGTATTTGGGTCATCTTGATAACCTTGAATCGTTACCAGTGAATTTGTTAAATCTCGACCTATCGGATTCACATAAACTGTTTGATGATATTCATTTTCAGGCGATGGCACATCAATTTCTGTAATTGTTGATGTAATATTCGCACCATAGTATACATCATGACCTTGAGCAGGATTACCGTAATCAATTTCTACTGTGCCACGATAATGTGCGCCTGACATGTTGAAATCTACATTATATCTGCCATTTTTAGGAGAATTTTGACGGTCAGCAAAGATAGGTAATGTGAATTGACCAGATATATCATCTTTGTCATTTACATAGTTTGTAAAAACATACGTCCCTACTTTACTTACTGTATCATAAAAACCTTTGGCAACAATTTCGCCTGTTTTACTATATAAATCAGGTAATACGTATGTGTTATCAACATTTGAATAGTCGATATCGCCATCTAAACTTAAGTTATGCGGAATAACAAAAGTAAAATAGTCATCTTCTCTTACCATACCGTCTACTCTAAATGCACCACTAAATTCAATAGATTCACCGCGATTTGGATAGAAAGGTCTATTTTCAATTTTAAATCCATCCATCACAACTTTATTATTGACTAGTTGCCCTGATGTATTATTATCTCCTGCTGCACGGAACCCTGTACCATGCGGAATCATCTCCGCATTTCTCGCATTCACAGGAACAGCTGGATTCGATACAGGTTTAACTGAAACTTCTTTATTCTCCGCTTCAGTTTCTGGCTTCGTAGTTTCAGACTTCGGTGATTCTTTCACGTCATCGTTTTTTGCCTCTACATCGTTTGGCAACTCTTGATTAGCTTTTGGTTCTTCTTGTGCTTCTTTTGACGTCAGTTCTTCATCTGTTTGTGTTTTATTATCTACTGACGCATCTTGTTCTGTTGTCGATGCTTCAGCTACCTCTTCAGTTGTCTCTTCTTTCACTTCAGCTTTGTTTTCCGATTCATCTGATTGATCACCGTCAACATTTTGTGCTGTTTCATCTGCATCATTTGCTACTTCCGCTGCTTTAGCCTCTCCATCTAAACCAAATAACAAAGTTGCCCCTACTAAAATGGATGCTGTCCCTACTGTGAACTTTCTAATAGAATACTTATTCAACCTGTTAGGCAAAAAATCATACTTATGTCTACCAGGTTTCTTTTTTTGCGTCATTATTACATTCCTCCCACTTTAATCATATCTAAGTTGCAAATAAATCATTTGTCTGCAACCTATCGTTTTCGATATTGCCAAAAGAAGTAATAAAAAACTATCTCTTTGTAAAAAATGAGTTTTAAAATAAAATGTATATTAGACACAAAAAATGCATCATCAAAACAAGCATATATCTTTAAATACTTGTTGTTGACAAATCATACTTTTAGATAATTATATTATTTGTTCTCAGAATGTATAAAAACCCAATTAAAGTTTATAGCTTTTGCACGATAGTACATTTCAGAGAAGCCTACTATTTTTACAAAACATTCTCTAGTCTATAAAGTGCCATAGCTCTTATAATCATGGTCACAGAATATCTTAAAATTGCATATAATAAGTTAAGGCAATAGCATTGAAAATTTGATCGCAAGTGTTGGATATTGTTATCTATTTCAAAAATCACATAGCTTGAAAAACTGTAGACGGTTATAGTTAACTTTTAATTAAGCGGTGTGAAAAAGGTCAGCACAAAAAAAAGAAGCTTCTCATATTTTCATGAGAAACTCCTCTTACGTGTTCTGGATATATCCAGTTCTGTTTATCTATTAGTCTTGGATTTTACTATTAATGGCGGAGGAAGAGGGATTCGAACCCCCGCGAGCCGTTAAGCCCCTGTCGGTTTTCAAGACCGATCCCTTCAGCCGGACTTGGGTATTCCTCCATGTCGTTGAACACAATAACTATAATATTATAGCTTGAGAATAATGTCAACAATATTTTTCGAAAAATTTTTGCGAGCGATTGAATTGTGCATCATCAAGCTACCATTTGCTATTCATCTCTGACTAAGATACGCTTATTTTATTCATTTGACGAAGGAGCGATACCTTTGATTCATCAATTATTTCAAAAACCATGGCGCATATCAATGGGAATTTTTATTGTTATTGCAATAGCCCTGATTGTATTTACACGTTATAATGCGTCATTTTATCAAACGCCTATTGGTGAAGTAACAAAAATTGTAACACATCACAGCAAAACAACCGTAGACGCACAACATAATAAAGATATTCACTATACAGATCAATTAAACATCAAACTTTTAAATACCGCTCATAAAGGGAAGGTCATACAAGTCGAACATCAATACAATGCGTCTCATACTGAAGCCCAGCCTTATCGACAAGGAGATCGCTTGCTGCTCCACATTAATCCATCCAATCATGATGCCTACATCGTTGAGAAAAAGCGTGATACCTTGGTCGTGAGTATCATCAGCACATTTATTCTGCTACTGCTCATTGTAGGTGAACGCATTGGATTGCAATCTATCATTTCACTCATCATCAATACGAGTGCTATTTTGATAGCTGTCTGGCTGTACAATCAACATCCAAACTTAAATCTATTCTTGTTAATGAGCCTCGCTATAATAGTCACGACAATACTGACATTAACATTAGTTACCGGCTGGCAATCACGGACTGTAGTGACTATCGTCAGTACACTGCTCGGTACATTCATCTGTGTGGGTATCGCTTGGCTCATTATTACCTTTACCAATAGTCAAGGGGTCAAATATGAGACCATGAGTTTCTTAACTGTTCAACCTAAAACGATATTTCTAACATCTGTACTTGTCGGTACACTAGGTGCTGTAATGGACGTTGCGATTACGATTTCTAGCGGTATGTATGAAATACTGCAACGTAGCCCTTCAATACCTGTAAAGCGTTGGATTCAAGCAGGACAAAATATCGGCAAAGACATTATGGGCACAATGACCAATATTTTACTATTTTCATATCTAGCAGGTGGACTGCCCATGTTATTGCTATTCCTTAAAAACGGTAACACGCTTACCTATAGTATCTCAATGAACTGGTCTCTAGAAATTTGTCGCGCACTTACTGGAGGAATTGGGATTGTGCTCACTGTCCCACTAACTATTCTATTTATGCAAGTTTGGTATCGATGGAAAGGAGGTCGCACACAGTGAATGCACTGCTCATATTGACGTTCATCTTATTCATATTGATGTGTCTATTTGGTGGGAAAACTGGCATTGTCTCTTTTCTAACATTATTCTTAAACTTTATTATTTTGTTCATAACAGTTCTATTTATTGTTTTTGGTGCTTCAATATATGTCATGAGTTTAATTTTCTGCTTACTCATCGCTGCAGTAAATCTTTTTTTACTTAACCGCTTCAACATTAAAACGATTGCGGCGTTTGTTGCGAGTATTGCCACGACCTTACTCATGCTTGGTGCAATTTATTGGTCCGTACATTTCGGTCACTTACAAGGATTCACGCCTGAAGAACAAGATGAAACATATATCTTTTCATTGAATATCGGCATCGATATGACACAATTTATGATATTCACCGTCATCTTAGCGGTTATTGCAGCGGTTATTGACCTAGCCATTACAATTAGTTCACCCGTTTATGAACTATATCTAACGAATCCAACATTAACGCAGCGCCAATTGTTTTCATCTGGCATGCGTGTTGGTAGGGAAATTCTAGCAACTTCTGCCAACACGATATATCTTGCCTTTTTGGGCGGTTCTTTAACGTTATTATTTTGGTTCTTCAATCTCGACTATAGTTTCGGTCACTTAATCAATGCCAAACTGTTCACACAAGAGGTCGTCACCATTGTCCTCGGCGGCATTGCTATTGCGTTATGCATCCCAATGACAGCGTTTATCACAGCGTGGTTGCTCAAACGTGCCAATCGTTTAACTTTCATTCATGAGGAAGCAAATATAACCTCTGCGCAAAGTGCCAATTCGAAAATGAGACATCATTAATTTATGTACCGAGAATAAAAATTTAAAAAGAGGTATTTCTCACTTCATCCAGTTTATTATTTCTATCATAAAACTGAAAAGCCACAAAAAGCACCTCAACACATTATTTTGTGTCAAGGTGCTTTTCTACATCTATTCTATTACTTATTCTGTGACACGTTCTTTTGCATTGATTAAAATGTTGTCACCAGGGAAAAATGAAACTTGCGTTGCACCCGCATCATAAAATCCTTCTTTATTGACGTGTGCTTTAATATCTTTTTCATTATCTTTCACTTTGTCGACTAATAATACTAAGTCAACCAACTTATCTGTTTTATCAAAACCTAAAATCACATCGCCTTTTTTGTAAAATGAGATACCATTCTCTGAACTCACGGCTTTTAAATCTTTACCCAATGCTTTATCTGCATCAGCTTTTGTTGATTTTCCAACTTGTAAACCTTCGTATTTGAAGTTGTCTGCAGCCAAAGCTTGATACAAGTATTTATCTTTTAAAGCTTTGTTATCCTTGAAATTAAATACACCTTTGTAGCTGTAATAAGGTTTTTGTGGCGCTTTTTCTGTTTGTGTTTTTTCTTGCGCTGCATTTGCTACTGAAACACCACCAAGTAATAAACCTGCTGTAACACCTGTTGTCACTAATGCTTTAATATATTTGTTCATCTGATTCACTCCTCATCAATATTAATAAAATACTTCTTACGTTAACACCATCTATTGCAATGACTTCTTTTAGTATCATTCCTACTAAGCTGTATACCTCTAGCAAGTTAATATACAATAATCCTTGTGTCCTATAGCGGAAACAACTGCAGATGATCTAAGACGCTAATAGAAAACGCCACCCCCAATGAAAATGTGACAGGCAGTAGCTAATCTCTGCATCATTTGTTACGCGCTATATTTTAATAGTAACAGATACGCTCAAAGAATACATCTTTTAACACAAGAACAACATATTCCTATTATATTTAGGTAAAAACTGAGTAATTCTTAAAAAATTGAATAATCTATGTGTACAATACTAAAAAAAGGATATATATTATACTGTATCCAAGAATATTGAACGTATAAGGAGTGACTTTGTTATGGCAAAAAAATCTCAAAAAGGATTGAGTGTGTTATCTACATTGTTATCAGGAGCCACAATTGCGATTGATGGCTACAATCATTATGTATACCGCTCAAAAAATAAAAAGTTAAGCTACTTATCTCTAGGGCTTGGTGCAGCAGACATGTTGCTAGACTTTTACTTATCATTAGGCGCTAAAAGTAAGTTTATTAAAGTATGGTCGCTATTCTCACTAGGACGCCAACTCCGTGCGCAAGCTTCGAAGTTC
Organism: Staphylococcus americanisciuri; assembly: GCF_024814435.1. Lineage (GTDB taxonomy): Bacteria > Bacillota > Bacilli > Staphylococcales > Staphylococcaceae > Staphylococcus > Staphylococcus americanisciuri. The sequence goes on from NZ_JANUXY010000002.1 coordinate 54,919, forward strand.
AAGTCCATCCAAAACCAATAATTGTTCACAAGCAAAAAGCAGTAAATCCTTCCTCTCAAAAGGCATTTACTGCTTTTTTATTTAATGGATATACTTAAATGAATATACACTATAACTTGGTACAGTTCGGTATGTTAAAACACCCGGTCCTGCACTATAGTTCATCTCAGATACAAGAATACTGCCGTCTGCGTTGATACGTTCAACATAGGCAACATGTCCATAGTATCCCAAGTCTGATTGTAAGATAGATCCTACAGCCGGGCTATTGTTAATCACATAACCATCTCGTGCCGCATTGTCATCCCAAGCATTCGCATTCCACCAATATGTACTGATTGGACGTCCTGCTGCTTGGCGTTTATTGAATACGTGCCATGTGCATTGTCCCCAATCATATAGATTCGCATGATTAAATACGGGTGATGTATAGCTTGTTGATGGCGTACTCCATGATTGTGTTTGTGATGCCGTCGCTGTACCTGTTACTTTTAGCTTTTGTCCAGGGTGAATCAAGAAACCACTTAAACCATTCAAATTCATGATGTTTTGGTATGTTGTTCCATATTTTGATGCAATTAATGCCAAGGAATCTCCTGGTTGTACTGTGTAGTATGATGTGTTCCCTACATTCGTATTTTGTTGGGTAGTTTGATTCACTTGATTTGAAACTGCTGTACCTGTTACTTTTAATTTTTGTCCAGGATGAATTAAAAAGCCACTCAAACCATTCAAATTCATAATGTTTTGGTATGTTGTCCCATATTTTGATGCGATTAATGCTAAGGAATCTCCCGGTTGTACCGTATAATATGTACTGTTACCGACATTACTTGTAACGGCACTCCCCGCACTTTGTGTAGATTGGTTCGTTGCTGTCGTTCCACTCACCTGAAGCTGTTGACCTGGATAAATCAAAAAGCTATTCAAGCCATTCAAGCGCATAATATTTTGGTATGTTGTCCCATAGCGTGCTGCAATCGCCGATAATGAATCCCCACTACGTACTGTATATGTAGAACCTGCTACTATGTTGTTCGTGTTACGTCCCGCTGCTGTGTTACCACCTGATACTTGTAACACTTGATTCGGAAAAATCAAGTTTGAGTTCAAGTTATTCAAAGACTTCAGCTGAGCAATTGAAATATTATGTTTTGTCGCGATTGACCATAATGAATCGCCCGCTTGCACACGATATGTCGCTGCTTCTGCATCACTTGTTGCAGCAACCGCTGTTAATGCTGATGTACCGATGACGGCCGCAATTACTTTTTTTCGCACGTCGTCCCTCTCCTTAACTCTGTATCTATTCATTACATTTTTTCATTATACACGTTAAATATGTGAAAATATATACCTTTTATATAACATTCTCATTACAAAACACCTATTCAGACGTTCCTTCATGCAATATAACCAGAAGCAATCCTATACCATTGTACATCGCTTACATCAAAACTTATACTGACGGTCATCATAAAGCGACATTTTGTTATCATCCACTCTTTTTACTTTACTAGAATAAAATCTCTACAAATTAAAAAAACTAGGAACTAAAATCTTAATAGAAAAGTCCCTAGTCAAAAATTTAATATAGCCAGCAATAACTGACTAACGTGAAGGCACGATTTTTCAATCTTTTTCACGTCTATGTCAGTATTCAAGTCTTTCCAAGATAGGATAACGAAAGCTTTTTAGAACAATCGATTCCTATCCTCTAATACCATAACCCTCTTATTCGGTTAATGCATCTAATGCTTGTTGTAAATCTGCTACTAAGTCTTCTGTATCTTCAATTCCTAACGATAAGCGGACAAGTCCATCCGCAATGCCTTCCTTAGCACGAATATCAGCTGGAATAGAGGCATGCGTCATTAAACTTGGAACAGATATAAGACTTTCTACAGCCCCTAAACTTTCTGCTAATGTGAAATATCGTGTTTGCGTCACAAGTTGTTTTGCCTGCTCCATGTTTGCTACTTCAAATGATACAATACCTGGTGCCCCTTCTGTTTGTGCTTGATGAATGTCATAATTCAAGTGATCCTTTTGACTCGGATGATAGACTTTAACAACATTGGGGTGTTTCTGTAGCATAGACACCATTGCTAATGCATTTTTTTCAATTTGATCTAATCTTAACCCGAGTGTTTTCATACCACGTATCACTAAATAACTATCTTGTGGTCCTAATATACCACCTGTTGAATTTTGAATAAAGCCAATGCGTTCAGCAAGTGCGTCATCAGATACCACTACCAAACCAGCAACTACATCACTATGTCCACCTAAATATTTCGTTGCAGAATGTACAACAATGTCTGCGCCTAATGTAAGCGGCGTTTGAAAATAAGGTGTCATAAATGTATTATCTACCACTGTTAAAATATCATGTTGACGCGCTAATTCACTCACAGCTTTAATATCCGTCACACGCAATAATGGATTAGATGGTGTTTCAATAAAAATCATTTTTGTTGAATCATTAATCTTATCAGCAATATTTTGAACATCTGTAGTATTCACAAAATCAAAATTAAGACCGTAACGATTAAATACTTTTGTCATCGCACGATATGTACCGCCGTATACATCCGAACCTACAATGATATGGTCACCTTGATCAAGTAACATAATCACTGCACTGATTGCCGCAACGCCTGATCCGAACGCAAAACCATGTTTCCCATGCTCTAAGTCCGCAATCACTGACTCTAATGATGCGCGAGTTGGATTCGCTGTACGTGAATATTCATAACCTTGACGAAGCGTACCTACACCATCTTGTTCATAAGTGCTTGTTTGATAGATGGGTGTTGTTACCGCACCTGTGTATGGATCTGTTGTTTTGCCTCCATGAATTAATAATGTCTTTTTCTTCATATTTAGAACCCTCCATATTGAAATATACGTTTTGACATGTAACGATCACTACCATCTGGAAATACGACGGCAATATCACCTTGTTCAATGCGTCCAGCAACACGCAATGCGCCTTCTAGTGCTGCTCCTGAAGAACTTCCCACCAGCATTCCTTCATGTTTTGCCAATTCACGCACATGTCGAAATGCGACTTCATCCGGAACAACTTCTACACGTTCAATCCATGCTTTGTCTAGAAACGGTGGCCATTCCTCCACACCAATACCTTCCGTATCATGTTTCCGTTTTGAACCACCCGATAAAATCGATCCCGGTGGCTCAACAACTACAGATTTCACTCCTTGTGCTTGTATCACCTCTGAAACACCTGAAAATGTCCCACCAGAACCTGCACCTGCCACAAAATATTTCATTGTTGGCAACTCACGTAATAACTCTTGTGCTAACGTTTCCTTGTAGGCAGCCGGATTATCATCTGTTTCAAATTGATTTGTGTAGTAAGCACCTGTTTGAACTGCATAATCTTGCGCAGCTCGTCGCGCACCAAGCATTCCTTCTGCCTTGGGTGTTCGATAGATTGTCGCACCTAACGCACGCATAATCTCAATCTTCTCTTCTGAAAAACCCTCTGGCGCAAAGATGACACATTGAATATTGTATTGTGTTGCTACAAGTGCAAGTCCAATACCAGTATTTCCAGCTGTTGCCTCTACTAATTGACCACCACGTCGAAGTAATCCTCTCTCTACTGCTCGTTCAATTAGATATTTCCCAAGGCGATCTTTCACGCTACCACCCGGATTATACATTTCTAACTTGGCATAAATACGAACCTTGTCTGTACTATAGTGTTGTAATTGGACTAATGGTGTATTACCAATCAAATTTATCGTATTCACAGTATGAACCCCTTCTAAAACCTAGTTAATCAATAAGGATTATATGCTATATCTCTATAAAATTCAATCTATAAACTTTATTGCGCGCTATTTCTTTTTACACTGTCATTAAAAATACGCTAAACTAGCAATGTAAGTTTAGACTAAATAAGAATGAGGGCATGCTTATGACAGTTGTTCAAACAAAACTTGGCAAAATCCGCGGTATACGCTATCCAAACTATGATGTTTTTAAAGGGATTCCCTTCGCACAACCACCAATAGATACACAACGCTTCTGCCATGCCCAACCTATCACGTCATGTTGGACAGGCGAACTGGATGCGACATGCTTTGGGTCTGTTCCCCTTCAACCGATGAATACATTAGAATCATTCTTCTCCGTTCGTGACATATTACCTGTTCAAGATGAAGACTGTCTAACACTCAATATATGGCGTCCATCTAATCACAAAACAAACACCCAACTCCCGGTCATTTTCTACATATACGGTGGTAGCTTTGTCAATGGGCACAGCGCACAAGACCTCTACCAACCAGATATGATTGTGCAACAAGAAGATGTCATTGTTGTAACATGCAACTATCGAATCGGTGCTCTGGGGTTCCTTGACTGGTCAGCCATTAACCCATCATGGGATAGCAATAACGGCTTGTCCGACCTTATTTGCGCATTGCAATGGATACATACACATATTGCAGCTTTTGGCGGTGATCCCACACACATAACATTAATGGGGCAGTCTGCCGGCGCTATGAGTATTCAAGCATTATTACAATTACCAAGCGTACAACTGTATGTTCATAATGCGGTCATGCTTAGTGGTATTTTAGAACCTGACACAGCACAATATGCCAAGCAAAAAGCATATGAATTTCAAGCACTTAAACAGAACTTGGCGCCCAACACACCATGGGAATCATTAACATCTGAAACCCTCCTCTTGTTAATGTCAGAACACCAAGCACAATACGGTAAGTCAAAAGGGTTAGAGATGCTATATCAGCCAATAACAACACATAATATGCCTATCAAAATGAACGCACCTTTGCCCTGTCCAATATGGATTGGTGTAACAACTGCAGAAGGTGACATTTATATTAAAAACGAACAAAAAATAATACCACCCAAACAATTTCAATATGTGCTTGAACGAACAGGGCGCAAGATACCACCTATTCATAACATCACAACTGCTCAACAACAGCGTAACTTTATCACAACCTATTATTTTCATGAACCGTTCCATACCTACGTCAAGGCACTGTCACAACACACAACTGTATATACGTATACATTCGATTGGTCACATCCGACACATCCTTTATATCACAGTGCTTACCACATATTGGACGTTTTGTTTTGGTTTGGGCGACTTGATATTATCGAAGCACAGGGCGCAATTATCACTGAACATGAGCGATGTCTCAGCCAAAATATGATTCATGACTTATGTGCATTCGCGCGTACTAGCCACTTACCATACAGCCATATTATTTATCAATAATACGTAAAAAACACTTTCATATCGATTACATCGTTACGAAAGTGTTTTTGTGGTTAATCACTATACTAATTGTAAAATAAACACCGCTAAGATGACGAACGGTAATATATATTTTACTAGAGCATACCATGGATAGAATAACTTAAAGCGATCTCTACCAAAGCCCTCTATCAATAGTTCTTTATCTAAAAATTGACCTACCACTAATGTTGTCGCCAAAGCACCGAGCGGCATCAAAATATTAGACACTAAAAAGTCCATGTTATCAAAAATTGTTCCGGCACCAAATTGTATGTGACTTAACGAACCAAAAGATAACATCGCTGGAATACTAATCAACAATACAGCAATACTTGTCCAAAGTGCTACACGCGAACGCTTTGTGTTATCATTACGTGTTAAATTCGACACATTCAACTCCAATAATGAGATAGAAGATGTCAATGCTGCAAATAAAAATAATATCAAGAAGATCACATAGAAAAATGTCCCATAATGCATTTTATCAAAGACTAACGGCAATACTTTAAACAATAATCCTGGCCCTTCAGTCGGTGCATAACCAAATGCTTTTAACGCTGGGAAAATTGCTAAGCCTGCTAAAACCGATATAAAAATGTTCATCACGACAATCGAAATAGCTGATGCTTTGATGGTCATTTCTTTAGGCGCATAACTCGCATATGTAATCATCCCAGTAGTTCCAAGCGAGAGTGCAAAAAATGATTGTCCTAAAGCAAAAAGCATCGACTCCATTGTAATATCTGATATACGCGGTTGTAGCAAATAGCGTATACCATCCATCGCACCATCTAATGTTAGAGCTTTTGCAACGACAATTAACAAGAAAATAAAAAGTAATGGCATCATTAGCTTAGAGGCTTTCTCCAATCCCTTCTGTACACCTAGCATAACAATAACACACGTTAAACCAATGAAGATAAATTGCCCCATAATCGTGTAAACAGGATTACTAATAATCGATTCAAATGAAATATCAACTAAACTTGATGGTAATACATGCAATAACTGCATCAACACGATACCGATATAGATAACAATCCAACCACCGATAACGCTGTAAAAACCAAACAAGACAAAGACCGCAATATTACCATTCCAACCAATTAAATTAAGCCATTTTTTTCCGGTTAACTTACTATAAATCTCTGTTGTATATGTACGTCCTACCTTCCCCACAATAAATTCCATGATAAGTAATGGTAAACCTACTAGTATTGTAAATAGTAAAAACATCAATAAAAATGCCCCGCCACCATACATGCCTGCCATATATGGAAACTTCCACATCGCACCAAGACCAATTGCCGAACCAGCACTTGCTAATATAAATCCTGTTGATGTTTTCCATTGTGATTCTTTCAGCAATTCTTACACCCTTTCTACGTTAAAGCGATAAAGTATTCTAACCATAATTTCTAGCAATATACCACACTTTAAAGAACCGCGCAATAAGCTACAATCGTTTTAGCTTAAAAATATTATGAAGATTCTGTGCAAACATTGAATATTTGACTTCTTTTGGTATGATTGAATTGAATAAAGAGGTGAAAACGATGACACAACAACTCAAGGAGCATTGCTATCTCATTGCAATCATTATAAGTACACTTTGTGCGTTGTCTTCTGTATTATTTAATCTCAGCCCTGCGATTACAGCTACAGTCACATTTGTATCCATCATTGTATTCGCAGTCCTGTATTTTGTAGTACCAACAACAGATAAACGAGGTAGACGCATTAAGTAAATCAGCCAGTTAAAAAAGCAGCATGTTTCCAAGAGCGCATAGTCCATCATGCACTCATCGTAGAAACACGCTGCTTTCCTCTATCTATTAAAGAGATAATCTACCTTACCATGGCTCTACAAAAACCATTCCACCTTGATTGATACTGAACCCATGTTTAGCCGACTGACATGTCCTTTCTCCTTGCTGGATCGGTATATGTCTAGATAGCCTTTCCGGATTACTATTTCTGCAAAAATTTCTCTATATAAAACGCGGATTCTTCAATAGAACGATATTCTGTATTGATGACGGTCGCATTGAGTTTCGCAAAGACTTCTTCTGCATAAGCGAGTTCTTTTTTTATACGGGCCAAATCGTTATATGTTGCTTTCCCTGAGATACCCAATACTTTGACACGTTCCGTACGTATATTCATGATATATTGTGGACTCGCTGTCAAACCGAACACCTTGAGATTTTTCTGCTTAAAAACTTCATCAGGGATACCCACTTCAGGCACAAGTGGGATATTCGCAATTTTATAACCCTTATTCGCTAAATACATACTCAATGGTGTTTTAGACGTACGTGACACCCCGAGTATTAATGCATCCGCTTCTCCAATATCTGTAAAATGCTTACCATCATCGTATTTCACGGAGTATTCGATCGCTTCAATACGTTTGAAATAGTCATCATTCAGCTTATGAATCATCCCTGTTTCTGAGACAGGTTCGACACCTGTTTTTTCTTGGACAAAGCCCATCAATTCAGACATATAATCCACATATGGAATGCCATGCTCTTGCGCATAGGCTTTGCCCATTTCATTGTATTTTTGAGAGACAAGTGTTGTTACAACGATTGCCTCTTTATCTACTGCCAGCTCAAGTATGGTACGCAAATCTTTCTCATCTTTAATAAACGGAAACTTTTTAATTTGTACCTGATCCAAATCCGGAAACTGTCCCATGACCGCATGCGTCATACGTTGTGCAGTTTCTCCTAGCGAATCCGACACAATAAAGATTGTTAATTGTTGCTTGCTCACTACAATCTTCCTCTCTCAACCTCACTTTGTGCCGTCGCAAGAATTGCACCTGGCACGCGGAATGGTGAACATGATACGTAGTCAATGGCTAAGTTGTTGAAGTAGCCGATTGATTTTGGATCGCCACCTAATTCGCCACAAACACCGATTTTAAGACTTGGTTTTGCCGCTTTAGCTTGTGTTACTGCAATATCAATCAATGCCCCTACACCATCTCTATCGATTGTTTGGAATGGGTCAACTGCCAAGATATTATTTGTGACATACTCGTTGATAAACTTACCTGCATCGTCACGTGAGAAACCGTATGTCAGTTGTGTTAAATCATTTGTACCAAAGCTGAAGAAGTCACATTCTTCTGCCAACGCACCTGCTACCATACATGCACGTGGCGTTTCAATCATTGTACCGATTAAGTACGTTAATGATTGACCTGTCTCTTCCATCAACTGATCGACACATTCCACGATTTGTGCTTTCAATAATTTAAATTCTTCTACCGTTGATACAAGCGGAATCATAATCTCTGGCTGACAGTTAATGCCCTCTTCTTTTAAGCGTGCCACACTGCCCATAATTGCTTCAGCTTGCATCACGTATAATTCAGGGTACGTAATCGCTAGACGACAACCACGGTGTCCTAACATTGGGTTGGTTTCGTGTAACTCTGCGATACGTTTATTTAATTGTTGCTCAGAAATATTCAATTGCTGTGCCACATTACGCACTTCATCATCACCTTTTGGTAAGAACTCGTGCAATGGTGGATCTAGTAAACGTACAATTGTTGGACGTTCTCCTGATAAGCGGAAGATTTGTTCAAAGTCTTCTGTTTGATAATCGCGGATTTTGTTCAACGCTTGAATACGTGTTTCTTGATCTGATGATAGAATAAAGCGACGCATTTCCACTAAACGCTCCGCACCGAAGAACATATGCTCTGTACGCACAAGACCAATACCCATCGCATCGAATTGATAACCCGCTTCAATATCTGGTTTTGTCTCTGCATTCATACGTACTTTCAATCGCGCTACTTCTTTCGCCCATGCCATAAATTGGTCGAATGCTTCACTGTTTTCTGCACTTGTTGTTTCAATAGCTCCTACATAGATATCACCATCCGCACCATCGACTGACACTTCATCCAATTCGTTAATGATACCACCCGCATATGTCACTGTTTTGTTGACTGTATCAATGTCCAAGTCTGAACAACCTGTTACACAGCATTTACCCATACCACGGGCAACAACTGCTGCATGCGATGTCATACCACCATGCGTTGTCACAATCGCTTCACTTGCGATCATACCTTCAATGTCTTCAGGAGATGTTTCAGGGCGCATTAAAATAACTTTTTCACCTTGTTCAGCACGCAACTTCGCTTCTTCAGCCGAGAATACAACACGTCCTGTTGCTGCTCCTGGACTCGCTGGTAAACCTGCTTTAGAAACGACTTCCGCTTCTTCCAATGCTTCTTCTTTGAACGTTGGGTGTAACAATGTATCAATTGATTTCACATCAACTTTTGTCACCGCTTCTTCTTTTGTCAACACACCTTCTTCAACAAGGTCAACTGCAATTTGCATCGCTGCTTTTGCTGTACGTTTCCCATTACGTGTTTGTAGAATGTAAAGTTGTTCGTTTTCAATTGTGAACTCGATGTCTTGCATGTCTTTGTAGTGTGCCTCGAGTTGTTCTGACACCTTAACAAATGCTTCATGTACGTGTGGCAACTGTTCTTTTAATGTTGCGATATCTTGTGGCGTACGAATACCCGCTACAACGTCTTCACCTTGTGCGTTCAACAGATACTCACCAAATAATTTCGGCTCCCCTGTTACTGGATTGCGTGTGAATGCAACACCTGTACCACTCTTTGAACCACTGTTACCGAATACCATTTCTTGTACGTTAACCGCTGTACCGATGTCATGTGGAATATCATTCAAATCACGATATACACGGGCACGGTCGTTATCCCATGATCTGAATACCGCTTCAACCGCTTCTAACAATTGATCTAGTGGTTCTTGCGGGAATGGTTTATATGCATTTTCAACATAGACTTCTTTGTAGTGATTACAGATTTCTTTCAAGCCATCTGATGAAATGTCTGCATCATTGACGTAACCATGTTCTTTTTTATAGCCGTCAAAGTATGTATCAAATGCGGTCATCGGAATATTGTAAACAACTTCACCAAACATTTGAAGCAAACGACGATAACAATCATAAGCAAAGCGTGCATCATTTGTTTTCTCAGCTAACTTCTCAACATTCTCATCATTCAAACCAAGGTTCAAAATCGTATCCATCATACCAGGCATTGATATTTTCGCCCCACTACGTACAGATACAAGTAATAAATTGTCGTCTGATGAAAAAGCTTTTCCTGTACGTTCAGAAAACGCTTGTAGCTGTTCCGTCAATTGTGCTTTTACTTCATCAGATAATGACTGACCACGACGGAGATAGTCGATACATGCCTCAGTCGTAATTGTAAAACCATCAGGCACAGGTAAACCTAAACACTTCATCTCAGATAGGTTTGCCCCTTTTCCACCTAATAAGTCTTTCAAGTCTTTATGTCCTTCATCAAATGCATATACTAATTTCGACATACATGTCACCTCATCATTTTAATGTGTCATACTAATAATAAAAAGTATGTCATATTAAAACATAAATGACAATCAAAAACATAGATTTTCTGAAAAAGTTATGATTTTCGTCAAAAATAGGTAGCTCGAAAAAGAGAATATACAACTTCTTAATAAGGGAATTATAACGTCTCAAAATAGTATGTCATATTTCAAAGCGAGATGAGTATCCATATATTTTTTACAATAATGGCTGCCACTACTAAGATAATACCGCTAGATACTTTATTCAGTAGCACAATGTATTTTCCAGATGTATCTATACGCCCTAACGCCTTGCCAACAACTGCCAAACTTACAAACCACAGCCACGACACTGCAATCGTTGCGCAGGCAAATGCGACCTTTTCATATCCCACATATATGGATGCACTTGTACCGATGACGCCGATGGTATCCATAATGGCATGCGGATTCAGCAACGACACTGACAATGCAAAGCCGATTTGTTTTCGCGCTGACATCGGAGGCTGCTCTGCATTTTGTGCTGGCTTTTCTATCCATAGAGACCATGCCATATACAGTAAAAATACGAGCCCCACTACATAAATAGCAAGTTGCAAAGATGGATACTGATTAAGCAACAAGGATACACCCAAAATTGCTAACAAAATAAGCAGTGTATCACATAGTCCAGCTGTGATAATAACCGGCATCACCTTTTTTAAACTTTTGTGATTTGCCCCTTGATTGAAAACAAAAACATTCTGTGCTCCTAATGGTAGAATCAATCCTAATGCTAATAAAAAACCATGTAGCATAGCTTGAAACATCGTAGTCCCCCTCCCTAAGTAACCTTATATTTTCACTAAAAATTTGCTAATATGTTTGGTAACATACTGTAAGAATACACGATGTCATGATGAATGAAATCATCCAACACAAAAATTTTGGTCAACCAGATAGGAGGTGCTTGATGAACAAAAACAAACCAAAATACCAACAAATTATTGATGACATCATAAACGATATAAATCATGGCAAGCTAGAGGGTGGGATGAAGTTACCTTCTCAAAGAGCTTTAGCCCACAAGTATCAAGTAAATCGTACAACCATTGTTACTGTTATGGATATTCTAAAAAGTCATGGTATTGTGGAAAGCAAAGAAAGAAGTGGCATCTATATTTCTCATCAAGGCTGGAATCAATATATCCACCATAACTTAAGCTGGCAAGATTATATTGGTAATAGTCCCACACCTAATAATCAATTTTATATTAGAGAAATTAATCGCTGTGAATTCCTCGATGATATGGTAAGACTTGGTACTGGGGAACTTTCACCTAAACTCATCCCGAATGCCACTTTCAAACAAATCATGCAGGACGAGCAATGCCAACAGTTATCATCAAATTACGAGGCACCTCAAGGTAGTTTGGCATTGCGAGAACAGATTAGGCAGTTAGTCGCACGTAGAGGTATTTCATGTGACGTAGATGAAATTTGTGTTACCTCTGGTGCACTGCAAGGACTCAAGCTCATTGCCGACGGTTTACTCATACCAGAGTCAACCATTATTGTCGAAACACCTTCGTATATCAACTCTGTGCGTACATGGCATAAAATTCATTCCAAGATGGTTTCGTTACCAATCTCATACATCAAAAACAATATACATGCAATTTTTAAGGAAGACACTGATTACAGCAATAGCATCTTTTACTGCAACCCGACACTTCACAATCCAACTGCTAATAGTTATTCACTCACCGAAAAAGAACATATATTGGCTCAGTGTAAAAAGAAAGGCATTCCGGTTGTGGAAGATGATATTTATAGCGAGCTTTGGTTTGACGGGATAGCCCCCCCACCACTCAAATCGCTCGATACAAGTCATCATGTATTGTACTTGGGAAGCCTATCAAAAACGGTCAGCCCTGGATTACGCATTGGTTGGATTATCGGCAACAAACGCGTGATACAACATCTCGCCGACTTAAAAATGCAAAATGATTACGGTGCGAGTTCGATTTCACAATATATCGCAACGCAATGGCTTGCTGAATATCATGAAGACCATATAACAATCATTAAAAAGCAACTGCTCACACGTAAACAATTAATGGTAGCCGCACTCAAAAAGTATTTCTCTGATATCGGGAGTTGGCATGAGATACCAGGTAGTTTTTATATTTGGTTTCAATTACACGTACCAATCGATATGAAAAAGCTATTTCAATTAGCAATTAACGCCCAGTTATTAATCCATCCAGGGGAAATTTATTCAGAAAAAGCCAAGCGTTATCTGCGCTTTTCATATTCATACATCGACACTGACAAAATAGATGGCAGCCTCTGTATGCTCAGACAACTCATCGACCACGAAAAATTAATAAAATAACGAACACCCCAAAGTAAGCTGTCTAATCAAACCTTTGGGGTGTTTCTATTATTCAATAATCATATTGTCGATTAATCGCGCTTTGGAAAACTTAACAGCTAGCGATATGAATACACATCCTTCAATCTTTGTACATGGTTCTAACGCTGGATAGCTATACACCGCTACTTCCTCTATGTTTCCAGAAGTATGTGCTTCTAAATAATTACGCACCCATGCAACAAGCTTTTCACTCTCACGCTCACCCTCATCATAGTGCTTCTTCGCCAACAACAAACTTTGATAAAGATGTACCGCTTCTTGTCGTTCTACTTCTGTTAAATAGACATTACGAGAGCTTTTCGCAAGTCCATCCGCTTCACGTACAATGTCCACACCGATAATTTTTACGCCATGATTGAAGTCCATTACCATTTTCTCAATAATCGCTAACTGCTGGGCGTCTTTTTTACCAAAATATGCAAAGTCAGGTTGAATAATATTGAACAGCTTATTCACAACCGTTACGACACCATCAAAGTGCCCTGGTCTTTGAGCGCCTTCTAAGACTTCCGCGAGACGTCCAACCGTCAACGTCACCCCTAACTTATCAGGATACATCTCCTCAACACTTGGATAGAACACATAATCCACACCAATCGCTTCAACAGCTGCCACATCTTGGTCAATTTGTCTCGGATATGCATCAAAGTCTTCATTCGGTCCAAATTGTAAAGGATTCACAAAAATACTCACAACCGTTATATCATTGTTTTTAACAGAACGGCGCATCATTGTTAAATGACCATCATGCAATGCACCCATTGTAGGAATAAAACCGATACGTCCCCCTTGTCGCTTACATGCTTTCATCATTGCTTGCATCTGTTTCACTTCTGTAATGACTTGTGTCATGATTACTTCTCCACCTCATTCATAATTTGTTTTTGATACGTGTATTGTTCAGATGGAAAGTCATTACTTTTCACTTCATCATCATAGTGCTTAAGTGCTGCCACACCTACAGAAAAATCACCGTATTGTTTTACAAACTTTGCTGTGCGTTCGACGCCATAATTTAACATATCGTGATATACCAGCACTTGACCATCCGTACCCTTACCTGCACCAATACCGATGACAGGAATGTCTAATTTTTCGCTAATATGTTGTGCAAGATCGCTTGGTACCGCTTCAAGTACTAATGCGACTGCACCCGCTTGTGCAACTGCTTTTGCCTCTTCAATCAAGCATTCAGCACCTTCTTTTGTTGCCCCTTGCATGCGATAACCCATCACCCCGATACTTTGTGGTGTTAATCCTAAATGTGCTACAACCGGTATGCCTAAATATGTTGCTTGTTGAATAAAGGATGTCAAATGACCACCCTCAACTTTAACCGCATTCGCACCACTTTGTTGATAAAGTATTTTTGCATTTTGAAGATCTGTCGTTAAATCAATCCCCACCGTTCCAAATGGCATATCAACAACAACAAATGTATCTGGTGCACCACGTCGAACTGCCTTACTATGATGCAACATATCATCGAGTGTCACATCAACTGTACTATCATAACCTAACACAGTCATTCCTAATGAATCCCCAACTAAAATCATATCAATCCCTGCCGCTTCGACTTGTTTCGCACTTGGGTAATCATACGCAGTCACCATGGAAATTTTGTCTCCTGCTTGTTTCATCTGATGTAAATCACTTAACTTTTTCAATTATTACACCCCTTATTGATTAATAATTTCATCGTAAAATAAGCGCTTACTAAATTCAATTTACTTTGATTTTATCCTAAACACCAGCTATAGTGAATGTAAAAGCGCTTGAAGGAGGTTGGTATTGATATGTCTCACATTGCTGTCATTGGGGCGGGTGCTGTTGGGACTGCCATCGCAATGATGTTACGACCCACATACGCTGTTACATTGCTTGGACGTCAAGATGATACACGTATTTATGATGATTGGGAAACACACGCGCAAACAATCATTGAAGTACAATCACTCGCAACGTGCCAAGATACTTTCGACATGATTTTTATTGCCGTCAAAACACATCAATTAGCAACTGTGGTACCGCACTTATCACGTCTGACACATTCAAATACACTCATCATCTTAGCTCAAAATGGCTATGGACAGCTTGATTTGTTAGCAGACTACCAAGCCTATCAAGGCGTCGTGTATATTAGTGGTGAAAAGAAAGGGAAACACGTCACGCATTTTCGTGATCGACGCATTCATATTCAACGTGATAAACATACCGAACAACTTGTAACGCAGCTGGCGAATACCGACTTAGAAGTTATATTAGAGAATGATATTGCGCAAACAATTTGGTACAAGCTGCTGGTCAACCTTGGTATTAACACTGTGACCACACTTACACAAGATACTGCTCGTGTGCTTAAACGCCCTGACATCTATAATTTATGTCGACAACTCTTAACTGAAGGTTCGGAAGTTGCCAGAGCCTGTGGTATCACATTACCCGCTACAATCGTTACAGATATTATGCAAATTTATGCTGGCTATCCAGACGAGATGGGCACGAGTATGTATTACGATGTCAAAAATCAGCAACCGCTTGAAGTCGATGCGATACAAGGGTATGTTTATCGCCAATCTCAACAATGTCATCTCGACACACCTACACTTGACCAATGTTATCATGACTTAAAAGCGCTTGATCCAACAATATAGCCAAGAGTGACAGACATCTCATTTTTCTAAAAATCTCACTGTCACATAATCAAAACTCAAAGAACAGCGCTTAGGCTTCATAATACACAAATAGCTTTTAACATCTTATCTAATTGCGTAATTTTATCGAGAATATTGCTTCTTTAACAGTCATATAAGAGTAAAAACAGCGCACAATCACAATGAACTGCGCGCTAAATGAAGACAGCTATTTTATCTCAGCCATAACTACACTATAAAAAACTTAGTAAATATATGTATTTAATTTTTTAACAATCTTCAATAAGTAAGTTAGAAAAAGATACTATTTCTTTTTTCAAGCTTGCTTATTTGATTTTGCATACATATTCCTTCAGCCAATCTAGTAGTATTTGACTTAAAACTAATGCTATTATAAAAGCCCTTGCATTAATCTTTCATGACCTCCCTACATATTTAGTGTACCAGAATGATACACATGCACTCATTACATATGAAATCGATGCTATGACATATGCTGAATTTACATTTACAGTGTCTACAATGTATGAAATAAACAAAGTACCTAAACAAAAACTCATTGAATATATCATATTATTTAAGGTGTAAACTTTTATTATTGATTTTTCTTCTAAATTCAGCTGGACAATTGAGTGTGCAGTGATTGTTTTTATTTGATCTACCAAGCCATAGAACAATGAAATAAAAAATATACAGAATATCCAGGTACTAAAGCCAAACATAACATTTAACAAAGCACAAATTATAGAACCCAATATTAAAATGTTTCTAGCTTTTTTCAGGATCCATTCATTATATTTAGAAGTAATAATACCCCCGCCAATAATACCTATAAAATAGAATGAATTGACCAATCCAAAAATATAGTCTTCACTTTTTAGAACTATTTTGACAAATACAAGCAATATAGCTGATATCCACGCGCTATGTGCAAATGATTCAACCATTGTAACCATATTGATATATCTACTGCTGATATTCCCCCTATTAAAGCGAATCATATCGACAAATTCTTCTAGAATATTAAAATTATTGTTTGTTGGCCTTTTATCAATATCTATTTTTGAAATAAAGTACACAGATACTATATAAGTTAAAATTGTTATTAGTATTACATTATAATGTCCGACTAAAGATAATAAAGCACCTCCTATAGCCCAAGATATAACTTGTACGGTATTAGCCATAACATTCATTTTTGAATTCGCAATCATAATATTTTGAACATCCTCTATGATAGGGATTAATGAATTTTTAACTGGATTTATTAGACCATCTAAAAAGGAATTAGCACAGATAAAAGCAAACAAAATTGCAATATTAATATTAGCGTAAACACACACAGTAATAAGAATCATGGCAATTGTTTTAGTAACTTGTGCAATACGTAAAGTATTCAATTCACTATACTTTGAGTATACATAACTTGATACAAAACCACTGAGAAATAAAAATATAGTCACACATATCGGTATTAACGCTGAATACCTTGCTTCACCTGTAACTTTATATACATAAGCAATTAACGCTACGATATATAAAGTATCGCCAATGTTAGAAAATAATTGACTATAGTATAAGCTTTTAAAATTATTTGTTAACCTCTCCATAAAATTCACCCTTGACTTTTTTATTCTTAAACTATATATCGGCATTGTATTCTAAATTATCTGAATACACAATAAATTTTTTAAAGGGAAATGAGTATTATGTCAGCAAAGAAAGTTAATAATATTAAGCGTTATAAAAAAGACTATCTAGAAGATACAGCAAAAATCTCTCTAGTAGTTATGCCTTTGAAAATGCAAATTCATTTGTAAAAATAGCTATATCCAACGTATTAAAAATAAAACAGTATCCCGATTGTTCCTACCATGCCTCTGGGGTTTTAATTGGGCTAATGCATTTATACTATTTATTTAATGACATCAAAATTCTCATCTTTATTTAAATGAGATAAAAGTTACAATCAGTGAAATAAACGACAGGACTGAATATTTAGGAGAACAGGGAATATATACATTAAAGAACCTTAATCTATTCATAAATAACCCAAATTTTGAAGAGATAACTAAGTCTTTATATAAAGTTTCCTAAATATCTTACACACAGATGGAAGCTTTTTAAGATTAAGGAGTAGGGGGATAGTTAATTTGTGTGCCAAGAAATCAATAAACAGCACACCCCCTCTACTCCTATTTACTCATATATCGTTTGCCAGTTGTACTCGTTATAAACACGTATACCATGTTGTTGTAATAAAGCTGTCGTCACACCGACACCTTGTATTTGAGTCCCATTGAATTGACCGTTATATATTTTTGCACTCCCACATGACGGACTGCCATCTTTTAAAATAACTGTATCAATGTTGTATTGCTGCAAAATATGTAAAGCTTCTTGTGCGCCTTGCTTGAACGCTTGTGTTACATCTGTACCTAATTGCGTCTGCACTTCATTTTGTCCACTCCACACAGACATGCCATCACCCTTTATCAGTTCCGAGGGTTCGCGTGGGACAGACAATCCCCCCAGCACTTCCGGACAAATCGCAATTGCTTCACCCCGATCAATCAACCGCTTTAACGCAGCTTGTTGCTTATGCCCACCATCATAGCGAACGGCTTGCCCTATCAAACATGCACTAATACCAATCATGTCATCACTTCCATTTCAGTCATCATCCTATGACGCTAGCATACCTTAGACACAACAAAAAAAGCCACCTAAATCACAGGTGACTAGCTACTAATGCTGTTTCTTAAAGTTAAATGGGGCAATCGGATTAAAAGTCCAAGTCATTAACAAACCTACAAGTAAAGACATCATTGCGATTTGTAACCACTCCATATCACTTGCCACAAATCCAGCGATTGAAAAGCCTACAAAGCTTAGTAGTGATGTCACGATAAACGTCACTAACATCTTCATCATATATTCCTCCTACTACAAAATGAAAACGCCTCTCTTTTTTTGGGCGTTTGCACGTCAAATCATATTACGTATTCATCTCTTTTTATTGCACGCACATTAATGTGACGATACAGTTCAGTCATTTAGTCCACGGCTTACTGTAACACAACTTGCATACTTTTTGAAGTAGTCTGTTTCAATAAGGTATCAATTTAAACTAATACTGCGAGCCTCGACTTTTCAAATCACCCAATAAAACCACAGTAAAATAGATGAAAATGGCATGTAATATGACTGGCGTTTTACTAACCATTCAGGACAAAATATATGATGTAATGCTTTACAACAATCAAAATGACCGAACTTCATGGTAAGGAAAAATGTCATACGTTTAATACGGTTTGACAACGTAACCATCATCTTGCAAGCTGAAAATAACGAGAAAAGCTAGAACGTCACAATAGATGCTCTAGCTTTTTAGTAGACATTTTATTATTGTCATTCATTATCTAACCAAGCAACGACTTCATTAAATGATCACAAAAAATCTTTGTAACGCATTAAATCCTCTTCCTTACCATGCAAGATTGAAGATATTGTTTATCAGCTTTTCAGCGTTATTTCTTATTTTTATCACTTCATAACCTTTCATGCGCATAATGTTTTCTCAAAATAATATTTAAATTATATTTCTTCAACCAACGAAATACCTAATAACGCCATAGCCACTTCAATCTTATCGGCAACTAAATGAAGTAAGGTTACTTTTGATTGTTCATTGGTGCTATTAAGTATACGTGTGACACCATAATAATTATTGAACAACCGACAAAGTTGTAACACATACCTACATATCGAAGACGGCGTATAATGAGTTGCCGCAACCTCCAAAACTTCTTCATACGCTTTTAAATGATTCAAAATCGACCACATCGTCTCATCGAATTGAAATGCTCCCGTCATTCCGTGCACACTTTTTCTTAAAATTGATTGAATTCTTGCATATGTGTACATCACGTATAATGCCGTATCCCCTTCAAATGACAACATTTCATTAATATTCAAGTCATAGCTATTCGTCCGATCATGCTTCAAATCTTGAAACTTTACAGACGCAATCGCAATTTGTTTGGCAGTGGCCTGTTTGTCCTCGATGTTTGAATTTTTCTCAGTTAATGTTTCATACACCGCCGCCTCTACTTCTGCCAACATATCTTCAAGCAATACCACCTTACCTTGGCGCGTTGACATCTTTTTACCATCCTTCAAAATCAATCCAAATGGAATATGTTCGATACTTAGATTAAGTTGTAATAATTGTGATAATTGACGTAATTGCTGGAAATGTACCGTTTGCTCTTGCCCAACAACATAAAATATACGCGTTGGCTGATATGTTTTTTGACGATACAACACAGCCGCTAAATCTCTAGTCATGTACAACGATGCGCCATCACGCTTTTTAATTAAAGCAGGTGGCAAATCTTTCATCTCTACAATCGTTGCACCTTCATCTTGCTTGATAAGTTTTTTATCAGCCAACAGCTTCACCGTGTTATCAAGCTTATCATTATAAAAAGACTCTCCTTGAATCGCATCGAATTGAATACCCAATTGCTCATACAAATGATTAAACGCCTCCAAAGAAACATCACGGAACCATTGCCATAATGCGAGATACTCTGAATCGCCATTTTCAAGCGCTTTAAATGCTTCTCTCGCTTCATCTTCTAATGTTGGCTCCGTTTCACTCACTTCATGAAACTTAGTATATAAATGGAACAACTCAATAATTGGATTTTTCTCAACAGTTTGGGCATCCCCCCATTTTTGATAGGCAACAATTAACTTACCAAACTGTGTTCCCCAGTCACCTAAATGATTAATTCTCACTACTTCTGCACCATTTGCTTCAAATATCCTTGCAAGACTATCCCCTACAACCGTTGCTCTTAAATGTCCCATCGAAAACGGCTTAGCAATATTCGGACTAGAATAATCAATCACAAACGTTTCGTCCTTTAATAATTGTGTACTGTTGGCATCTCCTTGTAATAAATATTCCACGATTTGTTGCCCGCTTTTATCCTTGTCCAAAAAGAAGTTCAAAAAGCCATTTACTACTTCCACATGTGACACATATGGATGTGTGAAGTCTCCTTTAAGGTTCTCCGCAATCACTTGTGGCGGTTGCTTGTATATTTTAGCAAGCCGAAACGTCGGAAACGCATAATCTCCATGATTCGCATTGGCTGGTCGCTCAATCAAATTGTATACCTCGTCATAACGCATCTGTTCTTGTAATATCGTTGTTAATTCTTCTGCAATTGCTGCTTTAAACATATAATTAATACACCCTCTTTTTAAATTTTCTAAATATTGCGTTTACCAATTTTACCATAATAAACAAAAAGAGGGCACATGCCCCCTGATTTTATCCATTAAAATATGCTTTCCTCAATTGTGATTTAACTTCTGGTTCGACAAACGCATATTTTAATGCTTTCTTATTAATGATTGGTATATCATCAAGTGTTAACAGCTGATTGTCTAGCAACAACAAATACTCTTGAACCAAATTCGTTTGCGTAACCCCTCTATTGTCTGTGTTGATTAAAAATGGGACGTCTAACTTTTTCAATAATGGAATATCGATTTCAGCAATGTGTTGGACTGCTTTCGTTTGAAGGTTACTACAAGGACAAATTTCCAATAACACTTCTTCGTTTTTGAGCGTTTCTAATAACCGCATATCTTTCAAAGCAGATACACCATGTCCAATACGTTGCGCACCTAACTTAATCGCATCGTATACATTTTTATTACAGCCACATTCTCCAGCGTGTAGGGTTAAGTTCAGCTGATGTGCTTTCGCATACGCAATACATTCCGCAAATGTGGACATCGCCTCATCTTCCTCTCCACCTGCTAAATCAACACCGACGATATATTTTTGTAATGACGGATGTGTATGAATATGTTGAAAAACTTCTATATTTTCCTCATTGCTATGATGTTTCATTCCGCAAACTAACAAACGCACAACAACTGGATATGTAGCTTCAGCTTGCATTGCACCTTGCACTGTCGCATTCATAACTTCTAACATCGACAAGCCCTTGTCCAAATGCAGCTTCGGCGCAAAGCGTAATTCGATATACTTAACCCCATCATGATGGACTTGGGAAACAACGTCTATTACACTATCTATCAAACTTTTCTCCGTCTGCATGACTTTGAGTATTTCATCAAAGCTCTCTAAATACTCGTCCAAACTTTGGCATTGGGTATCTACCGACGTCTTCTCTATATCAATACTTATATTTTGTGCTTTGGCTTGTGCACGTAAATAAGACCGACTCACCGATCCATCTAAGTGACAATGTAACTCTATTTTAGGTATCTCTCTGACTGTGTGTTTCATATGTATTCCTTTCAAAATAATAAAAAGTTTGTCTCATCACAAAATTTATTGTTATAAGAATACCACAGTTCCAAAAAGACTCAAACTACTAATTATCAGCGTATATTCGAAATTCCCCTTTTAGACGCCATCAGATATAAAAAAGCCAGAATTCCCCTTGATTATTAGAGAATTCTAGCCTTTGATGATTATTTTACTTATTCTTAAAATTTCTTTCTAGTTACTAATATGATGGTACCCACCATTGCTAAAAGTAAGCCAATGACTAGTGATGCATTTTTCGATATGCGCCCTGGTTGCGTTAATGGCTGTGTGTCTGACTTACTTGCTTTTGACATATTGTTAGACACTGAACGCTGACTAGAACGACTGGCTTTCGCTTGCATCATTGTTTCATATTCGACATTGATACGGTCGTCATAGATTTTACATGCACATCTGTAACAGCTGTTGTCGTTATCAACTCACTTGGCTTTTGTAACATCACTTTCTTTGATACATTTGGTGATGTCTCCGTATCAACGGCCACTTCTCTATCTGTCGTTTGTTGCGCCATATTTTGGTCTTTAGATGATGCATTTTATTTGGCATCACTTTATCATCTGGCTTCGTATGGTCTTGGTTTTCTGACAGTTTTACAACAACTTCAGTTTATTATGCTTCTTGATTTCCAGAAGGGTTCATATTGTTTTCTGATTACGTTGCTTCTTCGTCCCTTTCAGGCGGTGCTACACCCCCTTCATCTTGAGATTCTGTTTGGTTTGATTCAACTGGTGGCTCTTTCTCTAAGAAACTGTTAATCCATGCGTGTAACTCAGGTGTAATCAGCGTTCCTAACGTACCATAATCATTGCCACGCAAACCATATGTATGTACCGCAATAATTGCTTCTGTCTTATCTAAAAAGACCGGTTCACCTGATTGTCCTTCAGAATTATGCATAGAATATTCTATCGTGCCTTGATCTTGCACTTGAATTAACGTCCCATCCGCATACCATTGATTTTTAGTTTTCTCATTTTTCTCTATTGGATAACCTTGGCTGTATACCTTCTTACCTAGCATACTTTTATCAAATGGCTTAATCACATACGGCTTGATTAAATCACCTATCAACTACCCTTTTCATTGGGCTCAAGTTCAATAATCCCCATATCATACCTTCTATAAGAGATTTCTTAATACTTATCACGAACATGCATCGCTTTAATTTTAAATCTACCATACGATTCATTATCGCCATCTTTCAAGCTTTCTATTTCGCCGTCATAATTTGCATTATCTGTATATACGAAGGCTGTATTCGATTTTACCGCTTCTCCAGTTAACATCTTACGTGTATCCATTAAATCGCCGTCTCGATCATAATTCGGGTCTTTGGACGTATCATATGAAAAGTTTTCTTCGTCAGCTTCAAATGTTTGTGGTTGTGTTAAATATGTATTTGATGTTGCTTCTAAATGCGTTTCTCCTTCATTTCGTTCAGTAGCGGCTCCACCCATTTATCTGTTTGTAACGTCTCGGTCTTACTATTTTGAGTCTCAACTGCTGGAACAGATGATTCCGGTAATTCGCTCACCTGCCTGACTTGTGTCAGATACCACTAGTGTCGCATTAAAATGTTTATCCTTTAGTTATCTCAAAGAATTTTCTGTAAATTAATTTCAAGTACAAAAAAATTCCTTTATACTGGTTGGAGGTAGTAATACTTATCCAAATCCAATACAAAGGAAAACACATTATGGATACTTTTACTAGTAAATCATCATTTGGACAATGGCTTTCACCTATAAATTTTGAAAAAGTTAACCATTTCGTGAAAACGTCTGGTATAGACCGCTACACAAAGAAGTTAAATACGTGTTGTTTATTAAATTACTGTTGTTTTCACAGTTATAGGAATCTGAAAGTTTACGTGCAATGAGTGACAGTTTGTTTTCTGAAGAACTCCAGACAGCACTTAGTCTTTCATCTATTAGTTTTTCACAACTAGACAGAAAATTATCAAAGGTACCACAGATGTATTCCAGCTCATTTTCAATGACTTAGTCAATCAGATACATCGATATCATAGCTATGAACATCAACGTAAGACCTTAACACCATTGACAATCATTAATTCTAGCACACACTCCCATTGAGTCTAAACAAACATCAATAGGCAGAATTTAGGTCTACAAAGTCGGGTGTCAAGCTACATATGAGACTGATGTATATGCCTGACGACAAAGACGTATATCTTGATCAAATTTATTTAACCAATGCTTGTGAAAGCGATCAAAACAATCTTGATGTATTGATAGATGACAAAACATGTACGCATGTTTTCGATCGTGGTTATGTGAATTATGAACATTTTGATCGTATGACATAAATCCACCTTTCTCTTTTTCTCCTGTAGTATAGCGCCATATTTAAATATAATCGATATATTTTTAGGCAAGCCTAATTTAATACCTTCGTTAAACTAATAATGATATGTTTTATCATCTTAAAAGTTAAAATTCTCGAAAATATAATTTTTACAATTAAAGTATTGCAATAGTCTGAAAATTTTGTTAAATTATAAATATCTTAATAGCAAAGGGGTAGTGATTTTATGAGTAAGAATTTAAAACGTTTTATTGATGATTTACAAGGAGATTGGGAACTTATCGGCGCTTTTTTTGATAACCCAGAAAGTGTTTTGGATCAATACGACCTATCAAGTTCTGAAAAAGCATCTATTTTATCAAGAAATCTTAATGATTTAAATGGCTTGGGAATTAATGAGCAATTAGCTGTAGGAGCACTGTCAGGAGCTCATAGTAAGAGATGTTCTTCAGGTTCTGTGTAAAATTCATCAAAATATAGTATCAATCCTATAAAACGTAGGATTGATACTTCTTTATAAAGTAGGTGTTTATTATCTTAATTCAAAAATGTATACAATGCTTTTCTTATTGTAAAAATACCGATTCTCTAATCACTATTAGTTATAACGGTTTGATTACTATCACTAGAAATTCCTCTTCAAAATTGCAGTTTTATTCAAAAAAATTAATTAACGATGTTTATTCTATTGGTCATAACTTTATAGTTATGGTCTCTAACGATGAAATTAATGTATTTCAAATTAACAACAAAAAAAATTACACGGTAGAAATCAGTAGTGGATGTTTATTTATAGATACTCTACTTATAGAGGAGGATTTATATATAATAGAATACAATACTCATAAAAAAGTGTACTATATAAACGATTTATACAAAAAGATATTTGAGTATGATTCTTTAAGCAATTCAATTAATGTAAATACTTATATTAGTTGTGAAGCAATCAACTCAATTATAACTACAATAAAACATAATACGAAAAAAAAAGATACCGATTCATTTGTACTGGTTGAAAATTACGGAAGCTACACTAAATTGTGTATTAAAAAAAATAATAGAATTCTTCATGTTTTTAATTTCAAAAATATGAAAATACATAAAGCTGTGGCTTTTGATGACAACTATATATATGTTCACCTCAGTACGCCCTATCATCAACCATCACTGCATTTTTTTAATATATCTGATTTTGAGAAAAATATAAATGCTCTGTTAAATAGTAATAAATACTACACAGTTCAACACGTCACAGATGAAGAAACACAACTAAAATACTTGGAATATTCACCAAACAACCCTGGAGAGAATATTGCTGTCTTTTTACATGGAGGTCCTTATTTCCACTTCGACTTTTCATATTGTCTTTTATCAAATAAACTACTGAAACAAAACTTTAGAGTTTTTAAACTAAACACTTATGGAAGTACAGGATACCAACATCATTATAAAGAAAGAATTTATAAACAAGCTGGTATTGTTGACTACAACCAAATTATTAGTTTTCTAAAGTATTTAAACAACATTTATCCTGGTAGTTCTATCTTTTTGATCGGGAATAGTTATGGTGCATATCTATGCTCTTTGATTGGATTTTACAAAGATATCAATTTAAAAAAAATCTTATGTATTTCTCCATTTACAGATATTAAGTACCAATTACTTTTTTCTAATTCTATTAAGTTAATGAGAGAATTATTCTCTAATAAGTATATTGACAATGTAAATCCTCAATTTTTAATAAAAAATAACAAATTACAACATTCTTTAACTATAATACATGGTTTTAAAGATCAAAACTGTCCTTTGCAACAGATATACAATTTCAAAAATAATCTTAAATTGATAAAGGGGGCAAAGTTTAAACTAATAACATATTTCAACTATGAACATTATCCCAAAAACATTAGTATGCTTTTTGATTTAAACAATAAAATACTGGAGGAAATTTTAAATGAATAAAAGCCATTTATTCAAACGTAAAATAAGCAAAAATTTAGAAAGAGAGCTATATCAGTTTATAAATGTTTACAAAAATAATGAACTATCTACGCCTGAGAAATGGAAAGTATTTTATAAGTTTGTTAATTCATCTTTTCTAGAAAAACAATCAAGACGATACTGCATTTCCCAACTAGCTCTAATATTTCAAGAATCAGGTATACAACCTAGCCCTTTTATAAAAGTATATGCTCACGGACTATATATATTAGCTTTATATAATGATTTTGAAATTTACAATGAAGGATTTAATATCTAAAAAAATAACTCAACTTTGAATTTTATTATATTTTAAAGAAATGGGGTGGTTATTATATACAAGAACAAAAAAACGTTACAAAAGAGTTATAATAGTATTTTAAAAAGAAACAGTGTGGATATAGAACAAAATAACCATTGGTCTTACTGTTCATTTTTTGATCAGAAAAAAATGAAAAATCATGGTTTTAAAATCCATATATCTGGTAGCATAAATAATGCACACATTTTATTAAATATATCCTTGCCTTATTTAGTAAAAAGCAAATTGAATTTTAAAGTTGTCAGTTCTTTAAATAAGCTTGAATTACAAAACAGCGGAATCTATGGTCAAAGTCAAATCGGTAAGTTAATAACTATATATCCAGAAGATAATAAAATATTAAATAAAACATTGTTTGATCTTCATTTAATTACGAAAGGTTATAATAGCCCTCTTATCCCTTCAGACTTCCAATATAGAAATAGTGGTGTCGTATATTATAGATATGGTTTATTCATAAGTAATGAATCTAATACTATTCAACTATCAAATGGGAAGCTTTTTAAAGATACTCGAGAAAGAATTGTCCCACCTGATTTTCAAAGTTTGATTTTTGATTATCAAGTGCCTAGATACTCTATATTACCCAAACACTTAATAATACTTGAAGTATTAAGTGTAAGAGGAAAAGGCTCTACATATAAAGTCTTCGACTTAAAAGATAAAAAAATAAAAATTATGAAAGAAGGTAAACCTTTAGGCGAAATTGAAGACAGCGGTATTGATGGTACTGACCGAGTTATCTGGGAAGCTTTTATACTAAGCAAATTAAATTGTTTAACACATGTACCATCACTCCATGATTATTTTTATATAGGTAACCATTTTTATATCATAGAAGACTTTATAGAAGGATCCACCCTGGAAAATTATTGTCTACAATCAGATTTTAACAGACTTGAAATTCTATCAATAATGATTCAAATAACAGAAAAAGTTAACTCCATCCACAAGATGGGTTTCATAATAAATGATTTATCTATGGGAAATATAATAATAGACCTTTCACAAAACATCCATATAATAGATTTAGAGTTTTCTTTTAGTCAAGATATCGAATGTCCTCCTTTTATGAATGTTGGAACTCCTGGTTTTTTTAATGAAAATCGAAAATCAACATATATTAAGGATGACATCTATAGCCTTGTTTGTATTTATTATTATTTACTACTGCCGAGCGAGTATTCGAAATTAACTGAAAGTATAGAGGATTTACAAAAAAATCAAATCTATAGTAACAAGAACTTAGGATTATTAAAAAATGATGACAAGGAAATTATTAATAAGGGACTAAATGGAGAAATCCAAGATATTAATTCCTTATTATTATACTTCAAGGAGTTGTATGCAATATGAAATCTTCCTCAATCATCTCTATTCAAAATGTGACACAGCTATATGACAACAACAAAGGAATTAGAGACATTACATTTGATATCCAAAAAGGGGACTTTATTGCCTTAGTCGGCTCTAATGGTTCAGGCAAATCAACATTGATTAACAGTATATCTGGTGTGCAATCTTTTCAATCTGGCAGTATCGCAATAAATGATGATTATATTCCAGAGAAACATCCTTATAGCCTTTTAGGTTTTAGTCCCCAACAACAAGTCGTGGATTGGTATTTAACCGTACTAGACAACGTTATGTTAGGGACATTATTAGCCGGTCATCACAATAAAGAAGCGATGTCACTGGCAACTGAAGCACTGAAAATCGTAAATTTAGAAGATAAACATCATATGAGCGTCGATCAATTATCTGGTGGTCAACAACAACGTGTACAAATTGCACGTGCTATTGCCCATCGTCCAGCATTTTATCTTTTAGATGAACCAACTACGGGACTCGATACAGAGTCAGCAGAACAGTTTTTGCGTTATCTGAGCGAATCCGTAAGTAACCGTAACGCTGCTGCGCTAGTATCATCACATGACCTTAATTTATTAGAAAAATACTGTAACAAAGTATTATACATTGATAACGGCAAGGTAAAATATCATGGGAACATGGCAGATTTTATCGAAAATAACAATAAAACTACCAACTATACAGTTGTCTATGCCGAACCAATTAATATTAGTAATATCGAGAGTGTCATGGCACAACACGTCAATGAATATAGCGTCTTAAATACGCATACCGTCTCATTCAACATAAGTCACGCACAAACCGTTTCTGATGTCATTCAAGCATGTGCCACATTAGGAAAAATCCAAAATTTTAGTGAAGAAAAGAAAACATTACGCGATTCATATTTATCGATCAAACAATAAGGGGAGATGTCTATGTTCGTACAAGAATTTAGAGAGAAGAGCAACTTAGGTATCGGTAGTCTAGCCATTTTAATCAATATTGAATTCAAAGCATTTTGGCGCAACAAAAACATTTTAATTACGCAAGTCGTACAACCTACTATTTACTTTTTATTCTTAGTGATGGGGCTTGGGGGCTCATTAGGGACTATTACGTATTACAATATGGACATCCAGTACCAATCATATGCATTAATTGGTGTGCTAGGCTTATTAATAATTAGTCAGATGACACAAACAATTTATCGAACAACAATTGATAAGCGATGGGGGCTGTTATCGCTCAAATTTTTAAGCGGCGTCAAACCTTTCTACTACATGATTGGTATGTCAACATATCCCGCTATCGGTTTCACTGTCCAATCACTATTACTCTATCTCCTTGCATTACCATTTCATTTGGAGATTGGCTTTATTAAGTTTGTGCTCGTCATTTTAATCGGTATCATTTCGCTACTGTTTTGGACATCTATCGGCATTATGATTACGACATATATTAATGACTATCAAAAAAGAGATACGATAATTGCGATGATGATGTTACCTTTAGGTTTCTCAGCACCAACCTTCTACCTTGCTGAAAATGTACCACACTACATCAATATCGTTGCGTCTATCAATCCATTAACTTATCAAGTTAACGCCATGCGTAACATACTGTTCGGTATACATGGCAATCTCTCTTTAGCATTGACCATTGGCTTCACAGCCCTTTCACTAATGACTGGCGTGTGGGTATTAAAACGTAGTGATCTCGTGATTAAGGAAAACTAGTAATGAGTCTGTAAAAGGAGAATAACTTTAACTATAGCTTTGCACGAAAGAAGTTCTATAATATTATAATAACAAATGGTGGTGTATCTCTGAGAAATACACTCGAGGGGGTCTGTTACTTACAGTCTCCTCTTTTTCTTGGTTCTACTGGCGTTCTGTCTTTATATAAGGAGAAATTTTATTGGTGAAGATAGGTTAAAATACTATGATAAAACCTGTCATGATAACTTTTTAATCACTTACCCTTTTCTTTCCTGATTATACATTTTTCTAGAGATTTTATGTATATTCCATTCTCTTTTTACTTAATACACCAAATAAAAAGAGCCCTTTTGAAATTATCTCATTGGCCCGTTAGATTCTTCATTTATTATCATCTTATCGTAGTTACTACCGGCATACACACGCTACTTTTCTTCTACTTATTTCCCCTTCTTATTACGCTCTGTCACCGTAATAATCGTCGGAAGCAGTACACAACACACAATAATGATAACGAACAAACCTGCATTCATACACGCCATCCCCTTTAGTATTAGTTTTATAATAAAATTATAGCATAAACAAATCAGCACAAACGAGAAATGATTTTCAACAAAAAGTATTTGTAGATATTTTGAAATTTGCCTTACTCTACAACGTCTTCCAGTTATTTACATAAATCAATACATTCATTTTTCTACTGAACTCATTAAATACAGTTATGCTTTTAGGTGTTCCACTTATGGTAAGCAATTTTTCTAAACCAATGCCTATATAACAAAGACATAATACGTCAATCAACAATATATCTTCACTAAAACGTTTAAAAATAACATCAATCTCTAGTCGCACGTATTCAAAGGGGAAATCGAGTAGGAGAATAGCCATTAGTTGACTATTCGTCCTCTCACGCACCAAGCATACAGACCCGTACTTGGCGGCTCAATATCTTGCGTAAACCAACTCTGCAAGTTTGACTAGAGGTATTAGTCCCCACTTGTAGAGTTGTTTTGTTGTTAAAGCACGATGAACTTCTTGCGTTTTTGAGAGTCGCCAATATTTCTTTCGTGAATATGCAATCCTCTTCGCACTGTCTATATCAAGACCATATTTTTGTAACATCTTACGTTTAGTTTTTTCTTCCATCTCTTGAGTATCAGTTACCTAATGCAACTTCCATCGCTGATGAGACCTCCCAGGGTAAGCGTAATCACTTTCCACTCACGTCACTGCATCATTTACTATATAGAACTCGGGTAATATCGGACTTTATCTTGTCAGGCAGATTCGTCCATTCTACATAGCCTTGTATGATATTTCTGTTCGTCAGTGCGAGTGTTTGCGTCCGACTTCCTTCAGATTCCACTTCACAATGGACACCCTTGTCTTTCGCTAACAGTTCCTACTACCAAGCCTGTAACGGACTTTCACCGTCAAGTTATTACCCATGCCGGGCGCATACAAAAAGGCTAAAAATACCGTTGTTATACGGTTTCTAGCCTCTTATTTATGTTATATTATTCCATTCGCTGAAACAGATGTTTTTGGGTTTGTATTAACTTATAACGCTTGATATATCAGTGTTTTGATAGCTACATACTTCCTATCAATTTACATTACTTGTTAAATAAACCTTTCAATTCGTGCATGCGTGAACTTACAACCTTTTCCTTTCATCGAGAAATTTATTTCAAAAAGTTGGCAATACGCACACAAAAACTCAGCCCTACATCTTATGACGCAGGGCTTACAAACATATAGTTTATTTCCTTAGTAACAATAATAAAGTAAGGATTAATAATTAGCAAGTGCCACACTAAAAAAGTGTATACTGACTTAAAACGTTCATCATATATATGTTTATTCTTTCGAGCATATTCCATGAAGGCATTAAGCTCATCAATTCTACGCTCTCTCATATTTTTATTCACAACTATTTTATCGTAAACATAAAGCATCGCTAAAATATCATGAATATTATAATTTCTAAGTCTTTTATCTAAAGTTCGCTTAGGAATACCTAAACTTTTCGCATATTGCGTTATTAACACACTTTTATTATTGCCAATAATTTGGTTTTTCAAAACAATATTATTTAGTATAGGGGTATTATGAGCAGCTTTATTTCTGATGTTTTTTACAAATCGTACCGTTTTGCTCAATTCTTTAAACTCACCGATTTTATACGTATTATAGTAAAATTCAATAAACCAACACAAGTCACCAAACTGCATGTGCTCAATTAAAAACCATATAGGTGTGTTTTGTTCATACTTATCATAATCTAACTTTCTATATGTATCATAGCTCAAATATTTCATCATTTTTTTATAAGGATCTTTTATGGTTGACGTCTGTCTCACATAATCAAAAAAACATAGTACAACCTTGTAACCATCTTCATTTTCTAAATATGTAATTGACCTCATAATATTTAACTTGATCGAGTGCTCAATGTCCAAACAAAATTTTATTATGATATAACGCAACCTCATATCTAAACTTGCTAAATCTACTAAATTTTTAAAATCAACTTCTTGATATCTTTCGACCAGCTGATTTTGATGTTTAACTATTTGTTTGGGATAGTTATCAACATAACTATTGAGCTTGTAATAATAATTTTTAAATTCTAATATTCTCATGGCCTTTATTTCATCAATGTAATTAAACTTCACACCTTTGAACTTCATATAAAATATAAGAGATTTAAATGACAATGACATTGTACAACCTTACTTTCTTAGGATATTGCAAATATTATACATTAAAACATACTAAATAGTGTTAGATATTTTTAACCACTTCTTATTTTAACTGTTTGGAATCCCATTCTTTAACCTTCAAAAAATTGTAAAGTCATATTATCTACTAGCTTTTGTTAAAGTTAATACACTCCCACTTATGGGAAAGTTATGCTTATTTTAGAAAGCTCAAATGTAAGTTCTCTAACAATATCAAACACTTACGTGACCGAAAAATAACGAGACAAAGTCGCTGAAAAGTTCGCAAACTACATCAATCTCTAGTCGAACATATTCAAAGGGAAAACAAAAAGGCTAGAAATACCGTTGTTATGCGGTTTCTAGCCTCTCATTTATGTTATATCATTATTCCCACTCAATTGTACTTGGTGGCTTAGATGTAATGTCATAGACCACGCGGTTTACGTGATCGACTTCATTCACAATACGTGTTGAAATCTTTTGTAAGACTTCCCAATCAATTCGTGCAAAGTCACTCGTCATACCGTCAATGGATGTCACGGCACGTACACCAACTGTATAGTCATACGTACGGTAGTCACCCATTACACCGACTGAACGAATGTCTGGGAGCACTGTGAAGTATTGCCAGATTTCACGTTCTAAACCTTCTTCACCAATCACTTCACGTAGAATTGCATCCGATTCGCGAACAATCTCCAATTTGTCTTCCGTAATCTCACCAAGGACACGGATACCAAGTCCTGGTCCTGGGAATGGTTGACGCCATACAAGATGTTCTGGAATACCCAGTTCGATACCAAGCGCACGCACTTCATCTTTGAAAAGTGTGTTGATTGGTTCAATCAGTTCGAATTCCATATCTTCCGGTAAACCACCTACGTTATGATGTGATTTGATTGTTTGTGCCGTCTTTGTTCCTGATTCAATAACGTCTGTATATAACGTTCCTTGCGCTAGGAAATCGACACCTTCCAATTTAGACGCTTCATCATCGAAAACATACACGAACTCGTTACCGATGATTTTACGTTTTTTCTCAGGGTCTGAAACGCCTTGAAGTTTCGACATGAATCGTTCTTTGGCGTTCACACGAATAATGTTCATGTTAAAGCCCTCACCGAATTGTTCCATGACCATATCGCCTTCACCTTTACGTAATAAACCATGGTCAACGAAGATACATGTCAATTGATCGCCAATCGCTCTGTGTAATAAGACGGCAACAACGGATGAGTCTACGCCACCACTCATC
Organism: Staphylococcus americanisciuri; assembly: GCF_024814435.1. Classification (GTDB taxonomy): domain Bacteria; phylum Bacillota; class Bacilli; order Staphylococcales; family Staphylococcaceae; genus Staphylococcus; species Staphylococcus americanisciuri. The sequence continues at coordinate 88,778 of NZ_JANUXY010000002.1, forward strand.
GCACATAATACTTTTCGGTCGCCGACTTGTTCGCGAATTTTTTGAACTTCAATATCGATAAAGTTCTCCATCGTCCATTGACCTATACATTGACATACACGACGTACAAAGTTCTCTAACAAGTCATTACCGTACTCTGTATGACGCACTTCTGGGTGGAATTGCACGCCATAGATACGACGTTTTTTGTCTTCAATCGCCGCATATTGCGTACTTGGGCTATCCGCAATGACTTCAAAGCCTTCTGGAATCTCGATAACTTTGTCTGAATGACTCATCCAAACTGTTTGTTCTTCAGGTAAGCCCTGGAATAATTCGTCTGACTTCGCTTTAATGATGGCTTTACCGTATTCACGTTCATTTGCACGTTCTACTTTACCGCCTAAAAGTTTCGTTGTCAGTTGCATACCATAACAGATGCCTAATACCGGTACACCTAAGTCATAAATTGCTGGGTCAATTGTGAATGCATCTTCTTCATATACTGAGTTCGGTCCACCAGATAAGATGATACCTTTTGGATTCATCTTTTTAATTTCATCTAACGAAATCTCATGATCGTGCAGTTCACTGTAAACGCCCATTTCACGAATACGACGCGTAATAAGCTGATTGTATTGACTTCCAAAGTCGAGGACAAGAATCATTTCTTGTTCTTTTGCCATTTCCATACTGTTTGTACTCCTTTAATCTTAGAATGAGTAGTTAGGTGATTCTTTTGTGATTTGAACATCATGTGGGTGACTTTCTGCTAAGCCTGCCGCACTCATTTTTGTAAATTGTGCTTCATCACGTAATTGTTGCAAGTTGTGAGAACCTGTGTAGCCCATACCACTCTTCACACCACCGATTAATTGGTAAACTGTGTCTTGTAATGGACCTTTATAGTCGATACGACCTTCTACACCTTCTGGCACGTATTTTTTAGGTGTTTTGTCTTCTTGGAAATAACGGTCATTTGAACCGCTTGCCATTGCACCTAGTGAACCCATACCGCGGTACACTTTATATTGGCGACCTTGGAACATTTCAACTTCACCAGGACTTTCTTTTGTACCTGCCAATAAGCTACCTAACATGACCGCATGCCCTCCTGCAGCCAATGCTTTAACGATATCTCCTGAAAATTTAATACCACCATCAGCAATAATTGCTTTGCCGTGTTTACGTGCTTCCGTCGCACAGTCATAAATCGCAGTAATTTGTGGCACACCCACACCTGCTACTACACGAGTTGTACAAATAGAGCCTGGTCCAATACCTACTTTGACCACATCGGCACCCGCTTCAAACAATGCTTTCGTACCTGAAGCTGTCGCAACATTACCTGCAATCACAGTGATTTCCGGATATGTTTCTTTAATATGTTTCACTTGATCGATAACGCCTTGTGAATGACCATGTGCTGTATCAATAACAAGCGCATCAACACCTGCTTCAACAAGTTTTTGCGCACGGATTGCTGTGTCTTTCGCAATACCAATTGCTGCTGCGACAAGCAAACGACCGTGTTCATCTTTTGCTGAGTAAGGATATTCATGAACCTTTTCAATATCTTTAATTGTAATAAGACCTTCTAATACACCATCTTCTACTAATGGTAATTTCTCGATACGGTGTGATTGAAGGATCTGTTCTGCTTCCTCCAATGTCGTACCTACTGGAGCTGTAACCAAATCTTCTTTTGTCATCACATCTGAAATTTTGATAGAGAAATCTTCAATAAATCTCAAGTCACGATTTGTAAGAATACCGACAAGTTTACGAGAAGCTTTACTGTCAACGATTGGTACACCTGAGATACGATATTTACCCATCAAAGCTTCGGCTTCATAGACACTTTCATCTGGTGTTAAATAAAATGGATCTGTAATAACACCATTCTCTGAGCGCTTTACCTTTTGTACTTCATCCGCTTGATTTTCAATACTCATGTTCTTATGAATCACACCTAAGCCGCCTTGACGTGCCATTGCAATCGCCATTTTCGACTCAGTAACTGTGTCCATTCCTGCTGATACAATCGGAATATTCAACTTAATCTTGTCTGATAGTGTTACACTCAAATCTACTTCTTTTGGTAATACATTCGACTCAGCTGGAATTAATAAAACATCATCAAATGTTAGTGCTTCTTTTACGAACTTGTTTTCCCACATTTTGTACAGCCTCCATTCAATTTGTTAGTTACATTATTTCACATTTTCTCGATTTTGTTGATAGTTTAGACCATTAAAAAATAAATTTAATACAATTGCTGATAATGTACCCAAAACAATGCCATTTTGCGTCAACCATGTAAACTGGTCACCCAGTGCTTGAAATGCCTCTGGTACTGCAGTAATCCCCGCACCTAAACCGACAGAAATCGCAATGATTAAGAGATTATTCTGATTCTTAAAGTTAATATCGTTCAAAATGCGCATACCATACGCCATTACCATACCGAACATGGCTAACATCGCACCACCTAAAACAGATAATGGAATGATATTCGCAAGCGCACCAAGTTTTGGGATACAACCACAAATAATTAACAATGTCACCATGCCGTAAATCACATCATTTTTCTTAGCACCTGACAATGATACAAGCCCAACGTTCTGAGAGTATGCCGTGTAAGGAAATGCATTAAAAATAGACCCTAGTATAATCGCAATCCCTTCTGCCATGTAACCTTTGCGGAAGTCTTTACGCGTTAATGTTTTACCTGTAATCTCACTCAAGGCATGATATACGCCTGTCGATTCAATCAAACTTACCAATGCGACAATAAAAAATACAATCGTCGCACCTACATCAAAAGCAAAACCAGTAAAGCGAAACGGTCTCGGTAGTTCAAACCAATGTGCTGAAGATACTTGAGCCACATCTACTACACCCAAAAAGCTCGCTAACACCGTCCCTATCACAAGACCTAATAAAATAGCGATAGACTTTAAAAAGCCGCGTGCAAAACGCTGTAAAAGCAGAATAATCACAAGTGTTACAACACCTAATACAATGTGCTTAGGATCACCATAATCTTTTGCTCCTTGACCCCCTGCAAGATAGTTCATCGCAACGGGCATCAGAGTAATACCGATAATCGTTACAACGCTCCCTGTAACGACAGGCGGAAATAGTTTAACAAGAGATGCAAAAAATGGTGCGATGATGACGACTAACAATCCTGATAAGAATAAAGAGCCATATAAGACATTGATGCCTTTCGTTTGTCCAATCAAAATCATTGGCGCAACCGCTGTAAACGTACATCCTAAGACGACCGGCAGACCAATACCGATACCTTTATACACTTGTAAAAACGTCGCTACCCCACACATAAAGATATCTACTGTCACGAGATAAGCCGTCTGTTCTGCAGAGAAGTTTAAACTAGTCGCTACAATAATCGGCACAAGAATAGCCCCTGCATACATAGCTAGTAAATGTTGTAAACTCAACAAAAACCGTTTCATTCTTGGCCATCTCCTAACAATGTAACCTGGTTACCTTTCAACGACGCCACTTGACATAGTGACGATACGGTAAGTCCTGCTTCCTCCAAGCGCGCACGCCCCGGCTGAAAGCTTTTCTCTACCAATATACCCACACCGGCTGTCTTAGCCCCTGCTTGTTGCGCTAGATGATGTAAACCCAATGCTGCTTCACCATTCGCTAAAAAGTCATCAATAATTAAAACCGTGTCTTGATCAGACAAAAACTCATTTGACACAATAACTGAATTCGTTTTATTTTTCGTAAAGGAGTGTACATCTGTCTGATAATAACCTTGGTTCAACGTGTTCGGCTTTGCTTTTTTGGCGAACAAACACGGCACATTAAAGCGATGCGCCACCATGATTGCCGGTGCAATACCCGATGCTTCAATCGTTAAAATTTTCGTAATACCTTTGTCTCTAAACTGTGAATAAAAGACTTCCCCAATCTCGTACATCAAACCTGCGTCAATCTGATGATTCAGAAACCCATCCACTTTAAGAATGGTCTCATCAATAACCACACCATCTTCAATAACTTTTCTTTTTAACGCATCCAAAACTTTTCCTCCTTGATAACTCGAGATATTAAAAAACCCCAAAACTAAAGAATAGCGTTTCAGGTGTTTGAGTAATAGCCATACAATTATATCTCTACTGACATAGCCTTAAGCATCTATGCCACAGCATAAGTTGGGCATTAATAAGTACGCGGCGCCGAACAGTCGGGTATCATAGGTGTAGTTATTACTCATAGTCATATCGTTTAGGGCGACATGGTAGAAACTTCTAAAGCCATATTCTTCAGATTATATGAGTCTATGTAAATTATTAACTGATAATAGCAAATTTGACGGTTTTTCGCAATACTGGTCTGACAAACGTCCATTATTTTAAATACTGTCATCACATTGCAAAAGTTATCACTACATAGCATAATAAAAATGTATGCGTTTAACTTTTCAGAAAAAAGGGTATTTGTGACACTAAATAGTACAGAACGGAGGGTTACGAAATGACTCATTTCAAATTAGTAACAAACGAAGAAACTGCGATTCAAGCAATTAATGCATTGTTACAGGACGGATATCGAGAGCATGAAATAACAATCATTAGTAAAGAACGACTACAGACAGACCGCTACAATGACTCAGAAGTCAAGCAAAAACACACTTCTGGCACAATTAGTGATAAATTCCTGCGCTTTTTTATTGGAGAAGACCCAGAAGAAGCAGTATTTTCACGCTTCAACCTTGCTGACAAAGATAAAGAGCAACTAAAAAGTGCTGTGTTCAATGGTTCTATCGCTATTGTTGTCAATCGCGATGATGCCGTACAAGAGGAAGTCACTCAAACCAATAGCGCTTATGAAACACAAGACTTTAAACACCATCCATCTGAGCATAAAGGTAATATCGAATAGTTCAAATAGCTATACGTTATAGCACTCAGTCAAAAATTCTGGCTGAGTGCTTTTTTACTAGGTATCTAGATGTCTAGAATTAGCTGATTATGCTATACTAAAGCCACTATAAAGAGGTGATAGGCTATGGAATTTATTCAGATTAAATCAATCAAAGATCAATGGTATGAACCAGCACTCGAATTTTACATTGGAAAGTTAGACGACCTTGTGACGGAAGATGAGTCAGTGTTTGCTCAATCTCTCAAAACAGAAAAAACTCAAAACGACTATGTATTTTTAGTAGGGATTGAAGACGAGCGGGTTGTGAGCTTTGCGACAGCACACTATGAAGCAACAACAAACGCCGGCTTTATCATATACTTACTTGCAGAACACGAGTCTTACTTGTCAGAAACACTTAATCAAACAGAAGCCTGTATTAATGCATTAGCTAATCAGCTACACGGCAGAGATGTTAACTTCTTTATGTTTGAATCAACATTTGAAGCACCTGAAGTGGATGCACAAACAGCCGATGACATCGCATTTCGTAGACGTTTCCTAACACATCACGGTTTTGAAAAACAAACGCAGATTCCATACATTCAACCATCCCTCGATCGCAATGGCAAACCTGTACCACTAGATCTGTACATTAAAGCGAACATCCCTTTGACGAAGGATATCTATGGAACGAGCGTCAAGTCATGTTATATTCTCAAATATGTCTTTGCCAACCGTCTACCACGTCGCGTCATCTATGCACTTCTCGTCAAGATGGACTTGCGCAAAGAACCCAATGCTTAACCCCTTGAAATCCTCGTATAAAGCCGCTACAATTAATACGAGTAAGACTGACGGGTCACTGAACGAACACTGACAGTCGTCTAAATTTGTAGAAGAAAGGATCCAATTTATATGCTAACAAAAGAATTCGCTCAAAAATCTGGCCTAAGTGAAAAACAAGTGCGTAAAATTGTACAGCATCTAGAAGAACGTGGTTATCATCTAGACAAGACGGAATACCGTGGACGTGAAGCGACTGATTTCAAAGATGACGATATTGCACTATTCCAAGAAATTGCCGAACGCGTCGGTCAAACAAACAGCTATGACCTTGCATTTGAAGAGCTTGAAAAAGAAAAGGACTTTTTGCAAGTTATTGTGAAAAACGATGAACAACAACTGCCAGCAGATCAACAACTGTCTAACTTATTCAACGAGCTTCATAATGAACTCAGCCAAATGCGCGAAGAACGTAAAATTTTAGGTCAAATGATAACGCAAGTGCATCAACAACAAGAAGCGCTAACTGAGTTACATAACAAATTAGACACACAACTTAAAGCGAATAGCGCGTCCATGGATGCACTAACTGAAGCACAGAAAAAGCAAACTGAACAGCTTGATACCACACAAAAACATATCGAATCACATATTGAAGAACAAAAAGCTTTGACAGAAACTATCGAGCGCAACGAGAAAAAAGGCTTTTTTCAACGTCTTTTTGGCGGCTAATCTATACAAACCCAACGCTATCCTAGAAGTTGTTAGACTATAACAGGTAAACGTATCTTGTCACATATCAAAATAACAAAGAAATGTTACACATAGTTTGGCACTATCTACACACTAGGTTTTGTATAACTTCAACCAATCATATTCTAAAATCAAATACTATGCTAGGGGTGCTCGAAGTGAGCTGAGAAAGATTGACTCTTAACTCTTTGAACCTGATATGGTTAATACCATCGAAGGAAAGCAACATAATATAGTCGTTTCACATGCGATTTCATCAACTGTAACGCATGCGATTAACACATGGAACTAACGACTCAACTTCAATCATACATGCAAACTTCCTGCACACTCACATGCAGGAGGTTTTTTATGTTACAAACAGTGATTATCGGAGCAGGCGTCATGGGGCTATCCATCTCACGTGCGTTAAGTGCTCACAATAGACATATACATATTATCGATTGTTCTACACCACGTATGAACGCCTCTTACGCAGCAGGTGGAATGTTAGGTGCGCAAAATGAGTTTTTCGCAGACACGCCACTTTATCGTTTAGCAATGACAAGTCGTGCAATGATGCCCAACACTGCACAAGCGCTCGCGAAAGAAACACAGATAAACATCGAGTTACAAACCCATGGCTTGATTAAGGTTGCAACAACACAGGAACATATTCAGGCTATTGAAAAACAGTTTGCTTTTCTTTCGCAACAAGATCATGCAATCTACCAACTCACACCTACACAGTTACGTCAACGCTTCCCGCAATGCGATCTTACATCATGTGCTGCTTTCAAGATTCATGATGATGGCCAAATCAATGCCAATCTATACACGCAAGCACTGTTGCAATCAGCAGCTAAGCGTTCACATATCACACTTCACTTAGATACTGAAGTCATGCACATTACGCACACCAAGACACACTATCATATCGCTACATCTAAAGGTTCCTTTGATGCCGATGAGTTAGTGATTGCTGCCGGTGCATGGAGTGGTGAACTACTGAAACAACTTAATATTACGCTGCCAACTCAACCAGTTAAAGGAGATGTAAAGCTAATTGAATCTGATTATACAGGACTTCAAGAAACTATTTTCAATATGAATGGTTGTTATATTGTGCCGAAAAAGCCAAATCGTTTCCTAATCGGCGCAACATCCGAAATAGACAACTGGAGTACACATAATAACAACGCCAATCTTCGTTGGTTAGACACTGAATGTCTCCATATGATTCCTGCACTCCGGACTCACCATATTGTTAAAACTTGGAAGGGCATTCGCCCTATCACACCAGATGGTATTCCTATTATGGGAGCCATACGTCCAAACCTTTATATCTCGACTGGTCATTATCGTAACGGTATCCTGCTCTCGCCTATCGTTGGACAGCTTATGGCTCAACTGATTGAAGGCGATTCATATGCTGCAGAACAATTACAGTATTTTTCACCTAAACCACAGTAACACTTGAGATACTGGACTTGATTTTACTGCCACTTCCTATTATTCTTATTATACAAATCGGAATTAAAAAGGAAGGTCTATATGTCTACATTACTAACTATACTTAACTTAATTATCTTCATTGCTGTACTTGCAGGCTTATGGATAATGAAGAAAAAGCACGTAAAGTTTTCTACACGTGTCTTTACCGCACTGGGGCTAGGAATTGTACTCGGTGTCATCGTACAACTCATCTACAGTTCTGACAGCAAGATTACAACACAAACGACAGAATGGATTGGCATCATTGGTAATGGATACGTCTCTTTATTACAAATGATCGTTATCCCACTTGTTTTCGTATCTATCGTTGCGGCATTCACGAAGATTGACCTTGGTGAAAAGTTTGCAAAAATGGGTTCTTATATCTTTATGTTTTTAATTGGCACAGTTGCAATTGCTGCTATTGTTGGGATTGCCTATGCGATGTTGTTCGGTCTTGATGCCTCAAGTATCGACTTAGGTCAAGCTGAAAATGCACGTAGTTCTGAAATTGCAGAAACAGCTAAAGATTTAACGGCAACAACATTACCTGCCCAAATCTTAGAACTACTTCCTGCAAATCCATTCTTAGATTTCACAGGAGCGCGTGCCACATCTACAATCGCAGTTGTTATCTTCGCTGCGTTTATCGGTTTCTCATACTTACGTGTCGCACGTAAACAACCAGAAAATGGACATGTCTTAAAACGTGCCATCGATGCTGTTTATTCACTTGTCATGGCTATCGTTACATTCGTTTTACGATTAACGCCTTATGGTATCTTAGCTATCATGTTAAACACAATGGCAACAAGTGACTTCGCCGCCATTTGGACACTTGGCAAGTTTGTGATTGCATCCTATGCCGCACTCATTACAATGTACGTTATTCATCTAATTATTTTAGCTATCCTAGGTATTAATCCTATCCAATACATGAAGAAAACGGCAGAAGTTATGATATTCGCATTTACTTCTCGCTCAAGTGCTGGTGCATTACCACTTAACATTCAGACACAAACAAATCGCCTCGGTGTACCACAAGCCATTGCAAATTTCTCAGGCTCATTTGGTCTGTCTATCGGTCAAAATGGTTGTGCCGGTATTTATCCAGCGATGCTTGCAGTGATGGTTGCACCTGTTGCTGGTGTTGAAATCAACTTGCAATTCATCGCAACACTTATTCTCGTTGTTATCATTAGTTCATTCGGTGTTGCAGGGGTTGGCGGTGGTGCCACATTCGCATCTATCCTTGTCCTTTCAGCATTGAACTTACCAGTCGGACTGGCTGGGGTACTTATTTCCGTTGAACCACTGATTGATATGGGACGTACTGCCTTGAACGTTAACGACTCAATGTTAGCAGGTACCGGTACAGCCAAACTTACAAAACAATTAGATGAAAATACCTTCAACAACAATGACTATGACGAATTGTCAACAAGTCATTAAACATTAAGAAAAACCGCTGATTAAGATACATCATCTTAATCAGCGGTTTTTCTGTTATTCTTTGTTAAACCCAGCATTTTTTAGCCATTGATCCATTTCTAAGCGTTGTTTACTACTCATGAAGTTCGCAACTTGTTCAGACCATGTTTCAGTACGTTTCCCTTGCGTTCTTTCGTTATAATAGTCAGATACAATTTGATCATAATCTGCTAATTGTTGACGATGTGTTTCACGATCATTGTTGTACGTATCTACATGAAAAACATGCTCTAACGGTAAGCGTGGTTTGGGCGAACCATTTTCATCATCTGCCGGTACACCTAACGCCATACCAAAGAGTGGGAACGTATACTCAGGTAAGTCTAAAATTTCTCGCACACGTTCAACATCGTTACGTAATGACCCTAAATAAACAATACCGTAACCCATATCTTCAGCAGTCAAAGCAATGTTTTGTGCCATTAATGAGGCATCCACCGTTCCTACCAGTAAACCCTCCACTGATTGAAAACTTGTCGTCATGTCACTTGACTGTTGTTCATTCACAATGCTATGACGATTGTAATCAATCACGAACACAAGCAGATAGCCGTTATCCACGACATAAGGCTGCCCAGACACTTCTTTCAACGCTAGCTTTTTCGCTTCATCTTCTACACCGATAACAGTTGTCGTTTGTAAATAACTTGATGTCGATGCCATTTGTCCCGCTTCAATCAATTTTCCAACCGTCTCACGTGTTAACGGTTCTGATTTAAACTTTCTAACTGAATGATGCTTTTTTGCTAAATGATAAACGTATTCCGACATACATAACACTCCTCTGTGCTTTTTTCTCATATTAGCAAATCATTAATTGAAAGGCATGCGACTTGCTTACTTGCAACTTTATCAATCAACCCTTATCATAATAATATAAATTTTCTGATAAAGGAGTGTCTTTATGTCACAAAAAGCACAACAATTAGCAGATCAAGTATTTCAAGCTTATGATACACAACAACCTATCCCTTTCTTAAATCCTGAAGCCAACGTAGATGAAGTCTTAGGCTATCAAACACAAGATGCCTTAATCGATAAATTAAAAACACACAAACAAACTGAAGTGGCAGGTTATAAAGTCAGTATGACAAGTGCTGAAACACAAGCATATGCCAATACGCACGAGCCTGCTTATGGAACCTTGCTTAAAACCGTACTTAAAGAAGATGGTGCCACAGTCCAATTAGATCGTATGTTTGCTCCCTTAATTGAACCTGAACTGGTATTTGTTATAACTGAAGATTTACCGGCTGATCCAAGCGTTGATGACGTACTTCACCATTCACAACTTGCACCTGCAATCGAAATACCAGATGCACGCTACCAAGACTGGTTTCCAAACTTTACATTAGGTGACCTACTTGCAGATAACACAGCGACAGGTCTTGTCGTTGTCGGCGAACCTGTGGCACAACTTGACTACGAACAGCTTGGCAAAGTCACAATGTCATTGAAATATAATGGCGAAGAAATTAAAACAGGTGTCGCATCCGAAGTATTAGGCAATCCTGTCAAATCTGTTCAATGGTTAAGTCATAAACTAGCAAGCCATGGCAAAGTACTCAAGAAAGGCGACGTCATCTCATCTGGTACATTTATCCCACCTATCAAAGCAGAAAAAGGGACGTATACTGTTGACTATCAAGATGTCGGAAGCGTTACTGTGACATTTGAATGATAAAATCAAAGGCTTTTCGAGTATATACTTGGAAAGCCTTTTGACACTGCCTATTTTCAATAAAGGTGTCTTTAATTGAGAATTCATAACAATCAATGCTATGATGGATGTAGAGGTGGCATGTGCATGCTGTATGGCTGTATATCAATTCAACAGCGTAACATTGCACGATAAAAGACCCATACAATTTATTTCACTTTAATAATTGACGTTTTTATCGTTACATGCCATAATAGTACTCAAGATTATAATTATTATTAAAAAGGAATTATAACAAAGAAGGCTTTGTGATAGTTCTAATCTAATAATAATAAACATATATATTAGGAGGCCAATTAACATGTCATTAATCGGTAAACAAATTGAAGATTTCACAGCACAAGCATACAACGCACAAAAAGATGAGTTCGTTGAAGTAACTCAAGAAGACTTAAAAGGTAACTGGAGCGTTGTTGTATTCTATCCAGCAGACTTCTCCTTTGTATGTCCAACTGAATTACAAGATGTTCAAAGCCAATACGAAAAATTACAAGAACTTGGTACTAACGTATTCTCAGTATCAACTGACACACACTTCGTACACAAAGCTTGGCACGATCACTCAGATGCAATTAGCACTTTAAAATACACTATGATTGGTGACCCATCACAAACAATCACACGTCAATTCGACGTATTAGACGAAACATCAGGTCTTGCACAACGTGGTACATTCATCGTTGACCCTGACGGTGTGGTTCAAGCAGCTGAAATCAACGCTGACGGTATCGGTCGTGACGCAAGCACATTAGTACACAAAATCAAAGCAGCACAATACGTACGTCAAAATCCAGGTGAAGTTTGCCCAGCGAAATGGGAAGAAGGTAGCGAAACTTTAACACCAGGTTTAGACTTAGTAGGTAAAATTTAAGGAGGCTGTACTTAATGCTTAATCAAGAGTTAAAGAATCAACTTGCACAACTTCTTGATTTGATGGAAGGTGACGTTGTTTTCAAACTAAGCACAGGATCTGGTGAAACATCTCAGAAAATGGAAGATCTTGTGAATGAAGTTGCAGAGATGTCATCACGCATTACAGTAGAAAAAGCAGACTTAAAACGTTCACCTAGTTTTAGTGTGAATAGACCTGGAGAAGACACTGGCATTACTTTTGCCGGTGTTCCTCTTGGTCACGAGTTTAATTCTTTTGTGCTTGCCCTTCTACAAGTAAGTGGTCGCGCACCAAAAGAAGAACAATCTGTAATCAATCAAATCAAAGCAATTGATCAACCATTAAATTTCGAAACATATATCAGCTTAACATGTCAAAAATGTCCTGATGTCGTTCAAGCGTTAAATCTTATGAGTGTATTGAATCCGAACATCACACATACGATGATTGATGGCGCTGCATTCAAAGAAGAAGCTGAAGATATTATGGCCGTTCCGTCTATCTTTTTAAACGGTGAACAGTTCGGTAGCGGTCGTATGACAGTTACAGATATTTTAAGCGAATTAGGTCAAGGTCCAGATGCTTCTGAATTTGAAGGGAAAGACACTTTTGATGTCCTTGTTATCGGCGGTGGCCCAGCAAGTGCAAGCTCAGCAATTTATGCTGCACGTAAAGGTTTGCGTACAGGTATCGTTGCAGATCGTATCGGTGGTCAAGTGAACGATACACAAGATATTGAAAACTTGATTAGCGTGAAGAAAACAACGGGTACAGCACTTGCAGGCAATCTTGAAGCACACATTAACGAATACAATATCGATGTAATGAAAGGTGTCCGTGCAGAATCTGTCAATAAAACAGATAACGGTATCGATGTTACATTGAATAATGATGCAACACTCCGTACTAAAACATTAATCGTATCAACTGGTGCGCGTTGGAGACAACTCGGTGTACCAGGTGAGCAAGAGCTTGCTAACAAAGGTGTCGCATACTGTCCACACTGTGATGGCCCATTATTCGAAAACAAAAATGTTGCCGTTATTGGTGGTGGTAACTCAGGTGTTGAAGCTGCAATCGACCTTGCTGGTATTTGTAAGAGCGTTACACTACTTGAGTTTGGTGCTGAAATGCGTGCGGACAAAGTCCTTCAAGAACGTTTAAATTCATTATCAAACACAACAGTCATTACAAGTGCAGCAACTAAAGAAATCACTGGTGAAGAACGTGTAACAGGTCTTACTTATGAAGATATGCAATCAAATGAACAAAAGCATATCGAATTAGATGGTGTATTCGTTCAAATCGGTCTGTCACCAAACACTGAATGGTTAGGTGATACAGTGAAACGCAATAGAATGGGCGAAATCGAAGTTGACCGCCTTGGTGCAACGAATATCCCAGGTATTTTTGCTGCTGGTGACTGTACAGACCAACGTTATAAACAAATCATTATTTCAATGGGATCTGGTGCAACAGCTGCATTATCAGCATTTGACTACCTGATCCGTAACTAATACAAAAGAAGTCCGCATTATTGTGTGGACTTCTTTTTGTTCGTTATTATACAAATGAAACATATTAGGATTAGGAGTGAAGAAATCTACGACGGTAGGTAGCTTCACTACTTTTTATTTACTCAAATTGTTAGTGGCTTGTATTTAGAGTTTATGAAATAGTAGTAGAGAGAAGTACTCCGAACAGCCCCAAGGATCAATGAATCCGAAATTTAAACTGGAGAACTGCACTCTCCTTATTCATTCGATTTTAGTATGTTGGGTCCAATGAGATCGTGTATAGGAAAGTGAACTAGATAAGGCTTGGTGAAGTTAACGCTTCTTAAAAAATAGAACAGGAGTGATTGATATCGAACATTTTAGTGTTGATGTAGGTAAAGGTAAAAGCTTTGTCGTTCATTATTCAAACGAAACCTTCAAATTAGCGTTTGAATTCATTCATAATCAAAGTGGATTTAAGAAGTTATTTAATTATATGTGCCCATTACCACTAGTGTCGTATTAAAATTCTCATTCTTTAGTTATCTCAAAGAATTTTCTGTAAATTAATTTCAAGTACAAAAAAATTCCTTTATACTGGTTGGAGGTAGTAATACTTATCCAAATCCAATACAATAGAATCAACTTCATTTCAGAATATTAAGTATCCATTTATGCAACACTAGTGAGAGAACGTGATTTTTCTATAGAACCAGACATGAAAGGTCAAGATTTATCTTGACCTTTCATGTATCTCCATAATGTATGAGTTGTTAAAACTAGTCCCATAGAAAAGAAGAAAACAATAATAATATTTAATAATATACTTAAGAAATTATAGATCGGCAAGTATATAAATAAAAGAAACATCGGGATAGTAAACAATAAATCCCACCAACCTAAAGATAATAAAGATTTTTTTAAATTTTCCATAAGATCACCTATTTGTTATGAGAGTAATTTACATGCTGCATCTTTCCCGCCGTATTTTTCAACAGCTGTTTGGAAAATGTGCCTACAAGCAGCTCCTCCAGCGAATCCAGTAGCAACACCAAACGGTCCGCTAACCATGGCACCAGCTGCACCAGCTCCTAATGACACCTCAATGCAAGCTGAATAACTAGAGAAAATACATGCCCACTTAAGTGCAGCGTTATTTATAGCATATGTTGTAACACCATTATCTACAGCTGTACTTTCATTAACTATATCACCATTATTATTTGCTTCAGATTTTAAAATGTAATTGTCGTTAATATCATACAAAGTAAAAGTAGAATTTCCGTTAGATAATTTATTTTGAATACTATAATATTCAATTTTATTACCTTCTAAATAGTAATTATAATATACACCATTGCTTGTTCTCTTACACTTTCTAAAATAGACCATGCTGGTTTTAAAATATACAAATCATCAAAGCAATTATTCCAGTAATCAATCATGTTACGTTTTAACTCAATTTCTACACGCCATAAATGTTCAGAATCTATTTCTATATCTGCATTATCCTTACGTTCCTTTTTCTTGTTGTAAATTCTAATAAACCGTTCACTATCACGCACACCAAAATATTTAGTTTCTGGCTTTCCGTCAATTCCGTAAAACACAGTTTTCTTTAAAATTTTATCTGACATTGCGTAATAGTCACTTAAATCATCTTCAAAATCAAAGGCCAAATCTAATCTTGTAAAACCGTCATTTTCCATGAGATTTACTATATTACGTTTTAACCAAAGCATTTCGTCATGTGAAAGTTTGTTCGGATTAAATTCAACACGCATATTACGTCTATCCCAACTATCTGCTTTCACTTTGTCATATGCAATATAAACTGTTTCTTGTAATGCTTTAGCTTTAAATTTAGTTTGCAAAATATCCCATATCCTAATTTGAGGTTCAACACTCATAAATTTCGAAAGTCTTTCAGTGTTGTTTTTATTTAGGTTTCCAACGATAGTCATACCATCAAAACTTAATTTCGGATAAGAAGTGCACACGAAATGTGCGTCTAACCGGCTATTAGAGTAGTCAGTCGAGGTGTAATTTATCCCCCCTTACTGTGCCTACTTTTGAATCATTTTCATGATTATTTTTATTCGTTATTATACAAATGAAACAAGCCAATGCCATATTCTCGTAATTAAAGATACAATATTATCCCATATGCTCTGTAACCAGCCACGTGTTTCTGGGTTATCTAGCTCTTTCAACGCATCTAACTTGTCACCCGCATGTTTTTGAATACTGTCTCGCAATTCATTCGCTTGTTGTTTAAAAGACTCTGGATCTTGCTTCAAAACATCTGATTGCGCAACATTCATCATGATATTTTGAATTACCGCAATCTCATTATTACTTAATACTTGATTCAAACCACGTTCATTCAATGTTTGATTAACAATATTATTAATCGTTAGTTCATTGATTTGTTGATTAGACGCTGTTGCTTCTGCAATTTGTGACTTCATATCCGCAATTGCTTCGTTTAGCGCTTCATCAGAATAGCCATTTGTACTAGCATGACTTTCACTAATACGTGCTAGCTCATTCATCTCACTATGTGCGTTTTGAACATCTTCACGATTCAATGCATTACCTTGGGCTTCATATGCCTTATAAATACCTGTAAGCGCACCCTCACCTGTGACTGGATCGATAGAAGCAATGCGTATTGTAGCATCTTGTATACCCGATGTGATGGCAGCATTCATATATTGTTCTTTCGTGATACGTGTAATATTATTTGGCGTTTCAATCTCAACATCCACACCATGCCCAAAGCGTTTCGGCTTGATAAGCGCACTTGAATGAATATAATCGTACTCTGTACCTGTGTATTGAATCACATCTACATTAGTTACTGGATAAGTGGTCACGCCTCTACCCACCCCCAACTTATCTTTCGTTTCAACTAATTGTTTATCATTCAAGTCGGCTCCTTGGAGAAATATCTCTTCTTTGAGTTTGAATTCTTTCGCAGCAGAAGCACTATGTGCAACGCCTACAATTAACAGCGAGGCTGCCATACCACTCACTAACAGCTTCTTATACATTTACTCACTTCCTTTATGACCATTTCCCTTATTTTACCATGAGACACATCTTAGCGTATCAAACCATAGACCCATCGTAAATATTCTAAAAATAAACTATTCAAAAAGTCAGATACATGCTATAATTCTTTTTAATTCTTATCAATTTACTATGTTTTAGGAGTGATATCATGAAATATCTTAAGTTCAGTCTTATTTTGATGATTGCGGTGTTGCTCGTAGCATGCGATAAAGATGACACTGCAAGCCAGGATAATGACAAAAAACTGACAGTCGGTTTCGGTCCTGGTACATACGAAGAAATCTTCCGCGGTGGTATACTGCCTATCTTAGAGAAAAAAGGGTATGATGTAGAAATAAAAAGTTTCTCTCAAACAGACCAAATCAACCCTGCCATGAAAGACGGTGACATTCAAGCATCTGTCTTCCAAAGTACAGCATATATGAACAGTATCAATGACAAAATCGATGCTAAAATGATTAAAAACAATGACGTACCTACCGCACCACAATCTGTATGGTCGAAAAAGCATCAATCACTTGATGACGTGCGAGATGGGCAAACGATTGCTGTACCGAACGATCCAGTCAATCAAGAACGTGCATTAAGAATTTTAGAAGGTCTTGGTTGGATTAAGCTGGATAACAAAACAACAGGTGTAAACTTTAAACTGTCCAGCGTACATCCCGACAAATATCACTTAAAATTTAGTGAAGTCGCATCACCACAAGTGCTTCGTTCATTGGAAGACGTTGACTACGGTATCGTTAATGGTAACTACATTGCAGATAGCGGTCAAAAAATCAGTGATGGCTTAGTTGTAGAAAAAACACCAGACGAACATAAAGTAATGTTGAGTATCAATGAAGCTGACAAGGATACAGAATGGGCAAAAGCATTACGTGACGCATATAATGATCCTGAGTTCATTAAATGGTTCCGTGAACATGATGAATACAGTGGTTATATCGAACCGACAGAATGGTGAGATGTTGGGAGAAAAGCGTATAAGTTGTATTTAACACAAACTCAAGAAACAAAATTATTTGTCTTATTTTGTTGAAAAGTTCCTCACTTATTAAACACTTATCATACTAAGATGTGTAGAGATTGGGCTGAGGGTTTAATCTGAACCGAACGATGCGCAAAATGGCTTTCCATATTTTGCCGAAAATTCTGCTTTAGGGACATTGTTTATCAGTTTCCCTAAAGCAGAATTTTATTGTGTCCCAGTCACTATTTTTTGTACATAATGATAACTGTCCAGCGTTATTTTTTAGTACTTTACATTCAAGCAATCATTAATAGACAAGCCAATCATCCGTGTAAGAAACACATATTGAATGGAAAATATAATTAAACATTCTCTTATGTAAAGGACTTTACTTTGTTTATGAACAGCGCAAAAAAGACCTGTGTCTCTACCTTAAACACAAGTCTTTTAAACTTTATTTCGCTTTTACAACCTTGTCTGTATGTCCATAATCAATTTCATAGCCTAAGTCTTTAATCATATCGTAGTCCAACTGGTTAGGTTGACCACCTGTGATGAGGTAGTCCCCAACAAAAATCGAATTCGCAACCATCAATGCTGTTGCTTGTAGTGACCGTAAATTCACTTCACGTCCACCTGCGATACGGATTTCCTTCGTCGGATTAATTAAACGGAATAACGCCAAAATACGTAAGCAACGCATCGGTGTCAATTGGTTCATGTTTCCAAACTTTGTCCCTTTAATTGGATGTAAAAAATTGACTGGGATACTATCTGCGTCAATATTCCGTAATGCAAATGCCATATCGATAATGTCTTGATCTGTTTCGCCCATCCCACAGATAACACCTGAACATGGCGAGATATTATGCGCCTTCATTGTTTCAATCGTATCTACACGATTTTGATATGTATGTGTCGTTACCACTTCCTCATGATAGTTTTCACTTGTATTCAAGTTGTGATTGTATCGGTCAACACCTGCTGCTTTAAGCTTCGCCGCTTGTTTATCATTTGCCAAGCCAAGGCATGCACAAATCTTCAACTGTGGGTGTTCTGCTTTAATTCGTTCAACAGAGGCTGTAATGTGGTCTACTTCCTTATCACTTGGTCCTCTACCACTCATCACGATACAGTACGTACCAATCTCATTCTCTGCTGCTACTTTTGCACCTTCTGTTATTTGATTTTCTGGTATTAATGCATAACGCTGTTTCTCTTTTATCTCTCTCGATTGCCCACAATAACCACAATCTTCTGAGCAAATACCACTCTTTGCATTCAAAATCATATTCAACTTCACTTTATGTCCATAATAATGTTTACGCAGTTGATATGCCTCATGCACCATGGTCATCGTATCCAATGTCTCATCAGTAAATAGCGTGTAAGCTTCTTCCGGCGTCAATATCTCCCCGTTCAAAATACGTGTTGCAATTGTCAAATCAATCCCCTCCTACTCTAGAAAAGTATAGCATAATTGTAACTTTATTTTAAATTAAGGTTACATTGATGAGCTGTAAACTTTTTTATCGCAATCATGAATATTAGGTTTCAATAACAATTTTATTTTTTGAAAATATCTAAATATTGTGTTGACTAATGATAAAAAGTGACCTACAATAACAAACACCAACAATTATTATCAACCAAGTCGGAATTCAAGGAGGCAGTTATGATTACGTTTAAGAATGTCAGCAAAACTTTTACTAAAAAAGATTCCACCGTTCATGCATTGAACAACGTTAGCTTCACTGTGAATCGGGGCGATATTTTCGGTGTAATCGGTTATAGCGGTGCTGGCAAAAGTACCCTAGTACGGCTCGTTAACCAGCTTGAAAAACAAACTTCTGGTGATGTATACGTGGATAACCATCACTTAAATACATATACACAAGCAGATTTACGCAAGGTGAAACAAGACATCGGTATGATTTTCCAGCACTTCAACCTCCTCAATGCAAAGACTGTTTATAAAAACGTCGCCATGCCTCTTATACTGAGAAAAGTGAAACCAGCAGAAATTGAAAAACGCGTCAATGAAATGCTTGCTTTTGTAGGTCTCGATGGAAAGGCTCAACAATACCCAAATGAACTATCTGGTGGTCAAAAACAACGCGTCGCAATCGCACGTGCACTTGTTACAAACCCTAAAATATTGTTATGTGATGAAGCAACGAGTGCACTCGACCCTGCAACAACAGATGCCATCCTAGACTTGTTGAAAAA
Source organism: Staphylococcus americanisciuri (assembly GCF_024814435.1). GTDB lineage: Bacteria > Bacillota > Bacilli > Staphylococcales > Staphylococcaceae > Staphylococcus > Staphylococcus americanisciuri. Next base: position 108,556 of record NZ_JANUXY010000002.1, read on the forward strand.
AACGAATGAAACATTGGGAGTAACCATTCTAGTTATCACACACGAGATGAGCGTCATTCAAAAAATATGTAACCGAGTTGCTGTAATGGAACACGGTTCAGTGATTGAATTGGATTCTGTCAAAAATGTCTTCAGTCATTCAAAGACAACAACAGCGAAACGTTTTGTCTCAACAGTTATTAATACCGAACCATCTCAACACGTTGTACAACAACTATCATACGAAGATAATGCAAAAGTATATCGACTCTTTATCGAAGGCAATCAAATATCACATGAAATTGTGCACGATTTAATTACGCAATTCCATGTGAAAGTCAATATTATTCACGCCTTTATGGCAGAAATTCAAGATGATACGGTCGGCTATCTCTGGTTACAAGTTACTGGTGACCACACACAACAACAAGCCGTACAAAGCTACTTAACCACTCAACACATTCAATTCGAGGAGGTGTTAGACGATGCTCGGTTCATCCATTGATTCATCACAATTATTAGAAGCACTTTATCAAACACTCTACATGGTGACAGTTGCACTCGTCATTGGTGCACTTATCGGGGTTCCACTTGGCATTCTACTTGTCGTGACTCGTACAAATGGCATATGGCCAAACGCGATTATTCATCATGCCCTAAACCCTATTATTAATATTTTACGCTCTGTGCCTTTTATCATTTTACTGATTGCAATCGTGCCATTCACAAAACTTTTAGTCGGTACATCCATTGGAACAACTGCAGCCATTGTGCCTTTAACAGTCTACGTCGCACCTTACATCGCACGGCTTGTCGAAAACTCATTACTTGAAGTCGATGATGGCATTATTGAAGCCGCAAACGCTATGGGCGCTTCACCTGTTCAAATCATTCGCTACTTCTTATTACCAGAGGCACTCGGTTCACTTATTCTATCTATCACAACAGCTATTATCGGCTTGATTGGTGCAACTGCCATGGCTGGTGCTGTTGGTGGTGGCGGTATTGGTGATATGGCGCTTGTGTATGGTTACCAACGCTTTGATACACTTGTTATCTTAATCACAGTCGTCGTACTCGTCATTATCGTACAACTGATTCAATCACTGGGTAATGTACTTGCCAAAAAAGTAAGACGTAACTAAAACTAGGGGGATTTAAAATATGAAAAAATTAATTACTGTACTATTAGCTGCATTATTTTTACTTGCAGCATGTGGTCAAAACGCTGACAACAAAAAAGTAACGATTGGTATTGCTTCAAATGATTCAAAAGCTTGGGAAAAAGTAAAAGAATTAGCGAAGAAAGAAAACATTGACTTAGAGATTAAACAATTCTCTGACTACAACGTCCCTAACAAGGCTTTAAGTGATGGTGACATCGATATGAATGCTTTCCAACACTTTGCTTTTTTAGATACATTTAAGAAAGAGAATAAAGGGACTGACATTACGCCTATCCGTACCTCCGTCTTAGCACCGTTAGGCATTTACTCTGAAAAAGTGAAAGACATTAAAGATGTGAAAGATGGTGCAAAAGTCGCAATTCCAAATGACATTTCAAACCAAGCACGTGCGTTGAAGTTACTTGAAAAAGCTGGACTCCTTGAACTCAATGATGACTTTGGACTTTCTAGCTCTATTAAAGACATCAAAAATAATCCTAAACACTTAGAGATTACTGCTGTAGATGCACAGCAAACAGCACGTGCACTATCAGACGTTGATATCTCAATTATCAATAACGGTGTTGCAACAAAAGCAGGTTTAGATGCTAAGAAAGATCCTATTTTCCTTGAAGACTCTAAAGGTGATGCGACAAAACCTTTCATCAATATCATCGCAGTTAATACAAAAGATAAAGATAACAAAACATACCAACGCATTGCCGAACTGTATCACTCTGAAGAAGCAAGAGACGCTTTGAAAGAAGATACTAAAGATGGCGAAATCATTATCGACTTGAAACCATCAGAAATTAAAGAAATTGAAGACAGCTTAAAATAATCATACTAAAAGCGGTAGATGTCAATACTCAAATCATTGAGGGTGACACTACCGCTTTTTTGACGAACATTTATTTATCTTGTGCTAACTTACTTGTTGAACGCTTTTGCAATACAACTGCTAATGCACCAACAAAAATGAGCAGTGCTGCAATTCCGATGACACCTAAATATTTTGTAATATAGCCAACGATAATACCGACTGCTAAGAAATCTGTATCTGAGAATGTTGTTGCAGCTGAGCCTAATTCACCCATAAACGGAATAAACAATAATGGTAAGAAAGTAATCAGTAAACCATTTAACGCTGACCCTGCAACAGCTCCTTTAATACCCCCTCGTGCATTCCCAAACACACCAGCTGTCGCACCTAAAAAGAAGTGCGGGACAACACCTGGTAGAATAACTACACCACCAAGCAAGAACATGACGAACATACCCGCAACACCTGTAATAAAGCTGACGAAGAAACCAATCAACACCGCATTTTGTGCATAAGGGAAGACAATCGGGCAGTCTAATGCTGGCTTTGTATTTGGAACGAGTTTTTCAGAAATCCCTTTAAATGCTGGTACGATTTCTGCCAAAATTAAACGAACACCCGTTAAAATAATGAAGACACCCGCGGCAAATGTTACACCTTGAATAACTGAAAAAACGATAAAGTTTGTGCCATCACTCAACTCTGTATGTACATAGTGTGGTCCAGCAAATAATGCGGCAATGATATAAAGTACAATCATCGTTAACGAAATACTGATTGTACTTTCACGTAAGAAGCTTAATCCTTTAGGAAACTTAATATCTTCCGTAGACTTAGATTTGCCCTCGAAAAGCTTCCCTACTTCTCCCGCAGCCCAGTAACTGAGCGTTCCAAAATGACCAATCGCAACTTGATCTGATCCTGTAATCTTTCTCATTGTTGATTGACCGAGCGCTGGTAAGACAGCCATAATCAACCCTAGAATCAAGGAACCTAAGACGACCGTCAGAGTGCCAGTAATATTACCAACTGTAAGTAAAATGGCTAGGAATGCTGCCATATAGAATGTATGATGCCCTGTGAGAAAGATATATTTAAGGTTTGAGAACCGTGCAATCAAAATATTCACAAGCATCCCAAACATCATAATGAGTGCTGCAGTAGTGCCATATTCTTTCAATGCAATAGAGATAATCGCTTCATTGTTCGGCACAACTCCTTGAACGCCAAATGCCTCTTGGAACATTTGACCGAACGGCTCGAGTGAACTCGTCACAACACCTGCACCCGCACTTAATACAAGGAACCCTAAGATTGTTTTAATCGTCCCTGATGTAATATCTGCGACAGACTTTTTCTGAACTACTAACCCAATCAGCGCGATTAAAGCAACGAGAATTGCTGGCTGACTAAAAACATCGACAAAAAATTCTAATACTGCATTCATAGCGTCAACTCCTTTTTGTTTATAATTGATTCATTGCTTTAAGTTGAGCTTCTAACTTCTCTTGCAATTCTACTTTGTCCAAAATATTATCTAGTACAATGACGTCACCGAGGCGTTGTGCATTTTCTTCTAAATCACGACCACAAATAAATAGATCTGCCATTTCAGGGCTTGCGGTCATAATGTCACTATGTGCCACCTCAATATCTGCAGGTGCTTGTAGTTGTTTTAAAGCTTCCTGTACATTCATCTCAACCATAAAGCTACTCCCTAAACCGTGTCCGCATACAACTAAAATTTTCATATTAATTTCGCTCCTCTAATAATGTTTTAATTGCTTCCTTACTTTTCGCAGCCATGAGTGCTTCTACAATCTTTGTATCGCTCAATCGCATGGCCAAGTTTCTCAGTATTTCTAAATGTGCTGCTTCATCCACCGCACTTAATACAAAAATCAGTGTCGCATAACGACCTGTTTCTGAAAAATTGATATGTTCATCTAACTTCAACAAACTCAATCCTACTTGATAAACATCTTCACTCGGTCTTGCATGTGCAATCGCAATTTCTGGTGCAATAACAATATATGGTCCCATTTCATGCACACTGTTAATCATTGCGTCAATATATGTTTGCTCAAAATAACCCGCTTCATATAACGGTTGTGACGCAATGCGAATAGCAGATTCCCAATCATCCACACTTTCTTTCAATTGAATATGTGACGCTTGAATCAATTCTGACATTTATGCATCTTCCTCCTGACTAAGACTAACATTCTGTATACTTTGAATAATCGCTGTCCGATCACCTTCCAACAAATGCTGCCGATCTGTTTCATTCATAATAAGCTGACTTAACTGACCGAGCGCATTCAGATGGACATGTGGGTTACTCGTCGCCAATACAATGACCACTTTTACCGGATCAAATCGCTCGTGGTTGAATACAACACCTTCTTGATAATGAACGAGTGCCATACTGACAGGCACTTGAACATATTCAAAGTGTGCATGCATCAATGCGATATGCGGACTGATAACCATATACGGACCAAAACGATTCAATTGCGTGAGAATATCTTGTGCATATTGCTCATCAACATGCCCTGATGCTACTAACAGTCCTACACTCTGGTGAATAGCAGCCGTTCGATTTTCCGCAAATTGACCTGTAAGTACATGACGTTCTAGCAAAACATCTTTTAGCGTGGGACCTACTAGTTGATGATGTGCTACTGTTGTTTCACGATGTGCATTTATCATCTGATTAATCTGTGCACGATCAGCTTTATTTAAAAATGGTGTTACAGTCATCACTGGTACTGAAAATCGATCAACAGACACCGTCGAAATAATATAATCAATACCTTGTGATTGGAGAAACGACTCTGAAATATCATATATTGAAAAAGCATCTACAATTTCTAACTCTGGATAGATGTTCTGAATACGACTTTTCAATAATTGAGATGTCCCAACTCCTGAACCACACAACAAAATCACTTTAATACGCGCTGCTTTTGTAGCATTGACACGCTCCATAGATGAAGCAAAATGAAGTGCTAAATACGCAAGCTCATCATCATTAAACACAACTTGATAGGCACTTTCTAAAATCTTCACTTGCTGTTGAATAACCGTAATTAAATCATGATAATCACGTATAATTTCTGCCTTCAACGGATTGGTATGCATCATATCAAAACGCATGCGATGTAGCGCCGGTTGCAAATGCGTCAACAAATTTGTACATAATTTGTGATCACGCACAAATGGTACACCCATCTGTGCGCTCACCTGCTGGATAAATGTTTGTATTATACATCCCAACTCATCAACATCATCTTTAACATGAAACGTTGTCCCTTTTGCACCTAACAAATGTAGCGTAATAAACGCCGCTTCCGTTTCTGGAAATGCTACATCGAACAACGCTTCTAATTGCTCAGTCATATCTAGTGCCAACTGAAATGCCTCTGTGTTCTGCAAGCGTTGATACTCTGCGTCAGGTATTTCAAAATGAAACTGATCACGTGCACGATGAATAGCTATAACAATATGGAAAATCAAGCCATCGATAGCTTCTTGTACAAGTTGTACTTGTTGATGACGCAATGCTGATACAACAATTCTCCTAATGTGCTCTAACTCGTCTTGTGAAAAATTCACAATCCCTAAATGAGGGGCTGCATGCTGAAAATACGTATGTACCACATTGGCATAAGCTTCTCTCAACGCTTTTTCATTTCCTTCAATTACAAAGCCTTTATTATAGACATATTCTAAACGCAATTCATAATGAGCCAATTCACTCTGAACAGCTTTTAAATCTTCTACAACTGTCCGTCTTGAAACATGTAACATTTCTGCAAGCATGTTTGAACTCACTGGTTGTATCGCTTCAAATAATCTCAGTAAAATATAATCTTTACGTTCCTCTTTGGAATAATGTACGACCCTAGCATCATACTCTGCCTTTTGTATTACTGCTGAATCATTAATCATAATACCGAGGTGTTTATTTCTAACAACTTCTAATTGGTATTGTTCTTGAAACGATTCAATATATGCCAAATCATATTGAATGGTTCTCTCTGATACGTGAAACTGATCGGCCAATTCTACAATCGTAACAAACCTTTGTCGCGAAGAAAGATACGTGACAATCTGTCTTTGACGATCACTCAACACATGCATTACCTCCCTATAATTATTGTAAGCGTTTACCGTCATTTGTGGATGTGCAATCTATTTCGCCTAACAATCCGAAACTTTTCACAGCCACTTTAGTATGTATATATATAATACTGATAACTTTGTTTTGTTAGATAAAAATAATATAAAAATCAATTAAATTTGTTTACAATGACAATGAGGGGTGACCTATGAAAAATTTATACACTATTGAACTTGACCATCCGAACGATGAACAAATCAAATTAAATGATGGCTTAAAAATTATTTTGGTATTAAAGGGCACAATCCAGATATTGAAAAACCAAGAAAAACAATCCTATAAAGCTGGTGAGTTATTCTTAATCAATCATAGAGAAACGTATCGATTCGTACCAAATGAAGGCGTACTATATATTGCTATCCAATTCAAGGTGCATTATTTACAAAATTATATATATGATGCTGCACATAAATATTTCGTATTGGAAAAAGAAACTTTACAAGAAGTCATTTACAAACAAATGGTAAATGCGATTGCCAATATTGGTATTGTTCATATTCGACAAGGTGCATTCCACCGCCTATATATTGAACAAAAACTCATGGATTTAATGTTTATTTTGGTACGCTACTTGTCAACTAAACAGCCACTTCATCATCAAGAGAACGCACAAGATCAACGCTTAGAAACTGTATGTCGCTATATTGAAACACATTATGCCGAGCCGATTACATTGAATACCGTTGCAGAGATGATCCACTTAAGTCCCTCCTATTTATCTAAGTTGTTCACCAAACAAATGGGCACTGGCTTCAATCACTACATCAATTATATCCGCTTAGAGCATTGTAAAGCAGACCTTATTAACACCAACGAACCCATTACGCATATTGCTTATAAACATGGTTTCACGAGCTCAAATATGCTCTTAAAATATTTTAAGCAAGACACACAACTTACACCGACAGCGTACCGAAATCATTATCAACACGACACCTCAGACCCATCACTGACAACAAATGAAAAAATATCTCAACATACCTATTTATATTATTTATCGTTATTCATCAACGCGAATATGGATACTGTCATTCAATCACCCGATGCACAAAAAGTCATTGACGTGGCTTTAACTGATCAAATGAAACAGCTATCACATTATGACCACGTAATACAAATAGGCAACCTAGATACTTTACTTGTTCAACGCTTCAGAAAACAATTAATTGAAGTAAAAAATGTGCTTGGTTTAGGTCATGTGTTAACGAAAGATCCCATACAAACACGTCGACTTATTAGTGAATCTATTGAAAGCGATGAAGCCATTCCAAATGTACATCCTTATATGAAAATAGATGAATGTCTCAACTTTTTATTAGCATATGATATCGGCTTAGGCATGGAAATTCATCCACCACAATCACAGGCAAATTTCCAACAATATTGCAGAGATTTATCACGATTATTAGAACACATGTACAATGTTGTATCGGATAGCAAACAACTTAAGTTAGTCGTTTATTTAAACTGCCTTGATAGTGCAAGATTTGAAAAAGTTATCACATTATTTAGGTATTATTTCGCTGATACAACGGTTGTACTCAACGTCAATATTAACCATACAGAAAAAGCAAACCTTGCTCAGTCGTTATTGCATATGCATAGACAACACATTAATGCGATTGCTTTTGATGCGAATCAAAACGACATCGTTGACTTTGCCTCTATAGAGAACAATCAATACAATCAAGCAAAAAAACATATCACATTACAACTGAAGAAGCTTATGAATTGGCTTTCATTAAATCATGATGCGCCCCTGCCATTTATATTATTAAATTGGAATACCTTGACAGGAGACACTAACTTAACAAACGGAGAGTACTTTAGAGCGGGGATTATTTTTGAACAACTCATCGAAATGAATCAACAAGTCAAAACGATTGGTTACTGGCTAAACTATGAAATTCATCAGCAATACAATCACACTGATGCTGTCACTCAACTCAATGGCATTGACCTATATCACCAATTCGATGGCAAACGCCCTGCTTTCTTTGCCAGTATGTTTTTCAATAGATTATTCAAACGCATACTGTATCACAATGACAATTGCATCATTCTAGGTACACACCATCATTTTCAAGTCGTTATTTGGGATGCCGAGCACTATAATCCATACTTTACGTTGGATACACACCTAAGCATCCATAGTCACAAAGAATATCAACTCAATATAGACGGTGTTATGCCTGGAAAGTATAAGATTAAACACCTCATACTAGATAAAAATCATGGTGCACTTTATAAAGTTTGGCAACAGTATAATACACAGCATGGTATGGATGAAGAAACCATCGCATACGTGAATCGAATCTCTTATCCAAAGTTAGATATTAGCGAAGTAGAAGTTCTACAAAAATTAACATATCATCTAAAATTACTCACAAATGCTGTCCATATTATTGAATTCAAGAAATATATTAACCCAGATAGGGCAACTAACTAAATTTATTAACAGTCATACACTTTATGACAAAAATGGATATAACAATTTTGTCCTCATGCGTTTTTTATTCTCTTAAGTAAGAAATAAAATATCAAAATAATAAAAATAAGGTATTGAAGAAATGCATCCTACATTAAAGTAAGAGTTGTAAAAAAACAAGTCAACTTACTTAAACAAGGCTTAGGAGGAACAAAACATGGTTCAACAGCACAATGATCAAACGTATCGCGGGGGAAATAAGTTAATATTAGGTATTGTCCTCGGGGTTATTACATTTTGGTTATTCGCACAATCACTATTGAATGTTGTACCTACTTTACAAAATACATTCAATAGTAACATAGGTACAATTAGTACTGCCGTAAGCATCACCGCACTCTTTTCAGGGATGTTCATCGTAGGTGCAGGTAGTTTAGCAGACAGAATCGGACGTGTTAAAACGACATATATCGGCTTGTGGCTCAGCATTATCGGGTCGCTACTTATCATTTCAACCAATATACCGGCGCTATTAATTTTAGGGCGTGTCATCCAAGGATTATCTGCCGCAGCAATTATGCCGTCAACACTTGCCATTATGAAAACATACTATGAAGGTAAAGAACGTCAACGTGCCTTAAGTTACTGGTCTATCGGTTCATGGGGTGGTTCTGGATTAGCTTCATTATTCGGTGGTGTCGTTGCAACAAACTTTGGATGGCGTTGGATTTTTATTATCTCAATCATTATTGCTATTCTTTCAATGGTGTTAATCAAAGGCACACCAGAAACAAAATCTATCAGCAATGTTAAATTAAAATTTGATATTCCAGGGCTTATACTACTTGTTATCATGATGTTAAGCATCAATATCATCATCACACAAAGTGGTACATTCGGATTTATGTCACCATTAATTCTAGGATTAATCGCAGTTTTTATCATCGCAACATTTATATTTATTAAAGTAGAGAAAAGACATGTTAACCCATTAATTGACTTTAAACTTTTCCAATCAAAGCCATATACTGGTGCTACATTATCCAACTTCTTATTAAATGGCGTTGCAGGGGTGTTACTTGTCGCAAATACATTTGTTCAACAAGGATTAGGCTTTAATGAATCTCAAACTGGATGGCTCTCTATCACATATCTGTTCGCTGTCTTAATGATGATTCGTGTCGGCGAGAAAATTTTGCAAAAAGTCGGTGCCAAAAAACCAATGTTACTTGGTACGTTTATCAACATGTGCGGTATTATATTGATTTCACTCACATTCTTACCGAGTACGCTTTACGTTATCGTATGTATTATTGGCTACCTGCTCTACGGCTTAGGCTTAGGTTTCTATGCAACACCTTCAACAGATATGGCAATCTCAAATTCACCGGAAGATAAAGTTGGTGCTGCTTCAGGAGTCTACAAAATGGCATCATCATTGGGTGGTGCATTCGGTATCGCATTATCAGGTGCCTTATACGGTGCTGTAGCCAATGCAACGAATGTACAAGTCGGCGCAATGGCTGGTCTTGGACTCAACGTAGTAATGGCATTGTTATCATTAATCATTATTATGATTACCGTACCAGCATTCAAAAAAGCCGCATAAAAAGGAGGATATTTCATTGTTACAAACACTTATTAATACTTTAAAAAACAAAGAATCTCGTATGATCGATATCCGTCGTCATTTGCATCAACATCCAGAATTATCATTCCACGAGAAAGAAACACCGAAATATATTGCGAATTTTTACCGTGATAAAGATTGTACAGTAGAAACAGATATCGGACCTAATGGTTTGAAAGTAACCATCGACAGTGGCAACCCTGGCAAAACGATTGCTATTCGTGCAGACTTTGACGCTTTGCCAATTAAAGAAGATACAGGCTTGCCTTTCGCCTCTGTAAATGAAGGTGTTATGCATGCTTGTGGACATGATGCACATACTGCTTATATGCTCATCTTGGCTGAAACTTTGATTGAAATGAAAGATCAATTCAATGGTAAAGTAGTTATTATTCATCAACCAGCCGAAGAGGTTCCACCTGGTGGCGCACAAGCGATGATTAAAGATGGTGTGCTAGATGGTGTCGATCACGTATTAGGTGTCCATGTTATGAGTCATATGCCTGTTGGAAACATTTATTATCGTGAAGGCAATGTCCAAACAGGACGTGACTTCTTTAACTTGAAAATCCAAGGTAAAGGCGGTCATGGTTCGTCACCACATACTGCCAATGACACGATTGTTGCAGGATCTTATTTTGTCACAGCCCTCCAAACAGTGGTTTCAAGACGTTTAAATCCTTTCGAAACAGGTGTGGTTACAATCGGTTCATTTGATGGTAAAGGACAATTTAACATTATTCAAGACAGTGTTGAAATTGCAGGCGATGTACGCGCTTTGACAGACGCAACAAAACAAACAATCAAAAAAGAAATCACACGTCTCTCTAATGGTCTTGAAGCGATGTTTGGTGTTACTTGTGACTTAGACTATAATGATGACTATCCAGCACTTTACAACGATCCAGCATTCACACAATTCGTTGTTTCATCGATTGAAAATGCTGAAACAGATGCTATTCAAGGTATTGAGCGCTGTGAGCCTCAGCCACCATCTGAAGACTTCGCTTATTATGCTAAAGAAATACCAAGTACCTTTATCTATGCAGGCGCAGCACCTGAAAATGGTGAAGTCTACCCACATCATCATCCAAAATTTGATATTAGTGAAAAATCGTTACGCGTCGCAGCTGAAGCTGTTGGTATTACTGTGCTAAGTTATTTAGCATAAAAATCATACTTTGGGATTAAATGAGGACAAGCTTTCAAACATAAGCATACTATTCTTCTCCCATTAGCGCCCGACTTAGTTCTTATTCTATATATCACAAATACTCTCAATTTTGTTTGTAATCTTACACTCTATTCTATAAGACCTTCCTCATCAAGAAATCAACTACGATCGGACGCATACATTAGAATCCCCCTATTTCTAAAATGTTAATTAGAGATAGGGGGATTCTTTATTTACAACTTTTATTTAGAAGCTTTCTTTGGTACCGGAATTGTTAAAAAGATAATAATGAAAGCTAGTAGTGCTAATACAATATTGAGTCCTAGCCCTACCATTGAACCTGTTTGAATATTTGTCGCTTCAGTGACAGCACCATACACTGCGCCTGATAATGCAATTCCGAACGCATTACCAAGTGAAGATGCCATTTTGTAGATACCCGATGCGGCACCTGCTTTATCTTGAGGAGAGTTGGCAATCGCTGTATCCGTTGAAGGCGTCGCATAAAAACCTAATCCAAATCCATAGAATAGATAACCCACCACACAAACTGCCATATACACTGTGCTTGGTAAAAAAGTTAACGAAATCATAGCGATGCCTAACATGTTAAATAGTGCACCAATCAACATTGGCTTTCTTGCACCAACACGTTGTAAAACCATTTCTCCCACACGAATCATCGCCAATACCGTAACTAAGTATGTAATCGATAAAAAACCTGCTTGTGAACCGTTAAGTCCTAATCCTTGTTGAACATAGGTATTAGAGACGAGCAATGTGCCTGCTACGCCATTTAATAGAAAATTAGACAATGTTGCTCCGGTATAAGATGTCGATTGAAACAATTTAAAATCAATAAGTGGCGTATCTTGATGCTTTTCTGCTTTAATAAATAGAAAAGTTGAGACAACAAATAGCAACAACAAACTTAAAATAATTGGTGAGAAAATGCCCAATGTCCCACTCTGTGTAATGACAATGTTAATACTCAGCATCATCAGCACAAACAGAATAAGACCACGCACATCAAAACGGTAATTTGAGCGATGGGTTGCTTTAGTCTCCGGCGTACCCTTAATCAATACCATCGATGCAAGTGCAACTACGATTGAAATGATGAAAATCCAACGCCAACCAAAATAAGTTGCAATCACACCACCAAACAATGAAGCAATACCAGATCCACCCCATGAACCGATAGACCAATAGCTCAATGCACGTTGTCGATCTTTACCGCGATAATACGTCTTCATAATTGCGAGTGTCGATGGCATAATTGCTGCGGCGGATAATCCTTGGATGGCACGCCCTAAAATTAATAACGCCGGTATATCTGTTAAAATGATGAGTAGTGACCCGATAATACTAAGCCACAAACCAATATATGTCGTTTTGACACGTCCAATTTTATCCGCTAGACTACCTGCCCCAACAACAAACATACCTGAAAAGAGTGCGGTAATACTGACTGCAATACTAATCGTTCCAAGGTTGCTTTTAAACGTATTCTGTAATGCTGGCACCACATTTAATAGTGATTGTGCAAACAACCAAAACGTGATAACACCGAGCACAATTCCCAGTATTAACTTATTATCTCCTCGATACGTCTGTGGGTTATCTTGTTGAACCATATTTGTTCCTCCTAGGTCTTTGTTAAGAAATACAAATGATTACATGAGGGATAATATTTATATCTCTTAATAGCTCCGCACACTTTATATCAATCATCGCCAGAGCTGAGACATCACATTATTTTATACTGAGAAACAAATTGTCAGTATTCAAGAAGCAAGACGCCAATAAATCTCCCATCATTCTAGCAAAATGGGGAGCACTTCAAGGAGCAAAACAGAAACATCACCTTTAACAAAGATGACTAGAAATGAAAAATTTATAAAAGTAATTTTTCACTCCAGTCAACTGCCGTCTCCTAGTACCTCAACCATATCAGTCGTTCTATTCATAACCTGACTCTCTAATCTCAACCTCATCTTTGAAATACGTAATGCATACAATCTTATTTATTATCACTTTAGCACATCTTTAATAGATACAGGTAGAAATATAATAGTGTAAACGAATTCATTTTGTGAATAAAAAATTTGTGTATTGTTGAGATATATTTTTCATATATTTTGATATATAAATAAAATGATAAAGGGGGATTTTACAATCAACTTAGCCACCTATAAACAGAAAAACGCCATGTGAATTTCATGTTATTATTGAGGTTACCACACCAAATCAATAAAGGACTGAATTCACATGACGCATACTCATTTTAACACTTGTTGAACACGGTTTGAGATATTAAAAGTCATCGATAGTAAAAGTGCTTCATCAGTATCTAGAAATTTAAAAGAACTTTTAATGCATTAAATGAAAAAGCATCTAAAATCTTCAAGCCAATCATATCAGATGATAGTTCAGAATTTACATCACTTTACGAAGATTTTGGACATATATTTCACACATACATTTTCATCATATAAACGTGGAACAAGCGAAAGCTAACATAAAATGATACATCTATTTATTCCCAAAAGCACAAGATATATCCAATGTCACAGAATCATTCATTAAGGAAATACAACCATACATGAGTAACGACCCAAGCAAGACTTTGAATTATAAGCGTATCATGAAATGGCAAAGTGTTTAAAAAGTCTTGAGTTATATTAAACAATACTTAGCGTTAGTGACCTGTTATGGAAAGATAATTTAATCAATACACAACAGGTTCAATAGCTAAAATTTATGAATGCCTCAATAGTTATAGGTGGATAAAACTTGAAATTTGCGCTTTATTTTTTCACACCACATAAAATTATTTATTAGAATTTATTCTAATACATGCATATATAAAAATTAAAAAACAAGCTATAGAACTCAAAAAAAGAGCCCAAAATGAATTACACTTTTCTAATAATATCCCTCCTAAGAATAAACCTGCTGGTCGAGATGTAAATACTGCTGTTTTAAATACACTATTTACTCTACCTAAGTAATATTCAGGAGTAGATTCTTGCCTTAATGTTATTATTGCGATGTTTAGAATAGCTTGCGTGAAGTAAGTAAAACCTAAAAATATAGAGAGAAAATGAACACTAGTACTAAATGGTATTGCCATCCTAAACATAAAGCCTATAAATAAGATAAGAATAATCATTTGTTTAAATGAAAACTTTATTCTTAAATAATTTGTTGTTAGAGATCCTAATAATGCGCCTAAAGAAGCTATACCAAATACAACTCCTAAAGCTTTGCTATCTTTTTCTAAAACCTCTTTGACAAATAATACAATATAAAGATAGTATGGACTAATTATTAAATTAGATATTACCAATATTATAGCCATATTTTTAATTAAAGGTGCTTTAAATATGTAATTAATTCCAGTTTTTATATCCTTTAAGATAGTATTAAGAGATATAAGGTTAATATTAGACGGTTTAATATATTCTATAGATATTAAGCTTAAACTTATGATGGAGATGACAAAGGTAAAGGCATCGATAATAATTAATATCGAATAACCTATCAAAGAATATAAAATCCCCCCAAGTATTGGACCTATAAACTCTGCTATATTTTGTGAGGCATATATATAACTATTTGCCTCAGTAAGTTGTTGTTTTTCTACAATTTTAGGTATTATAGAAATTTCTGATATACTATGAAAAACAAGGGCTATTCCTGAAATAATTGAAACAATATACATATGATAGATACTTAAATTTCCAAAGTAATCATAAAGTGGAATAGAAATATATGCAATAATACGTAAAAAATCAGCATACTGCATGATTCTTTTCTTATCTAATTTATCTATTAAAACACCCGCAGGCAACCCTAACAATGCATAGGGAACAAATACTAATGCGGAGGCTATACCTAAATGTATAGGGGAATTAGTGATTTTAAGAATCATCAAAGGAAAGACAAATACTGTAAAAGCATTCCCTATATTTGATAAAAAAACGCCTATAAAGTATATAATGAACTTCTTATTTTTTAATACTGAACTATATGCCATAAATTATCTCCCCCCATTTTTATATAGAAAAACGTACTCTATTCAATATAATTTCGTGATTTACTATAGTTATTAGCCTCACAGTAGTAAGCCTGGAACAATATCAGAAGGTAAAAGTATATTTGACGCAATTTTTTGAATATAGAATATCTTCAAAAACCATATTACATATACCTTGTTTCTATACTCAATAACAATATGCTGTGTAACTATTATGCATATGCCCAAAAATCATATGCTATACAGTAAATTGCTAGATTCGCTACCGTCTGCAATCTCATTTATCAAAACGCCCTAATACTCTAAATAAAAACCTAGCTCTACACCTATTAGATGCAGAGCCTACAAATTTCTTGTTAATTTCGGTTAATTAATAATATATGTTATATCCATCATTTTCAACTCATATTGCCAATAAACGTTGAAAACACAAAAAAACCTCGCACACTCCAATGAGTTGCGAGGCTTTATATATCTTACGCTTCATCTTTAACGAATGGTAATAATGCCATATGACGTGCGCGTTTGATAGCTGTAGTCAACATACGTTGATATTTAGCTGAAGTACCTGTCACACGACGAGGCAAAATTTTACCACGTTCAGAAATAAAACGTTTTAATAATTCAGTGTCTTTGTAGTCGATGTGTGTAATACCGTTTGCTGTGAAGTAACAAACTTTTTTACGACGACGACCACCTCTTCTTGGTCCACCTGCCATGATTGTGTGCCTCCCTTCCTGTTCAAAATTTTTATTGTTCAGTTCGTAATTTTAGAATGGTAAATCATCATCACTAATGTCAATTGGTCCATTCGCATTCGCAAATGGGTTGTCATTATGTGCTGGCTGATTGTTTTGATATGACGAATTTTGACCTTGCTGTTGTCCACCGAAACTTTGTCCATAACTTGGGAAGTCGTTTCCTGGGTTCGGACTATTTTGTGCGTGTCGTTGATTTGCTGATTTCGGCTCAAGGAATTGAACACTATCGCAAACCACTTCGGTAACATATACGCGTCGGCCTTCTTGGTTTTCGTAACTGCGTGACTGTAAGCGACCATCAACACCTGCAAGGCTACCTTTAAATAAGAAATTACTAACATTCTCAGCTTGTTTACGGAAAACAACACAGTTAATAAAATCTGCTTCACGTTCCCCTTGCGCATTCGTAAACGTACGATTTACTGCGAGAGTAAAAGTCGCTACACTTACGCCTGAGGGTGTCGTTCTGTATTCAGGATCTTTAGTTAATCGACCTACTAATACAACTCTGTTAATCATGCTTCACGCCCCCATTAAGATTCTATTACTTTTCTTCGTCTTCACGAACAACAATGTAACGAATGATATCGTCATTGATTTTTGCTAAACGTTGGAATTCATCAGTCGCTGTGTTGTTTTCAGTTTGGATACGTACAATGTAGTAGTAACCATCTTTGAAATCTTCAATCTCGTAAGCTAAGCGACGTTTACCCCAGTCCTTTGTTTCTAATACTTCAGAACCGTCAGAAGCTAAAATTCCGTTGAAACGTTCAACAACTGCTTTACGTGCATCTTCCTCGATGCTAGGACGAACGATGTACATTACTTCATATTTTCTCATTGTATATTTGCACCTCCTTGTGGTCTATGCGGCTTGTTACTCATATGCAACAAGCAAGGAATAATTTTCATTACTCACATTTCAAAATTGTACCACACCCCTAGCCTTTTGACAATCATCAACCATTTATTTTTTTACACGACAGATAAGGACCTTATTTTCTAGTTGATACTACTTAACACGCACTTCTTAACCAAATTACTTTGGTCGCGGATAAAAAATACAATATCACTTCTAAATATGACAGACGATGTTGTATTGGCTTTGTTGGGCTATAATTTGTTAAATTCCATTCATATTTTACCTAGTATTGATTTAATTGCATTCTTATCACTATACTTGCTTATCAAATTAAACATTCAATATTAAGATGCATAATTATAGTAAATATACTACGAATAGATATAGTCTCGCTAATTCAGCTTGTTAACTTCAATATAAACTAAGTATTTTAAGTTTTAACAAGCAAAATAATATAGCTGATAATTGTAAACACAAAGCGATTATTGCATTTTATTTTCTTTTATGTTACATTATTATTACAAAAAATAAAGGAGTGGTTTTTAATGAAGAACGAAGCGAGCAAGGTAACAAGAACTTTTATGATTGGATTAATTCTAATCTTCTCTTTAGGAATTCTAATACCAAGCCCAAAAGTAGACGCAAGCGAAGCCGCTGGCACACTTACACAAAAGAATGAAAGTGTGTTTCACCTTGAATTAAATGACACTATCAAGGGATCACTTGATGAAAGTGGGCAATTGACACTATCAGATGAAAATGGCAAATCTGAAAAATTCCCTGTAGAAGCACAAGACAAAAACGATGATAAAGTGAAATTAGTTTACAAAAAAGTATCTGACGGTTATGATATTCAAGTTATTAAATTAGAAGAAGGAACTACCTTCTATAAAACAAATTGGGCAAAATGCACACTAGGCACAGCTGGCGGGCTTGGTACAGGCGTACTTGGCGGTGGAGCAGCCGGCTCAGTGATACCTGCCCTCGGTACAGGAGCCGGTATGGTTCTTGGCGGTGTCTCAGGAGCAGCTACTGGAGCGGCTGCAAGCTGTTTTGATTAATAACGAGGTGATAATAATGGAAAATTCGCTTTTTTGGAGTAGAAACTTTATCCCTGTTTATTTCATAGTAGCCTTTCTAACATTTTTATTGTTTAAGTTTTATATTCGTACCGATAACATTATTGCATATTTACCAATTTTACTTTGTGTAGTAATAGGCATTGCTTCACTTATCTACAACTTTAAAGAAAAAAGTGACTAGTAATTAAATTTATAGAAAGGCAGGGAGATAATTCCCATCCTCTTTAGTAAAAGCCCTGATTGATGTCGAAAAACATTTAATCAGGGCTTCACTAGCATATGTTATTTTTACAGTTAGCACATCTACTCAACTAAATATTACTTGACAAAATCATTGTCACGCTTACTTTTTAAGTGATACTGCTATAAACACTTTTATGACTATACATTAAAGCGGAAATGTACGACGTCGCCATCTTGCATAACATAGTCCTTACCTTCAAGGCGCATTTTACCCGCTTCTTTCGCGCCTTGTTCACCATTGTTATTTACGAAGTCGTCATAACTTGTCACTTCTGCACGGATGAAACCACGTTCAAAGTCCGTATGAATAATCCCCGCACATTGTGGTGCAGTCATACCTTCTTTAAATGTCCATGCACGTACTTCTTGCACACCCGCTGTAAAGTATGTCGCAAGTCCAAGCAAGTCATACGTTTTACGAATTAAACGATGTAAGCCTGGCTCTTCAATGCCTAACTCTTCTAAAAACATTTCTTTATCTTCATCATCAAGTGTCGCAATTTCTTCTTCAATTTTCGCACTAATCACGATCACTTCTGAGTCTTCTTTCGCTGCATATTCACGAATGGCTTGTACTTTGTCATTGTCTGCATCGTTTACTTCATCTTCACCAACGTTCGCAATGTATAGCATTGACTTAGATGTTAATAAATGTGCTTGGTTCACATACTTCTGATCTTCATCGTTGAATTCAAGACTACGTACCGGCTTGCCGTCTTCAAGCGCTTCTTTAATTCGGCTTAAAATACGCACTTCATTCATCGCCGTTTTATCTTTTTGGCGTGCCATTTTCTCAATTCGCGGCAAGCGTTTCTCAACTGACTCAAGGTCTGCTAATACTAATTCCATATTGATTACTTCAATATCTTCAATTGGATTCACACGACCTGCAACGTGTGTCACATTATCATCATCGAATGCACGTACTACTTGGCAAATCGCATCTACTTCACGAATGTGTGATAAGAACTTGTTACCTAAACCTTCACCTTTTGACGCACCTTTTACGATACCTGCAATATCCGTAAATTCAAAAGTCGTCGGCAACGTTTTCTTTGGGTTAACAATTTCTGCTAATTTATTCAAACGTTGATCTGGTACTTCTACAATCCCTACGTTAGGATCGATTGTCGCAAATGGATAGTTGGCTGCTAATGCGCCTGCCTTCGTAATTGCGTTAAATAGCGTAGACTTCCCTACGTTAGGTAAGCCTACAATACCCGCTGTTAAAGCCATTATTCATTCTCCTTATCATTTGTACTCACTGATTCGAGTACACTTTTTAATTTTTTATTAAATGTTTGACGTGGCAACATGATACTGCGCTGGCATGCTTCACATTTGATACGAATATCTGCACCCATGCGAATGATTTTGAAGCGATTCGTGCCACATGCATGTTGTTTCTTCATCTCTACTATATCATTTAAACCATATTTTGCAGACACGTTTATCACGCACCTTTCACTTATTGTTGTTCACTATTTTGTTGATACAACTGAACGAGCGTTGGTGCAGGGGCTTTGATCCCCTCTGCTTGTAAAAAGTCTTTAAGTTCACGACGTAAAATACGCGCACCTGTGAAATTTTCACCTGGTGTTGTTTCTCCAGCAATACGAATACTTGCTTCATATCCATTGACTTCATCAACACCTAAGACTTCCGGTGCCTCTAAGAATAAATCGTACTTTTGAGGAATCTTTTTAAGAAATTGATTCATCTTTTTCTCAACAACATCAAGATTTTCTTCAATTGAAACAGGAATATTAATAATTGCAACTCCGTTCGTCACAGAGAAGTTGGTCACTTCACTCATTGTACCATTTGGAATGGTAGAAAGCTCTCCCGTAATTGATAAAATACGTGTCGAACGCAAACCAATTGCCTTAACAGTTCCTTCTGCAATCGGTGAGCCATTATTTTTAATACTCACATAATCACCGACATCAAATTGATTCTCAAACACAATAAAGAATCCTGTAATCACGTCTTTTACTAATGTTTGCGCACCGAAACCAATGGCTAATCCAACGACTCCCGCACCAGCTAGAATACTCTCAACGCTG
This sequence comes from Staphylococcus americanisciuri, assembly GCF_024814435.1. Lineage (GTDB taxonomy): Bacteria > Bacillota > Bacilli > Staphylococcales > Staphylococcaceae > Staphylococcus > Staphylococcus americanisciuri. The sequence continues at coordinate 128,998 of NZ_JANUXY010000002.1, forward strand.
ATACCAAACTTGCTTAAAATGGTTGTCAATGTAATGAACCATACAATGTAACCAGCAACATTTTGTATAAGTGTAATCAATGTTTTAGAACGTTTAGAACGGCTTATTTTGCCAGTCTTACCATTTACTTTAAAGAACTGTGCAATCACTTTGTTTAAAATACGTGTAACAATAAAGGCCGCAAGTACATATATACTGACGATAACGAGTTGTGTTAACAGATTTGAATATGTCTCTGGCTCTAAAAACGGTTGTATCATCCCTTTAATAATCGACTCAAATTTTTGCATAATCATATCCTTTCTATCAAATGATTCTACTATTTACCTTTCAACAACTGAATCAGTCGTCGATAGTCTGCTTCTGAATGAAAAGTAAAGGTTACTTGTCCTTGATTGCGTTTCGTAGCAATTTCTACTGATGTCCCATACTGTTCACTGAGTTGTTGTTCATGCTGGCGTATCAGTTGTGGTTTTTTCGGTTGCGTTGATTGCTGTCGCTTATCTTCTGATGCTTGCTGAGCTTCCGCAACTTGTTGTTCTAAATATCGAACACTCCAAGACTCCCGGACGGCTAAATCAGCGTATTGACGCATCTTTTCAGAGTCTTTTAGTCCTAATAATGTCCGCCCATGACCACCTGATAGTGTACCTTCTCGTATTAATTGCCGAATAGATATTGGCAGTTTCAACAAACGTAACATATTTGCAATGTACGGTCGTGATTTACCAAGGCGTTCAGCAACAGCTTGTTGTGTCATATTGTGCGCCTGCATTAATTGCTGATAACTTTCGGCTTCTTCAACAGCATTGAGATTTTCTCTCTGCAAATTTTCGATAATTGCTAGCTCTCTCATCTCATGATCCGACAACTTTCTAATAATCGCTGGGATATGTGTTAAGCCTGCTTTTTGACTTGCACGATAACGTCGTTCACCTGCCACAATATAATATCCTTGGATTGATTCTGTAACAACGATCGGCTGTAAAACACCATGTTGTACAATCGATTGTGAAAGCTCTATCAGCTTATCGTCATCAAAATCTTTCCGTGGTTGATAAGGATTCGGTCGTATCTCTGCAAGGTTCAGCATTTTGATTTGTTCATCACCTGTCATCAAAGTAATATCCGACACCTTTACCACCAACTCTCACAAAAAATTTGACTACTCTATTTTACTGGTTGCACCCTAGATAGACAAGGAATTCCCATCATTTAATATGCTGGTTAAATTTTTATTAAATCGTAATTTTCTGATAAATGTGTTGACAAGTTTTTCTCATTCGTGTAAAGTGTGATTTACCAAAACAAAACACACAATATTCGAAACACTGTAAAAAGGAAAGTAGAACGTCCCCTGCGATTACAGAGAGTCTTCATTTGCTGAGAGAAGATATTGAAAGCACGTTTGAAAATGGCCTTGGAGTGTTGATGCCAATATGAGGTATCACCGGGTTCGCCCGTTATCGCGATACAGTATTAACATGTTGTTAGATGACGTACTGGAATTCCACGTATATATCCTCACTGTATACGCATACTCTTAACGTACATCATACAATGTGGCGTACTGGAAGAGGTTGCTTTAGTGATGAAGCAACGAACAAAGGTGGTACCGCGAAAGCTTTCGTCCTTTATATTCCGATTTATTAATCGGCTATAAAGGACGAAAGCTTTTTATTTATTTGAGGAGGTTATCACACAATGAAAGCAACAGAACTGGCACAAATTGCATTAACTGAAGATTGTACAGGCGCAATCGCAAACCCTATCTATCTTTCAACTGCATACGCACATCAGGGGCTGGGTCAATCTACCGGCTATGATTATACAAGAACGAAGAACCCCACACGTCATACGTTTGAAGAAGCCTTTGCAAAGCTGGAAGGAGGCATCTCGACTTTTGCAACAGCAAGTGGTATGGCGAGCATTCAATTAATTTGCAATCTCTTCCAGCCAGGAGATGAAATACTCGTTTCTTATGACTTATACGGCGGGACTTTTCGTTTATTTCAATTTTACGAACAACAATACGACATCAAATTCAAATACGTTCATTTTGAAGACTTTACAGAAGTATCAGCCCACATCAACGACAATACATGCGCATTTTTTATTGAGCCCATTTCAAATCCGCTCATGATTGAGATTGACCCGACACCTTATTACATACTTGCCAAACAACACGACATCTTGACGATTATCGATAATACGTTTTTAACACCTTACCTATCCACACCGTTGAAAGATGGTGCAGATATCGTACTACATTCGGCGACGAAATATATCGGTGGACATAATGACGTGCTTGCAGGTGTTGTAACAGTCAAAGACCCTGATCTTGCGGAACAACTCAATATCTTACACAACATGATCGGAGCAACACTTTCACCTTTCGATAGCTATTTATTACAACGTGGCTTGAAGACTTTACACCTCAGAGTTGAACGCTCAGAAGAAAATGCGCAACGACTAGCTAAACGTTGCCAGACACTCGATGGGATTGCGGAAGTGCTCTACAGTGGGCGCACAGGCATGTTGAGCTTAAGGTTACAACCTGATTACTCAGTCGGTGCATTGCTCGAACATATCAAAGTTTGTCGCTTTGCTGAGAGCCTCGGTGGCACTGAAACATTTATCACTTTTCCTTATACACAAACACACATCGATATGCCAGACGAAGAGAAAGACCAACGTGGCATCGATCAACATTTAATTCGTTTATCAATCGGGGTTGAAGCTTATGAAGATATTGAAAATGATTTAATTCAAGCATTAGAACAATCAAGAGAGGACGTGACGGTATGAGTTTAACGAAACAAACACAATTAATTCATGATAGCCAGCGGGAGCCCACGTATCAAAGTGCGAACCAGCCCCTTTATTACTCGTCAACGTACCATCAACAACAATTGGGTGGGGCAACACCTTATGATTACGCAAGAAGTGGCAATCCAAACCGCACACACCTCGAAACAAAGTTAGCGCAACTTGAAAATGGCAAACACGGTTTTGCATTTAATTCTGGTATTGCTGCTATTACGGCTGTATTTCTAACACTACAAGCAGGAGATCATGTGATATTGCCTGATGATGTATATGGTGGGACATTTCGCTTAACAGAACAAATTCTCGCAAAGTTCAATATTACTTTTACAACAGTGAATGCTGAAGACCCCAAAAATATCGAAAATGCTATCCAACCAAATACGGCATTAATTTATATTGAAACACCGTCAAATCCGCTATTCAAAATTACAAATATTCCAGCAGTCATTGACATCGCACAACATCACCATATACGTGTTGCTGTCGATAATACGTTTATGACACCACTTGGACAACAACCTTTAGACTTAGGTGCCGACATCGTCATTCATAGTGCCACAAAGTTCTTAAGTGGACATAGCGATGTGATTGCAGGTGCTGTTATTACCAATGATGATGACATTGCAGACGCACTATATCTCATTCAAAACGGAACGGGAACTGCATTATCTGTCTATGATAGTTGGACATTAACACAACATTTGAAAACATTAGATGTACGTTTCAAACAGTCCGTTAAAAGTGCTAAAAAAATCAATACATTCCTTGCACAACACCCTGCTGTCTCGGAAGTGTATTACCCAGGAAATAGTAGCACCCATTTACGCCAAGCACATCATGGCGGTGCAGTACTTGGCTTCCGCTTAGTAGATGAAACAAAGGCACAACAATTTGTAGACGCATTGTCTATTCCGCTCGTTTCAGTCAGCTTAGGCGGTGTTGAAACTATTGTGTCACATCCAAATACGATGTCACACGCAGCCATTCCTCAACATATTCGTGAAGCACGTGGCATTACATTCGGACTTTTTCGAATCAGTGTTGGCTTAGAAAATATAGATGATCTCATCTTAGATTTAGACATCGCATTAAAGGAGGTATATGATGAGTCGCTTATTAAACACCCTCAAGCACAAAGTTCTAGTGGCTGATGGCGCAATGGGCACAATTCTCTATTCTGAAGGTTTAGATACCTGTCCAGAAGCCTACAACTTAACACAACCTAAAAAAGTGGAACATATTCATCGCTCATATATCGAAGCCGGTGCAGACATTATACAAACAAACACATATGGCGCCAACTTTGAGAAACTTCAACAATTTGGACTCGAACATAAGGTCAAAGCCATACATGAAGCAGCTGTTACGATTGCCAAGCGTGCAGCTAACGAAGATACCTTTATTCTCGGAACTGTCGGTGGGTTCCGAGGCGTCAAAAAAGGAGACTTATCACTCTCAGCTATTTTATATCATACAGAAATTCAAGTAGATACTTTAGTCACTGCCGGGGTTGATGGTCTCTTATTTGAAACTTACTACGACTTAGAAGAATTGCTTAAAGTCGTCAAAGCAACACGCGCACGCTTTAAGGATATCCCAATCATTGCTCAGCTGACCGCTTCCAATACCAACTACTTGATAGATGGCACGGAAATCAATGCTGCGCTACAACAAGTCATCTCAGTCGGTGCGAATATCGTAGGTCTCAACTGTCATCATGGTCCAATGCATATGAAAAACACCTTTAGCCATATCTCCTTGCCAAATAATGCATATCTCTCGTGTTATCCAAATGCCAGTTTGTTAGACATCGATAATAACAGCTTCAAATATAGCAACAACGCTCAATATTTTGGTAATACAGCTAAACAGCTCATCCAAGAGGGGGTACGGCTAATCGGTGGCTGTTGCGGGACAACGCCAGAGCATATCCGACAGATTAAAGCATCTGTTGCATCACTGAAACCTATCACCGAAAAGAAAGTTATTCCAATTCACAAGCAGCCAGAAAAGAAAAAACAAGCGGTTCAGCGACTCACCTTGTCAGAACGTGTACGTCAACGCCCGACTATTATTGTCGAGTTAGATACACCAAAACACCTTGATACAACTCGTTTTTTCAATAATATTAAAGCACTTGACGATGCACAAATTGATGCAGTCACATTGGCAGACAACTCTCTAGCCACTGTACGAGTTTCAAATATTGCCGCCGCTAGTTTAATCAAGCAACAATTCAATATCGAACCGCTTGTTCATATTACATGTCGAGATCGCAACTTAATCGGTCTACAATCACATTTACTCGGTTTATCGTTACTCGGTATTCACGAAATACTGGCAATTACCGGTGATCCTGCCAAAGTGGGACATCTCCCAGGTGCAACAAATGTATATGATGTGAATTCAAAAGGCTTAACAGAGTTAGCATTACGCTTTAACAAAGGGATTAATTCGAACGGCGATGCGCTAAAGACAGAAACACACTTTAACATCGCAGGTGGATTTGATCCACACGTTCGAAACATTAAAGCCGCTGTCCGTAAAATGGAAACAAAAATCGAAAGTGGCATGCATTATTTCATTACACAACCTGTTTTTACAAAAGAGAAAATAACAGAAATTTATGAAGCAACCAAACATCTAGACGTCCCCATTTTCATTGGTATCATGCCGATTACCAGCTACAAAAACGCCTTGTTTTTACATAACGAGGTGCCCGGCATTAAGATGTCTGAAGATGTACTCGCACAATTTGAGGCAGTGGCAGATGATAAAAAAGCCACTTATGAACTGAGCCTATCGCTGTGTAAGTCATTGATTGATCACGTCCATCACTATTTCAATGGACTGTATCTTATCACACCATTTGAGCGGGTCGATTACTCGCTAGAACTCGCAGCGTATTCAAAATCTATTACGAACAATAATCAGGAGGTTATATTATGACAATTAAAACAACAAACTTAGGATTCCCAAGACTTGGACGCAAACGTGAATGGAAAAAAGCAATTGAAGGTTACTGGAACGGTAAAATTAGCAAAGATGAACTCGATGACACATTACAAAACTTGCATCGTGAAAACTTATTATTACAAAAACATCATCAACTTGACAGTGTCCCTGTAGGTGACTTCTCACTTTACGATCACATCTTAGATACATCATTACTGTTCAATATTATTCCTGAGCGCTTTCAAGGACGTGAAGTAAATGATGACTTATTATTCGATATTGCACGTGGAAACAAAGAGCATGTTGCCAGTGCTTTAATTAAATGGTTCAACACGAACTATCACTACATCGTACCTGAATGGAACAATGTAACACCAAAAGTCAGCAAAAATACGTTGCTTGAACGTTTCAACTATGCCAAATCACTCAATATTCCCACACACCCTGTGATTGTTGGACCGATTACCTTTGTCGCATTATCAAAAGGTGGGGAACAATCATTTGAAGATAAAGTACGCACGTTATTGCCACTTTATATCGAAGTATTTGAATCGCTCGTCCAAGCAGGCGCTGAACTGATTCAAGTGGACGAACCTATTTTAGCGACAGACCAAGGAACAGAACTACAAGACATTACACAAAATGCTTATGAAGCTTTTGCAGATGCAGAACTGGGTGATAAATTAATCATTCAAACATACTTTGAACGTGCTGATGTGAAATTCTTGAGCAGCTTACCAGTAAAAGGATTAGGGTTAGACTTCGTACATGACCGTGGTCACAACTTGGAACAAATTCAAAATGGCGACTTTGACCGTACGAAAACGTTATTTGCCGGTATTATTGATGGACGTAATGTATGGGCTGCAGATATTGAAGCAAAAAAAGCGTTAATTGACACACTCACACAGTACACAGAGGATCTTTATATCAATCCTTCATCATCCTTATTACACGTACCTGTATCATTAGACGACGAATCATTAGACGATGATATTCGTGATGGTCTGAGCTTTGCAACTGAAAAATTAAACGAATTAGATGCTTTAAAACGCTTGTTCAACAAAGAGGATGCGACGAAGTTCAATGCGCTGGCAGAACGATATGCACGTTTCCAACAACAGGACTTTAAAAACTTGGATTATGACTTTGACAGTGTACGTTCACAACGCGCCTCAGCATTTGCAGAACGTAAAATCGCACAACAAGAAAGACTCAATTTACCTGACTTACCAACAACAACAATCGGTTCATTCCCACAATCGCCAGAAGTACGCAAATATCGTGCAGACTGGAAAAACAACCGTATTTCAGATGAAGCCTATGAAACATTCTTAAAAAATGAAATTAAACGTTGGATTGAAATTCAAGAGGAGATTGGCTTAGACGTACTTGTGCACGGTGAATTCGAACGTAACGACATGGTGGAATTCTTTGGCGAAAAATTACAAGGCTTCCTCGTAACAAAATTCGGCTGGGTACAATCATACGGTTCTCGTGCGGTTAAACCACCAATCATCTATGGAGACGTTAAATGGACTGCCCCGTTAACTGTTGCAGAAACAGTCTATGCACAGAGCCTAACAGACAAACCAGTCAAAGGTATGTTGACAGGTCCAGTTACAATCTTGAACTGGTCATTTGAACGTGTTGATATTCCACGTGAAACAGTACAAAACCAAATTGCGTTGGCGATTAATGAAGAAGTGTTAGCTCTTGAGGCAGCGGGTATTAAAGTGATTCAAGTAGACGAACCTGCATTGCGCGAAGGCTTACCGCTTCGTAAAGCCTATCACGAAGACTACTTGCGCAATGCCGTGCACAGTTTCAAACTTGCAACATCATCTGTTGCGGATCAAACGCAAATTCATACGCATATGTGCTATTCACAGTTCGGTCAAATCATCCATGCAATCCACGAACTTGATGCCGATGTAATCTCAATCGAAACATCTCGTAGTCATGGAGACTTGATTCAGGACTTTGAAAACATCAATTACGACCTTGGTATCGGACTAGGTGTTTACGATATTCATAGCCCACGTATCCCGACAGAAGAAGAAATAACAACAGCGATTAACCGTGCACTACAACAAATCGATCGTTCACTCTTCTGGGTTAATCCAGACTGCGGCTTAAAAACACGTAAAGAAGATGAAGTAAAAGCTGCACTCACAGTACTCGTAGATAGCGCTCAAAAATTACGTCAAGGTTAAAAACTATAAGGCTGTCGTATCTGCTTGGTGGTGGGACCGTGCCCCCATTTCGTTGTCCCACCTTACCTATTGTTTTGCTCATGCACATTGGATAATCATTAGAAGTGACTTTAACCCATAACCCCACCATCACTTCTACTGTGAGGGACAATACACCATCCGTTGTCTCACACTGGCAATGCTGAGTAGGGCTGGGACACAATAAATTTAAGTACTGAGAAACCGATAAACGGTGTCCCAACCTCTGTCAGCTACTGCATATCATAGTTAAAAGGAATGTCCACATTCTTTATTGTCGCTGATGCACACTGATTAAAGGAGGCTTTGCCCATGACACATCCACTTTGGACACAATTGCAAACATTAAAATCAACACGTTGGGTCGACTTAACACATACCTTCAATGCGAACTCTCCCCATTTCTCAGCATTTGAAGGTGCCCAAATTGACACACCCTTTACTGTTGAAAAGGACGGCTTTTTCGTCCAACAATGGTCGTTCGTAACACAGTATGGAACACACATTGATGCCCCCATTCACTTTGTTGCGAATCAACGTTACTTACACGAACTCGAATTGCGAGAACTCGTCTTACCATTGATTGTCTTAGACTATTCATCAGACGTGGCGAAAAACCCCGACTTCCGTCTGACACGTGCCCATATCGAACAATGGGAAGCAACACATGGCGCAATCGAACCAGATACGTTTGTCGCCTTCCGCAGTGACTGGTCGAAACGCTGGCCAGATCATGAAGCATTCGAGAACAAAGATGCTGACGGTCAACAACACTTGCCTGGCTGGTCACTCGATGCCTTGCAATATCTGCTAGAGGAACGACACGTTAAGGCAATCGGTCACGAAACATTCGATACCGATGCCTCTGTCGATATCGCCAAACATGGAGATATCATTGGCGAACGCTATGTCCTTGGTCAAGACCGCTATCAAATCGAACTCTTGACCAACTTGGATCAGTTGCCAACACGTGGCGCAATCATTTATAACATTGCGCCAAAACCGGACCATGCCCCCGGTTTCCCTGTTAGAAGTTTTGCCCTAGCCCCTCAATAAATATTACCCCAGGTACATGAAGGGAATGTACCTAGGGTCTTTCCTGTGTATGAATCATAAATATATACTAATTTCCCCCTCTCGTATTCTTTTATTAAACTGTTCATCTCTCCACCCCGCAATAATATGTCTTAAAATTTCTCTTACATTTTACAATTCATTTAAAACATTTTTAATAGATAATTACTAAATATTTTAAAAAAATATTTAGGTAATTAGAAACTATTTACATAATCTTACATTTTTACTATTATGATGATAAGGAGGGATGTTCAATGAATGGATTTTTTGTAATTATGCTTTGCTTACTCCCGTTAGTTTTAGTTAATATTCATTATTATTTAGATAATAAAAAGAAAAAGAAGTAACAACTTTTCTTTTTGCTAATTACAATTGTCTTCAAAAATATTACAACTAGTTTTTTCACTATTAAGTATATAATAACTAATTAGGAGAATTGTTATGAAAAAATTAATTAGTACAATGACATATGGATCAATCCCATTAAAAATAATCTAACAACACTTAACAGTATTCAATTTCATCATACACTAACCTGTAAAGGGGGCCACAAGATTAATTTTTATATTATTCAGACAATTGTCGGTTGAATTATATAGGTTGTTCCTCTTAATTTTCATTTGAAGAAGTAATATTAGATTTAGCTATCAACGATAAAATGCCATATTCTATTTAGCTCTATAAACTCTTCTCTCTTTTTTTAGAAAATCAACGACATTATCTTTCAAAAGTTCAAAATCCCCTTGAAAAGTCACAATATCAATTGTTTTACTAAAACCTTCATCTCTATCGATATTAGACTGATAGCCGTTTAAAGATAGAAACATATGCATAGCAATAAATGCTGTACGTTTATTACCATTATAAAATGGGTGTTTCTTAATAATGTTAATCCATAAAATCGCAGCTTTACTATAAATATCTGGATATAACATCCTCCCAAAAACTTCTTGCTTGGGTTGATTAACTATCATATTAAGACTACTTATATTAGAAATGCCAACCGGTTCTATAGGAGAATATTCTCCTATAACCATAATATTGATTTTAACAATATCTTCTGCTTTTAAATATTTCATTTATCCACCAAGTCTTTCAAAAGCCCATCGTATTGTTGCATTGCTTTTTTCAATTCTTTATCGAAATCAAACTTGGGCTCTGCCTTTTTAATAATTACTGTATCTTCAGAAGTAACAAATTCAATCTCTTCCCCCACTTCAGCGCCAAGAAGCTCTTTAATTTGTTTTGGAATCGTGATTACTGTGCTATTTCCTGTCTTACGTAAAAGAACATTCATGTTATCTTCCTCCTTACAATTATGTATATACATAATAAAGTGTATATACATAATTGTAAAGTATATACCTTTAACAAATTTTTCCTCCTAATACAATCATTGTCTCTATTAGTTCAATATCTTCGCTCATTATGTATGTCTGATTCTAACTCTCCAAAATAAGAATTTCCACTTTTATAAATTTGGTTCTACAACTCTTGGAATTCAGTACAACTGAATGAAGACAGCTATTCAACTCAACTGAAACTACATGATAAATAAAACTAGGTACTTATAAATATCTTTCCACCACAGAAACCGAACAACCGTATCAAACCAGATATATCTCCTCTTCGTGTACCTGGTTTGATTTGCTTATTTTTCACGAAATGCTGTAATGCCAACACCTATCAATGTCACACATCCACCGATAACTGCAAAAATTGTAGGAATTTCTTCTAGCATAAAATAGGCGAACACAAGTGATATAACTGGCGTCAGATACAATGAAATAGTCGCATCAGACACACCCATTTTTTGAATCGTGTAAGCCAATGCGAGATAAGGGATGACTGATGGTCCTATTGCTAAATAGAGCACTGCTAAAATCGTGTCCACATGCGCCGATTGCAAGTCTTGAAGACTACCCGGCAACCATATCAACATTGCTAATGCACCCGCAAACATCGTATAAACTGTTAGTGACATAAAGCCGTACTTTTCCAGCAATGACTGTTGAAATGTAAAATAAATACTTTCGCCAAATGACGCTAATAAAATCAGTACAATTCCAATAAAGTATGCCTTCAACTGTGAACCATTACCTAACGAAATTAGTGCGATACCCAAAAATGCGATAATAGAACCTAACCAAGCAAATTTTGAAAAAGTTGCCTGTAAAAAAGTGGTTGCCAATAGCGCCGAGAAAATAGGCGTTGTTGACACAAGCAAACTCGCAATACCAGCACTCACGTAATATTCACCTATACTCAGTGCTGTATGATACACGGCAAAACCACAAATACCTAATAACACGAGCAATGGGATATCTTTCATATCTGGAAACGATACTTTTTTGATATAGCCTATTAACATTAATATGACACTTGCGATAACCAATCGTAATGTTGATAAATGTTCCGCTTGAAAATCCTGCAATGCGAATTTGATAAATGGAAACGCAGAACCCCACAAAATAATTGTTACCATAAAAGCCCCGTAGATAGATATGTAATCTTGACGCCTATTTGCCATACGACCACGCCCCTCATTTAGTATGTTCTCATCTTAATGAAGGTGTTCTATAATAAGTACAACCAATCAACTAGAAATTGACCTAACCATTTTCAAGGATGTGATGCGTATCAAATATAAGCAAATTGCGACGTATATTCGCAATAAAATTATCAACGGGGATTGGTTTTACGGTATGAAAATCCCTTCCCATCGCCAGTTAGCTAAGCAGTTCGATGTCAATAGAGTCACCATTATTAAAAGTATAGAAGTCTTAGAAGCTGAGGGGTTCATTTATACAAAACAGGGAAGCGGTACATATGTCAATGACTATCTCAATGAAGACTTTATCGCGCAAAAATGGTCCGAAATGATGGACTGGTCATGGACTACGAGAAGCCAATATACCGTACAGCTCATTAACAAATTAGAAACGGATTCAACCTACATTCATCTCAGTAAAGGAGAACTCGGAAAAGATTTGATTCCACACATCGCGTTAAAAAATGCTATGACAAACGTATCCAACTATATCGGTGACCTATCATTCGGTTACAACAATGGTTATGGCTACATCAAGTTAAGAGCACTAATTGCCGAGCGTTTACATCAAAAAGGGATTACTATTACAGAAAATAATGTTCTTATTACTTCAGGTGCATTACACGCCATCCAACTGTTAACAACGGGATTTCTGAGTCGTCATACACGTATTTTTTCTAACACACCCTCTTACATTGACTCTACACATATTTTTGGTCTGCTCAACAACAAACATATTCACGTACCATATCAAGACTTTCACAACTTCCAGAACATTGCTGATCGTATACCAAGTCACCAAGATAAAGCGCTATATATCGAACCGACATTCAACAATCCAACTGGTCAATCTCTATCACAAGCAACTAAGGAAAGCATTCTCAAATATAGTCAATTACACCATATGCCTATTATTGAAGATGACATTTATCAAGATATTTGGTTCGATCAGTCTCCCGGCAAATCTATGAAAGCAATGGATCAACATGGTAATGTAATTCATGTAAGTAGCTTTTCAAAATCCATCGCTCCCGCCCTCCGCATTGGCTGGATTATTGCATCAGAAAAAGTAATTGAACAGCTAGCCGATATCCGTATGCAAAGTGATTATGGTTCAAGTATCCTCTCACAAATGGTCGTCTATGAAATGCTTCAAAGTGGGGATTATGACCACCACATACAAAAGCTGCGGGTCGTCTTAAAAACCAAGCGTGACAAGATATTACAACTTTTAGCACAGCACTACACGGACATTGCGACATGGCAAATACCACATGGTGGCTTCTTTATATGGTTAACCTTTACAAAAGATGTGGATATCAAACGCCTGTTTTCAAATCTAATTGATAAGGAAAAAATTCTCATCAATCCTGGTTTTATCTATGGCAGTACAGAAAATACTATACGTCTTTCTTTTGCGTATGAAACGATTGAAAATCTCACGCTTGGATTAGAGAAAATGCGTCAATACTTGAAGTAAAAAACAGGGAGTGATACAGAAACCTGATTTAAAAAAGATTTCATTGTACCGCTCCCTATCTTTTATACATTGCCCAAAGCTTTCAAAAGCTCATCGTATTGTACCATCACTTTTTTGAATACTTCATCAAAATCAAACTGTGACGTCATCTTATCTTTAGTTTTCGCACAAACATTGCTTCCTATTTTATCTAAACCTTAGCACTATTCACAAAGAACATTATGATTGAAAATTGACCAACTCTTAATATTTACCCTACCATTGATTTCTCTGGTATTTGTCCATATCTTCCGTTATCTATTACTTTATTACATTACTTCAGCCCCAGAAGATCTTTAATTTGTTTGGAATCGTAATTACTGTGCTATTTCCTATCTTACATAAAAAACATTCATATTATAATCCTCCAAAATAAGACTTCCCGCAACTGTAAATTTCTAAAAAACGGACAGCACCACCATCTCTCCAATGGGTACTGTCCGTTCATTCTTACTTGCGATATAGTTTCACACGAATTTCATAATAATCATCGTGATCTTGTTCTTTTTGTTCAAACTTTATACCGTTCGCACGAATTTCTAATAAGCTATTCGCAATAATGTCACGTGCTGCCGAAATATCATGAACAATAGCTTCTGAGACATCTTCATCCGCTTGAACAACGTCCAATTCCGATTCAGCCGCTTCTTTCAACTTATCTTCCGTCTGTTTCACATTCAATTGCTGTTTCACAATCAATGCCAACATCTCTTCTTGTCGTTCAGCAGATAAACCAACGAGTGCTCGACCGTGTCGCTCTGTAATTTGGTGCTCACGTATCGCTTGTAACACAGTGGGTGTCAGTTTCAACAGACGTAGTTTATTCGCAATAAAACTTTGACTTTTACCGACACTTTTAGCCAGTTCGGCTTGTGTAATGCCTTCGAATGCCAATAATTTCTTATAGGCCTCTGCTTCTTCTACAGCAGACAAGTTTTCTCGCTGAATGTTCTCAATCAACGCCACAACCGCGGTTTCTTCATCATTGAGATGGCGCACCAATACTTCCGCTTCGGTCATATGATTCATCTTCAGCGCACGAAAACGACGCTCTCCCGCAATGATTTCATACATATTTTCCTCAATCGGACGCACAACAATTGGCTGTAATAAACCATGCTCTCGAATCGATTCAGCGAGTTCTTCAATACGTGCACGATCAAATGTCTGACGTGGTTGATAGCGATTTGGCACAATGCGCTCTACACGAATCGTCTCAACACCTTGATGTTCTGCTTCCGATACTTCTAATAGGTCATCTTTATTTTTAAGTCCAAATAACTTAGAAAAGGGTTTTTTCATACGCATCTCTCACTTTCACAAATAGAGCTGTCACTATTCAACGAGCGGTGCTTTATTCGGTGTTCCCGGCTTTCGTGGATATTTCTTCGGTGTCTGACTACGTTTTTGAATTTTAATAATTTGGCGTTCACCTGCATCTTCCGGCAACGTAAACACAAAGACTTCTTCAACACGTCCGCCTAATACGCCAATCGCAAAACGTGCCTCGTCCAACTCTTCTTGTCCTTTAGAAGACTTCAAGGCTAAAAAGAGTCCATGTTTCTTAACAAGTGGTAAACAAAGTTCGCTCAATACGGATAATCTCGCAACCGCACGCGCCGTTACAATATCGAAAGACGCTCGGTAGTCTTCATTCTTACCAAAAGTCTCCGCTCGATCATGTACAAAGCGCACTCCTTCTAATTCTAATGCATCTGCCAATTGGTTTAAAAATTGAATCCGTTTATTCAATGAATCCACAATAGTTACTTGTAAGTTTGGAAAGACTATTTTCAATGGAATACTTGGAAAACCTGCACCTGCACCAACATCACATACATGTAGTGGTTCACTCAAGTCGCAATAAAAACTCGGCGTGATTGAATCGTAAAAATGCTTCAAATAAACTTCATGTTTCTCAGTAATACTTGTTAGATTAATTTTGTCATTCCACGTTACAAGCATATCATAATACGTCTCAAATTGTTGTTTCTGCTTATCTGACAACATGATACCGTGCTCATCTAATTGTTTTGCTAACCATTCTACACTCATTTATTTCACCCTTTGTATTTTCCCTTGTTCTAAATAAACCAATAAAATCGAGATGTCCGCTGGGTTAACGCCTGAAATACGTGATGCTTGTGCGATGTTTAATGGTTTTACTTCTGCCAATTTTTCACGTGCTTCAGAGGCTAAACTATCAATTTTAGAATAATCAAGATCCTCTGGAATTTTCTTTTGTTCCATGCGTTTTACTTTATCCACTTGTTGTAATGACTTATTGATATAACCTTCATATTTCGTTTGAATCTCAATTTGTTCTTCAACGTCTGATGGCAAGACGTGAGATTCTTCTAAGATTTCAAGTACTGTCGCATATGTCATTTCCGGACGACGTAACAATTCATTCGCCAAGATACCGTCTTTTAAGCGAGAACCGCCTTCACGCTCAATAATTTCTTGCACACGTTCCGATGGCTTAATACGTAATCCTGCTAAACGTGCCAACTCATTCTTGATTTGTTCGCGCTTCTCATTAAAGCATGCATAGCGCTCTTCTGAAATTAAGCCCAGTTCATAGCCGATGTCAGTCAGACGTAAATCCGCATTGTCATGACGTAATAACAAACGATATTCAGCACGAGACGTCAATAAACGATACGGTTCATTCGTCCCTTTCGTTACAAGATCATCAATCAGGACACCGATATATGCATCAGAACGACGTAAAATTTTCTCTTCTTTGCCTAACACACGTCCAGCAGCGTTAATTCCAGCCATTAAACCTTGACCTGCCGCTTCTTCGTATCCTGATGTTCCATTGATTTGTCCAGCTGTATATAAGTTCTTAATTTTTTTCGTTTCAAGTGTCGGCCATAATTGTGTTGGCACAATCGCATCATACTCAATCGCATATCCTGCACGCATCATATCCGCTTTTTCAAGACCTGGAATCGTTGCTAACATTTGACGTTGCACTGCTTCAGGTAAGCTTGTAGATAGCCCCTGAACGTAGACCTCGTTCGTCTGACGTCCTTCTGGCTCCAGGAACAGTTGATGACGTGGTTTATCGTTAAAGCGGACAAATTTATCTTCAATTGACGGACAATAGCGTGGCCCAGTTCCTTTAATCATCCCTGAGTACATCGCTGATAAATGTAAATTATCATCAATTACCTTGTGTGTTTCACCATTCGTATACGTTAACCAACATGGTAGTTGATCTAGAATATACTCTGTTGTTTCATAACTAAACGCTCGACCGACATCATCACCCGGTTGAATTTCAGTCTTACTGTAATCAATGGTTTTCGCATTTACACGTGGTGGTGTACCTGTTTTAAAACGCACGACATCAAAGCCAATCTCTCTTAAATGATCTGCTAAAGTGATGGACGGCAATTGATGGTTCGGGCCACTTGAGTATTTCAAGTTGCCGAGAATGATTTCACCACGCAAGAACGTTCCTGTCGTTAAAATAACGGCTTTTGCACGATATTCTGTACCAACATTTGTGCGCACACCTTTCACTGCACCGTCTTCAATGATGAGTTCATCTACCATACCTTGCATCACTTCAAGGTTGTCTTCATCTTCTAACACACGCTTCATCTCTTGTTGATACAACACTTTGTCTGCTTGGGCACGCAATGCGCGGACTGCTGGCCCTTTGCCTGTATTCAACATACGCATTTGAATATGTGTTTTATCGATCGTTTTCGCCATTTGTCCACCAAGTGCATCGATTTCACGCACAACGATTCCTTTAGCTGGTCCTCCAACTGACGGATTACATGGCATGAATGCAATATTGTCTAAATTTATCGTTAACATCAATGTACGTGCGCCACGACGTGCAGAAGCTAATCCCGCTTCAACGCCTGAATGTCCTGCACCTACAACGATGACATCAAATGTTTTAATCATTCGGTTTCCTCCACAAATTATTTTCCGAGACAGAATTGACTAAACAGTTGATCAATCAGCTCTTCACTTGCCGATTCACCAATAATTTCTCCTAGCAGTTCCCAAGTACGTGTTAAATCAATCTGTACCATATCCATAGGAACACCTGCTTCTGCCGCTTCAATCGCATCTTGAATTGCTTGTTTTGCCTGTTTTAATAATGAAATATGACGCGAGTTAGAAACGTACGTCATATCTTGATTTTGTACCGTACCATCGAAAAATAAGTCTCGGATTTGTAACTCTAACGCATCAATCCCTTGCTGTGTCTGCATGGACGTCTCAATCAATGGTTTGTTACCAATCATTTGTTTCACTTCATCTATGTCAAGTTGACGCTCGAGGTCTGTCTTATTCACAATAACAATAACATCTTCATTTTTAATGACATCATAAAGTTGGCGATCTTCAGGCGTCAAAACCTCATTATTATTCAGCACAAACAAGATCAAGTCTGCCTCTTGTAGTGCTTTACGTGAACGCTCTACGCCGATGCGTTCTACAATATCTTCTGTTTCACGAATACCGGCTGTATCGACTAATTTCAACGGAACGCCTCGCACATTCACGTACTCTTCTAAGACGTCACGTGTCGTCCCAGCAACTTCTGTTACGATTGCTTTGTTAGACTGAATCAGATTATTCAACATGGAAGACTTCCCTACGTTTGGCTTACCGACAATGACCGTTGACAAGCCTTCTCGCATAATCTTCCCTTGTACGCCTGTGTCAAGCAATTGTTGAATCGCTTCCTTAATCTCTCTTGAGCGCTCTAATAAAAATTCTGTTGTCGCTTCTTCTACATCGTCATATTCCGGATAATCAATATTAACCTCAACTTGCGCCAATACTTCTAAAATTGACTGGCGCTGTTGTTGGATTAATGTACTTAAGCGCCCCTCAATTTGATTCATCGCAACTTTAGACGCACGATCTGTCTTAGATCTAATGAAGTCCATAACCGCTTCTGCTTGAGATAAGTCAATACGACCATTTAAAAAGGCACGCTTCGTATATTCACCAGGTTCCGCCATACGTGCACCATGTGTCATCGTCAACTCAAGCACACGGTTGATTGTTAAAATACCACCATGACAATTAATTTCAACAATGTCCTCTCTTGTGAACGTTCGCGGTGCGCGTAACACGGAAACCATAACTTCTTCCACGATATCTCCTGTTTCGGGATCAATGATATGGCCATAGTTAATTGTATGTGTTGGCACTTGCTCAAGTTTTTGCTTTCCTTTATATAACTTATCTGCAATTGCGACAGCATCATGCCCTGACATACGCACAATACCAATCGCGCCCTCACCCATAGGCGTTGATATACTCGTGATTGTATCTAACTGTTCCACGTTCACGTGCCTCCTTTGCTCATTTTGATTATGCTTATTGTAAAATATTTCAGCCATAATTGCGCCTATACTGTTTAAAACATAAAAATATCGTTATATTTTAGACTTCGGTTTGTCTAAAGTCAGACAAACCGAAGTCTAACCTCTACTTTATTCTCTTATTAAAAACCTTCGCAATCTTCAAGACGTGCTCTAAACTTTTTTGAACTTCACTTACCGACATATCTTTCGCCGGAAAACGCGCAATCACTATCATATCTTTTGGTAAAAAATCTTCCTTATGAACTTTGAAGCATTCTCTAATACTTCTTTTAATCCGATTACGTGTAACGGCATTGCCTAATTTTTTAGAGACACTAATCCCTAAACGAAAATGACTCGCTTCTCGGCGATCATAAGTATATACAACAAACTGGCGATTGGCTACTGACTTACCCCGTCGATAAATCATTTGAAAATCAGCATTCTTCTTGATTCGGTATGCCTTTTCCATTTAATATCACTCGTCTTTCCTATTTTAACGTCTCTTTTGGATTAAGATAACTATTATATATAATTTTCATAAAGTGGTAGCCCTCTAGCATCTCGATAAGATGTTATGACTGCTCTCTTGCCCTACGCAATCACAAACATATGCGTTACTTTTGCAAAAAAAAGACCACTGAATAAGTCAGTGATCTTATGCTGATAAAACTTTGCGACCTTTACGACGACGACGCGCCAAAACTTTACGGCCATTTTTAGTGCTCATACGTTTTCTAAAACCATGAACTTTACTATGTTTACGTTTATTTGGTTGATAAGTACGTTTTACCATGCAAAACACCTCCGTCTCAATTCATACAATTATCTAATCCATCACTCTAGATAAGTTAATTTCGTTTTCTACATTCAAAATAGAACTGTCTTTTAAATGAAATGTCTACATTTCAAGCAACTACTACAATATAACAAAATACAATTTGTAAATCAAGTACGTTTTTCTATCTTCTAGTATTTCCATTTTTTTAAGTGTTGTGCAAGTAAACAAATTATTATCTAATCTATTTTCCTTCTATCTATTATCAAATAGGATAATAACCTTATCCACTTATACACAGTGAGTGTTATATATATTGTGGATAAAATTCTATTCCTCACAAGTTATCCAAAGATCTCCCCACATATTCACATCTATTTGACAGTATATATTGTTAAAAAGTATAATTGTGTGGATAAGTGGTGAGAACCCTTATATTCTTTAGTTTTTAAGTGCATACATTTTTCTTTTTTGTCTGTGGATAATAGAAAAGTTTTATTAGGTAATCCACAGTTTGTGATTAACTTGTGGATAATTGCTAACAGGCTGTGATTATTTTTACAGATTGCAAAAGAATTTGTGCATAACTAAAATTTTATTAAGGAAGATGGCGTTAAACATGACAGAACAAGAAATTTGGGACAGTGTTCTGAAGTTGTTGCACGAAGCTGTGACGGAGTCTTCTTTTAACACATGGTTTAAAGATACTAAGATACATGCTATATCCGACGACAAGATTATCTTGGTGGCAAACAATCCTTTTACTGCAAATTGGCTCCTACAAAACTACAAAAGCATGATTATTGAATATGCAAATGCTGTTTCAGGGAACAATATTGAGCAAATGGAAGTGTTAACTGAAGATGATTTAAAAGAACTTCAATCAGATTTTTTAACAACTCAGAAAAAAGAAAAAAGCGTCGAGCCTATCGTACAAGGGGAACAATTTAATACTAATAACACGTTCGATACCTTTGTTATTGGTCCAGGTAATCAGTTTCCACATGCTGCAAGTCTTGCGGTCGCTGAATCACCAGCAAAAGCTTATAATCCTCTGTTTATCTATGGTGGCGTGGGATTAGGCAAAACACATTTAATGCATGCTATTGGTCACTATGTTATGGAAAACAACAAAGATGCCAAAGTACTTTACACATCTAGTGAGAAGTTTACAAACGAATTCATTCAATCTATTCGCAACAATGACACAGAGTCCTTCCGCGAAAAATACCGAAATATCGATATTTTGTTAATTGATGACATTCAATTCATCCAGAAAAAAGAACAAACGCAAGAAGAATTTTTCCATACTTTCAATGATCTCCATCAAAACAACAAGCAGATTGTTATTTCAAGTGATCGACCGCCGAAAGAGATTGCAACACTGGAAGAACGTCTAAGATCCCGTTTCCAATGGGGACTCATCGTTGACATTACACCTCCTGACTTTGAAACACGTATGGCAATTTTGCAGAAAAAAACAGAAGAAGAGAATATTGATATTCCAATCGAAGCACTCACTTATATTGCAAATCAAATTCAAACTAACATCCGTGAATTAGAAGGTGCACTCAATCGCGTCAATGCATTCTCAAACTTGAAAAAACAACCAATTACAACTGAATTAACAGCAGAAGCACTACAAGACATCATTCAAGTGACAAAATCTAAAAAAATTACTATTCAAGACATCCAAAAAGTAGTTGGGGCATACTATGGTATCCGAATAGAGGACTTTGCCGCCAAAAAGCGTACAAAGTCTATCGCTTATCCACGTCAAATCGCAATGTATTTATCACGAGAACTCACAGATTTCTCCCTACCAAAGATAGGTGAAGAATTTGGTGGTCGTGACCATACAACAGTCATTCATGCACATGACAAAATAAAAAAAGAAATTGAAAATGACCCTATTTTGAAAGACGAAATTACAAGTCTTGAAAAAGAAATTCGAAGTTAGTTTGTGGATAATGTGTAAAAGTTGTACACACGATACACAAGTTATCCACATGTGTGTAACCTTCATATACTTAAGATTATTTGAGTTATCCACTAATCCACAAGCCCTACGACTATTATTATGACTTTTAATAATAACTATAACTAATATAAACGACTGAAAGGAGTTTATAAATTATGGAATTCACTATCAAACGTGACTACTTTATCACACAATTGAACGATACATTAAAAGCTATCTCACCTAGAACAACGCTACCAATTTTGACAGGGATTAAAATCAATGCAACAAACGAGAGTGTCGTATTAACAGGATCTGATTCAGAAATCTCAATTGAAATTACAATCCCTTCTCAAGTTGATGGTGAAGAGATTATTACAGTAACAGAACCTGGATCTGTCGTTTTACCAGGTAGATTCTTTGTAGACATTATTAAAAAATTACCTGGAAAAGAAGTCAAACTTATCACAAACGAACAATTTCAAACATTGATTACATCAGGACATTCTGAATTCAATTTAAGTGGTCTAGACCCTGATCAATACCCGCTATTACCACAAATTTCGAGTGAGGATGCACTGCAATTACCTATCAAAGTGCTTAAAAACATCATTGCACAAACTAATTTTGCAGTGTCCACCTCAGAAACACGACCAGTCCTCACAGGTGTGAATTGGCTTATACAAGAAAATGAATTAATATGCACAGCAACTGATTCGCACCGCTTAGCTGTAAGAAAGTTGAAACTTGAAGACGAAGATATCAGTGATAAAAATGTCATCATTCCAGGGAAAGCACTTGCTGAACTAAACAAGATTATGACAGATAGTGAAAATCATATTGATATTTACTTTGCTTCTAACCAAGTATTGTTCCGTGTCGGACATGTTAATTTTATTTCTCGTCTGTTGGAAGGACATTATCCAGATACATCACGATTGTTCCCAGAAAACTACGAAGTCAAATTGGGGCTTGATAATAGTGAGTTTTATCATGCTATTGATCGTGCATCACTATTGGCGCGTGAAGGTGGTAATAATGTCATCAAACTCAGCACAGGTGAAGAGCGAATCGAATTGTCATCAACTTCACCAGAAATTGGTACAGTAAAAGAAGATATTACAGCAAATGATGTGGAAGGCGGCAATCTTAAAATTTCGTTTAACTCGAAGTACATGATGGATGCGCTGAAAGCAATCGATAATGATGAAGTTGAAGTAGCATTTTTTGGAACAATGAAACCATTTATCCTCAAACCAAAAGATGATGATACGGTAACACAACTCATTTTGCCGATTAGAACATACTAATTGAATCGTCATAACCCAAAAGCTAAGGTAACTACTTTAGCTTTTTTTAGTTTGTTCACAAGCAATATTATCTGCTTACCCGTGTAGTGATATAGGGTTAAATTTAGTATAATTAAATTAAGCGATATGCGTCGATTGGAGGAACAAAATGATGAAGCATAAAAAAGTATATTTAATTGTCGGTGTGATTATTCTGTGTGCATTAGCCATTCTCGGAACATTATCATTCAGAGCTAAGTCACATAATGTAGTTGATGCACAATCATTGGACAAAGACACAGTATTACATCCACATCAAGGCAATACAAAAAGCAATGTAAAAGTAGTGCTATTTGGAGATTACAAATGTCCATACTGCGGTGATTTTGAAAAAAATATCTTACCAAAAATAAAAAAAGATTATATAGATACTAATCAAATTGAGCTGCGTTACGTTAATGTTTTATTGCATGGTAAAGAATCAGATTTAGGCGCACGCGCATCCTTAGCAATTAACCAATATGCGCCAGAAGTATATTGGGATTTTAATCAAGCGCTATATCATGCACAACCTAAGGAGAAAGAAGCAGTCTCTAAAGGTAAATGGTTGACAGAAAGCCTTGTCCAAAAAGAAATACAAGCGTTAAGTATCACATCAAAGCAAAAACAACAAATTCTAGAAGCTTATAATCAAAAAAAATTTTATCAACAAGCTAAACATGATCATCAGCTTGCTAAGCAGTATCAAGTACCTGAAGTGCCATCATTATATGTTAATGGGGAACGTGTTAAAGATGTGACGGACTATCAAGTTGTGAAAGATAAAATCGATGAAGCACTTAAAGAACATCCAATGAAATAAGAGAGCAGTCTATGGGTTAGGATATGATTAAATCGCGCGCTACGAAAGGGGTAAACGGTATCCTAACCCTTTTCATATCAAGATAACTAACAAAATCGTTTCACGTGGAACTTTTTACATGTCGAACATGAAATAAATGCGTGTTTGGGCATGAAATTTCGCTGATAAAAAGGTATAATATACTAGATGAGCAATTACGAATGGAGTGATAAATTTTGGCTGAAGAAGTTATGGTCGATAGCATGCTGACATTGGGTCAGTTTTTGAATTATGAAGGCATTATTGAGTCAGGTGGCCAAGCAAAATGGTTTTTGCAAGAGTATGAAGTATATTTGAATGGCACACTCGAAACACGCCGAGGCAAGAAGCTCAATGATGGCGATGTGATTGAGATACCTGAAGTGGGATCTTATGTCATAAAAATTGGTGCGCAATGAAGTTAAAAACACTCCAGTTAGAAAACTACCGGAATTATGAACAAGTATTATTGCAATGTCATCCGGAAGTCAACATACTCATTGGAGAGAATGCACAGGGAAAAACCAACTTACTTGAGTCAATTTATACATTGGCCTTAGCGAAAAGTCATAGAACAACGAACGATAGGGAGCTTATTCGCTTTGGTGAGGAATATGCTAAAATAGAAGGTGAACTGAGCTTCAGATATGGCAATATGCAGCTGACGATGTTTATTACGAAAAAGGGTAAAAAAGCCAAGGTGAATCACCTAGAGCAAAGTCGTTTGACACAATATATTGGGCATCTCAATGTTGTTTTATTTGCGCCAGAGGATCTCAATATTGTAAAAGGATCACCTCAAGTGAGACGTCGCTTTATCGATATGGAGCTCGGGCAGATCTCAAGTCTTTATCTCAATGATTTATCACAATACCAGCGCATACTAAAACAGCGCAATCATTATTTGAAACAATTGCAACTCAAACGACAAAAAGATACAACAATGCTAGAGGTATTGAATCAGCAGTTTGCGACGTATGCGGTTAAAGTGACATTAAGAAGACAGCGATTTATTGAAGAACTTGAAAAACTTGCAGCACCGATACATTCGGGAATAACGAATGGCAAAGAGACACTCACGCTGCGTTACATACCGAGTATTAAATTACAAGACACCCCGCAAGATGAGGACGACTTAATCAATGAAGTGTTTGAGCTACTTCAAACCTCGCTGACAAAAGAGATAGAGCGGGGTGTTAGCATGCAAGGGCCACATCGTGATGATTTAGGGTTTAATGTCAATGAGATGGATGCGCAAACATTCGGTTCTCAAGGTCAGCAACGTACAACAGCACTTTCAATCAAGTTGGCAGAAATTGAATTAATGCATCAAGAAGTGGGGGAATACCCCATTTTGTTACTTGATGACGTTTTAAGTGAGTTAGATGATTCTCGACAAACACACTTGTTGAGTACGATACAGCATAAAGTGCAGACATTTGTAACAACGACGTCAGTAGACGGTATCGATCATGAGATTATGAAGGATGCTAAAGTGTATCAAATTGAAGAAGGAAATATTAAGAAATAGCAGAAAGTGAAGGTGGAAGCATTGGCTGATGTGAACAACACAGAAAACTATGGTGCGAGTCAGATTCAGGTATTAGAAGGCCTTGAAGCGGTACGAAAGCGCCCGGGGATGTATATCGGTTCAACTTCAGAACGTGGTCTGCATCATCTCGTATGGGAAATTGTAGATAACAGTATTGATGAAGCACTCGCTGGATATGCGGATAAGATTGAAGTAGTCATCGAAAAAGATAATTGGATTAAAGTAACGGATAATGGTCGTGGTATTCCAGTTGATATTCAAGAAAAAATGGGACGTCCAGCTGTTGAAGTCATTCTTACAGTGCTCCATGCGGGTGGTAAGTTCGGTGGCGGCGGTTATAAAGTTTCAGGTGGTTTACATGGTGTGGGGTCATCCGTAGTAAATGCACTCAGTGAGACACTTGAAGTTTATGTGCATCGAGATGGGCGCATACATCACCAAGCATATGAACGCGGCGTTCCAAAATTTGATTTAAAGCAAATTGATGACACCAACCAAACAGGAACAGTCATTCGTTTCAAGGCAGATGCAGAGATTTTCCAAGAAACGACAGTATACGATTATGAAACATTACAAAAACGTATCCGAGAGTTAGCATTCTTGAACAAAGGCATTGAGATTACATTGAGAGATGAGCGCGATGATGAATCGCTTCGTGAAGATACTTATTACTACGAAGGTGGCATTAAGTCATACGTTGAACTCATCAATGAGAAGAAAGAGCCGATACACCCAGAACCTATCTATGTCCATGAGCAACGAGATGATGTTGAAGTGGAAATCGCACTGCAATATAACAGTGGCTATGCGACCAATTTATTGACATATGCGAATAATATCCATACTTACGAAGGTGGGACGCACGAGGACGGCTTTAAACGCTCTCTGACACGCGTTCTTAATAGTTATGGGTTACAGTCCAAAATTATTAAAGAAGACAAGGAGCGCCTCTCTGGTGAAGATACACGCGAAGGTTTAACTGCAGTTGTCTCAATTAAACATGGAGACCCACAATTCGAAGGGCAAACGAAGACGAAGTTAGGAAATTCAGAAGTACGTCAAATTGTTGATCGTGTATTCTCTGAGTTATTCGAACGATTCTTACTTGAGAACCCACAAGTTGCTCGCACAATCGTTGAGAAAGGTATTATGGCCTCTCGCGCACGTATTGCAGCGAAAAAAGCACGTGAAGTGACACGTCGTAAAACAGCTTTGGATATCTCAAGTTTACCTGGTAAGCTTGCAGATTGTTCAAGTAAAGATCCGTCAGAAAGTGAAATCTTTTTGGTAGAGGGTGACTCTGCCGGGGGGTCTACAAAGTCAGGACGTGACTCACGTATTCAAGCAATCTTGCCATTGCGTGGAAAGATTTTAAACGTAGAAAAAGCACGTCTAGATAAAATATTAAACAACAATGAAATTCGTCAAATGGTTACGGCGTTTGGTACAGGCATTGGTGGCGAATTCGATATTTCAAAAGCGAGATATCATAAGATCGTTATCATGACTGATGCAGATGTTGATGGTGCGCATATTCGAACGTTATTGCTGACGTTCTTCTATCGCTTTATGCGTCCGTTGATTGAAGCAGGTTACGTATATATTGCACAACCACCATTGTACAAGCTGACACAAGGTAAACAGAAGCATTATGTGTTTAATGACCGCGAACTAGATAAGTTGAAAGAAACACTTAACCCAACACCAAAATGGTCGATTGCGCGTTATAAAGGTTTGGGTGAAATGAACGCAGATCAACTTTGGGAAACTACAATGAATCCAGAAAATCGTGCAATGCTACAAGTGACGTTAGACGACGCGATTGAAGCGGATCAGACGTTTGAGATGTTAATGGGTGATGTCGTTGAGAATCGTCGTCAATTCATTGAAGATAACGCTGTATATGCGAACTTGGATTTCTAACAGATACACTTGAAAAATAAGAAGGAGGATATCTTGATGGCTGAAACATCTGAATCAAGAATTAATGAACGGAATATCAGCAAAGAGATGCGAGAATCATTTTTAGACTATGCCATGAGTGTTATCGTATCTCGTGCATTGCCAGACGTACGAGATGGTCTGAAGCCGGTACATCGCCGTATACTTTATGGTTTGAACGAACAGGGTATGACGCCAGACAAACCGTACAAAAAGTCAGCGCGTATCGTTGGGGATGTTATGGGGAAATATCATCCGCATGGTGACTCATCAATTTATGAAGCGATGGTACGTATGGCGCAAGATTTCAGCTACCGTTATCCACTGGTAGATGGTCAAGGGAACTTTGGTTCAATGGATGGTGATGGTGCTGCCGCAATGCGTTATACTGAAGCACGTATGACGAAGATTGCTTTGGAACTGTTAAGAGACATTAATAAAGACACGATTGACTTTATTGATAACTACGATGGTAACGAACGCGAACCAAGCGTGTTACCATCTCGCTTCCCCAATCTATTAGTGAATGGTGCGTCAGGGATTGCAGTAGGGATGGCAACTAACATTCCACCACATAATATGTCTGAAGTGATTGACGGGGTGTTAAGTCTAAGTCATAATCCGGATATTTCAACAGCAGAATTGATGGAGGATATTCAAGGGCCAGACTTCCCTACGGCTGGATTGATTCTCGGTAAGAGTGGTATCCGCCGAGCATATGAAACAGGTCGTGGCTCTATCATTATGCGTGCTAAAGCAGAGATTGAATCCCGTGGTGGCGGTCGCGAACGTATTGTTGTGACAGAAATACCATATCAAGTGAATAAAGCACGTATGATTGAGAAAATAGCAGACCTTGTGCGAGACAAGAGAATAGAAGGCATTACAGACTTGCGTGATGAGACAAGTTTGCGTACGGGAGTGCGTATTGTTATTGATATTCGTAAAGATGCCAATGCAAGTGTTATATTGAATAACTTGTACAAACAAACGCCGTTACAAACGTCATTTGGTGTTAATATGATTGCTTTAGTGAATGGTCGACCTCAATTGATTACGTTAAAAGAAGCATTATATCACTACTTAGAACATCAAAAAGAAGTGGTTCGTCGTCGTACAGCCTATAATTTACGTAAAGCAAAAGATCGCGCGCATATTCTTGAAGGTCTTCGTATTGCATTGGATCATATTGATGAGATTATTACGATCATTCGTGAATCTGAGACAGATAAGGTTGCGATGGATAGTTTACAAACACGTTTCTCATTATCAGAGCGCCAAGCACAAGCTATTTTAGATATGCGTTTGCGTCGTTTGACAGGCTTAGAACGTGACAAAATTGAGAATGAATATAATGAGTTGATTGCTTATATTGCTGAGTTAGAAGAGATTCTAGCAGACGAAGACAAGTTATTGGCACTTGTTCGTGAGGAGTTAACGGAGATTAAGGAACGATATGGTGATGAGCGCCGCACAGAGATTCAATTGGGTGGCGTTGATAACCTTGAAGATGAAGACTTAATACCTGAAGAACAGATTGTCATCTCATTAAGTCATAACAACTATATCAAACGCCTTCCTGTATCGACATATCGTGCACAAAACAGAGGAGGTCGTGGCGTTCAAGGTATGAATACGCTTGAAGACGACTTCGTGAGCCAACTGGTCACAACGAGTACACATGATGATGTGTTGTTCTTTACGAATAAAGGACGTGTATACAAATTAAGAGGTTATGAGGTGCCGGAACTCTCCCGTCAGTCTAAAGGGATTCCAGTAGTCAATGCGATCGCACTAGAGAATGATGAAGTCATTAGTACAATGATTGCAGTTAAAGATCTAAACTCTGAAGCGGATTTCTTAGTTTTTGTAACGAAAAAAGGTTTGGTTAAACGCTCTGCATTGAGTAATTTTAATCGTATTAATAAAAACGGTAAGATTGCTATTAAGTTCAGAGATGACGATGAGCTCGTTGCAGTACGTCTGACAAATGGTCAAAAGCATATCCTTATCGGGACGGCTCAAGCTGCACTCATTCGCTTTAAAGAATCAGATATTCGTGCGATGAGTCGAATTGCAGCGGGTGTGAAAGGCATAACGTTGCGTGGAGATGATGAAGTTATTGGCTTAGGTGTCGCTGACGAAGACAATACAGATGAGATTCTTGTCGTAACAGAGAAAGGCTATGGTAAGCGAACACCGATTGGAGAATATCGCCTATCTCGTCGTGGAGGTATGGGTGTCAAAACGGCAAATATTACAGAGCGTAACGGTAAGCTGGTATGTATCACGACTGTTGAAGGTGATGAAGACGTGATGGTTGTTACAGATCACGGTGTCATCATTCGTATGGAAGTGGAAGATATTTCTGTTAATGGACGTAATACGCAAGGGGTACGCCTGATTCGCCTAGACGATAATCAGTTTGTTTCAACGGTAGCTAAGGTTAAACAAGAGCCTGACGACTTAGAAGTAGATGAACAAGACGGAAGCGCATCTAAAGATATTGAAACAAAAGATGTAGATGATGAAGGACGAGAAAGCTTAAGAGAAGATTTTATGGCACGTGTTGAAGAAGACATTGCCAATGAAAATGAATAGGTAATCGAGAAAAAGAAAGTCTCACATATACTTAACGTTTTATAGTGTATGCGAGACTTTTTTTATTATTTTATTGTTCTAATGCTTTCATAGCAAATGGAATTTCATCAATTATTTTGGACGGTGGTACCACATACATGTCTTTAGAGAGTTTTTCTCCAATATAACTATGTGTGTACGCAGCGCTGGTTACTGCATCAATTGTATCATCGAATTGTCCAATAAAGCTTGTAATCATTCCAGCTAGTGTATCACCCATGCCGCCTGTTGCCATGGCAGGTGTACCAATTTCTAGCTTATATTCATTATTTTTAAAGAAAATTTCAGTACCGTGTTTCTTTAAGACGACCGTTGCACCAATTTTATCAACAGCTGCACGATTACGTTCATATGTTTGTTCATCTATTGGGATACCACTCAGACGCTCCCACTCTTTTTGATGAGGTGTATAGATAATCTTACAAGGTGGGATGTCTGGTTTGAGCTTACTCATAATAGATATCGCATCACCATCAACAATTAATGTATGGTGTGACTGGATATTTTGTAGTAAGAATGTCATTGCGTTGTTCCCTTTAAAATCAAGTCCTAAACCAGGGCCAATTAAGATGCAGTCAGACTGTTCAATGACTTTTGTGAGTTTTTTCGTATCATTAATATCAATAACCATTGCTTCCGGACAACGCGAATGGAGTGCGACATGGTTCGTTGAATGTGTTGCTACCGTAATTAAACCGCTCCCACTGTATACACATGCACGAGCAGCTAGCATGATTGCACCACCTAAAGTAGCATTGCCTCCAATAAGTAGAATGCGTCCATAGTCACCTTTGTGTGTATCTTCTTTGCGTTTCGGTATTTTAACATCCGACAATATTTCCATAGAGCAAGAACCTCCTATCTGGTATTTCCATTATTACAACAAGATATGATATACGTGTGATACTTATTCGTCAATAGATAAAATAAGTCGTTTTAACACACTAGCTTAGTAATGCGCTACCTAATAACGAATATTGTGACAACTATTGTGTGTTTCATACCTTGATTTTATACTGAAAGAGGATGATATCACATAATGAAGGGGTTGTAAGTTAATGATTTTATATTTAACTGGAGAGCAATTGCGCATTGATGATATTCGTACATTTTTGCATCAAGAAGGAATTGTAGACATTACTGAAGATGCGTTAGAACGCGTTCAAGCAAGTCGTGCAACAGTTGAACGTATTATTGCTAATAAAGAAACAATTTATGGGATTACTACAGGCTTTGGATTGTTCAGTGATGTATTAATTGATGCAGAAAAATATAATGAGTTACAAGTCAATTTGATACGCTCTCACGCATGTGGTATAGGGGAACCATTCAGTCAAGATGTTGCATTAGTCATGATGATATTAAGATTGAATACGTTGCTCAAGGGGCACTCAGGAGCAACAATTGATTTGATAAGACAGTTACAATATTTTATCAATAAACGCATTATTCCTGTGATTCCACAGCAAGGATCTTTAGGCGCTTCCGGTGATTTGGCGCCCCTTTCGCATCTAGCATTAGCATTGATAGGCGAAGGAGAAGTATATTATCAAGGTCAAGTTTTAGACAGTTTAGATGTTTTAAATGGCTTAGGAAGAGCACCCATCGCATTACAAGCGAAAGAGGGTTTAGCGTTAATTAATGGGACGCAAGCAATGACTGCACAAGGTGTGATAACGTTGATCGAAGCGGAGAGTCTTGGCTATCAAGCAGAATGGATTGCAGCACTTACCCATCAAGCCCTCAGAGGCATTACAGATGCGTATCATCCTGCGATACATAAAGTGCGTAATTTTCCTGAGCAGACAGCAGTAGCAAGACGGATGTTAGACTGGCTAGAGGGTTCTAAGCTAACGACGAAACAAGGAGAATTACGTGTACAAGATCCTTATACGTTACGCTGTATTCCGCAAATTCATGGTGCAAGTTTTCAAGTATTTAATTATGTAAGAGAGAAGTTAGAATGTGAGATGAATGCAGCGAATGATAATCCATTGATTTTTGATGATGGAGATGAGAGATTAGTTATCTCCGGTGGTAATTTTCATGGACAGCCAGTTGCTTTTGCGCTAGATTTCTTAAAAATAGGTATGAGTGAGCTAGGTAATGTTTCAGAACGACGTCTAGAGCGACTCGTTAATCCACAATTAAATGGAGGATTACCAGCTTTTCTAAGTCCAGAACCTGGTTTGCAAAGTGGGGCTATGATTATGCAGTATGTTGCAGCAAGCCTTGTATCAGAGAATAAGACATTGGCACATCCAGCAAGTGTAGACTCAATACCGTCATCTGCCAATCAAGAAGATCATGTATCTATGGGGACAATTGGGGCAAGACACGGTTATCAAATATTAGAAAATGTTCGTCGTGTACTAGCAATAGAAGCTATTATCGCGTTGCAAGCTGTTGAGTTAAGAGGTCTCGATGGTCTCTCGCCTAAGACACGTGCACAATATGATAAGTTGCGTGAAATTGTTCCATCTATTACAGAAGATAGACAATTCCACAAAGATATTACGCATGTGGCAAATTATCTACAAAAAGTTTCTTATCAGGATTAGACTTGCAAAACGAAAAATACTCTGCTATATTATAAGTAAATTTCAGATATTTAATTGTTTGTGGACTAAGTAGTATCCGATTCCTTACAGAGAGTTTGTGGTTGGTGTGAACAAACATTTGATGAAGATATGAAATCTACCCACACATGAAGAACAATTCGGGTGAAACCGTTAACTTTTGTAGAGCGCAAGTGTATTTTTAATATGCTTGTTAAATAGGGTGGCAACGCGTAAAACCACGTCCCTTGTAATGAGGGATGTGGTTTTTTATTTTTCTTTGGTGTCCCCTAAATATATCTCACTATTAAACAATGAAAGGATGTCAAAATATGTTAGACATTAAATTATTCAGAAATGAGCCTGAAAAAGTTAAAGAAAAGATTCAATTACGTGGAGATGATGCGGCTGTTGTCGATGAAGTCTTAGCACTTGATAAAAAACGTCGTGAGCTTATTCAACAAACGGAAGAGTTAAAAGCAGAGCGTAACAAAGCTTCTGAATTGATTGCACAAAAGAAACGCAACAACGAAGATGCTGACGAAGCAATTCAATTGCAACGTCAAGCGGGAGATAAAGTAAAAGCAATTGATGCAGAACTTAAAGAAGTAGACAATGCCTTACAAGATAAATTATCACGCATTCCTAACTTAATTCACGACGATGTGCCACAAGGTGCAGACGATACTGAAAACGTTGAATTAAAAAAATGGGGTACACCACGTGAGTTCGACTTTGAAGCGAAAGCACACTGGGATATTGTAGAAAACTTAGGTATGGCAAACTTCGAACGTGCAGCACGTGTATCAGGAGCACGTTTCGTATTCCTTACAGATGAAGGTGCAAAGTTAGAGCGTGCGTTGATGAACTATATGTTAACGAAACATACGACACAACATGGTTATACAGAAATGATGGTACCACAACTTGTGAACCGTCATGCGATGTATGGAACAGGGCAATTACCTAAGTTTGAAGAAGATTTATTCAAAGTAGAAAAAGAAGGTTTTTATACAATTCCAACAGCAGAAGTGCCACTAACTAACTACTATCGTGATGAAGTAATTCAACCAGGCGTGTTACCTGAAAAGTTTACTGCACAATCAGCATGTTTCAGAAGTGAAGCAGGATCAGCTGGTCGTGATACACGTGGCTTAATCCGTCTTCACCAATTTGATAAAGTTGAAATGGTACGCATCGAAAAACCAGAAGACTCTTGGAATGCTTTAGAAGAAATGACAGGTAACGCAGAGGCAATTCTTGAAGAGTTAGGCTTACCATACCGTCGTGTTATCTTATGTACTGGAGACATTGGCTTTGGTTCAAGTAAGACATATGACTTAGAAGTATGGTTACCAAGCTATAACGACTATAAAGAAATCAGCTCTTGCTCAAACTGTGTTGATTTCCAAGCGCGTCGTGCAAATATCCGCTTCAAACGCGACAAAGATGCAAAACCTGAGTATGCACATACATTGAATGGTTCTGGATTAGCAGTAGGTCGTACGTTTGCAGCAATTGTTGAAAATTATCAAAATGAAGATGGTTCAATCACAATTCCAGAAGCACTTGTGCCATTCATGGGTGGACAAACAGTTATTGAACCTAAATAATTAATGGTACCAATTTTTCTCTCTAAATAGATTAATATAAGACCTTTTAAAGTCGATCTTCTCTCTCGCTTTAAGAGGTCTTTTTGTTTGGCTATAGATGGTAAGTACCTATTAAAGAAAACGTCAGAATTGCTCATCATGCCATCCCACTATAAAAGATATAGAATTTCTTTATTTTAGACAGCCCTCTCTAATTATTTGTCAGAAAATTTGATAAAAAAATAAGTTGCAGTAACAGTGTTTTTAGACGTTCGTTTGTGTTTGGTCAGTGTGAGGGTTGTCTAATCATATGGATTTCATTTTTTATTTGTAATATAATAAATTTAATTTTTTATGAAAGGATGGGAATTATGGCGTATATGACTTTTAAGCAAGGCATTAAAGATTGCTTACCGACGCTACTAGGTTATGTAGGTATTGGATTTTCATTTGGCGTTGTAGGCATTGCTTCAGGGTTTAATCTCTTGGAAATTGCATTATTATCCATCCTAATATATGCGGGTGCATCTCAATTTATTATAATTGCCTTAATGGTCGTGCATACGCCAGTTTGGATTATTGTATTGACAACACTAATTGTGAATAGTCGCATGTTTTTATTAAGTATGACGTTGGCACCGAGTTTCAAGTATGAATCATTATTGCATCGATTAGGGATAGGGGCATTGTTAACGGATGAGACATTTGGGGTTGCTATTACGCCGTATTCCAAGGGTGAAACAATCAGTCGACAATGGATGCATGGGTTAAATATTACAGCTTATCTATTCTGGATATTAACATCAGTGTTAGGTGGTGTGTTTGGAGAGTTTGTCAGTCAGCCGGAAGCGTTTGGATTAGACTATGCTATTTTGGGAATGTT
Organism: Staphylococcus americanisciuri; assembly: GCF_024814435.1. Taxonomy (GTDB): domain Bacteria; phylum Bacillota; class Bacilli; order Staphylococcales; family Staphylococcaceae; genus Staphylococcus; species Staphylococcus americanisciuri. Next base: position 163,587 of record NZ_JANUXY010000002.1, read on the forward strand.
TATCTTTTTGACAGTAGCCCAATTTGAGGGATTACAGCAATCGAAACTGCGTCTATATTTATGGCTCATGTGTGTTGTTATTATTTTGATGCTTATGTTAAGTCTCTTTATGCCATCATATCTGGTAATTATTATTGCTGCGACATTAACTGCTACGTTAGGGATGGTGATGGATAAATGACTTTTTACATAATGATTACTATCATATTATCGAGTCTTGTGACATTATTAGTACGCGTTCTGCCACTTATACTTATATCGCGGATGGAACTGTCAGAGAAGGTTATCAAATGGCTATCTTTTATTCCAATTACGCTATTTACAGCACTTGTTGTAGATGGTTTGATTCAACAACAAGAAGGGGTTTTTGGTTATTCGCTCAATTGGATCTTTATCATCGCTTTAATCCCAACAATATTGATTGCATTACGCACACGTAGCTTAACTATGACAGTGATTGTGGGAATGATTACAGTAGCAGTCTTAAGATTGGCAACACTATTTTGATAGGATGTCTTTTCATCATTGCGTTAAGCTATGCCGAAATCAGAGTAGAAGAAAGATTCGTCTTTGCTTCCGCTCTGGTTTGTCAGTATAAATAGTATCTTTTGGAAAGTGGCATGTATCCAAACTCGTTATATAGTGACTTAGTCAAACATTTGTGATAGAGCTATATATTACGCTATGGCCATTGTATATAGGTCTTTAATAAAATGTAAAGTTGGGATATCGATGTTTAAAATGTTGACAGCGGTTTTAGAGAGCTAAAATATAAGTTGAGTTTATACCAAATAAGATTCAAATATACTAGAAGTATGTGAAAAACAGTGAAGTGTTAAGTATTGTGCTATGAATAGGAATCATGTATCATAAAATTAATCTGAATATTAAAAACTTATTAAGAGAAGCCGAGGGATTTGGCCCATTGAAGCTTCAGCAACCACTTATATTAAGTACGGTGCTACAACCAACGATTAAAGTCGAATGATAAGTCATACATACGTTATAAGACTGTATCGTTGTTGGTTCAATGGTACGGTCTTTTATTATATAAAGGAGGTCACATAAAATGATGAACTATATTGTAGACACGTTGCATTTAGGTGCATTTACAACAGAGTCGGGAGAAACGATAGCAGACTTGCAATTACGTTATGAATATGTTGGTTATAAAGGACAGCCACTTGTGTTAGTATGTCATGCGTTAACTGGCAATCATTTGACGTACGGGACAGATGATGCACCTGGATGGTGGCGGGAAATTATTGACGGTGGGTACATTCCTTTTCACGATTATCAGTTTTTAACGTTTAATGTGATTGGCAGTCCTTTTGGTTCTAGTTCATGTGTTACGGATGATAATTTTCCAAAGCGATTGACGATTCGAGACATTGTGCGCGCCATTGAGCTAGGAGTGAAAGCGCTTGGATATAGCAAAATTGATATTTTGATAGGCGCTTCTCTCGGAGGTATGCAAGTAATGGAACTGTTATATAATCGCCAATTTGATGTCAAAAAAGCAGTTATCTTAGCAGCTACAGCGAAGACGTCCTCGTATAGTCGTGCATTTAATGAAATTGCCCGCCAAGCGATTCATATAGGTGGAGCGGAGGGATTGAGCATTGCGAGACAACTAGGTTTTTTAACATACCGGTCGTCTAAAAGTTATGAAGCACGTTTTACACCAGATGAAGTGGTCACTTATCAGAAGTATCAAGGAAATAAGTTTAAGCAGTCCTTCCATTTGAACAGCTATTTAACACTGCTGGACGTCTTAGATAGCCATGATATATATCGCAATCGTGCGGATGTAAGTGCGGTTTATCGCATGTTAGACACTAAAGTATTAACAATTGGTTTTGCTGATGATTTGTTATATCCAGATGATCAAGTTGCAGCAGTGGGTGAGCATTTTCGCTATCATCGTCATTTCTTCGTACCAGACAATGTAGGACACGATGGTTTCCTACTTAATTTTAATGATTGGGCACCTTATTTATATCATTTTTTAAAAGTTTCGCGTTTTCGTCGCTAAACTTAGACGGATATTAGACATTTTGTTATAATCAAAGGAATGATGATTAAGAAGCGATTTTGATTTGAAAAACAATTTTTGAGCTCAGCTATGTCACCTACCTTTTTGATAGAAATAGACAGTAGCATAATAGAGGTACTGCTTCATAGCATATCGGTGCAAGTCATTGTATTCACGTTACAAAGTCTGTAAAATAAAGATTATATAGAAATAAATTAGTTTGGAAGTGGCGTTATTGTTTTCAAAAATACAGTTTAAACCAATGATTCTATGTACCTTAGCATGGATGTTGGTCATCTTAGTGGTACACTTCATTCCGCTATTGGGATTGATTGTGGCGTTATTTGCGACACTCCCAGGCATTATATTGTGGCATCGTTCGATTTATTCGTTCGGTTTAAGTGCCTTGATTGTATTTATATTTGCGACATTAACAGGTAGTGTCGCTACGATGAGTTTTATGGTTATTATTTTTGCGATTAGCGCATTGATTGGGCGTATGCTACAAATGCGTGCTTCAAAAGAGCGTATCTTATACATGTCGACATTAGTTGCGAGCACCTTAATGTTAGGTATTATAATGATTCTTCAAAGTACGCAACAACTACCGTATGCACATGAACTTTTAGAACCTTATCAAACAGTTGTTGACCAAACAATTGCTTTACAAGACTTGGATAAAGCATCACAAGAGGTTCTGAATGCTTCTGTTCAGCAGCTTGCCATTCAGATTCCAGGGTTGCTTGTTGTTGCTGTAGCTATTTTTATGTTTGTGACACTTATTATTATTTGTCCTATTTTGCGTAAATTTAAGGTTGCAACGCCTGTTTTTAGACCGCTATTTCTATGGCATATGCAACGCTCTATTTTTATTATTTATGCGATTGCATTATTGGTAGGTATTGTAACAGAGCCTGCAACGACGATGAACAGTATTAGTATTAACTTTCAAATAGTATTAGGCTTTTTACTTGTGATTCAAGGACTGAGTTTTATTCATTACGTTTGTGTAGTGAATCGTCTGCATATTAGCCTGTCAATTATTTTTGTGACATTAGGTATTATTTTCTATCCGTTAACACGCTTGTTAGGTTTGTTAGATATAGGTTTGAACTTGAAAAGTATGATTAATAAACGATAAGAGGTGACAAAATGAATCGTCATGCCATAAAGAAAGCATTGGTTGTGCCCTTTTTATTGATGACACTTGCTGCAATCATTAGTGTAGGCGTACTGTTGTTATTCAACAAGATGTATGCGCTGATCGCTGGAATAGGATTACTGTTGGTCTTGATTGTTGGCGCAGTGCTTCTGAGACGTGTGTATTGGCATTTTGATCGCTACATAGATAACTTGAGTGGCAAGATTTCATTGGGAAGTGAGCGTGCTGTTCAATCCATGCCGATGGGTCTAATCGTATTAGATGAGGCAGAACAGATTGAGTGGGTTAATCCGTTTATGACGAATCGAATTGACCGCAATGTAATCTCTGATCCAATTAATGAAGTATATCCAAATATTTTGAAGCAGTTAGAAAAAGCGAAAGAGATTGAGTTTCAAGATGGCGTATACACATATCGTGTGAAGTATTCAGAAGATGAGAAAATGTTGTATTTTCTTGATATGACAGAAGAGACAGAAATTCGTCGTGAATATGAAGACCAACAACCAATTATCGCAACGCTGTTCTTAGATAATTATGATGAAATTACGCAAAATATGAATGATACACAGCGTTCAGAGATTAACTCTATGGTAACGCGTGTCATCAGTCGTTGGGCTCAAGCACATAATGTTTATTTTAAGAGATACAGCTCAGATCAGTTCGTGGCATATTTGAACAGACGTATTTTGCGTGAAATTGAAGAAGATAAGTTTGATATTTTAAGTGAGTTACGTGAAAAAAGTAGCGGTTACCGTGCACAGTTGACACTAAGTATCGGTGTGGGTGAAGGGTCTGAAAACTTAATTGATCTTGGTGAACTTTCACAATCCGGTCTTGACTTGGCTTTAGGACGTGGTGGTGACCAAGTGGCAATTAAAAATATTAACGGTAACGTTCGTTTCTATGGCGGTAAGACGGATCCTATGGAAAAGCGTACGCGTGTCCGTGCACGTGTGATTTCACATGCATTGAAAGATATTTTGTTAGAAGGCGATAAGGTTATTGTAATGGGACATAAGCGTCCAGACCTTGACGCTATCGGGGCAGCAATCGGTGTGACTCGCTTTGCAATGATGAATAATTTAGATGCCTATATTGTATTGAATGACACAGATATCGATCCAACATTGCAGCGGGTGATGAATGAAATTAATAAAAAACCTGAGTTGAAAGAGCGTTTCATTACATCGGATGATGCGTGGAATATGATGACATCTAAAACGACATTGGTGATTGTTGATACACATAAACCAGAAATGGTTATTGATGAAAATATTCTTAACAAAGCGAATCGTAAAGTGGTTATCGACCATCATCGTCGAGGTGATAGTTTCATTTCAAACCCATTGCTTGTATATATGGAGCCATATGCAAGTTCAACAGCAGAGTTAGTAACAGAGCTACTCGAGTATCAACCGACTGAACAACGTCTAACACGACTTGAATCAACAGTAATGTACGCAGGTATTATTGTCGATACCCGAAACTTCACATTACGTACAGGGTCTCGAACATTTGATGCGGCGAGTTATTTACGTGCACACGGTGCAGATACTATTCTCACACAGCATTTCTTAAAAGATGATATTGAGACATACATCAATCGTTCAGAACTGATTCGTACAGTGATGTTACAAGAGAATGGCATTGCAATTGCGTATGGTGCGGATAACAAAAAATATCATCCGGTAACTGTCGCACAAGCAGCTGATGAATTATTGAGTTTAGATGGTGTGGAAGCCTCATATGTCGTTGCTAGACGAGAAGATGACTTGGTAGGAATGTCAGCACGTTCGCTTGGTGCATTTAATGTACAATTAACAATGGAAGCACTTGGTGGTGGTGGACACTTGACCAATGCAGCGACACAGATTAAGAATGTGACAGTAGAAGAAGCAATTCAGCGATTGAGAGAGGCAATTGCTGAACAAATTGATAGGAGTGACGAAGCATGAAAGTAATTTTTACACAAGATGTTAAGGGTAAAGGTAAAAAAGGTGACGTTAAGGATGTACCTGTAGGCTATGCTAATAACTTTTTAATCAAGAATGGTTATGCGGTAGAAGCGACACCTGGAAACTTGAAACAACTAGAACAAAAAAATAAGCGCATTGAAAAAGAGAAACAACAAGAGTTTGAAGATGCAAAAGCGTTAAAAGAAAAATTAGCAACATTAGAAGTAGAAGTGAAAGCAAAATCTGGTGAAGGTGGCAAATTGTTCGGTTCAATCAGTACTAAACAAATTGCTGAAGCGTTAAATAAACAACACGATATCAAGTTAGATAAGCGTAAAATGGACTTACCAAACGGTATTCACGCTTTAGGTTATACCAATGTACCAGTGAAATTGCACAAAGATGTAGAAGGTACGATTCGTGTTCATACAGTAGAACAATAATAGCGTGATGGAGCGTGTTAAAGGCTGGGGCATATCGACATGTTCCAGCTTTCATCTTTTGTATATGCCCAATATCAACATGAGCAATGTGGAAATAAGAGTGTAGGGAATGAATTCAAAGGAGGTTGTTGGCATGGATGGTATGTTCGAACATAATCAGATGCCACATAGTAATGAAGCAGAACAATCTGTGTTAGGTGCGATTTTTTTAGATCCAGAGTTGATTTCAACAACGCAAGAAGTCTTATTGCCTGAATCGTTTTATCGTGCGCCACATCAACATATTTTCCGTGCCATGATGCATCTAAATGAAGATGGTAATGAGATCGATATTGTAACCGTACTGGATCGTCTGACGCAGGATGGTGTGGTGAATGAAGCGGGAGGCGTTCAATATTTAGCAGAGATTACGTCTAGTGTACCTACAACGCGTAATATTGAGTACTATACGAATGTGGTATTTAGAGATGCGTTGAAGCGAAAGTTGATTCATACAGCGGATAGTATCGCAAGTGATGGCTATAATGACGAACTGGATCTTGATACGATATTAAATGATGCAGAACGCCGCATTCTGGAATTGTCTTCTACACGTGAAAGCGATGGGTTCAAAGATATTCGTGATGTATTAGGACAAGTCTATGAGAATGCAGAACAGCTAGATCAGAACAGTGGGCAGACACCAGGTATACCTACAGGCTATCGAGATTTGGATCAGATGACAGCGGGTTTTAATCGTAATGATTTAATTATCTTAGCGGCACGTCCATCAGTAGGTAAGACTGCCTTCGCACTTAATATTGCACAGAAAGTAGCGACACATGAAGATAACTATACAGTTGGTATCTTTTCACTTGAGATGGGCGCCGATCAGTTAGCGACACGTATGATTTGTAGCTCAGGTAACGTAGACTCTAATCGCTTGAGAACAGGAACGATGACCGAAGAAGACTGGAATCGTTTTACTGTCGCTGTCGGTAAGCTATCACGTACAAAAATCTTTATAGATGATACACCTGGAATTCGGATAACTGATATTCGTTCCAAATGTCGACGTTTAAAACAAGAACATGGCTTAGATATGATTGTAATTGACTATCTACAGTTAATTCAAGGTAGCGGGTCACGCTTGTCAGACAACCGACAACAAGAAGTCTCTGAAATCTCACGTATGTTAAAAGCGATTGCGCGTGAGCTTGAATGTCCCGTCATTGCATTGAGTCAGTTGTCACGTGGTGTGGAGCAACGACAAGATAAACGCCCAATGATGAGTGATATTCGTGAATCAGGTTCGATCGAGCAAGATGCCGATATTGTTGCCTTCCTTTATCGTGATGACTATTATAATCGAGGCGATGGTGACGAAGATGATGACGATGCCGGATTTGAACCACAAACCAACGATGAAAATGGTGAGATAGAAATTATCATCGCCAAGCAGCGTAACGGTCCAACTGGTACAGTGAAGCTGCATTTTATGAAACAATACAACAAATTCACTGATATCGATTATGCACATGCCGATATGGCATAAAAAAATAAAATTTATTAAAAACCGTACTTTTAAAACTCGTTCCTCACTATAGTACGGTTTTTGTGTTGTATTTAGAGGCTTTTTTTGTATTAAGTTAGGATTTTAAGTGTATCTAATATTTGCTAGATTAGCTATAAAACGCATTATTTCAACGGTTTCAGACTATCCTTTAATGAATAGTTAGATATAATTAGTGTTTGAGATGAATGTTCGTTTTTTCATTTGCATTCATGCCGAGTTATTGGTAGAATACATTTGGTTAATTGAGAAAACTTGGAGGTGCTCTTATGTCATCAATCGTAGTAGTTGGGACACAATGGGGAGACGAAGGTAAAGGTAAGATTACGGACTTTTTAGCAGAACAAGCAGATGTGATTACACGTTTTTCAGGTGGTAATAACGCAGGTCACACAATTAAGTTTGACGGTGAAACATACAAATTGCATTTAGTGCCATCTGGTATTTTCTACAAAGAGAAGTTGTCTGTTATCGGTAATGGTGTTGTTGTAGACCCAGTTGCATTATTAAAAGAATTAGATGCTTTGAATGAACGTGGTATTGCAACAGATAATTTACGTATTTCAAACCGTGCACACGTTATCTTACCTTACCATCTGAAACAAGATGAGCTTGAGGAAGCACGTCGTGGCGATAATAAAATCGGTACAACGAAAAAAGGTATTGGCCCAGCATACGTAGACAAAGCACAGCGCATTGGTATCCGTATGGCAGATCTTTTAGACAAAGAAGTATTTGAGAAGCGTTTAAAAGAAAATTTGGCATACAAAAACGATTATTTCAAAGGTATGTTTAATGAGACAGCACCAACGTTTGAAGAAATTTTTGAAGAATATTACGCAGCTGGTCAACGTTTAGCGGCATATGTAACAGATACAGCTAAAGTTTTAGATGATGCATTCGTTGCGAAAGAGCGAGTTCTTTTTGAAGGTGCACAAGGTGTTATGTTGGATATTGACCATGGTACTTATCCATTTGTTACGTCAAGTAATCCGATTGCAGGGAATGTAACAGTAGGTGCTGGTGTAGGACCAACAAACGTATCTAAAGTTGTAGGTGTATGTAAGGCCTATACATCACGTGTTGGAGATGGTCCATTCCCGACAGAGTTATTTGATGAAGATGGTCATCATATTCGTGAGGTTGGTCGTGAGTACGGTACAACAACAGGACGTCCACGTCGTGTTGGTTGGTTTGACTCAGTTGTATTACGTCATTCTCGTCGTGTAAGTGGTATTACAGACTTATCTATTAACTCAATCGATGTTTTGACTGGTTTAGATACAGTTAAGATTTGTACAGCTTATGAGTTAGATGGCAAAGAAATTACAGAGTATCCAGCAAACTTAAATGACTTAAAACGTTGTAAACCTATTTTTGAAGAGTTACCAGGCTGGACAGAAGATATTACAAACGTACGTACACTAGACGAATTACCAGATAATGCGCGTCGTTATTTAGAGCGTATTTCAGAACTATGTAACGTACATATTTCGATCTTCTCAGTAGGTCCAGATCGTAATCAAACTAATGTTGTAGAGCAATTATGGGTATAATATAAATGTGTGGTAAGTCTACCGGCAATACTGCGGGTAGACTTACTTTTGGAAAGCTTGAGGTTTTATTATCTCAGGCTTTTTGATTCTATATTTTTTATGGTGGAATGGCATGACTTAGCCATTCTGCCTTTTTCTTTTTAGTATGCAAAAAGCGTACAATCACATGACTGTACGCTAAATAAAAGGCGGCTATTTAACCTAACTGGAACTACAATATAAACAAGACTAAACTCTTTTCACTACAGAAGATGAACAGCCTAACATCCCAGTTTTTTGATATAAAAATCTACTTACATATTTACTACCTAACGTACTTAAGTCATAAATATGTAAATAGATTCGCTTTAATGAATATCGCGTTTTTTATGATTACCGCCACGAACTTCTGATACATTACCGATAGAAAGAAAGGCACGGTCATCAATTTCCATAACAATGTCTTTTAACTTAGCCTCTTCAAGACGTGTAATTACACAAAAGATAACACGCTTATCTTCGCCTGTATAAGCACCTTCACCTTTTAAATAAGTAACGCCACGACCGAGACGTGAATTGATGGCTTCACCAATATCTTTATATGAATCGCTGATAACCCATACGGATTTGGATTCATCAAAACCAAGAAGTACGGTATCAATCATTTTAGATGCAATGAAATAAGCAACAACACTGAAAAGTGCATTTTCCCATGTGAAGACAAAGCCTGCCGCTGCAAAGATGAAAAAGTTGATAATCATCACGATTTCACCTACAGAGAAAGGGACTTTATTTTGCACGAGAATAGATAATATTTCAGTACCATCAAGCGATCCACCATATCTCAACACAATTCCGACACCAATACCAAGTACAGCACCACCAAAAATAGTGACTAAGAACTTCTCGTCAATTACTGGATCAATCGGATGGAGCAGTACGGTAGAGATAGATAAAATAGTAATTGCATAAATAGTAGAAATAGCAAATGTTTTCCCTATCTGTTTATACCCTAAAAAGAAGAAGGGTAGGTTTAATACAAAGATAAAAAGCCCAAGATTGAATCCTGTGAGATGAGATAGAATGATTGAAATACCGACAATTCCACCATCAAGCAAATGATTGGGTACTAGGAAGAGTTCTAAAGCCACGCCCATAAGTACGGCACCAAGCGTAATAAAGAAAAATCTTTTGATAAAATAGCTTGTACGACGCGGTTTTTCTTTCCTATAAGATACAGTTTGTTGTTCTGTTACATCCATAAATTGTCCCCCTTTTAATCGTATACAAAAAATTATACAAAAAAATATAAAAAAATCTTGTCAACAGCATAAGACGATGCTATAATAATTTTTGTGTTAAAGAACGGCTCCTTGGTCAAGCGGTTAAGACACCGCCCTTTCACGGCGGTAACACGGGTTCGAGTCCCGTAGGAGTCACCATGTGATGGTCCCGTAGTGGAGCGGTTTAACACGCCTGCCTGTCACGCAGGAGATCGCGGGTTCGATTCCCGTCGGGACCGCTAATTGCTCACCCAATCGGGTGAGCTTTTTTTATTATATGAAAATATAAAGTTTTATGGCTTTAATTTTGAGTCATTTTAAGATATCACTACACATAGGCGCGTTATGTCTCCTTTAATTTGGGTTTCGGCACTTAAAATTATAGAGGCATGAGCGCTTTTTGCATACTAAAAAGCAAAAGGCAGAATGGCTGAGTCATGCCATCCCACCATAAAAGATGTAGAGCCTATTTTAGGGTTTCCCTACTAAAAACCAAAATATCAAAACTGATAAAATAGCGCACTTGAAGAAAAAATAAATGCACTAAAAATACTCTCTGGAGACGGAAGTAAATAACGCAAAGTGGCAATCACTAAAACCTCTATTAAGCCAAATTTACACCAATCAATAAATCTATCCATAAAATACCCCTTACTGATAACCCCAACCAGTACTACTTAAAACATACTTGCCTGCCGCACCTTTTTTGGAGTTGTTGATAATTTGTGTCTTTTACAGGAATGGCATAGATGATACAAAGGTAAAAGGATAGAATTCGCAGTATAGAAATGATACATTATAAGGTATAGGATTGTGAGCTTGAGACGATATTTAGTGATTGTCAGATGAGGAATTATGGATGTCTCAACTCCATAATGTTGTACTAATTAAGAAATGAGGTTATGCTTTATGGCGAAAAAAGTAGTTGTAGTAGACGATGAAAAACCCATTGCAGATATACTTGAGTTTAACTTAAAAAAAGAGGGCTATGATGTATTCGTGGCATATGATGGGGACGATGCAGTGGAATTAATCTATGCACAAGAACCAGATATTGTTTTGCTTGATATTATGTTACCAGGTCGAGACGGTATGGAAGTCTGCCGTGAAGTGCGCAAAAAGTTTGATATGCCGATTATTATGCTGACAGCAAAAGATTCTGAGATTGACAAGGTATTAGGACTTGAGTTAGGTGCAGACGATTATGTCACGAAGCCATTTAGTACACGGGAATTGATTGCGCGTGTTAAAGCGAACTTACGTCGTCATCATGCACAGCCAAGCGTTGACAGTAACCAAAAATCTAATGAGATTGCGATTAAAGATATCGTTGTGTATCCAGATGCTTATTCGATTAAAAAACGCGGAGAATCTATTGATTTGACGCACCGTGAGTTTGAATTGTTCCACTACCTTTCTAAACATATGGGGCAAGTCATGACACGTGAACACTTGCTTCAGACAGTATGGGGTTATGATTATTTCGGTGACGTACGTACAGTCGATGTGACGATTCGTCGTTTGCGTGAAAAAATTGAAGATGATCCGTCACATCCAGATTATATTGTGACACGTCGAGGTGTGGGATACTTCCTACAAAATCATGAATAGAGGGAAGTTACGTATATGAAGTGGTTAAAACAATTTCAATCTCTTCACACCAAGCTTGTTATTGTTTATGTTTTATTGATTATTATCGGAATGCAGATTATCGGCTTGTACTTTACAAATAGTCTTGAAAAAGAAATGACTGAGACATTCAAAACGAATATCTCACAAAATGCGAAACAGATTGAGTTGAGTATAGAAAGAATATATGCAGAAGGGGACAACACGACTAATACACAGAAAGAAATTCAAAACTTACTTAACGAATATGCGAATCGTAATGAAATGATTGAGATTAGGTTTATTGATACAGATCAAATCATCGTCGCAACTTCAAAACAATCCAATCGTCACTTAATTAATCAAAAAGCGAATAACAGTGCAATTCAAAAAGCGTTGTCACTTCGTCAATCAAACTCAGATATTGTCTTGAAAGATTACGGTGAGGGAAAACAACGTGTATGGATTAAAAACATGCCAGTGATGACGAGTAAGGGCTTGATTGGTAATATTTATATTGAATCGAATATTAACCAAGTATACGACCAACTGAGCGATATCAACCAGATTTTCATCGTTGGGACAGGTATTTCATTGATTATTACGGTAATTCTAGGATTTTTTATTGCACGCACAATCACAAAACCTATCACTGATATGCGTAACCAGACAGTCGAGATGTCCAAAGGGAATTATACGCAACGTGTGAAGATCTACGGGAATGATGAGATTGGTGAACTTGCGCTTGCATTCAACAATCTATCTAAACGTGTACAAGAGGCGCAAGCGAACACTGAGAGTGAAAAGCGCCGTCTTGATTCGGTTATCCGACATATGAGTGACGGTGTTATTGCAACGGATAGACGTGGACGCATTAAGATTATTAACGATATGGCTTTGAAAATGCTCGGTAAGCCGAAAGAGGATGTAGAAGGTGGCTTTATCTTTGATGTTCTCGATTTGAATGATGAGTTGAGTTTAGAAGAATTGAATGAGAATAACGATAGCTTAATTATAGATATTAACGAAGAAGATGGTATTATTGCACGTTTGAACTTTAGTACCATTGTTCAAAACACGGGATTTGTGAATGGTTACATTGCTGTATTACATGACGTTACTGAACAACAACAAATTGAACGTGAACGTCGCGAGTTTGTTGCGAATGTATCACATGAGTTGCGCACACCACTAACTTCTATGAATGGCTATATTGAAGCGCTAGAACAAGGTGCATGGCAAGATGAAACAATTGCTCCTCAATTTTTGTCAGTGACACGTGAAGAGACAGAACGTATGATTCGATTGGTGAATGATTTATTACACTTGTCAAAAATGGATAATAAGTCTGAGCAGGTAACGAAAGAGATTGTGGACTTTAATATGTTCATCAATAAAATCATTAATCGTCACGAAATGTCTGCGAAGAATACGGTCTTTGTGCGTGATATTCCACGAGAGACGATATTTACAGAGATTGATCCGGATAAGATGACACAAGTGTTCGACAATGTCATTACGAATGCGATGAAATATTCACGTGGCGAGAAGCGGGTAGAGTTCCATGTGAAACATAATCCAGTACATCAACGATTAACAGTGCGCATTAAGGATAATGGTATTGGTATTCCAGTCAACAAGGTAGATAAAATATTTGATCGCTTTTTCCGAGTAGATAAGGCACGTACACGTAAAATGGGTGGTACAGGACTAGGCTTGGCGATTTCTAAAGAGATTGTTGAAGCACATGGAGGCCGCATATGGGCGAATAGTGTGGAAGGTCAAGGAACGTCTATCTTTATCATTTTGAAATGTGAAGCGATAGAAGATGGTGATTGGGATGAAAATTAAGGAATATGTCAAATCCGCAATTCTTTGTGCCCTAGTGTTCTCTAGCATTGTCTTAACATTACTCATTTGGAACTTTTCACCTGATTTGACAAACGTGGAAAATGAGCCCACTAAAGAAGTAAGTAAATCAATTGGACCACGTTTTGATGAGGAAATTAGTCAAGTAGTTGCGCCCTTACAGATGGTGCAAGTCCAAGGTATGAAAGTAGAAGGTATGCCTGCGACGTCAGAAGTGAATCATTTAACAGATGTTTTCCATAAACAGCAGGTTAAGAAAGTCGTGTATATTGAAAATGAGCAAGTATTGTTATTGCGAGAATTGAGTGATCATTTTGTTGTTTTAGACTACCCGACAGACATACCGCTGTCTATGTATTTGAGTGATGTATTGGATTTACAAGCAAAGGTACCTAGCCAGTTTAAGTTTGATCGGCTAATCTATGACATAGATGAGACAGATGATCTCGTGGTCTACGCGATTGATGCTGAGCGACATCGTGCAGTGAAGATGACTACAACAGTGAAAGTAGAGAGTATCAAAACACATCTAAAAGAATTGAAAACAGCATTGCGTCCGTACATGAATATTTCAACGAATGAAGATACGGTTAATAAAGCAACCTATATTTATGCGCAAAAAAATCCTGAGAACCTCAAAACATATCGCACTATTTTTAATCATATCAATGTAGAAGATTTGAATGCGATTTTATTTGATGATACACCCATTGTACGTACGACAAAGAGTGGTAATACAATTTATAATAATAATACGGGTGTTGTTAACTATGATCCTGATAGTAAAACATATCATTATACGAACTTATCAGAAGATGAACGCAGTACTCGCGATATGAATATTAGTATTCCAAGGACATTTGATTATATTAACGAACATGGTGGTTTTACGGATGATTTTCGACTCTTTCAATCGAATAGTCATCAAGGATTGATTACGTATCAGATGTTTTTGAATGGACGCCCTATCTTTTATCCGAACGAACTGAATCAGATTCATGTCAGCTGGGGAGAACACGGCATTTTTGAATACAGTCGTGGTCTGTTGAAGACGAATGTCACAATCGACAACGGTCAAAAGGCTAAGCGTCTACCGACAGCTGAAGATGTTCGCGCTTCATTAGCAAGTAATAGTACGATTGATTTCAGAAAGGTCGAACAGCTGGTGGTAGGTTATCGAATGGTACCTGAAAAAGAACCTGATGATCGCTTGGAAATCCAGGTGAACAGTCAATTTGAACCTACTTGGTATATCAAACACGCTGGCACATGGTATGAATATAACGATGGGGAGTTGATAGAGCAATGAATTGGAAACGTGCACAAACTCTATTCATCATCGTATTTTTCTTAATCAATGTATGCCTTGTGCTCGTGTACGTTGATAAATACAACAAATCAAAAGTAAACCCATCATCCAATGATAATCATGTTAATTTTGACCAAGAAAATATTAAGTTGCCGAAAAATATGCCAGATGTTAGCAACGTGAAAATGCAACTGATTACTGCACGTTCACGTAACTTTGAGGAAGAAGTGGAACGCGAGAGCGATGTGAGTCAGAGTACGAATAGTTATATGCTGACGAAAGAAGTGAACGAAGATGTGAATGTCAAAGTCGATCCGATATCACATCTTAAACCCTATATTAATACGAATGTTTACAAAGGTGATGAATATCAGTACCATGAAACGAAAGGAAACGAGATTGCATATGAACAGACATATGAAGGTTTTCCAATAATGAATAATGAGCGTGCGGCGTTAACGTTTGTGGTGAGTGACAATCGTGTTAAATCCTATAAGCAATCAGCAATGGAAGACATCCGTCCGTCTAGAGGAGCGAATAATCAGCGCTATAAAGTAATCAGTGCGCACGAAGCGTTAGAAGCGCTTTACTATAACCAATACCTCAAAGAAGGCGATGAAGTTAAGAATATGCGATTGGGCTATTACACAGTTGTAAAAGAGACCAATTTACAAGTGCTCCAAGCGAACTGGGAGATTCAGGTTAAGCAAGGAAACCGGATGAAAACATATTATGTAGAAGCAGTGTCGGCTAATCCTAAAATTATAGAACAGTAGAAAGGGTGGTCGCTTGATACGAATGAGCGTACTCGCAAGTGGCAGTACAGGAAATGCCACTTATATAGAAAATGAAAAAGGCAGTTTACTTGTTGACGTTGGCCTAACAGGTAAAAAAATGGAAGGTTTATTTGAACAAATAGACCGCAAAATTGAAAATCTAAACGGTATTCTTATCACACATGAACATAGTGATCATATTAAAGGACTGGGTGTGATTGCACGTAAATACGGTCTGCCGATTTACGCTAATGAAAAAACGTGGACATGTATTGAAAAGAAGGACAGTAAGATTCCAAACGCACAAAAATTCATCTTTAACCCGTATGAAACGAAGTCAATTGCTGGATTTGATATCGAGTCTTTTAATGTTTCACACGATGCGATTGATCCACAATTCTACATCTTTCATAATGATTATAAGAAGTTGACACTTATTACGGATACAGGCTACGTGTCAGACCGTATGAAAGGTATGATACGTGGAAGTGATGCATTCGTATTCGAAAGTAACCATGATGTAGATATGTTGAGAATGGGACGCTATCCGTGGAAGACGAAGCAACGTATCTTGAGTGATATGGGACATGTCTCTAACGAAGATGCGGCATATGCGATGAGAGACGTTATTACAGGGCAAACGAAGCGTATTTACTTATCGCATCTATCGCAGGACAACAATATGAAAGACCTAGCACGTATGAGTGTGGGGCAAATTTTGCAGGCACATGATATCGATACGGTCAACGAAGTGAAGTTGTGTGATACAGATAAAGAACAAGCAACACCGATTTATACATTATAAGAAAAGCTTTATAAATTTGAGTTAAGGTCGTGAACCGCGCCAATTATGGTGTGTCTTCATGACCTTTTTTATTGTATAGTAGAAACATCAAAGTAGAATGAATAAATGTACAGTGTATGCATCAATTTATCCACAAAGATGTGCACAAAATATATAGTAGAAATCATTATCCACATGTTAATAAAGTGTTTACCAACAAAGTTACCCACATATACACAGAGTTATACACAAAAATTGTCAAAAAAAGCGCAATATGATTATAGGTAACGATGTATATCGTGTATAAATAGAGCGTGTTATGTGAATAAGTTAATAACATGTGGATAACTTTAATACGAGTCATAAAGGAGTATGTCATGAAAATTACAGTCATTGCAGTTGGAAAGCTAAAAGAAAAATATTGGAAACAAGCCATGGCAGAATACGAAAAACGTCTTGGTGCTTATACAAAAATTGAAGTAGTCGAAGTGCCAGATGAAAAAGCGCCTGAGACGATGAGTGATAAAGAAATCGAACAAGTCAAATATAAAGAAGGGCAACGTATTCTAGCTAAAATCAAACCACAATCCACAGTCATCACATTAGAAATTCAAGGCAAGATGTTGAGCTCAGAAGCATTGGCACAGGAAATACAGCAACGCATGACACGTGGTACAAGCGACTTCACGTTTGTTATCGGTGGATCTAATGGTTTACATCAAGAGGTTACGCAACGCAGCAATTATGCCTTATCATTCAGCAAAATGACTTTTCCACATCAGATGATGCGCGTCATTTTGTTAGAGCAAGTGTATCGCGCATTTAAAATCATGCGTGGGGAAAGTTATCATAAGTGATGCGGTTTTTGTATATATATTAAGTGTTTGAGTAGTGAAGTTATCTAAGATTTTAGGTAACTTCACTTTTTTTTCAAAATTTTTTCATTGAAAGAATTTTTATTTTGTGGAATAGTTGTAGCGAGAATTGCTCGGAAGCATTTTAAGGGTAAACGGGTCCATCACATAGAAGAAATTCCCTTGTCTTATATAGTCAAATTCATGAGCGTTCGTCTTTCCAATGTACCTATAATGTTTTGCATTCATAATTTGACGGAAATTATGATGCACTATGCCACCTGCTGAATCATCCTCGTTTATAGTCCAAAATTCCAATCTACTGAAACATATCATTTTTTAACATATATTCACTTAATCAATATGCGAAAAAACTATTCAAAATTAAGTTAGTAAAGGGGTTAATCAAAATGAAAAAAGAGAAACGTTTAGATCTTATATTAACAGCAATACAGGAAAATAATTTTAGTAAAAAACAACAAATAGTAGATTACATGATGAAACATTTTGGTGTTTATTATAGCTTAACTACGATATCACGTGACTTAAAAGAATTAGATGTTTACAAAATTCCTGTTGAAAACAATAAGTATATTTATAAGAAAATGAATAAAAACAAGCAATTAGATGCTAGAAAGCATTTAGAAGCATACAGAGATGAAATACTTAAGATTACGATTATAAAAAGTTATGTATTGATAAAAACATCGCCGGGATTTGCCCAAAGTATCGGCTATTATATAGATCAATTGCAGATAAAAGAAATCATAGGAACAATAGGCGGCAATGATGCACTCATGGTTTTAACAGCATCTAGCGAGATGGCGCAATATGTTTATTATCAATTATTACATACAGCATCAGAAACCCAAAATTAACACGACTGATTACTAATGCAAAAAAATGAATAAAAAACTTTTTATTCTACAAACTAAAGCGCAATAAAGATAAATGTATAAATAATTCTCTAGTTTATAAGGATCAAATGTATATTTAGACACTTTTTTGTATTGAATAAGCCTAAGTATGTGAAATACTTAACATTCTGTTCGTGAAATACGTCTCATCTAGTTCTTTGAAAGCGCTTTATAATGACGGTGTAATAAAGCGAAGGAGGAATTAGAAATGGTACAAGGACCCATTCAAGTTAACAGTGAGATTGGAAAGTTGAAAACAGTGTTGTTAAAAAGACCTGGGAAAGAATTAGAAAATCTAGTGCCTAATCATCTAAGTGGTTTACTGTTCGATGATATTCCTTATTTAAAAGTTGCACAAGAAGAGCATGATAACTTTGCTCAAACTTTAAGAGATGAAGGAATCGAAGTAGTGTATCTAGAAAAACTTGCAGCCGAAGCAATTTCTGAACCAGACGTTCGTGAACAGTTTATCGATGATATTTTAGCAGAATCTCAAAAAACGGTACTAGGTCACGAAACGGAACTCAAAGAATACTTTTCTAAACTGTCAGACCAAGATTTAGTTAATAAAATTATGGCTGGCGTACGAAAAGAAGAGATTCAACTTGAAACAACACACTTGGTAGAGTATATGGACGATAGATATCCATTTTACTTAGACCCAATGCCAAACCTTTATTTTACAAGAGACCCACAAGCTTCTGTAGGTAGAGGTATGACAATTAACAGAATGTTTTGGAGAGCACGTCGCAGAGAATCCATTTTTATGACATATATTTTAAAACATCATCCACGTTTTAAAAATGAAGATGTGCCAGTATGGTTAGATCGTAATTCACCATTCAATATTGAAGGTGGCGATGAATTAATACTCTCTAAAGAAGTATTAGCGATTGGTATATCAGAGCGAACATCAGCGCAAGCAATCGAGAAATTAGCACGTAATATTTTTAAAGATCCAACAACAACTTTTAAAAAAATTGTTGCTATTGAAATACCGAACACACGTACATTTATGCATTTAGATACGGTATTAACGATGATTGACTATGATAAGTTTACGGTTCATGCGGCAATTTTTAAAGAAGAAAATAACATGAATATCTTTACGATAGAACCAGACACGCATAAAGGCGATATTAAAATCACACGTTCTAGCAAGCTACGTGAAACACTTGCTGAAGTGCTAGGTTTAGAAAAAGTTGAATTTATTCCAACAGGTAATGGTGACATCATTGATGGTGCACGTGAGCAATGGAACGATGGTTCAAACACGTTGTGTATCCGTCCAGGAGTCGTTGTGACTTATGACCGCAACTATGTATCTAACCAACTGTTACGTGACAAAGGCATTAAGGTAATTGAAATTACTGGTAGTGAGCTTGTACGTGGACGCGGAGGCCCAAGATGCATGAGTCAACCACTAGTTAGAGAAGACCTTTAATTAAAAAATATTAGTAGTGGTAAAAATCATAATCAGCGCATTCATTACGATCAATGATAAGATTTTTACCATCACTTTTAGGGGAAATTAATATGAACGAAAAAAAGTTAGGTAAAACTTCCTTAATTGGTCTAGTCATCGGCTCTATGATTGGTGGTGGCGCATTCAATATTATTTCGGATATGGGTGGCCAAGCTGGTGGACTAGCTATTATTATTGGCTGGATAATTACCGCCATTGGAATGATTTCTCTTGCCTTTGTGTTTCAAAACTTAACTAACGAGCGACCAGACCTTGATGGTGGGATTTATAGTTATGCACAAACAGGATTTGGTGATTTTATTGGCTTCTCAAGTGCTTGGGGCTATTGGTTTGCCGCATTTCTTGGGAACGTAGCCTATGCAACATTACTCATGTCAGCTGTTGGGAACTTTTTCCCAATATTTAAGGGCGGCAACACACTACCAAGTATTATCGTAGCGTCATTTTTACTGTGGGGCGTACACTTTCTTATTCTTAGAGGTGTAGAGACTGCCGCATTTATTAACAGCATCGTGACTGTAGCTAAGTTGATGCCTATATTCTTAGTCATTATTTGTATGATCGTCGTATTTAACTTTGACACTTTTAAATCTGGTTTTTACGGTATGGCTAGTGGAAGTGTAGGTATATTTAGTTGGGGTGACACAATGTCACAGGTTAAAAGTACGATGCTAGTAACTGTCTGGGTATTCACGGGTATTGAAGGCGCTGTCGTCTTTTCAGGACGTGCAAAATCTAAGAAAGATGTTGGAACAGCTACGGTTATCGGTTTAGTTTCAGTACTCATCATTTATTTCCTAATGACTGTATTAGCACAAGGTGTGATTCAACAAAGTGAAATTTCAAAACTTGCGAGTCCATCAATGGCACAAATATTAGAACATATTGTAGGTCATTGGGGTTCCATATTTGTCAACATAGGGTTAATTATATCTGTGTTAGGAGCTTGGCTTGGATGGACGTTGTTAGCCGGTGAATTGCCATTCATCGTAGCTAAAGACGGTCTTTTCCCTAAATGGTTTGCCAAAGAAAATAAAAATAAAGCACCGATTAATGCATTGATTATTACAAATATTTTAGTGCAAATATTTTTAATCAGTATGCTTTTTACAGACAGTGCTTATCAATTTGCATTTTCACTTGCTTCAAGTGCAATTTTAATTCCATATACACTCAGTGCATTTTATCAAGTGAAGTATACTGCCCAACATAAGAATAAAGCGAACTTAAAGCAGTGGGTAATAGGTATTGTTGCTTCTATTTATACAATTTGGTTAGTCTATGCAGCTGGGTTAGATTACTTATTATTAACGATGCTCTTATATATACCAGGATTGTTTGTATATAGTTATGTGCAACGGGATAATAAGAAACGTTTAACAAAATTGGATTATACATTATTTATAGTGATTATTGTACTGGCAATAATTGGAACGATTCGTTTGCTTACAGGTAATATTTCTGTATTTTAAGTTATGATTTAATCCAATCATTTTGAGGGGTTTATAGTTATGTACAAAGAAAAAGTTTACATTAAAAACTCAGATAATGGGTTTGACAGTAATGTTAGACAACTAGCATCATACTTAAATATTCCTGTTAGTATTATTAAACCGTATAAAGAAAAATTAACACTGTATCAATATAAAAAAGGGCAAGTGATATATTATTCAACCAATCAAATCCAGTCAGTTTATTTTCTGGTGAATGGGTGCGTCTTACATGGGACCTCTAATGCAAATGGGGACAATTATTTAAGATTAAATAAAGCAGAAACTTTATTCCCAATGAACCGTTTGTTTAGTGAAACGTCATCATCTTATGAAGTTTGTGAAGCATTGACAGATTGTAAGGTCATGACTTTCCCGACAGAATTACTTGAATATTTATGTAGGAAGCACGAGCGTATTTTCCAAAGTCTTTTTACAAAACTAAATGAGACGATTCAATTTCAAGTTGAATATAGTATAGCGTTAAGAACAAGCTCAGCAAAAGAGCGACTTGAACAAATACTAAAACTGATATGTCTCACAATAGGCGAAGATAATGGAGAATTTTATGAAATAAAAGAGATTATGACTGTTCAATTATTAAGTGATTTGTCTGGACTTTCTCGGAGAACTACTGGAGAAATCGTTAAAGAATTAAAAGAAAAAGGCATGATCTTTCAAGATAAAAAAACTTGGATTATCAAAAAATCTTTTTAACAAAAAGGAGATTAAAACATGAAAAACTTAAGAAATAGACACTTTTTAACATTATTAGATTTCTCACAAAATGAAATGAAATTTTTGCTTGATTTAGCTGAAGATCTCAAGCGTGCAAAATATGCAGGCATAGAACAACAAACATTGAAAGGCAAAAATATTGCGCTTATTTTTGAAAAAGACTCAACACGTACTCGATGTGCATTTGAAACAGCAGCGTACGATCAAGGCGCACATGTTACTTACCTTGGTCCAACCGGCTCACAAATGGGTAAAAAGGAATCTACCAAAGATACAGCGCGTGTATTAGGTGGCATGTATGACGGTATTGAATACCGTGGTTTCTCACAACGCGTGGTAGAAGACTTAGCAGAATATTCAGGTGTGCCAGTATGGAATGGCTTAACAGATGAAGACCACCCAACACAAGTACTCGCTGACTTTTTGACTGCTAAAGAAGCTCTGAACAAACCATATAGTGACATGAACTTCACATACGTTGGAGATGGACGTAACAATGTAGCCAATGCCTTAATGCAAGGTGCTGCAATTATGGGCATGACGTTCCATCTTGTCTGTCCAAAAGCATTAAATCCAACAGATGACTTATTAAGCCGATGCAAAGAGATTGCCGCAAAAAACGGGGGTGAAATTCTCGTAACAGATGATATCGATGAAGGCGTAAAAGGTTCTGACGTCATTTATACAGATGTTTGGGTATCTATGGGCGAACCTGACGAAGTTTGGGAACAACGTATTAAATTGCTAGAACCATATCGTGTGACTAAAGAACTTATGGAAAAAACTGGCAACCCAAATACAATCTTTGAACATTGTTTACCATCATTCCATGATACGGAAACAACAATTGGTAAACAAATTCAAGAAAAATATGGTCTGACTGAAATGGAAGTAACTAATGAAGTATTTGAAAGTGAACAATCAGTTGTTTTCCAAGAAGCAGAAAATAGAGCACATACTATTAAAGCTGTTATGGTCGCAACACTAGGCGAATAGAGGAAAGGAGAGCCTACAGATGTCAAAAATTGTTGTAGCTTTAGGTGGTAACGCTTTAGGTCAATCGCCAACTGAACAATTGGATTTATTGAAAGGGACAGCGCAATCATTAGTCAGCTTAATCGATAAAGGGCATGAAGTGGTAGTAAGTCATGGTAACGGGCCACAAGTCGGAAGCATTAACTTAGGCTTAAATTATGCAGCTGAACATAAACAAGGTCCCCCATTTCCATTTCCTGAATGTGGGGCGATGAGTCAAGCGTATATTGGCTATCAAATGCAAGAAAGCCTACAAAATGAACTGCATTCAAGAGGCATAAACAAAGAAGTTGTGACGTTAGTGACGCAAGTTGAAGTTGCAGCGGATGACCCAGCCTTTAACAATCCAACGAAACCGATTGGCTTATTTTATACAAAAGAACAAGCAGATAAAACAATGCAAGAAAAAGGCTATACGTTTGTTGAAGACGCTGGGCGTGGTTATCGTCGTGTTGTTCCTTCACCACAACCTATCAATATCGTTGAACTAGACAGTATTGAAACGTTAATTACACGCGGAACATTAGTTATCGCAGCTGGTGGCGGTGGCATCCCAGTTGTGAAAGAAAACGAGCATTATAAAGGCGTTGATGCAGTAATTGATAAAGATAAAACAAGTGCTTTATTAGCCGCGCATTTACAATCTGATCAACTCATTATTTTAACAGCTGTTGATTACGTGTATATTAATTATGGCAAAAACAATCAAAAAGTACTTGAAACAGTAACTGTCGATGAAATGAAACAACATATCGCTGATGGCCAATTTGCGAAAGGAAGTATGCTTCCAAAAGTCGAAGCAGCGCTACAATTCCTTGAGAAAAAACCTGAGGGCAGTATCCTAATCACCTCTCTTGCCAATTTAGGTGATGCACTTGATGGCAAAGTTGGTACAGTTATTAAAAACTAACATTAAATGTTATAAATACAACATATTAAAATAAGTAGTGAAGCAATCTACGACGGTAGGTCACTTCACTACTTTTAATGGTTTGAATTAATTTTAATTGTATAGAGAAGGAGCTTGAGTATTCTTAGGTATGAGAGTGTTAGTACGCTACTTTTTTTACAGATTAATTAGAGGTCTACATCTTCAATGCTTATGCTTAAATTATCAAGGCGTTCATTTAAACTTGGGTGACTTGATAGAGCGCTTCGTTTTTTAAAGTCAAATATATCTAAAGTAATAAATTTTTGAAATGCACTTTTTATGTCTGAATGATCAATATAATTTGAAGCATAAGAATCACACTTTAATTCAAGGTGTCTCTTATATTTAAAGTTAAGTCCGATACCTAAAAAGTATATAGATACGAATAATACAATCGTCATAATTAAATATAAGGCATTAGTAGGTAATTGAACTATGGGTATAATTATAAAGAAAATAAAAGGTATTACCGTAAATGCGCTTAATGATGCTAGATGCATTTTGAGTGAATCATTGTCTTTTATATGACTATATTCATGTAATATAAAAAATCTAAGCTCATCTTTGGAAAGTTTATTAATTAATGAACTATCAATAAATATAGCGGATTTCTTCTTTTTTACTGCAAATAAATTAGGTTTAAATGGCATATCCACAGAATATAAATGTACTTCTTTATTTGCTAATTCTGGAATGTTGTTTTCTACAAATTCATTTGATAATTCTTTTTTGTTTGGAAAAATTAATCCAATATGCGGTTTTAAGAACGCATAAACAAATAGGCCTAAAGAAAATGCAAAAAAGTATCTTATTAAATTGTCATTGATAAAAGTGAAATTTAAAATATTAACTTTTAATAATATAGCAATCACAAAAAGTAATAGTGAAATGATTCTCATATATATCAAATCCTTTAACTTAGTTATCGCATATTTTTCTAGACCACCTGTTATAACAAATAAGATGAATAGACAAGAAATTAATAGTTATGAAGTATTATCGATCTAAGTTGTTTAAAACATATGTGACGTCTAGAGATGTTTTAGACTATCTATTAAACCTTGATGAAAAGCTTTATAAGGTCTATATGCTTGTTCAAGAACTTAGAGAAGCATTGAAACAATATGATTGGTTACGATTTACCCTATGCCAAGTTGAGAAGAAGAATGTATCAGCCGGTGTGTGGCGTGACGTTCGATTCTACAAAAAGCACGGTTCCATTATTCGTTCAACAATCAATTATCCGCAGTTTAACAATAAGGTTAAGTTTATAAAATGAACAGCCCAAAAGAATAACCTATCTATTCATCTGCATTGGGATTTTTAACGAAACATAAATAGATAGGGAACCAACACTCCGCAGAATTATCCGCTTTTATTGCATCAGCATTCTCAATACAAATTTAAAGCTATCGCTCAAACTGTTTATCCATGTAAAATCCAAGGATAATCCCCAATGGTATTCCTAAAAATGGGGTAATAAATATACTCAATACAAAAGATGAAATAACTGATCCTATAATCACATTAGTATTAATTACTAATTCTGGAATTCTTGAAATTAATTCTTTAACCTTCATAAAATCCCCCTGTATTTTTAAAGTTCTTTTTGATTGATTACATACACTGACAAAGCATAAGGAATGATACAAATTCCTCTGCTTATTAAAGTATACAGACCGAGTATACCTAAACTTTCTTGTAATACCAAATTATTAATAACAGATGATATACTCTTTTAAAATCGAAAGTACCTTGTAAATCTATATCCTTTGCTACTGCAGCTGTAACATGAGGAACTGCTAAACTTGTTCCCCCTGATAATACAACGCCTTTAGGGAAAGATCTTCCACTCAAATTGCTAAGCACTGTTTTGTTAGTAGAATAGGTTAAAATATAGTTATCAATGGTGGGTAGAAATTAACACTTCCAATAGGAGCATATATATTTACATTAGAGCTATAATTAGTGCGCCATACAGATATAACATTAGGGTGATAGGAATATAATCCGTTTTAGAGGTGTCTATTCCATCATTACCAGCTGAAGACACCATAACAATATTTCTAGAAATTGCATAATCTATTACTTTTGTAAAAACTTCAATAGCAATTCTTTTCTCACACGTTATAACTACCATTGGCATCTTACTATCAACTAGTGATTCTCTGCTTTTAATTCTTCTTGGAGTTTACCTAGATGTCTCAACGTTGGTGTTAATGCTGCAAAGAAAAAGCCTTCTTTCAGTTTACGTGCT
The DNA here is from genome assembly GCF_024814435.1 of Staphylococcus americanisciuri. Taxonomy (GTDB): domain Bacteria; phylum Bacillota; class Bacilli; order Staphylococcales; family Staphylococcaceae; genus Staphylococcus; species Staphylococcus americanisciuri. The sequence goes on from NZ_JANUXY010000002.1 coordinate 189,609, forward strand.
TGTGGTGATTGATAGGCATATGCTTTTGAGCCACCATTAACCATCGATGCTTGATTCACGTCAAGCAACAAATAGCCAGCTCTTTTCTTTAGCGCAATCAGTGTCTCAAAGTACTTCTGTAAGTCCTTTTTATTTAATATATCATAAAAATATTGCCTAATTTGATTGTATTGTTTTTCAAATCCTTGCACATCGTACTCCAGATATTGATTAATGCCGTTTTGTGCATGAGAGAATTGGTGGATTAAATCAAGCGATGCACGAATGGCACCTAATGCGATTGGAATCTGTAATGCGACAAATTGTGGTCGTATTTGTGTTGCGAATGCCTTTGCATTGTGTGTGATAATATGTTCTGCTGGTATTAGGAGGTTGTGCAGTTCAATCGAAAATGTTGCTGAGCCGTTAACACCTAAAAAGTTAGACATTTCCTTCATTGTAATACCCGTTTGGTTGGCTTGAACGACAAACATGACAAGTTCATCAGATGATGTACTCTTAGAAATTGCGCCAAAATAATGATCAGATCCAATATTACTAATCGCAGGCAATCTACCATTCACAATGAGCTGTTGCTTTTCATCATAGTGATGCGACAGATTGAACGTCTCTAAATCATTAAATGACTTCATCGGATTTGATAATCCAGTTGCACCTAAAATGTTGCCTGATAATAATTGCTGCTGTAGATATTGATTGAAATAGGGTGCTTCCGCATTTTTTAAGTAAGTAGAAAACGCCAATTGACACCATAAGCAGAAACCAGTGGTCAAACAAGACTCGGATACTTGTTCAATAATTTCTGAGTTGCCTTTGATATCATCTTCTTTGAAATAGCCTTCTTTAAACAAAGTACTAATAAAGTCTTTCGGATAATATGAACCCTCATCAATTGCTACTAAATATGGTTTTAGTTTACCTTCAATATGTGTGTCTAAACTCATAAAATTCAACTCCTTCATTCGCCAAAACGTTTTAAGATTAATTTTTCAAAGTAACTAATAAAGCGATCAATTAAGAATCCGAATACACCAATAAAGAATATGGCAGCTAAAACGTCTTCCAGATTTAACATATTGCGTGAATCTATAATAAGGAAGCCAAGTCCTGACTGTGCGCCAATCATTTCACCGGATACTAAGAAAATCCAACTTGTACCGACTGCCATATGTATACCGCCCATAATATGTTTGAAAGCACCAGGAAATAGAATATTTTTGTACAATGACCAGCCTTTTAAGTTTAAATTAGACGCAATTTTTAAGTATTGAGGTTCAATATGTTTGATGCCTTTAATTGTATTAAAAACAATCGGGAAAAATGCGGCGATAAATATAATAGTAATGGCAGGTAAGCTCCCAACACCAAACCATAAAACGACAAATGGTGACCATGCAATAGGAGAGATAGGTCTTATTAATTGAAATAACGGTTCTATGGCATTAAATAATGAATGACTGCGACCTAATAAGAAGCCAATAGGTACGCCAAGAATAATGGCTAATACAAAACCCATAATAAAGCGATACAAGCTAATACTGAGGTGTGTGAATATCTCACCAGTGATAATGAAGTGCCATATACTTTTTAATACCAAAAATGGACTGGGTAAAAGAATTGGCTGATAGTGACCAACGATGATTACGAATTGCCATATTAATAGAAAAATAATAAAAGTAACGATTGGTAAGTACCATTTTTTAATATTAACGATCATTTCATTTATCCCTCCTTATACAACTTGGGATCAACAAAATCTTTATAAGTCGGTGCTTTGAAAAGCTTTTTCTCGTCTACTAATTGTTTAATTTTGTTATAACCCTTTTCGTTAATTGCTAAGTTACCGTAAGAAGTCCATTCAGCGGATTGTGATAAAACTTGTTTGTCTTGTTTAAAGTTTTTGTCCATAATTTCTATACTTTTATCTTTATCCTCCATTTGGAAACCAGCTTTTTTATAATCTGATATAAAATCTTGAATAACTGTCTGATGTTGATTGATGAGATCACTTCTAAGTACAAGTACGCAACAATAGGCATCTGGTATGATGTCATTCCCATGCAATAAAGTGTGGCCGCTTCCTAATTTTTCACCAAGTGCGCCAAATGGTTCTGCTACAGAATAGCCAGAAATGCTACCTTCATTTAGTGCAGCAGGCATTTCAGCTGGAGGCATTTCGTGATAACTGAAAGTATCTGAACTGAGTTTCATTTGTTTTCGCATTTCATCTAATAATAAATAATGTGTTGAATAACGATGTGGTATCGCAAAATGATAGGTTTTATGTTCGTGAAAATCTGACAGTCCTCCCCCTTTTTCTCCTATAACAACGTTACCTTCATGATGACCTAAAGCTACAGCCTTAATATCTGACCCTTTTTGTTTTGATTTCATCGCCAGTTCAATAAGTGTAGAAGCACCATCGATTTTGCCACTGTTCAAAGCATCCATCAGATCCGGCCAATTATTAAAACGTACTAATTTCAAGTTATAATTCGAGTTTTTCTCACTTTGTTGGATTTCTTTTGTCATCATCAAATTTGCTGAATGTGTGATGGGTAAGTAGCCAATCTTTATCGTTTGTTTTACATTTTTGTGATTCAGGCTATTTTTTTGTGTATTCAAGTTACAGCCAGAAAGGATAATAAGGAATATGAAAGTAAGCAAAATGAATCTTTTCAATCGTCTCAACTCCTTATAAATAGTATTCTGGTTCTGCCAAATGATGATTTAACGCAAATTTTTCCATAATGTCATTTCTAATTTTTAATAAATGGCTGTTATTACGATTACGAGGATGTGATTGTGCTATATGATATTGACTGAGAATATCACAACCATCTCCAAGCAATATAATGTCATCTGACAGATAAATGGCTTCATCTATATCATGTGTCACTAAAATGATTGTTGCCGTTGTTCTTTCTTTCAAAAGTATCAATTGATCTTGTAATTTATAACGCGTAAAAGCATCTAATGCGCCTAAAGGTTCATCCATGAGTATTACTTTCGGTTGATGAACTTGTGCCCGACAGAGTGCAACACGTTGTTTCATGCCACCCGACAATGCTTCTGGAAATAATAAGCCTTTATGATTTAAATCTACAGTTTGTAAATGTGTGTTTATTTCTTCATCGCTGATACGATGAGGTAAACCAAGACGTATATTGTCATTGATATTTTTCCATGGAAGCAAATTATGGTGCTGAAAGATCATCAAGCAATCCGGCGATGGGTCTTCTTTAACTTGACCACCAATCGTAACTTTTCCCGAAGTTGACTTTAAAAAGCCACCAATAATATTTAACAATGTGGACTTACCACAACCGCTTTTGCCTATTAATGTTACGACTTTACCTTTTTCTATTTTTAACTCGAAATCTTTAATAACAAGATTGTTATCAAATTGATGTTGGATATGATTAATGTGAATCATTAAAACACCTCGAATCTTATCGTGTTGAGTTCTAAACTGAAAGGGCTATGCAAGCACATAACCCTTATAAGCACATATCTGATTTTTCAGAAAATGTAGAGCGTTATAATTTTTCGATATCATCTATAGGTGTATCTACTGCTTTACGTGCACGTCGAACGGCATCTTCATCTGGTGCGTCGTATAGACAGATACATTTTGACATGTCTTCACACACGTAAGTACGTTGGAATTGTACTTCAGGTACCTCTTCATAATGTACGGAATTTTTCTTCTTACGTGTCAAGTATTGCTCCATCGTGATGCCCTCAGGAATATTCCAAGTAACGAGAAAATCTACATGAGCATCGCCTTTTTTAACGTCATCTAATTCTTTACCGACTAAGCGAACTTGTTTTACGAGATTGATATTGATAGAGGCATTTTCTAAAAATTGCTTAGCTTCCTCACTGCTATTTGCTTCAACAATAAAGTATCCATGAGTAAGGTTTGATGTAGCTTGTACTTCTATAAGTGTCGGTAATTCTCCCGTTGTTAAGTTGGCTGCCTGTTTTTCTAACTCCTCTTTTGTTGAAAAGACAGTTAAATCATTTGCTTCAAGTAAAAATAATGTCATAATCTATACCCCCTAAAATAGTAATGAGTAAATAATACTATAATTCCTACCTGTTTACAAGGATATAAAGAGACATTTAATTATTTTTGAACTGGGATGATTAACAGTAAATAGAAATGTAGGATAGACAATGGCAATAACTGGAAATATGATGATTATTTGATGACCTCTATAAATGATTGTTGAATGATTTTTAATACGTGATTGCTTTAAGAGATATAAGGTAAGAATAAATTTATTTGATATTAAATGTTCAATTTCATTTTCTGTAAATAAACATTTATTAATCATTTTAGGGTTCTTTTTAGTGTTTATATGTATATGCTTTGGCAATATCTTTTATTTAAGAGAGTGTTAGTGTGTTTAAAATTTTCTTTTTGTGAAAGTTTCATTTTTCTTGAATTGGGTAATTATTAGTATCTGCAGCTAGTAATAAAGGAATTTTTTAAGCACGAAAATAGTTCACAGTATTTTCTTTAGAGAATGTAAATTCTAGATATATTTATGTTACACCAATTGATATAAAAATATTTATTATTAATGTGGCTTTAATATAATAAAAAGGAGGCATTATATGACGCTATTTGAGTTTTTAATTCCTTTAATAGCTTTTGTTGCAATCTTTATTATAGGTTATATCTGCGCTAGGATGATGATACGATAAACTATCTATTCCTTTGAAATGAAGTCGAAAAAGCGTATGACCTATTGATTTATACACCTGAGAATTTACTATTATAATGATTAATAAAATGTAAAAGTGTATTGATGGTTGGGGCAATATTGGAAGTTTTCGTCTCCAATAAATTAATCATTTACTTTTCACGAAGGGATTGATTCTCAATGTACAAATACAAAGTTTATAATAAATTATCTACATCATCTATTAAAATAAAGAATGAAAATAACGATGAAATTGTTGGATATATCAAAAAAAATTATTCTAACATTTTTACTCGTTCAATTGATTTAATTGGAGACGGTAAGTTTTTTAATAGCTTTCAGGTGTTTAATAAAGAAAATGATTTAGTTTTTGAATCTAAACAAAGAAACCCTTTTAAATATAGAGACTTTATTATTAAGTTTAATAGAGAAAATGGTGAATCGCTTATTTTTAATATTGTAGATAAGCATTGGTTCAAACTCTCTGAAAAAACCGATTTTACTTTTTTAAATACAGAATACATTCTATATAAAAATATGGGAGAATGGGCATATATAGTTAATAAGGAAACAAATAAAAATGTAGCCAAATGGAAAAATCCTATAACATCTCCTGTTTCTATTTATTTTGAGCTTTTAGATGACTCTCTAAAAGAGTATGACCTTCTTTTTCTAGGAATATTTCACACTTATTTATATGGAGAATAACTAATGGTTCAATTACAAATAAATAATATTTATAAGGATTTTAAAAATAAAGAAATTTTAAAACGTATAAGTACAAAAGTTGATTTTGGAGAAATATATGGTTTGATTGAAAAAATAGTGCTGGTAAAAGTAAGTTATTGAAAATTATAACTGGGTTAGAAAATCCAGATTCTGGGTCAGGAATAGATATTAATTTAATTGCTTATTTGTCGGAACATACGACTAATCATCAAGCTATTTAGCCTCTATGATTGGAAAGGTAATTATTTATAATATTGTTTTAACTAACTTGAAATAGTTGTCTTTATTTAGCGCACACTCCATTATGATTGTGTGCTTTTTGAATAGCATCATTTCTTTATTTTACCCTACTATCACTAAACCAATCCCAAACTGTTACACCAATGGCAAACAAGAATGCAATCATAATTCAATTATTATAAATACGATTTTCAAAAAGTGTGTGAAAGTGATATTATCAACCGCATTGAATACACGTGGATTGGGTGGTACATAGCCTATGGAATACATGAAGGCTATGTACCAATACCTACAAATAATGTACCAAAGAACAATTTTAATACTGCTTTTTCACAAACTGCTTTCTAATGCGTTTCTCCTAATGCAATGGTTTCATCATGATTGTCTGTTGATAATGCTGTGATGGCCGCTTCTAAACCTTTTACAATCGTATCAAGTGCCATAGATGGTGTATTAGGTTTGTTAATCACTTGTTCTGGAATAAATGGCACATGAATAAAGCCAAATTGAATATGTGGGAATGATGTTGCATGCAAATATCCCAGATTATATAGCACATGATTGCATACAAATGTGCCTGCAGTATTTGAAAGTGAAGCAGGAACACCGGCCTCTTTTATCGCTTGTGTGAGACGTTTGACTGGCATATTTGTGAAATAGGCTGGTGCGCCATCTTCTTGAATGACTTCATCAATCGGCTGGTTACCTTGATTATCTGGAATTCGTGCATCATCCACATTAATGCCCACACGTTCAGGTGTTATTTCAAATCTGCCACCTGCTTGTCCTATTGCAAGTACAGCGTCATATATTTCAGTATTAAGTTGTTGTTTAATCACTTCTACAGATTCTTTAAAAACAGTAGGTATTTCTAATTTTGTGATAGTATGTTCGCCAATTGTTTCTGGCAATTGCTTTACAGCCTCTAATGCTGGATTGGTCTGTTCTTTTCCAAATGGATCAAACGCTGTTATGAGTACCTTCATTGGTATCGTCTCCTTTATTTAGGTTAAAATGCCCAGAAGTACATTAAGCCGATATGGGCTAAGATGAGTATCAATGCAACGGGGATTTGTGCTTTAATAACACTAAATTCGTTTTTCATCTCTAATAATGCGACTGGTAAAGTATTGAAGTTAGCGGCCATTGGTGTTAATAACGTACCACAGAAGCCACCAGTCATTGCAAGTGCACCGGCTATTGCTGGATCGGCGCCTTGTGCAATAACGAATGGAATTCCGATACTTGCAGTAATGACTGTGAACGCTGCGAATGCATTACCCATCAACATTGTGAAAATAACCATGCCTAAAATATAAGCTGTAGCACCTATTAAATGATTGCCCTCGGGTAGAAAACTTGAAATCCCGCTAGAAATTACTTTTCCAACACCACTGACTGTAAATAGTACCCCTAAAGCAGCTAAAAATTGCGGTAAAATGCCGACTGTTCCTACTTGTTGTGTCAATCGATCACTATCATACAAGATATACTTTGATTGTGGTTTGATAATAAAATATGCAGCAATCAAACCGACAATGGAGGCAATGCCTAAGCCAATCGCTCCGCCTAGAGGTGTCCAGTTAGAAATGATAACAGCGACAATTGCTAATACAACGGCTGGCAAAAAGAGTTTGTTGCCGAAACGTTCAGCTCCTTGATTACCTTCCTTTTCAGTTACATCTACAATATTTTTAATAGTGACTTGACGGGTTAGTGTAAGGAAGCCCATTGATAAAATAAGCGAGCCATTTACGACATTTGGAATATGAGGTCCAAAGATAAATGTTATTGCTAGTAATACCCAAAAGAGAGCGGTGCCTATACGCTTTGCTTGGTTTGGATCTCGCAAGGCACGGTAGGCTGTATAAAGTAATTGTAACCCGATTAAAATATAGAAGCATTCAAGAATCATATCTAGTGTATGTTGACTCATGTTTGATCCCCCTTGTCTCGGTATTTACGTTCCAAATAACGATCTAATAAAATGTTTTTAATGATTACAATAATCAATGTAATGATGGCAATAGGTGCAGAAGCAAGTGCAAGACTGACCGCATTGACTTTGATGTCAAGAGATTGGAATGTTCCCACCATTAACAGGACACCTGCAGCCCCTACGAATAAGTTCTGACCAAAGAAGTTGCCGTAGTTCTCCATTGCTGAAGCCTCAGCTTTAATTTTTTCAATATCTTTTTCATCGATTTGTTCAGATGTTAAGTTATATTTTGTTTTTAAGGCGCCTTGAACCATTGGATTGATTAATGGACGTACGAATTGAGGATGTCCCCCGATACGGATCGAAGCGAGTCCAGCAATCTCCCTGATTAATAGATAGAGTGATAATAAGCGTCCGCTTGTAATAGATTTTACTTTACCAATTAATACGGTTGCCTGTTTCTTAAGACCAAAGCGTTCAATAAGACCGACCATTGGTAATGTTAACAAGAAGAGTGAAACGAGGCGATTATCAACAAAAGCTTTGCCCAAAACATCTAATATTTCATAAAGTGACATGTCTGATACGAGACCAGTTACAATTGCTGCAGTTAAAATAACTGCAATAGTATCAAACTTAAATAGAAATCCAATAATAATCACAAGGATCCCTATTAATTTTAGCCATTCCATAAAATACCCCCTTAAAAATTTTATATTTTTGTTATTCTAACATATTAAAAGGCAGAACTTTATGATGATTATAAAACTTTAATATTAAATAAAATGGGGAGGTCATTAATAGAAACATTCAATTTAAGTTTGAGATTCTATGTTGAAGGCAGTAGCTGATTGGTGTGACAGTACGCTTTGACAACCTTTTTCACGCCTACTCAGCTTCACCAGGGGGGATAACGGAATCTTTTTAGAAAAATGAGATTCCTATCTCACTCCTTATGCGTAAAATATCTTTTAATCTTTATAATGTAGAATTTACTTTTATGTGTCATGATAAATTTGTAATGATCTAACTTAGTGACAGGATGATCAGTATTGTATGCAGAATGAGACATGTGACTTTGATATGTTGATTGAGAGGAGGGCTATATATGGAAATTCGTGCACAGATTAGAAAATATCGAAAAGAAGCGGGACTGACGCAAGAAGAATTGGCTGAAAAGTTGAATACAACACGTCAGTCTGTTTCAAAGTGGGAACAAGGTGTATTAGAACCTAATATTCAGATGCTAAACACGCTCGCAACACTGTTTGAAGTGAGTTTGGATACATTAGTAAATGGAGAGCAGTCTAAAAGTTCAAAAGACAATAAACACATGAATTTTTGGGAATTTGCAGATAAGAAATGGTGGTTAATTCTAATAATTGTTTTCACTATATGTGGGACATTGGCACAAATTTTTGCGTAATATAGTCATCTTCTTAATAACTATTAAGGAGACATTGACATGAATATATTAAAAATCATTGGTATGGCATTATTGGTGTTTGTCATTTCTGTTTTTGCGCAAAATTTAGGGATTTTATGGCACATTTTTAGATGGCATGGTTTGGAATATCTACTACATGGTATCACACATCTTATTGTGACATTGTTAATTATCAAGTTACTTGTTAATAAAGGTTTAAAAAAAGAGTTGTCTGATTATCGAGTGACAAAGATTAGAATTTATTCTTTGAGTTGGGGGTTAGGAATCATTTTACCAATTGTCATAAATTTGATTTACATTATTTTTATACCTGGTAAATTGATGATGACACAGCTTAATACTTCAACGGATTATATTGAATTGCTCATATCTATCATTTTTATTTCTGGTATTGTTGCACCAATTGTTGAAGAAATGGTTTTTAGAGGCATCCTTTTGAAATATATTGAAGAAAAAACAAATATTATCTTTGCAATGGTTTTATCGTCTTTCTTATTTAGCATAGTCCACTTATTTAACGGTAAATTAGTAGGTATTGATTTATATTTATTAATTTTAGCTGGATTTACCGCGGGTATGTTATATGCGACTGCAACTTATCTTTTTAATTCAATATGGGCAGGCATCGCAATGCATGTTGGAATTTAGCCGGTATTTTTACTATCACAGATGTTGAAGTAGATTATAGTCTTTTTCAGTATGTTATCAAAACGCATAATGTCTGGCTAACTGGTGGTGCTTATGGAATGGATGCCTCTCTTATTGCAGTTGGTGGTTATATAATAGGGATTTTATTTTTACTATCTCAACGTATAACCATAAATTAATAAATAAAAACTGTCTTGATGTATTACGCAATGTAATGGATTAAGGCAGTTTTTATTTCTGATAAATTAACCGCTTGTACTTATAATCGAACCGCTTATGCCATAACTACTGACAGTACAATATAAAAAACGTACGATATATGTAAAGGAGGGCATGATGATGAAAGAACAAATCAACGTACATTTGAAATTTGATGCATCTACAGTTGGCACGGATGTCACCATCAGCACATACGACCAAGATCTCGGAGTCGACCTATTAAAATATATCCAACAGTATGAAGCACCAAGTAATAAATTAGGTGTTAAAACGTCACAAGGTGTTTACCTTATTACGAAAACAGAAATTATTTTTGCGGAGATATTTGATAAACAACTTACGATTGTCACTACAGAAGCGACATATACAACTAGAATGACACTTTATAATTTACAACAAGCATTGCCCGAGTATCAGTTTGTTCAAATTAGTAAATCTTCTATTGTAAATATTGAACATATTACAAAGGTAGCCCCTTCTTTTTCTGGAAATCTGTATGCGACATTGAGCAATCATCAACAGGTTACTATATCAAGAAGGTACGTCAAAAAATTAACACAGAGTTTAGGGATATAAGGAGGAAAAGCTATGAAAAAAATATTAAAAACAACGCTAATGGGTATCGGTATAAGCAGTAGCATCATGCTTATGTTTATTGTTATCTATGACATTCATATGGGATTTCAAGATGTCTTCGGTGTTTATCTATTTGGTGCAATTTGTGGGTTTTTACCATTTGTGTATGATATAGAACGTATTCCACTGCCAGTCAAATTGTTGATTCATTTTGGAGGTAGTATTTTCGGTTTCTTTATTATATCCAGCATTAATCACTGGGTGCCATTCAAATCAGAAGCATTGATTGGGGCACTCGTTATTTTTACACTCATATTCTTAATTATTTGGGTCATTTTCTTCATAATTGTTATGCAACAAAGTAAAAAAATTAATACGAAACTTAAGAGCACGCAGAAGTAATCGGATAGTTATGATGAAAAACATAAGGAAATCATTAATTTAGAGGTCCAATCGTTTACGAGAGCACAAAAATAGCTATTAGAAGTAGTCAGTAACACTTTTATATTGTATAAGATTGTCAAAATAAGAAAACGTTGACAACTATTGAAATAGAATAGGCATGCTAGAGAAATGTAAAATCAGTTTCTCTTAGCATGCCTATTTTATATATTAATCATGATGTTTCACGTGAGACCATGAGATACAGTTGTGAAATTGCCCGTGAAGCAATGATGTATTGAATATTGCTGTTTTCGTAACAATCGTGTTGCCATGAAATAACTGTGTGATATTCAAAACCTTTTACCAGGTCATAAGGAATGATTACATGTCCTTGAGGGATAAAGGTATCGTTTTCTTCCACCAAAGTAATATCTAGTTCATTGGACAATTCAATGTATAAAGACTTACCAATTTCCTGTGATGGCACAACGATTGCTGTTGGATGGGTCATTTGCACCATAATTGTACGTATATCTTGAACAGAAGCATCGGTCATCGTTACGACAGGTTCGCCTTCTTCACCTACAACTTTAGTGTCTGTTTGTTTCAATGTATCGAGATAACGATTGATTGCTTTCGTAGACCGATATGACGTGTTCAAGTATTTAATAGGTGTTTCCCACGTTTCAAAGTCAATCAATGGTGCTGGTAAGAAGTTCTGATTGAGGTCGCCTAAATATGTGAAATGCGCGTTAGGATACAATAGACGAATACAATCTAATTGAAAAATACTGTAGTCCTGTACTTCGTCAATCAATATATGTCTAAAGTTACGATCTGAATGCTTGATAAGTTTGAAATAAAGCCAAGCCAGCACCCAGAAATCTTCATAATCTAATATGTCGCGGGACAAGCAAGCATTCACTTGATATTTATAACAGAGCTGTTCGTATAGTTTTGGAATATCAAGGAAAGTATGATACTTGATAGCACGACTGATTGGTTTTAGTGTGCGGGCAGTCTTAGATTTTGCTTGTGATACTAATTCATCTTTCTCACCCACATAGCTGTCTATTTCTTCAAGTTCTGCATAGTTCTTTTTAAACAGCCGCTCAAATGCTTTGTCATAACAAACTTGTAAATCATTTTTTAACTTTTGAATCGCTGTAGGTATATCATGATTCACACGGTATTTTTGAAACAATGTAGAGAGTTCGTGACGACTCAACATGGTATGTTCAGTTCTGTCCACCAAGTCTTTAAAATAGAGTTGGCAGTTGGATGATGCTAATTGTTGTGATAGGAAGCGGTAAAAGTTGATGCTTGATTTCGTATAAAACTGTTTAGCATCATCATCACTATGATAAACGCGTTCAAACATTGCAGGCTTACTCTCCACACGCATACGTTTAAAATAGGGTATGGTATGAATCAGATGCATCAAACTATCTACTTTGATATTTTGCTCACCAAGTTCAGGTAACACATCCGAGACGTAATCGTTAAATAATCGATTCGGCGTCATAAGCATCAAATTTTCATGCGTCACGGTAGTCTTATATTTGAATAATAGATAGGCAACACGCTGCATAGCGATAGCTGTCTTCCCACTACCAGGAGGTCCAAGAACGACAACATCTTCATTAAGTGGTAAACGAATAATTTCATTTTGGTCTTGTTGAATCGTACTGACAATATTCCCTAATTTATGCGTGGATGCTTTCATTTGATAATTCATTAAATCTGAATCGCCAATAAACATATCACTATCGACATAGTTGATTAATTGCCCTTTTTCAATTTTAAATTGTCGCCTGCCTTTAACATTTTCATAGACTGTCTCGCCATTAGCTGTTTGATATGAAAGCGTACCAAGCTCATTTTCGTAAAACAAACTTGCGATAGGGGCGCGCCAATCACAAATTAAGACGTTATAATCATCGTCAGTGACTGTCTGAGTCCCGATGTATAGCGACTCATCTTCTAGAACAATCTTGCCCAAATAAGGGCGATTCAGTAGTTGTTGATACACCTTGAGTTGTTTTTCATATTGATTATATGTCTTTTCTTGCATGCGTAATGATGTTAAATCTTGTGCGTTGTCTGCAGCATTAGAATCAGTAGTATTAGGCATCCAGCTTTCATGTTCATTCATATCCTTACGCTGAGTGAGAATCTTAGTTTTACTTTGAGAGAGAGAAGCGTTAATACTTTGTAATTCTTGTTCCAGAAATTCAATTGTTTGAGATAAATGTTCTTGCTCTTCAGAAAAAGTTAATGACATTAGTTATCCCTCGTTTCATACTAGACAAGTGTATTAAAATTCACTTTCATTTTATAATCGAATAATAACCATATTACGATAAGGAGCTGGCATATTCCTGCTATAAGATAGACGACGTTTGCACCGTAACTTTCAGCAATATATGCTGAATAAAACAAACCACATCACTGCAAGATTAAAAATGCTATTAGTTAAGCCTACCAAAAAGTCATTTGAAACAAACTTCACAATATTAGATTTCATTTCCAGCATACATCCCCCTTATAAAGCTTAAGTACGTCATCCAATACGAACACTTCTGTGAAATTTATTTAATTGATATTATAAAACATCAGTATATTTCATTATATTCAATATTTTCAGATAAATAAAGCCGTTGTTGTAAATTTTTGGAGCATTAAATTAAAATTAATAAGATATTAGCTCCTCTATGCTTTAATTACTGGAAAAGTATGGAATTGGTGGATAACATGACAGAATAATTCTTCTATGTTTTAGCACTTTATATGTAAAAAGAAAAATTAAGAAATTTAAGATTCTGTAGGAGAATTACAGTAATAATTTTAAGAATTGTTGGGTTGCTGCGTTATGGATATTGGTAAAAATAACGCAGAATATATGCTATAACGTATGATGCCCATGCATATTTTTGAACAGATAGGCTTTCATTTTCGATTGACAATAAACTGCTCAAATAATAAAAAATAGTAAAATTTTTTGGTTGTCAATTCCTTAATATATCACTAGGCAACTTAACTGCATGCTCATACGAGTAAGTGGTAAGATATTGTTCATTGCATAATGATATAACAGTTGTTTCGATAAGAGGTAACATGGCTATTATGTAGTAATAGGGGAAAGTGCAAAGGAAAGAAGGATGTTTATGTTTTTAGCATGGAACGAAATTAAGCGGAATAAATTGAAGTTTGGCCTTATTATCGGCGTGTTGATTATGATTAGTTATTTGCTATTTTTACTATCGGGTCTTGCGAGTGGCTTAATGAATATGAATAGAGAGGGTATTGATCGATGGCAAGCCGATGCAATTGTGCTCAACAAAGATGCGAATGAAACGGTTCAACAGTCATTATTCGATAAAAAAGAAGTTGCAGACGTTTACGATAAGCAGACGACACTGAAACAAATGGGGGTCATTGTATCGAATGGTGACAAAGAAGACAATGCTTTGTTGTTTGGTGTGACGGATGATTCTTTCTTAATTCCTAAAATGTTAGAGGGGAAAAAGTTTAGTGCGGATAATGAAGTGGTTGCCGATGAAACTTTAAAAGAAAAAGGTTATAAGATAGGCGATACGCTCTCTTTATCACAATCTGATGAAACATTGAAAATTGTTGGTTTTAGTGAAAGTGCGAAATATAATGCAGCACCAGTCGTGTTTGCAAACAATGCAACAATTGAAAAACTGAATCCAACGTTGAATGACAAAGTGACGAATGCGGTTGTTGTGAAAGATAGTAACTGGGAGAAGAAAGCGATAAATAGTGACTTAGAAGCGATTGAAATAGAAAGTTTTATTGAAAATCTACCAGGTTACCAAGCGCAGAATCTCACATTAAACTTTATGATTTCGTTCTTATTTGTTATTTCAGCAACGGTTATTGGGATCTTCTTATACGTCATTACACTACAAAAAACAAGTTTATTTGGCGTGTTAAAGGCACAAGGTTTCACAAATGGTTATTTAGCGAAAATGGTCTTGTCACAAACGTTCGTAATTGCAGCGACAGGTACAGTGATTGGCTTGATTTTAACAATTATCACAGGGGCGTTCTTGCCTGCAGTAGTGCCGATTAAATTCAACGCCATAACATTAGCAATCTACGCAATTGTACTTATTATCGTATCATTAATTGGCAGCTTGTTTTCAATATTAACAATTCGCAAAGTCGATCCTTTGAAAGCGATTGGGTAAGGGAAGGTGAACATAACATGTTAGCATTTAAAAATGTGACGAAAGATTTTAAAGATGGGAACCAAACGATACAAGCGGTCAAACCAACATCAGTGGTATTTGATCAAAATGAGTTAATCGCAATTATTGGGCCGTCTGGTTCAGGTAAAAGTACATTTCTAACAATGGCAGGAGCATTACAAACACCTACGTCTGGTGAGATTTTAATTAATGGCAAAGAGATTTCTAAAATGTCTCAAAAGGCGCTAGCCCATACACGTATGCAAGAGATTGGGTTTATTTTACAAGCGACGAACTTAGTGCCATTTTTAACGGTTAAACAGCAATTTAAGTTACTCGCAAAACAGAAAAAAGACGTGTTAAGTGACGAAGTGTATCAAAATTTGATGACACAACTGAACTTAGATAGTTTAGAAAATAAATTGCCAAGCGAAATATCAGGAGGGCAAAAACAACGTGTTGCGATTGCGAAAGCGTTGTATACAAAGCCATCGATTATTTTGGCTGATGAGCCAACTGCTGCATTGGATACAGAAAATGCATTGGAAGTGATGCGCATTTTGAAAGAACAAACGAAAGAACAAAATAAAACATGTATCGTGGTGACACATGATGAACGTCTCACATCTTATTGTGACAAGGTCTATCACATGGAAGATGGCGTTCTGAAACAAGTACAATAATACAAAAGCGTCGAACATTGTAAGTGGGAAGTTCGGCGCTTTGCGTATTTATAGTCATTACCTTTTTGAAAGTAGCTTAATATTTTTAACATACAGCATTAGTGGCACCATCAATATCGCACTACATAGCATAAAGGTAGTCTGGTAGCCAAGTTGTGAGATGACATAACCAAATAGGACGCCAGACAAAATCTCTCCCATCGCTCCAAATGCGCCATTAAGAGAGAAAATAGTTGCCATGCTGGTTGTTTGTCGGTTCATTTCCTGATTTAACGCATTGTTAATGAGCGTATTCATTAAGTCATCCATTACTGTAACTAAAGAAATGCTTATAAAAGCCACGAGTTTCTTTCCAATTGTTAAGAAGAGAATTAAGATAATCGTTACACATGTAATCAACGTATGATAGATTTCTGGCAGTTGATTAAAGTGATGGTCATACTTCGAAAATAGATGTAAGACGATTAATAATACAATCCCACCAATTGTTGTAATCCAGCCAAATACATGGGTATCTAAACCTATATGTTGCGCATACGGTTGCCAGTAACGATCGATTGTATCAATAACAAAAGCGAAGAAAAAGCTAGCAATAATAATATTAAAAGCTCTTTTATTGTTGAATAATACAGTCGCTGCATTTTTAATAATTGTCTGGATAGATTCATGTGATTGTTCAGAATGGGTTTGTACAATAGGTGCCACTTTTACAAATATGAGCATATAAATAGTTAAGATGATAGACGTGATGCCTGCCAACACAAATGGAATCGTATGATTAAGCTGATACAAATACCCTGATAACGGTGAGATTAAAATAATAAAGAGTATCAAAACTTTTGTGTTATTGAACATCGCCTGAGAAAATTGCTGAGACGGTATCGTGTGACTCAACCAAGATTCAAACGTACCTGAAAACATAGATTCTGAGAGCGTCCATGTAAGCAATATTAAGAGTAAAATCGAAAAATGTGAGGCGAATGGAAATAATAGCCATGTCAGTGATAGACAAATAAATGACGTCACTAAGTTGAATTTAACACCCAGTTTATCAGAAATAGCGCCTGAAGGTATTTCAAAAATTAACTTCATCACTTCAAAAATGGTTCCGATCATACCAAGCCAAAAAAGGTTATAACCTGAGTGAAATAGCGCTAAAATCCAAATAGGTGCATAAAGCCCTATGGTGCTCCCTCGTAAAAGTGAAACCGTATAAAAATGTTTCATAATGTTGTAGCCCCTTTGTTTGAAAATGTATTACAATTCGATATCACGTAGCATTGAGTGAACCCCTTGTCATTTGAATGCTTAAGAATCAACGTGATTATTTGTATAAGAATAATTATAAAACATTCATCATATTGATTGAAGATAAGATATTGATAATTAAGATTGCTTTATGAATTGTTTACAATATTATATAATTAGAGATATAAGGAGTTGAGTAAAATGGCAGTTGATAAATTTGCATATGTATTGCTTGCATTTTTTCTAGGTAATCTAGGTGCACATAAGTTTTACGCGAAAAAAATGGGCTTAGGTGTATTATATTTACTATTCTGTTGGACAGGAATTCCAGGTGTGATAGGTGTAATTGAAGCGATTATTGCGCTATTAACACCATCTGACAATGGTAAATTAACAGTTTAAGAGGATGTGAAAAGAAATCGTATGACGGTTTCTTTTTTTGATTCGATATCGCTGCGGTGAAGGAGCAATGGATAGTGAAAAAGATAATGATTGTTAACACGTCGGCAGATTATTTTGCAGGAACACAAAAGAAAACAGGTCTTTGGTTAGGAGAACTTGTACATTTTTATGATTATTTTCAAGATAAAGCGGTTCAAATAGATTTATATAATGTTAATGGTGGCAATATACCTATTGATCCAGTCAGTCTAAGACCATTCATGTTGGATAAAGTCACGAAGCGTTATTATCAAGATACGCAGTTTATGATGTTATTGAAAAACACAAAGTCACTACATGAGGCGACTCCTCAAGACTATGATGTGATCTATTTTACAGGTGGTCATGGTGTGATGTTTGACTTCCCAAATAACGAGGATATTCAGTATGCCATTAATGAAGTGTATCAGCATGGAGGTATTGTATCAGCAGTATGCCATGGTGTTGCGGCACTGCTTAATGTGAAGGATGCAGATGGACAGTATTTGATTAAAGATAAATCAGTAACAGGCTTTTCAGATGTAGAAGAGGTACTAGCGAACCGTAGAAAAATTGTCCCATTTATGTTGGAACAAGAATTAAAAGCACGTGGTGCACAATATAGTAAAGCGAAAGTGCCGTTTATACCGTATGTGCAAGTAGATGATCGATTAGTGACAGGTCAAAACCCACAATCACCTAAACGTGTGGCTGAAACAGTTGGACAACTATTAGGACTTAAATAATTTTTAAGCGTCACAAATGATAAGTTAACAGGCTTATTGTTTGTGGCGTTTTTTATGAACGAACAAATAATTGCGTTTTTGAAATTAAATCATTGCTAATTAAAATCAAATCTGATAAACTGAATCTAATATAAAAATTATACTTGAAATTTGGAGGATTTACGATGACACAATTTACTTTTGATCAAGCACATAGCGATTTAGATTTTCAAATTAAACACTTAATGGTATCACGTACAAAAGGGAGCTTTGATAACTTTGCGGTAAATGTTGAAGGAGATATTAATGACTTAAGCACACTTCAAGCTACTGTAACTATTGATCCAGCTTCAATTAACACAGGAAATGAAGACCGTGATAATCACTTAAGATCAGGTGACTTCTTCGCAACCGATGAATTCAATGCAATTACATTTGTAATGAAAAAAGTGAGTGAAGATAGTGTGACTGGTGACTTAACAATCAAAGGCGTAACACGTGAAGAAACTTTCGATGTTGAGTTCAACGGTGTAAGCAAAAACCCATTAGATGGTTCACAAGTAACAGGCTTTATCGTAACAGGTAAAGTAAACCGTGAAAATTACGATATTACATTCAACCAAGCGTTAGAAACAGGTGGTGTCATGATAGGCAAAGATGTAAAATTCGAAGCATCAGTAGAATTCGTTGTTGCTGACTAATAGCAATGAAAGTAAAGCAACTTCGTCATATATTCACATATGGGGTTGCATTGTTAAGACGTACGGTAGACTGCGGTTGCAATGACAGAAGTCTACCTCACACAAAAAACGGGCAGTATTCCGCCCGTTTTTGGAAAAATATTATTTGAATAAACCTTTAAAGAATTCAATCGCTTTTTTAATTAAGTCGATGATGAACATAGTGAACACCTCCGTATTTATGGATTATTTTTTAACCTAAGCCTAAGATTTTTGTAAGTAAGCCAACACCGTGTTCAACTGTACCTACGATTGATGTACCTAAGTCTGTCCAGTCGTGGTTAATAGCTGAAGTTACGATACCGTTGATTGATTCGAATAATTCTTTCATGATTAACACCTTCCTTTGATTTGTTAATGCAATCTTATCATCTAATTTTATATAATTGGTTAATAATTCCTAAGTCATCATTTTTGGTTCAAAACTGTTGTATCCAATTAATTCGTTAGACACTTAGGCACTCGAAATAATGCCTAGTTGTTATGTTGAAATAGCAACGTAGATACTTGGAAGTTTGGCTTTTTAAGTAACAAAACATTATGGTAAATGGCATATGTAAGGAAAGTGAATCTGAGCTATTAATAGAAAATGCTATCCAAAGCGAGGAGAATGATGTGAAAGTCCGCTTTTCATTTTTGCTCTGCCTTGCTAGAGTGGGATAACGAATTCTTTTTCCTATCCTACTCCCAGTTATAAACATATAAGGTGGAAAGCTGGAGTTAAAGCAAGGAGAGGTATTACAAAAGTTAATCTTTATCGGCTAGATGAGGCGTTTTTTGTTTGGCTCCTAAAAGTTAAGACAGCACCTTGGAATATTTTGTCAAGGTCCTGTCTTATTTTATGTCTTACTATTGTTTTGACGTTAGAATCTGTTCAACAACCGTTGCGATGCCATCATGGTTGTTGTCTTCCGTCACGATATCAGCAATATCCTTAACTGCCGCTGTTGCATTGCCCATAGCCACACCGATACCAGCGTCTCTTAGCATTTCTAGATCATTCAGTTGATCACCAAATGCCGCGACGTGTCTTTTATTGATACCCATTGCGTGACAGATATGGTCTAACGCATGGGATTTGTTTACACCATGTGCGGTAACTTCCAAGTAAAATGGTGTAGAACGTATCGTACTTAACGTCTCACCGCATAGTGCATTGATGTCATCAATTACTTTATCAATATAGTCAGGGTTTTGTGTTAATAGTATCTTGACCGGACTAAAGTCTATCATTTCGTACAAGTTTGGTGCATACACTAAATCTAAACGGTGTGCAGTAGATTCATGTTGCACATATTGATTATTTGGCGTATTCGTATAGAGTTGGTTGTCATTGTCAACGATATACGTAAAGTCAAAAGCTTGTAAGGCTGTCAAAAAGGTACGTGCATCAGCTACATTGATCCCTTTTTTGAATTTTTCTTCACCACTAGTCACATCTAAGACCAATCCCCCGTTATAAGCACCGATTAAGCCATGATGTTGTTTTAATTGTAGCGCCTCTGTTTCATAATGAAAGCCTGTGCGTGGACGTCCAGAGACCAATGCGACGGTAAGTCCCACTTGTTGTGCTTGAATCAGTGCTTGCTGTGTGCGTTCTGTAATGCGTCCGTCATCATTTACCAACGTACCATCACAATCCAGTGCAATTAATTGAATGTTGTCCATGCTATCACCCTTTCAAAAAGTGGAACCGCTCTAGCTAAGCTGTCCCACTTCATCGTTTTATAAGGATTCGCCATTGCTTTCAATGACGTTTTGATACCAATTAAATGAGTCTTTTTTGTAGCGCTTCATCGTACCGTTGCCTTCATTATCACGATCGACATAAATCATACCATAGCGTTTTTTCATCTCACCTGTTGTGAAAGATACGATATCCATAATGCCCCAAGGTGTGTAACCAAGTAAGTCAACGCCGTCCAACTCTACAGCATCTTTCATTGCTTGGATATGGCTTTTGAAGTAATCAATACGTGATGTGTCGTGGACAGTCTTATCCTCTGTTAATTCATCGACAGCACCAAAGCCATTCTCTACAATAAATAATGGGAGTTGGTAACGGTTATATAGTGTGTTTAAGACATACCGCAAGCCGTCTGGGTCAATCGCCCAGCCCCAGTCTGATGCTTTGATATAAGGGTTTTCCACACCATTTGGCAAGCCACCATTCACAATATTATCCGTTTGATTGTTTTGAACATCATGCTTGACTGTTGTCGACATGTAATAGCTGAATGCTAGGTAATCTATCGTTCCCTCTGCAAGAATAGCTTCATCACCTGGTTCGATAGGCAGTTCAACACCCAGACGCTCTAGCTCTTTTAAGGCATACGCTGGATATTTACCGCGTACATGTACATCAGGAAAGAAGAAACGTTCTCTGTTTGCAATTTCAGCTGCCATAATATCTTTAGGGTGACAAGAATATGGATATACTGGTACGTGGGACACCATTGCACCGATTTTGAAGTTCGGATTGATTTTATGTCCAGCAATGACTGCTTTGGCGCTTGCAAGTAATTGATGATGTGCTGATTGATACATTACACTGCGCGCATCTTCGCCATCTTGAACTTGAATCCCTGCGTTCGTCCACAAGAATAGTGGATTGTTCACGTCCATTTGGTTATTAATCTCATTGAAGGTCATCCAATATTCAACTTTATCTTTGTAGCGTTCAAATACCACTGTCGCAAAACGTTCAAAGAAATCAACGAGCTTGCGATTTCTGAAGCCGCCGTATTCTCTTGCTAGATGAAGCGGAATTTCAAAGTGACTTAACGTAATTACAGGTTTGATACCATATTTTAATAATTCGTCAAAGACATCATCATAAAATTGAAGACCTGCTTCGTTTGGCTCAGCTTCATCACCTTTTGGAAAGATACGTGACCAGCCGATAGACGTTCTTAAGACTTTGATGCCCATTTCCGCAAATAATGCAATATCCTCTTTGTAATGAGAATAAAAATCTACTGCTTCATGGTTTGGATAAAATTCGTGTGCTTCAACTTTGTCAGTAATACGTCTTGGTACGCCGTGCGCCCCTGCTGTAAGGACATCTACCACAGAAGGCCCTTTGTCGTCTTTATTCCAACCACCTTCAAATTGGTGAGCTGCAAATGCGCCCCCCCATAAAAAATCTTTTGGTAATGCCATTGTAATTGCCTCCTTAGTTATTTGATTACTTCTATTAATGTTTCTCCGTGTTGAACGGATGTATGTGTTGTTAGTATTAATTCATTGAAATCAGCATGGTTCGTAATAATAACAGGTGTCGCAGTTGAGTAACCCGCTTCTTTAATTGCCTCAGCATCAAAACGTAACAGTGATTGTCCTGCTGTAACGGTATCGCCATCATGTACGAGTAATTCAAAGTGTTCGCCATTCAACTGTACGGTATCCATACCGACGTGAATAAGAATTTCAATACCTGTGTTACTGCGAATACCAATCGCATGCTTAGATGGTGTGGTCATGACAATCGAACCATCAACAGGTGAAACAACTTCATTTTGTGTTGGTGCAATCGCAATCCCTTCTCCCATAGCGCCTGAACTGAAGACAGGATCGGCTACATCTGACAGAGCAATGACGTCACCTGTTAAAGGTGCTTGAATGACTGATTCAAGTTCATTTTGAGTGACAGTTGTGTGTGCGTCGTTATTCAGTTTTACCGGTTCAATATCTGCTTGTTTTACGCTGTCTTCCCCATAACCAAAGATTTGAATGAGTACAATCGGTAAGATGATTGCGATGGCAACACCGATACATACGCCGATGAATGATGATGGATTATGACTGTTGATTGAATTTACAATCGTAAGTGGCCCAGGTAAACCTGCGTATACATAGTAGTAAGGGTTAAAGAAACTTGCGACGACCGCACCGATTGCGCCGGAAATACAGCCGATAATGAACGGTTTTTTAAATCGTAAGTTAATACCGTAAATGGATGGTTCTGTAATACCAAAAATTCCGGTAATACCAGCTGATAATGCCACTTTTTTCGTTTCTTGCATTTTTGATTTTAAGAAGACACCTAAAACGGAACCCACTTGTGCGATAACTGCGATTGTTTGATAGGATTGAAATGAGTCACGGCCATAGTTGTCGAAGTTAGCGAGAATTACAGGCGTAATACCCCAGTGGACACCGAATATAACGAAAACTTGCCAGAACGCACCAATAATGATTACCGCTAAGATGGGTAAATTTTCTGCTAAATAGTTGTAACCGTCAGCAACCCCATTTGCGAAGAGTGTGGATAGTGGTCCAATAACTAAGATTGTTAAAGGAACCATAATTACGATGCAACATAATGGCACAAATAATGATTTGATAACATCTGGGAATATTTTATTGAAAAAGCGCTCAACATAAGACAATGCCCATACTAAGAAAAGTGGTGGTAGTACGGTTGATGTATAGACTGTTTCACTCAATGGGATACCAAAGAAGCGCACAGTCTCACCATTTGCGATATTGCCAGCCATTTCTGTCCATGTCGGGCTCACGAGCGCCATTGCACATGCTAAGGCAATATAGATGTTCACTTTGAAATGCTTTGCAGCTGTTAATGCAATAAAGATAGGTAAGAATGTGAAAGGTGCCCATGAGATAAAGCTGAATACTTCATATGTTCCAGTTTTTTCAAAGGCAGGGAAAGCTAAATTAATCAGAATGAGTGTCCCTTGTAGAATACCTGCAGCAGCTAATATGTAAATAAATGGCGCAAAGACTGCTGACATTGTCGCAATTACACGATTTAGGATAGCACCTTTTTCCTGAACCGATGCATCTGTTGTATCCTCGACACTCGTAATACTTGTGAAGGCATCATAGACTTCTCCAACATGTTGACCAATTACGACTTGGAACTGACCACCATTTTCCACAACGGTAATAACGCCTGTTAATTCAGATACTTTGCGTTTGAACTCTGGGTTTGAACGTTTCAACACTAAGCGTAAACGTGTGGCACATCGCGCAACGTTAACAATATTTTCTTCGCCGCCAACAGCTTCGAGTATGTCACTTGCCAACTGTTGATAGTTACGTACTTTTGACACAAACATCATCTCCTATCAAAACCTTTATTATTATCTAACATTATAATTGTACCGGTACAATTATACAAGTGCGTAACTATATAAAATTGTGTATAATGAGTGAAAGGTTCAAAAAGGAGTCGGGGCATGAATAAATATCAACAAATTGCATATGAGATTGAACAATATATACATGAGCATAACTTAGAACAGGGGACGAAGTTGGATAGTTTAGATACGTTGACGAAACGCTATAACGTAAGTCGTAGTACCATTAGTAAAGCACTGGATACATTAGAAAAACGTGGCGCAATCTTTCAACAACGAGGAAGTGGAATTTTCGTTCGACGTCAGCGCAGGGAAGGTTACGTTAGCTTACTTGTTAATCGAGGTTTTAGTGCGAACTTTAAAGCAGGCGATACGCATTATGATGTATTGAATGTGGAACAAACGATTGCTAATGAAGAGGTAGCCCATAATCTACATATCGAAATCGGCACACCCGTATATCTAGTAGAAAGGTTGGTATATCAAGGCGAGAAGAAGCTATGTAAGGAGATATCTTACTTTCCTGTTGAATTGGTCCCATATCTTAATAAAGAAATTGCGGAACAGTCGATATTTAACTATCTTGAAACAGCATATAAGATGAACATTAGTTTTTCAGATGTCTATTTGGTCGTTAATCAGTTAACGGATGCAGAAGCCGATGCGCTAGATTTACCTCCATTATCACCTGGGTTATATATGGAACAAGTTGTTTACCTAGCAACAGGTACGCCATTCGATTATTCAAAAGTTGTATACCATTACAAGCATGCTAAGTTTTTCGTGCAATCCGTGAATCACTAATATTAGAAATTTGAAGCTTCCTATTTGTATAGATTGTATCTATCAAATAGGGAGTTTTTAGTTATATCCAGTATTGAGAGGGTCAGTGAACATAGTAGGTATTTGCGTAACACTTATTGGAAATCAGAAAGCAATGGGAGCTGACTGGTGTGACAGTATGCTTTGACAACCTTTATTACGCCAACTTAGCCTTGACGGGGTGGGACAACGGAATCTTTTTAGAAAATGAGATTACCGTTATATTCTTGGATTTCTTTATTTATACGTAGACAAATTTTATTAAGCACAATGAGATAATTGCTGTTTTTCTCAATTCGTCATTTTTATAGAGATTAATTATGAAAGCGCTACATTTTATAATTGCTTTATAAGAAATATAGGAGGCGTTATTATGAGAAATTGGCTAGGATTAGAAGGTAAAGTGGCTGTTGTTACAGGAGGTAGTTCAGGTATTGGTGCACAAATAGTTGCGTCATTATTAGAAGAAGGTGCGATTGTATACAATGTGGATTTACACGATGATGATTCAGATAAAATGAACTATTACTTCCTTAAAACGAATGTTGCAAGTCTTCCCGAGGTAAAGAAAACGGTTGAAAAAATAGTGGAATCACAAAATAAAATTGACATTTTAATCAATAATGCTGGAATTAATTTGCCACGATTACTGGTCGATGTCAAAGGTGAAAAACCCGAATATCAGATGGCTACAAAAGATCTTGATTTGATGTTTGATGTCAATTTAAAAGGTCCAGTGTATTTGAGCCAAGAGATTGGGAAACAGTTTACGGCACAAAAATCAGGCGTGATTGTCAATGTAACAAGTGAAGCAGGGCAAGAGGGATCGGAAGGGCAAAGCATCTATGCAGCAACGAAAGCAGCGTTGATCGGCTTTACACGTAGTTGGGCAAAAGAATTAGGAAAGCATAACATTAGAGTTGTAGCAATAGCACCAGGTATCCTTGAAGAAACAGGATTGAGAACGCCAGCATATGAAGAAGCATTGGCGTATACAAGAAATACGACGGTTGATAAGTTAAATGGAGAGTACTCAAAATCAATACCTATTGGTCGAGTTGGTAAATTGAGAGAAGTGGCAGACTTAGTTTGTTACTTAAGTTCAGAAAAATCTAGTTATATCACTGGAACAACGATTAATATTACAGGTGGTAAATCAAGAGGTTAGTTGAAAAGTGGGAGATGCTATGAATTTAACAAAAAAGCATATTTTAATCATAGACACTTTATTAAAAACGATAGAAGCAGAAGATAGATTGGCATTCAACTTGAATATCTCAACACGCACGTTAGCAAATTATTTAAGTCAAATACAAGACTATTTTCAAGAGTCTGTTACACTTTCGAGGCAGCATGGGAGAGTTGAATTACACATTATAAATGAAAAACTTTTTAATAAGTTATACGAAGTGCTCTTCCAAGAATTAAAAGATGGACAAGAACAGGAAACTAAATTGATTTATCATATTTATCTTTATTTATTAAGTCAAGAAGTGAATAAAATAGATGATATTGCCGATACATTTTTTATTAGTAAGAGTGGCGCTAATAAGTTATTGAGTCATTTGAAGTCACTTTTAGTCCCATACAATATTCGTATTGAAGGTGTTCCGAATGTAGGGTTGAAGATCCAAGGAAATGAATTCCAAATTCGAAAAAGTTTGTTAGAAGTATTTGCTGAGCAGATAAAAGGGGATATAGATGAAATATCACAGCAATTATTAGAATGTATCTCATACAAATACAATTTGGAAGAAACGACCAAGCGAAGATTATTTGATGCGTTTGTCATTTCAGAGCAGCGTTTACGATATGGCCATTCAATAGCAGAGAAACTGAATCATAATGAAGAAATATACAGCGCACAGTTCTTTGAAGAGTTTCAAAAGATTAAAGATAGATGGATTGAAATGTATCATGTGACGTATCCAGACGATGAAGTGTTGCTAATGGTTTTACAGCTTATTGGAAGACGTGCTACATTATTAAGTTTTTTAAATGAGTCAGATTACTACGCATTATTGGAAGACATCATTGAGAAAACAATTGAAGATATTGAATACTATTTTTCAATAAAGATTGATCCCGAGATTTTTAGTTTTGATATTAAGCAACATCTTAATTACATGATTAATCGTTTAATTTTCGATATTCATATTGAGAATACTTTGATTAATGACATTCAACAGCGATATCCATTCGCTTATGAACTGTCTAAAGTATTAGCTTGGAATATAGAAGAAAAGTTTGAT
Organism: Staphylococcus americanisciuri; assembly: GCF_024814435.1. Taxonomy (GTDB): domain Bacteria; phylum Bacillota; class Bacilli; order Staphylococcales; family Staphylococcaceae; genus Staphylococcus; species Staphylococcus americanisciuri. The sequence continues at coordinate 216,715 of NZ_JANUXY010000002.1, forward strand.
GTTGATGTACCTATTAATGAATTAGGATTTCTATCTCTTTATTTTAGTGTCTACTTAGCTGAAATAGAGAGGAGGATCAGAGAAGTTAGATCAATTGCTGTTATTACAGATCAAGGATTAAGTATGACAAAGTTACTTGTTTCCAATTTAAGAAGGATTTTTGGCGAGCAGGTGCTTATTGACGTCTTTACAGTAGAAGAACTGGAAAAAGCTACCTTAGATAATTATAAATTGAAAGTATCAAACGTTAATTTGAACAAAATGTTTAATGAGATTGTTTATATTGGTAATCTACTCGATACACAGCAACTCAAGGCAAAAATTGAGAGATTTCTCATATACAAAGATGTCAAAAGTAGAAAATTTTATAGTGATAGTGAAATTGTCAACCATACGTCTAATAAAGATTTCACACTTCTAACAAAAAGTGAGGGTAACTATCAAGACTTAGTCATTAAGATGGTTGATGAACTAATCGCTGAGGGGAAGGTTGAAGCGTTATTTAAGGAAAGAATCTTAAGTAAAGAAGTACAGCGATCAACTGAATATAAGAAGTTAGGATTTCCACATGCTGATTATGATGGAGATGAGATTTATTTAAAAATTGGCTTAATTCATGATGCAGACATAGAAGATTTAAAGATCATCATTTTACTGGCAATTCCTAACAAGGTGCAGAATGTTGCAGCAATTATTCGATTATACGAAGAAATTTTAGCAGTGGGCTCGAATGAATACGTATTGAATAAAATGAATGACATCGATAATTATGTTGACTTTGCCAGATTATTAAATAACGAAATGAGGGAATGATATGTTCTTTATTGTGCTTATCGTGCTAGCAGCAGTAGGCTATGCAATACAATATTTTCTTGGACTACTTCAAATCAAAAACTTTTCTAAAAATTATATTGATATGAGACATAATGGACGTGTAGCTATTGGGAGAAAACCTTCAATATTTAAAGCAGGAACGATTGTACTCGTGCAAATCAATAAAAAGAAGCTGATAGAAGAAGTACGATATATGCAAGGTGTTACGGTCTTTGCCAAGTTTAAAAAAATAGATGATTTAAATGGATTACGCATTGACAAGTTGACAATGGATGATTTGAAATCTTATAACAAATTGTTTGCAATGGCGATTATAGATTCAAGAAATACATTTAATGTAATCCAAAGTGGTGGAGAAATTAAAAATATACCATCACCATTTAAGAGAGCATTAAACAATATTAACAAAGTTTTTAAGAAAAGAGAGGTATATTAGATGGATATTTTGGTAAAAGCGGCAGAAGGTTTTATTAATCTTTTTCAAACAGGTGCAGATACATTTATCAATTGGATGACATCGATTGTCCCTTTAGTATTAATGTTATTGATTGCGATGAATACATTAATTCAGTTGGTGGGAGAACAAAAAATTAATAAGATTGCCCAAAAATCAGCAGGAAATCCGTTGCTTAGATATTTGGTATTACCATTCTTAGGTTCATTTATGTTAGCAAATCCAATGGTACATTCACTCGGACGCTTCATGCCTGAGAAGTATAAGCCAAGCTATTTTGCCTCAGCAGCACAGTTTGCACACACAAGTAATGGTTTGTTTCCACATATCAACCCAGCTGAGTTGTTTATCTTTTTAGGTATTGCGAACGGTATTTCACAGTTAGGCTTACCTATGACAGATTTAGCTGTAAGATATATGTTGGTAGGTCTTGTTTTAAACTTTATTGGTGGTTGGGTAACGGATTTTACGACAAGTTTTGTTGAAAAGCAGCAGGGTGTCAAATTGAGCAAAGAAGTCCACTTGGAAGGGAAGTAGATTAACATGATGAAAAAAGCAAAAATTGTAAAAGGTCCGGGCGGCTTCGGAGGTCCATTAGAAATTGGCATCAATGGTGAGAAGAATAAGCTTGTTTATATTACAGGTGGTCATAAACCAATAGTGGTTGATAAGATATGTGACATTACAGGTGCAACAGCAGTAAATGGATTTGAGACATCTGTACCAGAAAATGAAATCATGGCAGCGGTTATAGATTGTGGTGGTACTTTGAGATGTGGTATATACCCTCAAAAAGGAATTCCAACAATTAATATTATGGCAACAGGTAAAAGCGGGCCATTAAGACAATTTATTACTGAAGACATATATGTATCAAATGTCGATGTTAATCAAGTGAGTGCAGTTGGTGGTGGTTCTGATGTACCGTCTAATACAGTTCAAGAGGAATCAACCATAGCAAAATCAAAAACAGAAAGAAAGTACTCTGCTGACAAAAAGATTATGGAGACGAGAGCAGAACAAGAAAATAAGTCATTATTAACCAAAATTGGATTAGGGGCAGGCAAGGTTATCAATACATTTTATCAAGCTTCACGTGATGCGGTCGAAACAATGCTGCATACGATTATTCCTTTTATGGGGTTTGTTGCGCTGTTAATCGGTATTATTCAAGGTTCAGGTATCGGTGATCTATTTGCTAAATTCATGTCGCCATTTGCAGGGACAGTCTGGGGACTTATGTTAATTGGTTTTGTATGTTCACTGCCATTTTTAAGCCCATTCCTAGGACCGGGTGGTGTCATTGGACAAGTGCTAGGGACACTTATTGGTGTTGAGATTGGTAAAGGAAATATCCCACCAAGCCTAGCATTGCCAGCACTTTTTGCGATTAACACACAGAATGCTTGTGACTTTATACCGGTAGGGCTTGGACTAGCAGAAGCGGAGACGGAAACAATCGAAGTCGGTGTGCCCTCAGTCTTATATTCTAGATTCTTGAATGGTGCACCGCGGGTATTTATCGCATGGCTAGCAAGCTTTGGACTTTATGACGCATAAATAATGGAGGTAAGGAAATGTATCAAACACAAGTTAAATCAATCGGAGTAAGCGCGGAAGCATTTCTCCAAGAAAAAATGGTGATTTTATTTGGCGAAAATGCCCCACAAGAGCTCATAGACTTTTGTTATATTATTCAAGTGAACAATGTTGAATCTATTAATGAAGCACAAAGATTATATGTAGATGGTGCGGCCTATCGTATTACTAAAGTGGGTAAGGCAGTTGAAAAGAATTTGAAAGACTTGGGGCATATCACATTAAAATTTGATGGTAGTACTGTTGCTGAACAATCAGGAACATTATATTTAGAAGATAAAGAAGTACCAGCATTTAAGGAAGGTACAATTATAGAAATTAAATAACAATAAATAGTATGTCTAGGGTCTGAGATATTAATAGAAGTATTCAATTTTCATGTAGAAGGCAGTAGCTGACTGGTGTAACAGTATGCTTTGACAACCTTTTTCACGCCAACTCAGCCTTGACGGGGTGGGACAACGGAATCTTTTTAGAAAATGAGTTTCTGCCCACCCCCAAGGCATGCTGTTTATTTACAGGCATTATCGTGAATAGTAAATGTTTGAGCATCTACATCGAGTGAAGCGGTAGCGCCATATGGAATAATGCATTTTGGTTCGTTATGCCCAAAGCTAGCATTGTAGAAAACAGGTGTATCGTGTAAATTAAAATTCTCTAACATTGCTTGCCATGTCCGTTTATAAGATTCATAACCTTCGCCGTTTTGTGGCTTACCAATGATAATGCCGTTAACATTTTTTAAAATTTGTTTTGTGCCAAGAAATTCAATAAATTCAGCTAATAATGGGACAGAAAGCGGTTCTTCTGAGTTCTCAAGAAATAAGATTTTATCTTTAAATGCATCTGCGTCGGGAAAAATAGGTGTTTCTTTTATGCTATTTAAGCTTTCAATACAACCGCCGAGTAGTTGTCCTGTGGCACGACCGACACCGTTAATGATTTCGTAGTTATGATTTTCTATTTTAGGACGAGGCGTTGTGTGTGTTCTTTCATGCCATAACAGACCGAAGCGACGGCAATATGGTGATGTTGGAATGTTACCAACAGGCTCGCTCTGGAACAGGGTCTGACGAATCCAATGTGTGGTGTAGTCGTCCATTTCAACATTTTCCGCAAAGTCCGTGAGTATAGCTGGCCCATAGAATGAAGCGATACCTTGTTGATATAAAAATAAATGGAGTGATGTCGCATCCGAATAACCCATAAATATTTTCGGGTTATTTTTGATTATGTCAGTATCTAAATACTCAGTAACTCTGATTGAATCTATACCACCAATAAATGTGATAATCGCCTTGATTGTTGGATCAGCGAAGGCATTGTTTAAGTCTTCTGCACGTTTCTGAGGGTGATGTTGTACATAATCTATTCCTTTCAACGCATATGGCATGATTTTGACCTTGAGTTGAAAATCTTCTTCTAACCGTTTAATAGCGGTATTTACACGATGTTGAATTTCTGCTTCTCCCGCAAGTCCAGATGAAGGTGAGACAAGTGCAACAGTGTCTCCAGGTTGAAGTGCGTGTGGTTTTTGTAGATATGTCATAAAAAGCCCCCTTTGTTTCGTATCTTTTTGAATAATAAAATAATATCATAAATATAGAGTTCTGAAAATTATGAATAAATTTATTGAATGAATAGGACAATGGGATCTCATTTTTCTAAAAGATGTCATTATCCCAGTCATCAAGGGTGAGTAGAAAACTTGAAAAAGTGCCTGCTAGTCGGTTACTGTTTTTTACAATTTTTCTCGCTTTGGGGAGTGTTTTCTATATAATGCGCCAGTCTGATGTGTAAGTGGTACGACTAATTGCTGACGGTAAGACAAGTTTTCAAAAATTGGATTGACATATGAAGAAAAGAGTAAAAAAGAAATGATCATCATTATGATTTATGAATGAGTCATAGAAAAGTGCACGATATGCGATATAATTCATACCGTGCACTTTCTTCATTTATAATTCTTCGCCGTTTGTTGCGATGATTTGTTTGTACCAGTTGAATGAGTCTTTCTTTAAGCGTTGTTTGCTACCATTGCCGTAATCATCTTGATCAACGTAGATAAAACCATAACGCTTAGACATTTCACTCGTTGACATAGAGATAAGGTCAATCGGTCCCCAAGCGAGGTAGCCCATTAATTCTACGCCGTCTTGTACTGCTTTTTTCGCTTGTTGGATGTGTTGTTGTAAATAATCAATACGATAATTATCATGAACCGTACCATCAACGACTTCATCGATTGCGCCTAACCCATTCTCAACAATAAAGAGCGGTTTTCTATAACGATCCCATAGTTCATTTAATACAACTCTCAAACCTATTGGGTCGATTTGCCAACCCCAATCTGAAGCTTCAAGGTAAGGATTTTTCAGGCTGTTCATCAAGTTGCCTGCCGTTGTTTCACCTTCAGGCGTGTGCGAAGATAACAATGACATGTAATAGCTGAATGATATATAATCTACAGGATACTGTTTCAAGATATCTAAATCATCGTCTTTAATATCTAACACAATGTTGTTATCTGCTAAAAATTGCATATAATAATTTGGATATTCGCCTCTTGCATGAACATCAGTATACATTAAGTTCATTTGATCTTGTTGTTGTGCTTTCAAAACATCCTCAGGGTGACAAGTATATGGATAATGTTTCATGCGTGCTAACATGCATCCCATTTGGGCACCTGGGATAATTTCTTTCAAACGTTTCGTTGCAAGGGCAGATGCGACAAATTGGTGGTGCAATGCTTGATAAGAAGTTGCGAGTGGGTTTTTGAGTCTATCTGAAATAATCCCACCACCTGTAAAAGGTGAAATATTGATAATGTTAATTTCATTAAACGTCATCCAATATTTGACATCATTTTGATACCGAGTAAATACTGTTTCAGCATAACGCATGAAATGATCAATCACTTCACGATTAACCCATCCATTGTAGCGTTCCGTTAGTCCAAAGGGTGTTTCATAATGACTTAACGTTACGACAGGTTCAATGTTGTATGATTTTAAGGTTTTGAATACATCATCATAAAAGGCGAGTCCTGCTTCGTTGGGTGTTTCATCGTAGCCATTAGGGAAAATACGCGACCAATGAATCGACATGCGGAAGGCTTTGAAGCCCATTTCAGCAAAAAGTTTTATATCTTCTTTATAGGTGTGATAGAAGTCAATACCCTGTCTTTTTGGGAAATGCCCGTTGTATGTGCCAGACTTAACTTTATCAATAAAATCTGACGTCACTTCCATATGATTGTCTTTGGTGCGTTGATCTTTCGGAATATATTCCACAAAGTCAGCACTTGAAAGCCCTTTGCCATCGATATTATAAGCTCCTTCAATTTGGTTAGCAGCCGTTGCGCCACCCCATAGAAAGTTTTGTGGAAAGCCTGTGATTTTTTGCATGAATATACCTCCTAATATGTTAAATCTTCTCCGTTGGTATTAATGACTTTTTGATACCAATAAAAAGAATCTTTGCGCAGTCGTTGCAATGTACCGTTTCCTTCATTATCACGGTCTACGTAAATAAAGCCATAACGTTTCTTCATTTCACCACTACCTGCAGATACGAGGTCAATGCATCCCCAAGATGTATAACCAATCAATGGCACACCATCTTTGACTGCCTCTATCATCTGTGCAATATGGTCACTCAAATATTGAATACGATAAACATCGTGGATTTTGCCATCAGATGTGACATGATCAATTTCTCCCAAGCCATTTTCAACAATAAAAAGTGGTTTTTGATAGCGATCATAAATTTGATTCATTGTGACACGTAAGCCAACAGGGTCAATTTGCCAACCCCAGTTAGAAGCTTCTAAGTAAGGGTTTCTTAGAGAAGCAAAGGCATTTCCATCGCCTTTTTGTTTGTTGACTTCTGGATCGCCACTTTCCAAGCGACTTGAATAATAAGAAAATGAGATAAAGTCTACGGGATATTGCTTCAGAATTTCATCATCACCGAGTTGTTTGTCGATAGTAATACCTAATTCTTTAAACATGCGTTGACTATAGGTTGGATAAGCGCCTCTTGCTTGAACATCGATAAAAATGTATTGCTCTCTATTTTTAGATAATGCAGCCATCATATCATTGGGATGACAAGTGTGCGGGTAGACTTCCCCCGCAGCGAGCATACAGCCAATTTGGTTTGTGGGATCCACTTCTTTGGCGATTTTTGTAGCAAGACTAGATGCCACAAGTTGATGGTGTGCTGCTTGATACATTACTTGTTCACGATGATCGGAATCTTGAATGATTAAGCCACCGCCAATATAAGGGATGTGTAAAATCATATTAATCTCATTATGCGTAATCCAATAGTTCACATAACGACTGTAACGTTTAAACAGTACAGTCGCATAGTTCACGTAACAGTCAATCGTACGTCGATCATACCAACCATTATAGTGTTCTGCTAAATAATAAGGTGTATCGAAGTGATTAATCGTTACAACAGGTTCAATATTGTAGCGTTCAAGTGTTTCGAATACTTTATCATAGAAAGCCAAACCTGCTTCGTTAGGTTCTTGCTCAATACCTTTTGGAAAAATACGTGGCCACGAAATCGATAAGCGTAATGCCTTAAATCCCATCTCTGCAAACAAACGAATATCTTCTTCATAATGATGATAGAAGTCAATAGATTCATGACTTGGATAGTAGTCGTATGTTTGTTTTAAGCCTTTTGCTGGATTGAACAGGGGAAGTTTACGTGCATCTCCAGCTGGCAACATATCTACCAGACTAAGCCCCTTACCATCAATGTTATAAGCGCCTTCTGCTTGATTGGCAGCAATAGCGCCACCCCATAGAAAATTGTTATTTAATACTGTCATCAGTCTACCTCCATTATTTAATAGACTACCTTAAGTAGTGTATCGTTTTCTGTCAGTGTTTGATCATCGTGTACAATGATATCTTGAGTCATAGCAGTATTGGTTACAACGATAATGACGCTATCGTCAAAACCGTGTTGACGAATCATCTCAGGGTCGAAGTCAATCAATGGTTGTCCTTTTGTGACACTTGTGCCTTGTTCCACGAGGGGATTAAAGCCTTGTCCTTCTAGCTTGACAGTATCAATACCAATATGAATCAGTAACTCCGTGCCAGTTGCTGACTTTAAGCCAATTGCATGACCAGTTGGGAAGAGGCTTTCAACTGTCGCATCAAACGGTGCAACGATACGGCTAGAAGTTGGTTGAATGGCGATACCTTTGCCCATTGCTAATGAAGAGAAGACAGGATCCGACACACTCGTTAAAGGAATAGGGTTGCCGCTTAATGGCGCACTAATCGATTCAACCGCTGTTTCTAGTGTAGCATCATTTGTTGGTTGTGTTGCGACATCGTTTGACTTTTGAGTCATCGGCAAAATCTTCTCTTTTTTATCAGAATAAGCGATATATCCTACAATTAGACCAACAAGCGTTGCAAGTGCTGTCCAAACGATAGATAACCATACAGTCATGTCCAAACCATTTTTCCCAATGAAAGCTGTATAACCGAAGACGCCTAAACCACCTATAAAGTAGAGTTTTGTTCCAGCAACCCCAATTAATGCGCCAAAAATACCACCAATGATACAACTGTAGATGAACAATTTTTTGCGTGGTAAAGTAATCCCGTATATAGCGGGTTCTGTGACACCAAAAATGCCAGAAATAGCAGCGGGAAGTGCTAAAGATTTTAACTTTTTGTTTTTGGTTTTAAAGAATAGACCAAGAACAATACCAGTTTGCGCAAATGATGCTGCGAAGATGAGTGGGCAAATAATATCCAAACCATTTGTCGCAATATTATTAATCATAATCGCAACAAGTCCCCAATGTAGTCCAAAAATGACAAATACTTGCCAGAAAGCACCGAGTAACAGACCAGCTAAAATAGGACTGAAGTCATAAATACTGAGTGCACCGAGACCAATCCAGTTACCTAACCATGATGATATTGGACCAATAATCAAAAATGTTAATGGCACGATAATTAAGAGTGTAAAAAAGGGTACTAAGAATGTTTTCACAACATCTGGAATGATGCGTTTTAGTTGACGTTCAATGATGCTTGCGAAATAAACAGCAAAAACAATAGGAATGACACTTGATGTGTACGTCATCGATATAACAGGGATTCCTAAAAACGATAAGTTTGACGCTGTTTCAAATGCAGTGCCCGCGAATAAAGTTTTGGCACCTTCAGCCCCTAAAGCCATCGCACCAACAAGTGTTGGATAAACGAGTGTTGCACCGATAGCCATTCCAATAAATGGGTTAGAACCGAACTTTTTAGCAGTGGTTAGCCCTAGAAAGATTGGAAAGAAGTAGAACAAGGCATCCCCAATTGCAAATAAAATTTGATAAGTACCGGATGTCTCAGTGAGCCACCCGAGTGCAAGTAATAATGCCGCAAAGCCTTTGATCATCCCGGCAGTGACTAGGACACCGAGTATTGGTTGGAAAATACCTGAGATTAAGTCGATAAAACGATTGAAGAGGCTTCCGGAATAATGCGTTTCTTCTGTTTGACTACTGTTGTCATTGAGACAGGCAACTTGATTGACCGCAGCATATACATCTGGGACATGGTTACCAATCACAACTTGGTACTGTCCACCAGACTGCATCACTGTGACAATCTCTTCATGTTTTTTTAAATAATCGGTGTCTGCTTTGCTTTCGTCTTTCAATTTAAAGCGTAATCGAGTAATACAATGTGTTAAAGAAATGATATTGTCACGACCACCTACTTTATCAACAATATCGTGTGCAAGTTGTTCGTATTTCATCTTTATTTCACCTCGAATTATGAATGTTAAATATTGGCTACAGTTGAGAAAGTCCATGGAAACAGTCAGAGAGTACAAGAAAAACCCAGAATAATACACACGAATCCCTTTATGGTTTCGCAATGCATTACTCTGGGTTTTGCCTACTGAAAGTTACAATCCCAAACGCCTACATGTGACGTTTAAAGTAACGTAATATTTAGATTAATCTCAGATAACTTTTTTGTGTTTTTGTGTCAACGCTTTCATTATTATTTCAATAAACGGGCAATATGAAGAATCAAGTAGACACGTTCATCAGTCGAAAGTTGATGGTGGTATTGTTGGTATAAGAAATCTGCTATTTTATCGATACACGCATCGGCTTGAGGGTTCTTGATTTGAAGTGACTTTAACAGAGCTGTATCTGTAACTTCATGAAGTGATTGATGGTTGATGAGACGCTGGCTGAAAAATTTGAGGTGCGTCACAAAGCGTGAATAGTGCAATTTATCTTCTTGAACATGCAAGTTGAAATGATAACGCACAATATCAAGGATGCTTTTCGTTATTTTAGTGATTTCATAAATGTTCGAGATTTGTTCATCCATACTTGCGTTTACAATGTGCATCGCAATAAAGCCAATCTCATCTTGTGGTAATGCAACGTTAAAGTACGCATTAATTTGTGTCAAACCTTGTTCTGCCACTTCATACTCTTTCGGATATAGCATGCGAATTTCATACAGCAACGGATTCTTAATCGTGTAGCCTTCTTGTACGCGTTCGATTGCATAATTGATATGATCCGTTAGCGCAATATAAATCGATTCTGATAGATGTGTACGATACAATTGATTCGCCGCATGAATAATCCGTTCTGTCACAGTGAAAACATCTGGATTGATTTCGTTAAATAGTGTTAGCATGCGCTCTTGTTCTTGTGTTGTCAGCCGGAAAACTTTCTCAATCTTATCACGGTCTAACTTTTGCCCATTTTTCTTACCAAACGCCAGACCCGTCCCCATGACAATGCGTTCTTCACCATTAATCTTAGAAAGTACGACATTGTTATTTAAGATTTTTGTAATTTTCATCTTATCCAGTCCTTTAATTTAGTAAATAATTGCACACCTTAAATATAGAGTAAAGTCGTGTTGGACGTCAAAAAATAGGGAGGGTGGGTAGACATCTCATTTTATTAAAAATTTCTTTGTTTTACTTCATCTGGCCTAGTCTTCTGCATCACTTTCTTTATTTTGAATATTTCTATTAACGTCCCATTTTTAGATTTACTTTCTAAAGAATATGGTATGATAAGAGGGATAAAATAAATAATTTAGAAATTTAAGACATGGACAAAACTGGTAAATATAATCGTTAACATGACACAGTAGCAGAAGGGATGAATGCAGATGGCTTATCAGAGTGAATATGCTTTAGAGAATGAAGTGCTCAACCAATTAGAGAACATGGGGTATGAACGTGTTAACATTCGTGATAATGAAGCGTTAATACAAAACTTCAGAGAGATTGTAAATGAGCGTCATATTGACAAAGAGTTAAAACACAAACCGTTATCAGACAGAGAGTTTGAGCGCATGATGACGGATATTAATGGTAAGTCAGTATTCGATAGTGCACGTATTCTACGCGATAAATATACATTGAAGCGTGACGATGAAAGCAGTGTACATATTGACTTTTTAAATACTGAAAAGTGGTGTCAAAATAAGTTTCAAGTTACAAACCAAGTAAGTGTGCAGGATAAATATAAGAGTCGTTATGACGTTACAATTTTGATTAATGGGTTGCCACTTGTTCAGATAGAATTGAAGCGAAGTGGTGTGGCCATTTCAGAAGCATTCAATCAAGTGGAACGCTATCGTAAGCAAAATTTTACGGGGCTATTTCGTTACATTCAGCTTTTTGTGATTAGTAACAAAATGGAAACACGTTACTATGCGAATAGTGATAAGCAAATATTGAAAAGCCATATGTTTTATTGGAGCAATGAAAAGAATGAACGTATTAATCGTTTAGAGCAATTTGTGGGAGACTTTTTAGAGCCTTGTCAAATTGCTAAAATGATTAGTCGCTATATGATTGTGAATGAGACTGATAAATTCATCATGGCGTTACGTCCTTACCAAGTCTATGCTGTTGAAAAAATCATTGAACGTGCGTTAGAAACAAATAACAATGGTTATATTTGGCATACGACAGGAAGTGGTAAGACATTAACATCATTTAAAGCGAGTCAAATTTTATCAAATCAATCAGGCATTAAGAAAGTAATTTTCTTAGTTGACCGCAAAGACTTAGACAGTCAAACGTTAGCGGAGTTTAATAAATTTCAACAGGATTCAGTTGATTTAACGGATAACACACAAAAGTTATTAAAACAATTGGGCAACCCTATGTCACGTTTAATTGTGACGACCATACAAAAAATGTCCAATGCAATTAAGTCGGGCCATTCAGTCATGGATCAATATGAAGATGAAAAAGTTATATTTATTATTGATGAATGTCATCGAACACAATTTGGTGATATGCATCGTTCGATTCGTCAACATTTCAAAAATGCTCAATATTTTGGTTTTACAGGGACACCACGTTTTGAAGAAAATAAAAGCCAAGATGGTCGTGCAACAGCTGATATTTTTGGTAAGTGTTTACACCATTATTTGATTAAAGATGCAATTAGAGACGGCAATGTATTAGGTTTTTCTGTTGATTATGCACGAACATTCAACCCTAAAGAAGACCTATCAGAAGAATATGTAAAAGACATCGATACAGCTGAGATATGGATGGCGCCAGAACGTATTAATCAAATTACAGAGCATATTATTCATAATTATAATAAGAAAACGATTCAGGGTAAATATACAGCTATGTTAACTGTACAAAGTATTCCAATGGCTGTGGCATATTACAATGCATTCAAAAAAGCGAAAGCAGAAGGCAAACATCAGTTAAATGTTACAACTATTTTTACGTATGGATCAAATGAAGACACACATGAAGAGGAAAACTATGTGCATAGTAGAGAAGTATTGGATGAAGTGATGGCTGATTTTAACCAAACATTTGGAACGAATCATTCAACTGATTACTTTGAAGGCTTTTTCTCAGATGTATCAAAGAAAATGAAGCGTGTGACACCTGGAGAAAAGATTGATCTTCTCATTGTTGTTAATATGTTTTTAACGGGTTTTGATAGTAAAAAGCTAAACACTTTGTACGTGGATAAAAACTTACAATATCATGATTTAATTCAGGCATATTCAAGAACAAATCGTGTTGAAGCAGAAACAAAACCATATGGTAACATTGTGTGCTACCGTGATTTAAAACAACAAACAGATGAAGCGATTAGCATTTTCTCAGATACAGATGATACAGATACAGTGTTAAGTCGTTCTTATGAAGAGTATTTAGCGGCATTTGAAGATGGTCTAAAACAGCTTTATCTCATTGCCCCTACACCTGATCGTGTTGATCAATTAGAAAGAGAAGATGACCAGAAAGCATTTGTACTTGCATTTAGAGAATTAGCGAATGTTTTATTAATGCTTAAGACTTTTGAAGACTTTGAGTTTACAAAGGCACATCTGGGTATAGATGAACAAACTTTTGAAGATTATAAAGGGAAATATAGACACTTATATGACCTTGTTAAAAAGAGACATGACACGGGTGATGAGAAAGTATCTGTACTAGACGATATCGATTTTAATATCGAGATTATGAGAAATGATACAATTAATGTACAATATATTATGGATTTAATTAGTCAATTAGACCTTGATGACGTACACGAACAAGAAAAAGCGAGAAAAGAAATCCACAAGCTCTTGAATAAAGCAGATGATGATCAATTGCGTCTAAAAGCAGACTTAATCCGTCAATTCATTGATAAAATTGTTCCAACATTACGTAAGGGAACAGACATCAATGAAATGTATTACAAATTTGAAGACGAAACAAAAAGTGAAGAAATTCAGACATTCGCTGAAGAAAAGGCATATCCATCAGAATGGCTCGGCAGTATTATTGAGGAGTATGAATATAGTGGCAATATCAATAAAGATACACTCGATAAGGGATTAGATGGTGGACTTTTCATCAGAAGAAAGAAATCAAAAGAGATTAAAAGTTTTATTATTGATATGGCTAGAAAATATGGTAATTTTGAGTAATAATCAAGAGAAATATTTGTAGTAATAAAAAACTACAAATATTTCTCTTGTTTTTTTGCGACACTCAAGATATAATTAAATTGAAATGAAGTAGATTGATATTACAAAGGAGGAAGCGCTTATTACATCTTTAATAAACTATCATAGTGGTGTGATCTTGAGTCGACTCAACCGTTATGAAGACCCTAAAGGAAAAGTATATGCAATTTATGACCAAAATCTTATGAATAAAGATATGGGGATTTTTAATAAGGATGCACCAGACGCGAATTACATGGTATTGACATCTGATAATAAGGCTCCTTGTTTAGAAGCGGGACAATTGGTTTTTAATACAATTAGCGGAGAATGTGCCATTGTCAGTGAGGAACATTCTGGTGCGATATTACCATATAATTTCACGAGAATAGAAGTAGATAAATCGCGTATTTATCCAAGATATTTAATGTATTGGTTTAATCAATCACCGCAAGCTTTAAAGCAGCTGCATTTATTTAAGCAAGGTGGCAGCATGATAAAAAAAATCACACATCATCAATTACAAGAATTAGAGATTAGCTTACCACCACTGGAAAAACAGAAAGTAATTGGTAACCTTGCATACAAACGCACAAAACTAAAGTATTTGAAAGACAGAAGAGCGTATCTAATGGATCAGTACTTGTCAGCAATAATATTTAAGGAGGAACAATAATATGTCAGTGACAGAAAAACAACGTCAACAGCAAGCAGAGTTACAAAAGAAATTATGGAGTATTGCCAATGATTTAAGAGGAAATATGGATGCTAGTGAGTTTAGAAACTATATTCTAGGGCTTATTTTCTACCGTTATCTATCAGAAAAAACAGAAGATATGGTTCAATATTTATTAAAAGACGATGGCGATATTACATATGAAGAAGCTTGGGCGAATGAAGAATATAGAGAAGCATTAGAAGAAGAGTTATTAGACAGAATCGGTTATGTGATTGAGCCACAAGACTTGTTTAGTACGCTTGTAAGACAAATTGAAAATCAAGAATTTGATATTAAAGAATTGATTGGTTATTTACATACTGCTATTACGAATATTGAAGATTCAACGAGAGGACAAGAAAGTGAAGACGACTTCAATCATTTATTCGATGATATGGATTTGACATCAACGCGTCTTGGAAAAACAAACTTAGATCGCTCAAAGCTTATTGCTAAAGTGATGATGAATCTTGCAACATTACCATTTGTACAAAGTGATTTAGAAATCGATATGTTAGGTGACGCGTATGAATACTTGATTGGACAATTTGCAGCAACAGCAGGGAAAAAAGCAGGAGAATTCTACACACCTCAACAAGTCTCAAAAATATTAGCGAAAATTGTTACGACTAACAAGAAAGACTTGAAGAACGTATATGACCCAACGTGTGGTTCTGGCTCATTGCTATTAAGAGTTGGTCAAGAAGCTAATGTACGTCATTATTACGGACAAGAATATAACAGTACAACGTTTAACTTGGCACGTATGAATATGTTGTTACACGATGTTAAGTATCATGATTTTACAATTGAAAATGGTGATACATTAGAAAATCCTGCCCTAGTTGATCAAAGGTTTGAAGCAGTAGTAGCCAATCCGCCTTACAGTGCCAAATGGAGTTCAGACCCTAAGTTTTTAGATGATGAACGTTTTAGCAACTATGGGAAACTAGCGCCTAAATCAAAAGCAGATTTTGCCTTTGTTCAACACATGATTCATCACTTAGATGAGAATGGCACAATGGCGGTTGTATTACCACATGGTGTGCTATTTAGAGGTGCAGCAGAAGGTACCATTCGTCGTTACTTAATTGAAGAGAAAAACTATTTAGATGCGATTATTGGTTTACCATCTAACTTATTCTTTGGTACAAGTATTCCGACGTGTATTTTAGTGTTCAAAAAATGTCGAGAATCAGAAGATGATGTGCTATTTATCGATGCATCACAATCATTTGAAAAAGGCAAAAATCAAAACCATTTATCAGATGAAGATGTAGATAAAATTGTCAACACATATCGAAATCGAGAGGAAATAGAGAAATATAGTCATTTAGCGTCTTTAGATGAAATTAAAGAAAATGACTATAACCTCAATATACCAAGATATGTTGATACCTTTGAAGAAGAAGCGCCTATTGATTTAGAAGCTGTGCAACAAGAGTTAAGTCAGTTAGATGATGAAATAGCCACAATCGAAAAAGAAATTGAAGGTTATTTGAAAGAGTTAGGAGTGTTCCAACATGAAAAGTGATGGTAAAAATGTTCCTGAATTGAGATTCCCAGAGTTTAGTGGGGAGTGGGAAGAGAAGAAAATTGGAGAACTAGCAAATATTGTACGAGGAGCATCTCCTAGACCTATAAGTAATCCTATATGGTTTGATGATAATTCTGATATTGGTTGGCTGAGGATAGCTGATGTTACTGAACAGAATGGTAGAATTCATCACTTAAAGCAAAGAATTTCTGTTGATGGACAGGCTAAAACTAGGGTTGTTTTAGAAAAACATTTATTATTAAGTATTGCAGCAAGTGTAGGAAAACCAGTTATTAACTATGTCAAAACGGGTGTTCACGATGGCTTTTTAATTTTCAAAAACCCAGTATTTGACATTGAATTTATGTTTCAATGGTTAGAATTCTTTAAATACAAGTGGCAAAAGTATGGACAGCCAGGAAGCCAAACTAATTTAAATGCTGATATAGTAAAATTACAAGATATCTATATTCCAAATAGAGTGGAACAAATTAAGATAGGTGACTTTTTTAGCAAATTTGATCAACAAATTGAGTTGGAAGAGAAGAAGCTAGATTTGTTGGAGAAGCAGAAAAAGGGATATTTACAAAAGATTTTCTCTCAAGAGTGGCGTTTTAAGGGTGATGATGGCAATGAATATCCGGAGTGGGAAGAGAAAGAGTTGAGAGAGATAACAAAGTATAGTTCATCTAAAAGAAGTTCATCTGCTTTTAGTGATAACACGGTTTTACAGCTATACCCTGTTTATGACGCTAATAAAATAATTGGAACATCCGATGATTTTGATATAAAAGAAAGCTATATTTCAATCATTAAAGATGGAGCTGGTGTTGGTAGAATAGAATTGAGACCAGGACAAACATCTGTTATTAGCACTATGGGATATATCATGCCTAACAGAGTGGATGTTTGTTTTTTGTATTATAATTTGAAGCTAATTAGGTTAAGTAAGTATATAATTGGCAGTACAATTCCGCATATATATTATGGGGATTATTCTAGAGAAAAAATAAGGATACCGAGTAGTATTGAAGAGCAAAAGAAAATTGGGAGTTTTCTAGCAAAAATTGATGAATTGATAGAAAATAAATTCCAAAAGATTAATACACTTAGAGAGCAAAAACAAGGATTACTTCAAAAGATGCTTGTTTAATAATTAAAGGAGGTTCATTATGACAGGAAATAAAGATAGAATTTTGCTGACTGAAATGTCATACAAAGAAGCACGAAAATACTTTTTAAAGCAAGAGAGTTACTTCAATAATGAACTTCCTAGTTATTTTAAGTTTAATAACTATTTAAAGAAAGCTTATGAATCTGTTGAAGAGAGTATGAAGTACAATCGATTTGGATCTCATTTTAACATAAAGAATGCCCAAACTTCAGAAAATATTAATAATAAAATTTATGCAAATAAAGATGGCAAGTATGATTGGAGACCTTTGGAACTAATCAATCCTTACTTTTACGCTCAATTGGTTTATTACATTACTCAAGAAAAGAATTGGGAATACATATTGGAAAGGCTTGAAAATAATAGTGTTGAAAATATGATTGTTGCAAGCATTCCTGTAGAGTCAAAAAAAGGGGGAAAGGATAAAAAGGCACAAATTTTAAACTGGTGGTCTCGAGTAGAGCAAGAATCCTTAATATTAGCTTTACAATATAAAAATGTAATGCACTTGGATATTAGCAATTGTTATGGTTCTATTTATACACATTCAATTGTTTGGGCGTTACATGATAGAGAAAAGGCTAAACAGAAGAGGGGCGTTACAGATTTATTAGGCAATCAGATTGATAGAATAATATGTAATATGCAAAACCAACAAACAAATGGTATCCCACAAGGTAGCACTCTTATGGATTTTGTCGCAGAAATTGTATTGTCTTATTGTGACAAATTATTAGAGGATAAGTTATTGGAGAAAGGAATCAAGAGCGATTATAAAATCATTAGATATCGTGATGATTATAGAATTTTTTCGAATTCAAAATCAACAATTGAAATGGTTACTAAAGAATTGAACGATGTTTTAATGTCAATGAATTTTAAATTGAATTCTAAAAAGACACAATATTATGAAGAATGTGTAGTATCATCAATAAAGAAGGATAAAATAGCTTATCAAAAACTTCTTCCAAGTATCTACTACAAAATTGATGGAAAACTATATTTTCAGTTTATTTGCCAAAAGCACTTGTTGCATATATTAGTTTTTAGTAAAGATTATCCTAATTCTGGTAGTGTGGTTAGATTACTTGATGAGTTCAACAAATATAGAAGTAAAGATATAAATGATATTAAAGAAGATGATAAGATTCAATGTATTAGCATTATAACTGAGATTATGTTAAATAATGTCAGAACTATACCATTGTGCATTGCTATTATAAGTAAGATATTATTGAATGTGGCTGACGAAAAAAGTATTGAAATAACAGACATGATTGCTGCAAAGTTCAAAGATACGCCCAATGTTGATTTGTTGAATATCTGGCTACAAAGATTAACTATTTCGTATGATAGAGAAAAAAACTATGATACTAGTTTATGTCAATTAGTTAGTAGGCATAAAGATGAAATTTTTGATTGTAAGTGGGTTAAAACAAAGGCTTATCATTTTTCTGACAAAAAGATAGTTGATGAAGAAGAAATTTCAAATTTATCTGAAGTAATTGGGGATGCAGAAGTTTCTGTTTTTACAGAGTATCTATAAGAAGTTGAAAAAAGTTTAAATAGAAGGGTGACTTCATTAGTGGTAAATGATCTAATACAAGAAGATATTATTGTGCATGCTATAAAGGTCATAATTGGGCCCTTATGTGTTTTTGTAATCGGAAAAATGTTTGAAAAATTAGTAAGCTCGGATTTAGATTACACATCTAATATAATTACAATATCCATAATAATTATAACTATATATTGTTTTATTGCTTATTTTTATTATTTTTCTATTAAAGAAAGTATAATAAGCAAAGACGATTATATTCAAATATTAGGATTTTGTTCAGCAGGATTAGTTGTAATGGTTTTAGCAATAATGATAATGTCTAGAATCATTATTTTTAAATATGCAATAAATAGGTTCTACATGTATAAGTGGGAGGACGAAGAGCACTATAATATTGTATTCAAAGGTTATAATAATCTTATAAAGGAAGCTTTAACAGTATCATCATTAGGTTACTGGAACGATAGCTTGAAAAAAGAAAAAGTAAGAAATCGTGTAATAAGAAGAGATTATAGTCAGATGAATTATCGTTTCTATAAAGACAGGTATCTAAGTGTTATTGTTATGGAGAGAAAATATATAGTTAAAGCATGGTTTAAAATAAATGGGTTGAAGTTCTCGATTTTCAGCGTACTTTCCCCAGTTTTATTTGTTGCATATTTAGTGGTTTATAAAAATTCGGATAATCTTTATTTCATATTAATTATGCTAATTGTAATCAATTCTTATTCATTGATAGTGCAAGCTTTAAAACTAGCACGCTTTAATAAGAAAAATCTAGAAGAAAAAAAGAAAATATTAAGAATAGTGAATGAGTCATAGGTGAACTAAGAGATTGTGCTCTCAAATTTTTAGATGAGGCTGTTAATATTCAAAGGTTTATAATTTCTAAAGAATGCCTCAGCATAAGTATATTATTTAATGGTTATAATAATAAATACTATTTGATACTATATTAAGAAACGGACACGGTAAATTGATAATAAATTAAGATACAATGAAAGCAATCAATTTACGGAGGTGCCAATTATGTCGAAAAGAAAATATGATCACAATTTTAAAATGGAAGCCATTCAATTAGTAGAATCAGGTAGACGTGCAACAGATGTTTCGAGTGATTTAGATATTCCTATTCAAACATTAACAAGATGGCTAAGTATATATCCCTCAAGATGGATTTGTAGGCAGTGATAAATATATACCCAAAACAATTAGAGGATGATTTACAAAAAAGGTTATGAGAATTAGAAGAAGAAAATAAAATCTTAAAAAAGGCTATACACATCTTTGCCAAAGACCAGAAGTAAATTACAGGTTTATTGATGAATACCGACATGAATTTCGTGTTGAGTTTTCTATTTTAGAGGATTGATTTGATAAAGCTACTAGTGTATTTCCATTAATTTTAGTCAAAATAAAGGAATGATGTTAATGAGAGAAATGAATTTTACAAGCCTTACTCCTGAAACAAGAGAAGCAAATGAGCACGTATACAACCAGGCTCTTGATGAGGCTATAAATAATGATAGTATTAAAAATATAGCTATCACTGGAATATATGGTGCCGGTAAAAGTACTGTTTGGGAAACATATAAAAAAGAAAGGGGCTTAAACAATATAATTACTGTTTCTTTAGGGAAATATGATAATGAATTTATTGACGAGAATAGAGGGAAACTATCAAGTGAAGAATCCAATTATAAAAGAGAAGAGGTTGAGAATAGTATAGAAAGACAATTAATAAATCAAGTAGTTGCGCAAATAGACAACAAAGCTATTCCACTTAGTAAATATCAATATAAAGAAAATAAAAGCTTTCTTAAGAGTATCATTGAAGTAATCCTTTCTCTGTCTTTTGTTCTTTCAATTTTGTTTTGGATTTATCGAGAAGAGCTTCTATTGAAAATACAGAATGAAATAGTGGAAAAAGGGTTGCCACTTATTGTATTATTTTTATTCTTATTACCCATCGCCTATGTTGTTTTTGGGCTTACCAAAAGAAAAAAACTTCACTTTTTAAAAGTAAAATTAGGAACAACAGAAGCTAGCTTGCAAGAAGATTTAAATAGTGATGAAACTATTTTAGATAGGGATATTAGAGAGCTAGTGTATGTGTTATATAATTCTAAAAGTAATATTGTAGTTTTTGAAGATCTAGATAGATATGATTATTTAGAAATTTATAAAAAGCTAAGGGAATTAAATTTATTAGTTAATTATTTTATCACATCTAAAAATGATAAGAGGATAGTTAAGTTTGTATATTTACTAAGAGATGGTTTGTTTTATTCAAAAAATAGAACGAAATTTTTTGATTTCATCATCCCTATTATACCAATCGTTGATTCCAGAAATTCTGAAAATAAAATACTTGAATTATTTGAAGGAGCCGGAAATTCTCCAAGCAAAAGAATTATAACCAATATTTCTTTATATATTGATGATATGCGTCTTTTGAAAAATATTTACAATGAATATAATATATATTTCAATATTATAGCAATGAAGCAGTTAGAACTAAAAAAAGACAAACTATTTTCGTTGATAGTACTAAAAAATGTATTTCCAAAAGAATTCGATTCTCTCCAACAAGATAGAGGGTATATTTACAACCTCATACAAAAGAAAGAAATATTAAAAAAAGAATTAAAACAGCAGAAAGAAGAAGAGCTTAATGAGTTCAACAATCGTATTAATTTTTTGAATGAAGAAGTTTATAAAAGTAAGTTTGATTTAATGACAAAGTATATACTGACAGATATTTATTCAAATCAAAATAACTTGAATACTTGGTCTGAAATGTTGAGAGAGTGGCATCAAAATCCTAACGAAACTAAAGAAATAATACATTATAAGCAAAATGTTGGGTATTACCAAACAGATAGACCCACATATGAAGAGTTTCTACAGAAATATATTTACAGAAATGAAGGAATAAAAAAAGAAATAGATTTATATCCAGTTGACAAGAAAGAAGAGTTGGAAAAGCTACATGTTAAAAAGAATGAGATGCAAGAGCGTCTAAAAGCAATTGATCTTTTGAATCTATCACAAGTATTGAAAAAAATGAGCATTACAGATAGAGAACGTGTATATAGTGATACTGATAGTAACATTAAAGATTCTCATTATTTTGCGCTTATAAAGTACCTAATTTATGAAGGTCTGATAGATGAAGCTTATTGGCATTATAAAGGTTATTTCTACAATAATAGTGTCGGTAAAAATGATACACTATTTTTGAAAAACATACTTGAGGGTAATGATCAGGATGTTTTTCTTAAACTTGAAAATCCAAGAGAAGTAATTAATAGAATGAATGACGATGATTTTCTGAGGAATAATATATTGAATATAGAGTTGTTACAACAATGTTTATTAGATAATTCTTCAGTGAAAATTAGCAATATGCTATATACAATTGTCAGATATGATAATATTGAAAGTTTAATTAATGTATTGGTTGACTATTGTAAGCGCAATAAAATTTCGCTTTTAAACAAATTTGTAGAAATAACTTTTTCGAATGACGCAGAGATATTATGTGAGACAATTAAATCCATTGGGAAATATAATACTAAACTTTTTAGGCTATTAGTCGTGTCTTTATATTCTCAAGAAGAATTAACAGGAGATATAGATGTTTTTAAAAATATTATAGAGTCAGAATCAGAAGTGCTATTGTTGCTACAAAATAATCGGCAAGATATATTTTTTGAAAATTTGTCAAAATATAAAATTAAATTTTCAAAACTTCCATGTGAACCAGTATCTCCGAGAGCACTTCAGGAAATAATTAATAAAGGTTTATATAACTTAAATATAAGTAATATTCATTACTTAGTTAGTAATATTTTAGATCAAAAAGAGGTTGAATCGGTTCTTCTTAATTATATATTTAAAAAAGACAAATTAGTTCCTATTAAAAGACAGATAGAATTAAATTTCGAAGTAATTATTAAAGAATATATAGAAAGTTATAAGAATGTAGTTTTTTCTAATAATGAAGACATAATCATAAAAATACTAAATTCGGAAGTTGATGAATTTGCTAAGAAGCAATACCTAGATAGTAATTCTGTTAATGTAACAGATTTATCAGAACTTCAAAATTTTGAAGAACAGATTGAAAATGGAATAGTAGATAAAATTTTTGAAACTGGCAACTTGAAGTTTTCGATTGATAATATTTCATTTTATTTTGACAATGGTGGAGAGATTACAGAAGAATTTTTGATGTACGTTGAAAAGAATCATCAAAATAAATTCTCTAATGAATTAGAGAATTCTGTTGTTAAACAATCCAAAATACTATGCAATAAATTGTTGAGTTACGGAGAAATATACGATGGTTTATTTGTCGATGCTTTGTCAGGTGCCGACACACCAATATCTAATTTACATGGAAACTATCCAGAAAATCGGATTATTCAAATAATTAGCAAAGGTTTTCTAGAAATTAATGATAATAACATTAATTATTTATTAGAAAATAACTATATTGACAGTTTAGTGTTGTTATACAACTCTTTTGATTTTGATATTACAGAAATAATACTTTCTAATATTGAGGATCAAGTAGATCTGGAAGAAATAATTAAACTTATAAATAATGTTAATCGACAAGATGCTGTTTTAAAATTAATTAGTGAACTAGAGATAAATATAAATCTTTCTCAAATAAGCTCAGAAAAGGAAGAGATAATATCTTATGTTCTAGATAGTAATTTGTCTTATGAGAATATTGAGTATGTTCTCTTGAACTTTGAAACCTTCCCCCTTAAAGATCAGTTTTTAAAGAGAATACAAGAAAAAAATAATTTTGATAAACTAAAATTTCACATGTTAAATGATAATTTCTTTAACTTTGCATTACAATCAGATTCTTTATCAGAAGACAATAAACTGTTACTAATTGAACAATTAATAAATAACAGTGAGAGGTATCAAGATATTCTTAAGTATTTGAAGTTGATGGAAGAGGGAGATGAATTAGTTAGTGTATTTGATGGTAGACGTCCAATTATTGATACGGGGATAAAGAAAAGAATTGCGTCCTTTTTAGAGGAAAAAGGCTATGTGAAAAACCGGAATGATGGTCGAATTATGTTAGCTAAAAAATTTTCTCGAGAAAAATAATCAAGCTATTTTTATTTGCCTCCATTTATAGAAAATCCTTATAATGCAATATATTTTGTATACTAGACTCTTATTACCCCCTCTGATAGATTAAATTAAAATCATATATCAAGGGGGAAATGTTATGCAATCTTCACCAAAGCAAGTGGGTAGAAGTCACGGTTTGCCGCTTGATCCGTTTGAGAGTAGTGGTACGACGTCCTATTGGTTGTATTTCGATGTGTCTAAGAATGGGGAGGATAATTTGTCGCTGTCTAGCCAATATTACAACTTAACTCGTGGTTTCACTGATGGTTATGTTTACAGTGAATCAGTGGGTATTGAGAGATTATAGTAAGGATACTAGTGAAGAATGCTGAAAATGAGGTTTGTTTGGAATATGACAATGTATGATTTGCGAGAAGTTGTGAACTTATCTTCTAAGGAACTACTGTCGGAAGAAGATGAAATAGTGGATGTTATAATGAACTTAATCACTTTACAAATTGAAAAAGCTATGTGAATGCCATGTCATTATTGAGATTGTTAGATCAAACCAATAAGGCGCTGAATTCACATAACTAAATAGGCAAGCAAGGCACGGGAGAATATTCTTTTTACTATGTTCGTATTCTTGACATAGATTCAGAACTTTTTAGGAGTTTATTAATTTAATAGTCAATAGCGTTAGTATAATCAAGCTTGTTATTATTACAATTCCATTTATTAAATTAATTAATGCTTTTAGTCTTTTTTTATTGTCATACTCAGGACTTTTGTACAACAATATATAATATATAACCAAAGTCGCAATGAACATTCCATATATAGAAGTTAATATACCAAAGTGTAATTCCATATAACCACTTTGTATTAAAAAATAGGAAAAGCAAATGATTAGAAATAATAAAATTTCGTAAATTAGTAGCATTATGTTTTTTCTCCTTTAAGTTAGGTTATTGTAATTATGTAAACTAAATTTGGAGGGGTTAAAAATGAAAAAAGCTGTTATTACGTCATTATCTAGTTTGGTTTTAGCTACAGGAGTTGCATCTCCTATGGCTAATGCTAAAGAAAATGTTATTAATAATCAACCTTCTAGCGTTCAAAGTGGTGTTAATGTAAATGCTGAGGCAATTGCTAGAGAAGCTGCGAGAGAAAATGGAGCGGATTTAAGAGCTTATGATGCCCAACAAATGGAACGTGGAAAAGCAACTTTAACTCTAAAAGCTGCTAAAGAGCTGTTGTCAAAGAATAAGGAAAAAATTAATAATGCGATTAAAAGCGCTATTCAAAAATTACCGTTGAATGATGCACAAAAGAAAAAGTGGATTTCTATAATCACAATTGATGGTTTTATAAAATATTTAAATCAAATAACTAATTTTACAGGAAGTATTGAGGATGCTGCCCAAGGTTGGTTAACAAGTATTGGTGTCCCTGGATGGATTGCCCAAGTGATTGTTCAAACAATTTCGTTCTTCTTAGTTTAAATAACTGAGCTGGGAGACTATATCCCAGTTTCAATCCTCAAGTGGCTAACTTAGCTTTGAAGTTGACGAATTGATAACACATAATATTTTGTATACCGCTATTACAAGGGCAAAAGAGGACTTGAAAATATATTGGACCCCTGAAACTGAAAAGAAAGTAATAGAGAACATTCAAGTGTGTGATTATAAAAGAGATGAATCCATTTTGAAAGAAAAATTAAAGTAACATCTCAAAAACCCGAACGAAACACAAAATGTTTTGCTCGGGTTCATTCATATATAAAATATCTTCAACAACACCTATGCCACAGCTTTTCTTTCACGGACATACACAACAAGGTAGAAAATAACGGTTGCAAGTAGTAATAAGATAGCTGCGATGTAGAATGCCAATACTTTTGAGCCTGTGATATCGCTGATGTAGCCTGTTAACCACGGTGCGACAACGGAGGATGCCATACCGAAGAAGTTGAAGGTACCGAGTGCTTTTGCGACACGGTCTTGTGTCACGGAGTCTGAAACGAATGTGATTAAGACTGGATCGATTGCAAGTTTACCTAATAAGCCGTATAAGACGAGTGCGATATAGAGGACGGCTGGGTTTGGTGCGAATACGGTTAAGCTGATTGTAAGAGCTGCTGCAAGCAATAGGAATAAAATCAGTTTTAAGCGTTGATCGCTATGTTTATCAATGTATTTTGAGAAGAAGAGAGCGCCTGGAATGGCTGTTACGGCAACGAGTGCAGCAACGTAACCAACAGATGATTGGGCGAATCCTTTTTCTGATACTAAAAATGATGGCAACCATGTCACAATCATATAGTAGCCATAACATGTCGCAAAGTAAACGAAGTAAGTTGCGAGTTGTTTTGGCGCAAAGAGGGATACGTCGTCTGTTGTTGTGTTTGTGACAACCGTTTTTGCCTCTTGTTGGACAGCAATTTGTTTGTCGTACTTGTCACCTTTAATAAATAACATAAAGATAAATGTTACAGCTAGGATAATGATGGCTGTCATGTACAACATGTAGTTCCATTGAATATTGAGACCGGCTACGAGAACTGATGAACCAACGAGCCCGATAACCATTCCTAATGCGGAACCACTGTTAATGATAGCATTAGAGAATGATTTCTTTTCTTTTGGCATATGTTTAGCTGACAATGAGTAAGCTGCGCCATAATAAGATCCTGTTGAAATTCCTGCGACTAAAGCGCCCAAGTAGACTTGTGTGATGGTACTGCTGGTTCCAATGATTAACGCTGCAGCTGCAAATCCGAGAAAGGCAGGAATGAGTACTTTTTTCTGACCGAATTTATCGACTAATGCCCCTGATGGAATTTGCATACCGGTATAGGCGAAGAAATAGATTGAAGCGACGAGTCCCATCTGTGAATCGCTAATATTGCCAAGCGAATCCTGAATTTGTGGATAGATTGGCGTTAAGATAGTTCTGTAAATCCATATTGCAACCCAACCGAGAACAAGGGCGAAAATAATCTTTTTATAATAATTTTGATCATGCTTAATGTTATTCATCGTTGTATCCTCCTCAGATATAAGTCTTTATCTAAAGAATAGGATAAGTAATTGTTAATAACATTAGTATAATTGGACAAAGTTGCTGGGTGTTCTGTCTAATTCAACCAAATTATAGCGTTAAATGTTCAGATGTAAAAATAGCAAGTCGGATGTCTAATGAGTTTTCTGGATCACTGATGTTCATATTCAACATTTCTTCACACTTATTAATGCGATATTTGACGGTATTCCGATGTACAAACATTAAAGATGCTGTTTTAGTAATATCACATTGGTTTTCCATGTAGACCTTCAATGTTTTCTTCAATTCTTTATCTTTTGATTTTTGTGGATAGGCAAGTGGACCTAACGTGTAAATAACAAAGGGTCTGAGTTTATCAACGGGTATCAGCTGTAACAACTCTTCCACACTTTTTGAACGATAAACCTCAATGAATTCTCTTAGATAGCTTTCATTATGTGTATCATAGATCTCATTCGCTTCAACAAAAGAAAGGGTGATTTGTTTAAAGTCTGTCACTTGGTTCCCAATACCGAATGATAATGAACTGTTAAAGAACTTTTTATATTCCTTCTGCAGAAATTTACAATATTCAATATAGTTTTCGTGTTTTTTCTGCATGAGTATGACGAATTTGTAGTTATTTCTTAAGCCATAAATACTAATATTATAATCGATGCTCT
The DNA here is from genome assembly GCF_024814435.1 of Staphylococcus americanisciuri. Classification (GTDB taxonomy): domain Bacteria; phylum Bacillota; class Bacilli; order Staphylococcales; family Staphylococcaceae; genus Staphylococcus; species Staphylococcus americanisciuri. The sequence continues at coordinate 244,435 of NZ_JANUXY010000002.1, forward strand.
CCAACATTTCTTTGAGCCATGCGAAGGTCATTTGGTAACGCTCACTCAAGTAAATACTATTCTCCATACCATCTTCTCGATCTACCCCACAAACAATAATTTGATAATAGTTAGATTGTCTCAAATGATAGTTTTTAAAAAAGTCTGGGTTCTGGCTCATATCAATTGGTGAGCTATCTTTCGTTTTCATGAGTGATTCAAAAAATTGGTTCGTATTTTCTTGTTGCTGTGCGAGGATTCGATTTTCTTTATAAATAGCGAAACTGAGAACATTTACGGCTTGTTCAATCGCTAAATAGCTAAACGGATAGCTAAGTTTTTGAATGTCTAGAATCATGATATAGTACGGGAAATAAGTAAAAGCAGGCACTTCAAATACACCATATTCATTTTCATCAAATGTGACTTTTTTAGTTTCTTTATCATAGTTGTCGGTAAACTTTTTCAAGTAATGACGTACTTCTCCAGGTCGATTTTTAAAATATAGACTTTGACTTTCTATGCTTAAAAATGGATTAATTAATAAAATAGGTGCTTTGATAAGCTTGGACAACTGTTCAATAATTTTATCGATAGTGTATTCATTGATAATCATCTTGTTCATTTTTTGTTGTAAATCAATGGCGAAATTAAGCTTGTCATTTTCGTCATCTGCAATGTAAGAAGAAATTTCATGTGTAATTGCGCCAAGCTTCCAGTAATAAGGAATTTCAATTATTGGAAAGTTAAGTGCATTTGCGTGATCAATCACTTTTTGGTCGATGGTATGCAAAAAGCGAGAGAGCTTGATACCAATACCTGCTACATTGACGCTATGTAAGTCACTGATTAATTGTATAAGCCCTTCTTGATTGTCTTGATAGACCATTGCGGTTGTCAGTAAAAGTGTATGCTCCGAGATATAATCCTTGATATCGGGCGTTTCTGTAATATCGACAAATTCCACGTATCTCTCTAAATCCCCATGTTCATTAATCAATCTTAATCCGGAAAACAATTCTATGTTCATAATGTCATTTAATGTGGTCATATATAATCAACTCCAATAATTGTCAGAAATGACTAAAAAAATATTTTATATGTTTATTCTGTCATAGAATGAAAACGCGTACAATAGTACATTTTAATAAAGAGAGGGCCTTTCTAAAAGATTGAGGGGGTTTCACATGGTTCATATTGATCATAGACCGACGTCTTTTTATGAAAAGCGTGGGTATAACAAAGATATTATGCCAAAAACACCAGAGCAACGTAATTTTAACACCTTTAACTATTTTACGCTATGGATGGGGGCAGTACATAATATTCCCAACTATACAGCGGTAGGCGGTTTTTTATTACTTGGGTTATCACCTTTACAGATTATGATAGCACTTGTTATTAGCTCGATTGCAATTGGTATTCTGTTGGCAGCCAATGGATATGCTGGGTCGAAATATGGGATTCCTTTTGCGATGCATCTCAGGCTAACTTATGGTGATATGGGGGCCAAGCTTCCTGGTATTTTACGTGGTATTGTTGCTGGTATCGCATGGTTTGGTTTACAAACATATGCTGGTGCACTTGCTTTAATTGTATTATTAGACAAGTTGTTTCCAGGATTTTCAAATATTGGCGGCGATGGTAAGTTTTTAGGGTTAACAGCATCTGCTGCAATTGCATTTTTCATTTTTTGGTTAATTAATTTTGCTATTGGTTTTGGTGGAGGATCTATTTTAAACAAGTTTACAGCAATCTTGAATCCTCTAATCTATATTATTTTTGGTGGTATGGCGATATGGGGTGTAAAAGTTGGTGGAGGTTTTGGCAATATTCTCGCATATGACTTAACGAGTAATGCACCAACGTCTTATCCCATTATATTAAGCTTTTTAGTTGTGATGAATTCATTGATTGCAGTATGGGCTGCACCGGGTGCGAGTGTGGCTGATTTTACGCAAAGTGCAAAGTCTACTAAAGCACAAGTTGTTGGACAAATTGGCAGTGTCGTTGTCGCACATATCTTATTTGCGATATCAAGTGTATGTATTTTAATTGGTGCATCTATATTTAGTAGCAAACAAGAATGGAATATACTCCACATTATTGGGAAATGGGATAGCCTTGTTGCGATTGCATTTGCTATTGGTGTGTTATTAATGACGACGATTTCGACCAATGCAACAAGTAACATTATTCCTGCAGCTTACCAGTTGAGCGCACTATTACCAAAAGTTATCACATATAAACGTGGTGTAATAATCGCTGCCGTCATCAGTGTCATGATTATGCCTTGGAAAATGATGGAGAACAGCGACAGCATCTTCATGTTCCTGAATCTGATTGGTGCCATTCTTGGTCCAGTTGCAGGTGTGATGATTGCGCATTTCTATCACGTGATTCATAAAAAAGTAGACTTGGATAGACTTTACTTCGATAAGCACAATCCACCTGCAGATTTGGAGCGTTTGAACAAAAAGGCATATATCGCAACGATTGTAGGTGTTATTGTATCGTTTTTAGGTTTTATTCCGGGTCTGAGATTAATCTCTGATCTATCGTGGTTCATTGGTTTTATAACAGCAGCAGTTCTGTATTTATTATTAAAAAATTTGGAAAAGAAAGGTGAAACAATATGAAATTTGATACACTGATAAAGAATGGACTTGTAATTTTAGAAGATGAAGCAAAAGAAGTTGAAGTTGGTATCAAAGAGGGTAAGATTGCTGAGATCGGGACAGACTTAGGTGAAGCATCTGAAGTGATCGATGCGACAGGGCTTATCGTATCACCAGGTATGATTGATGCGCATGTCCACATTACAGAGCCGGGTGGCGGTTATCGTGATGATTGGGAAGGTTATGAAACAGGCACGCGTGGTTCTGCCAAAGGTGGTGTAACGACGATTATCGAAATGCCATTAAACCAAGTTCCTGCGACAACAGATCGTGAATCAATTCAAGTGAAGTATAAAGCAGGGGAAGGTAAGTTAGCAGTCGATGTCGCAAGTTATGGTGGTCTTGTACCATACAATCTTGATGGTGGGATTCAAGAGCTGGATGAAGATGGCGTGGTCGCGTATAAATGTTTCGTTGCGACATGTGGAGATCGTTCTATTGATGGTGATTTCATGAATGTGGATGATTATTCGTTATATGAAGGTATGAAACAAATTGCGAAAACAGGCAAAATCTTATCAATTCATGCAGAAAATGCTGCAATTACTGATAAATTAGGTGAGATTGCTTATCAAAATGGGGAAACGACAATGGCTGCTTATGTGGATAGTCGCCCTGCATTTACAGAAGTAGAGCCAATTCAAAAGTTAATTTTATTCGCAAAAGAAACAGGCTGCCGTATTCATATTGTCCATGTTGCATGTGAAGAAGGTGTTGAAGCGATTGTTAAGGCACAACAAGAAGGCGTGGATGTGACATGTGAAACATGTACACATTACCTCTATTTCTACAAAGAAGAGTTGGATGATATTGGACCAGTTGTTAAATGTTCACCACCGATTCGTGAAAAAGCACGTTTAGAAGGTATGTGGCAACGTGTATTGAATGGTGATATTAACTTTGTAACAAGTGACCATTCTCCATGTAACCCTGAGTTGAAAGACAAGGATAACGCTTTTGAAGCATGGGGTGGCATAGCTGGTGTACAAAATAACGTTGATGTACTATTTGATGAAGGGGTACAAAAACGTAATATGTCTTTAACACGATTTGCGGAGATTATTGCGAAAAATCCAGCTGAACGATTTGATCTTACAGAAAAAGGTAGTATCAAAGAAGGGAAAGACGCTGATTTTGTATTCATTAAACGTGATGCGCCATACACATTAAAAGCAGAGGACTTGGCATATAGACATCAAATTAGCCCATATGTAGGTAGAGAAATTGGTGCGCAAGTGGTAAGAACAATCTTACGTGGCCAAACAACATATGAACAAGTAGAAGGCTTAACATCAGACTTTATCGGTGAATTTATTAAAAAATAATTGAATAACGTATAAAAAGCTCAGCTGGCAATGACGCCAGCTGGGCTTTTACAATTTGATGCTTGAAGACGCTAGTTCTATTGCTGTATCAATGAGGATATTGATACCATTTTCAATTTGTTGCGTTGTGACAGATTCTTTCGGAGAGTGGCTGATGCCGTCTTTACATGGTATGAAAATCATACTCGTTGGACAAAGCTGTGCCATATTCATCGCATCATGTCCAGCACCACTAAACATTCGATGGAAAGAGCGTTTTTGAAGTTTTGCTTTATCTTCAATAATATCAGCAATCTTTTCTGACAAGGCAATAGGTGTGTCTTGTCCAAGAGAATCTATATTCACAATGATATCGCGTTCGCTTGTAATCGTGTTGATTTGCGCCATAATCTCATTTACAACCGTTGTACGAATATCTTTATCAATACCACGTACGTCTATTAACAGTTGTACGTCGCCAGGCACTGCATTCATCGTATTAGGAGAGACATTTACACCACCAACCGTTGCGACAATACCATCGCTGTGATAATTGTTTGCGATGCGTTCAACTTGTAGAATGATTTCCGCAGCACAAGTCATGGCATCTTTACGCATAGGCATGGGTGTTGAACCGGAGTGACTCGTTGTGCCTTGTAATTTCACTTTGAAACGATCGGGTGCAGCGATATGTGTGACAATACCGATTTCTTTATTTTTATTTTCTAAAATAGGACCCTGTTCGATATGCAATTCTAGAAAAGCTTTCATATGATCGTGATAAGGTGCTTTTTTAGGTGGTTCCGTAGAGGTCATAGATTGAACCACTTCTAATAAAGTCTGACCATCTTTGTCCTGAAGGGTTTTCATATCCTCTTCATTCAACATGCCACATAAATATTTACTGCCAATTGTCGCAACGTTAAAGCGTGCAGATTCTTCACAACTAAATGCGATGATTTCAATTGGATGGTCTGTTATAAAGTTAATGTCATTGAGGTGTCTTACCACTTCTAGCGCACCGACAACGCCTAATAGTCCATCATATTGCCCACCTTCAGGGACGGTATCGATATGTGAACCAATGACAACGGGTGGCAGATCGTTGTATTTACCCTCTCGCCTTGCAATGACATTGCCCACTTTGTCGAAGTAGACAGACATGCCTAATTCTTGGCAATACATTGAGAACTTCAGTGCCGCTAACCTTTCATTATGCGTAAATGCAAGACGATTGATACCGTCTAACTTCGTGCTAATTCCTAAATTATTGAAGCTGTTTAGTGTTGATAATATACGATGTATGTTCATTACAACGCCTCCTTATTTTGGATATATTGACATGCTTGGTGATAGAGCTGAATCATATCAGGTGTCACACTGTTATCGAATGCGTGGCTATTGCTATCTATTTCTACAAATGTAGCTTGTTTATGCAGATTCGCCAATTTTTTACTGTATGTAATTGGCACATCTGGATCGTTGCTTGCGTGTGCAATGAAAAGCTTAGGTAACTTCGTGAGTGCAGCTGTATCAATTTCGTAATCAATAAGCACTGGCCACAATCCATGGTGTCTGTAATAGAGATATAAAAGATATCTTGGGTTAGGTGGCAGGTCTGTTGAGACATCCGGCAGTGTGAACAGGGTCTTAATATCGTCTGTAAGCATTGCCATAACGTTACGATGATTGTTCGGAATAGATTTGAAAGCAGGATGTTGGACATCGTAAAAGCCGTAAAAGTCAATCAATCCTTGCACATCATACTTTGTCGCGTATAGCATGCTCAAAAAGCCACCAGCTGAACGCCCCATACAATATACTTCTGCAAATTGTGCACTAACGTAGTCGTGTATGTGTTGCAGGTCGTCTACGATATCAGTGAATGTTGCTTCAGGAAGTAATCGATAGTCTACGGTCAACAAGTTGTAATATTGTGTGATGACTTCGATATATGTGTTGGGTAGGTCATCTCGCTGACCAAATATTAAACCCCCACCATGGAAATAAACGAGGATACGCGGACATGTATTGGTTGATGGATAAAATGTACCCTTGAGTGTGTAAGTGTCTCCACGATAAATACGGACTTCTTCCATACAGCCACCTCTTTCTATATATGAATCTAGTTTCCTAACTTTAGTATACGTATATAATGAGCAATATTGTTTGTATAACTTGGATAAAAAAGTGTCCGACTATTATGCAAAGTGTTAAAGAATTATCATCTGTAAGGATATACACTTAAAGTAGAAGAATAACGAGGAGGTAAATGCTGTGGATATTCGTACAATGTTTGAAAGTTTAGATCAACAATTTACGAGTTATGGTGGTCTCAAAGGTGGCGGTATTACAAGATTATTATATTCAGATGAGTGGACGAAAGCGGTTGGTGCACTAGAATCTCTTTTGAAAGAGGAAGGATTCGAAGTGCAGTTTGACGCTGTCGGTAATCTCACTGGACGTATTGAAGGAACTGAGAATCCTGAAGAAACAATTATGTCTGGTTCACACATTGATACGGTTGTTGAAGGCGGCCACTTAGACGGACAGTTTGGTATTCTATCTGCTATTGTGGCTATCAAATATTTGTTGGAAAAATATGGTCAACCGAAAAAGTCGCTGGAAGTGCTTTCTTTAGCAGAGGAGGAAGGAAGTCGCTTCCCATATACATTCTGGGGTAGTAAAAACTTTTTCAATCTTGCAGACCATAAAGATGTGGAAGAAATTACGGATTCAGAAGGCGTGAAATTCACAGATGCAATGCGTCAATCAGGTTTTGACTTCCGACAAGATGACAAAGTGCGTGAAGATATTAAAGCCTTTGTCGAAATGCATATCGAACAAGGTAAAGTGCTAGAAACAGAACAAAAAGCAATCGGTGTGGTGACAGGTATCGTAGGTCAGAAACGCTATACGATTAACTTGAAAGGCGAAGCAAATCACGCAGGTACGACACCAATGGGACTTCGAAAAGATGCGGTTGTAGCCTTTACAGAAATTGTACAGCGACTTGTGAAACGGGCAGAAGCAATGGGTGACCCACTTGTATTGACGTTCGGTCATGTGACACCGGTACCGAATACAGTAAATGTTGTGCCAGGAGAAGTTGAATTCTCAGTAGACTGCCGACACATTGACCAAGAGGCGCTTAATAAATTTGCTGAAGAAGTAGAAGCAACCATTAAAGAAGTAGCACAACAGCGTGGTATGGACGTCAACATTAACTTATGGATGGATGAAGCCCCAACTTTGATGGACGATGACATTATTAAAAATGTGAAGTTGGCTGCAGAAGAAGTAGCGGGTCAAGCATATAAAGTGATGCCATCAGGTGCTGGGCATGATGCACAAATTTTTGCGAAACATGTACCGACAGGCATGATTTTCGTTCCATCTATTAAAGGTATTTCACATAACGTTGAAGAAGAGACAGACGTAGAAGACCTAGTCAAAGGTATAGAAGTATTAGCAAGCGTATTACACAAGCTAGCATATTAAAAAGGAGCGATTGTAAGTGGGTTATTTAAATCACAATCAAGGATATAGAACAGATTTATTAGAAACAAGATCAGTCATTAAAAAGGATAACTTTGCATTAATTACACCAGATGGCTTGGTGAACAACGTCGTACCAGGATTTGAAGAGTGTGACATAACAATCTTAGGTTCACCACGACTCGGCGCACGATTCGTTGATTATTTAGTAACAGTTAAAAATCAAGGCGGAAACCATCAAGGTTTTGGTGGCAATGGTATCCAAACATTTGTGTATGTTGTGTATGGTGCGATTACGGCGAAAGTCGATGGTCAATCATATGAATTAACACAAGGCGGTTATTTATATGTTCCACCACATCTTCAATTAACATTTGAGAATAATAACGGTGGCGAGGACAGTCGTCTATTTTTATACAAAAAACGTTATCAGGAAGCAGAAAATGTCGGTACACCAGATATTGTTGTTGGTAATGTGAACGACATTGAACCAGAAGCATATGAAGGCATGGAAGAAGTATTGATTCAAGACTTATTACCTAAATCATTAGAGTTTGATATGAACTTCCATATTTTATCATTCAAGCCAGGCGCATCACATGGATATATTGAAACACACGTTCAAGAGCATGGTGCTTATGTATTGAGTGGAAGAGGAATGTATAACCTTGATAAAAATTGGATTCCTGTAGACAAGGGAGACTACATTTTCATGGGGGCTTATTCGCCACAAGCAACATATGCGATTGGGTTAGATGAACCATTTGCTTATATTTATTCAAAAGATGCGAATAGAGATATTGAGCTGTAGATAAGGGGGATTATCGTGGCAGAAGAATTAGTGTATGTACCACGAGAAGCATTAAGACAGTTATTTTTTACACAACTCGTTAATTCGGGTCTGCCAGAAAAATTTTCTGAGAAGACGGCGGATTTGATGATTTTTGCTGATGAGCGTGGGATTCATTCTCATGGGGCTGTGAGAGCAGAATATTATTCAAACCGCATTAAAGCGAAAGGGTATAATTTGCAACCCACATTACACTTTGAGCAAACGGGACCTTGTAGTGGGATTTACCATGGCGACAATGCAATCGGTCATTATGTTGCATACAAAGCGATGGAAGAAGCGATTGCAATGGCAAAGCATAAGGGTATTGCGGTTGTCGGTGTGAAGGAGATGGGACACAGTGGTGCGATTGGTTATTATGCTCGACAAGCAGCGTTAGAAGGAATGGTGGCGCTGACGGTTTGTCAATCTGATCCCATGGTTGTGCCGTTTGGCGGGGCGAAACCATATTTTGGTACGAACCCGATTGCCTTTGCAACGCCGAAGCGAGAGGGTAAGCCAATTCTTTTTGATATGGCAACGACTGTGCAAGCATGGGGCAAAATTCTTGATGCGAGAAGTAAAGGCAAGATGATTCCTGATACGTGGGCAGTAGATGATCAAGGCGAACCGACAACGAATCCACATGCTGTTGCAGCGTTGTTACCAGCTGCAGGGCCTAAAGGATATGGCTTAATGATGATGATCGATATTTTAGCAGGTTCCTTACTTGGATTGCCGTTTGGTCAACATGTAACGTCTATGTACAAAGATTTATCGGAATATCGTAGGCTTGGACAATTACATATTGTCATTAACCCAGCATTTTTTGGTGATGCAGATCGCTTTTTAGCACAAATATCTCAAATGGTAGATGAACTGCATGCTATTCCACCATCTAAAGGATTTGACCAGGTGTATTATCCAGGAGAAATTCAAGAAATGATGATTGAGAAGTATCGAGAAAGTGGTATTCCTGTTGCTAAAGAAATATATGACTATCTAACACAGTAAGGATTGGACTGAGAGGAGGTTGTACCTGTGAGAGTTACGAAAGAGCAGTTATTCAAATTAATCAAAGAAAAATTAATGAAAGCAGGATTATCAGAAGTGTCTGCTAATCATGTATCAGACGTATTGGTATTTGCTGATCATAGAGGTATTCATTCGCATGGTGCTGTGCGTGTGGAATATTATGCAGAAAGAATTGCTAAAGGTGGTATAACAGTTAAACCTGAATATCGTTTGGAGAAAACAGGTCCCGCTTCAGCTATTTATCATGGTGACAACGGGCCAGGGCATGAGGCAGCTTTATATGCGATGGAAGAAGCGGTTGCAATGGCTAAAGAAAATGGTGTTGCGATTGTTGGTGTGAAAGCAATTTCTCACAGTGGTGCATTAGGTTATTTTGTCGAAAAAGCTGCCAAAGAAGGTATGGTTGCAATAAGTGTCTGCCAGTCTGATCCAATGGTTGTACCGTTTGGAGGGACAGAACCATACTTTGGTACCAATCCGATCGCATTTAGTTGTCCTACGAATGATGATCGCATTATTACTTTTGATATGGCAACAACTGTACAAGCATGGGGCAAAATTCTTGATGCACGTAGTAAAGGCAAAGATATTCCAGATACATGGGCGGTTGATGCGAACGGTATGCCAACAACCAATTCGCGAGACGTTCATGCACTTTTACCAGTTGCAGGGGCTAAAGGGTACGGCTTGATGATGATGGTCGATATTCTCTCTGGCGCATTGCTTGGTTTACCACAAGGAATTCATGTGACTTCTATGTATCAAGATATGACACAGGGACGAAACCTGGGTCAATTGCACATTGTGATTAATCCAGCATTTTTTACGGATCCAACAATGTTTAAAACACAGATTTCCACGATGTTAGATGGATTGAAGCAACAACCAGCAGCCCCAGGATACGGTGAAGTTTACTATCCAGGCGAACGTGGTAAGTTGCGTGCGGAAAAATACGATAAAGACGGTATAGAGATTCCAGATGATATTTATAATTATTTGATTAGTAATGATGTCCATTATGACAGATATCACGGCAAGAATCGCTTTGCAGAATAAATGAAGGAGGAACATGATGCTATACACAGTAATTAAAGAAAATACGTATCAAGATTCTATTGTACTGATGTTACTCTCTAATAAATTAAGTGGCATTGATGGTGTGAATAAAGCGTCAGTGATGATGGGGACACCTGCCAACAAAGATATTTTCAAATCTTCTGGTTTAGCGACAGACGAATTAGAACAAGCAGGCGCTAATGATATCGTAATTGTTATTGATACAGATAATCCAGAAAAAGTTGAGACGGTTAAAGCAGAAGTTGAAGCGGCATTAAAAGGCGAAACAGAAACTGATGATAGCACGTCTAACAAGGAAGCAGCGAGTTGGAAACAAGCATTAGATTTGGCAGAGAAACCAAATTTAGCATTGATTTCAATTCCAGGAACATATGCGGCAATGGAAGCAGAGAATGCATTGAAACACAATCTGAATGTATTTATGTTCAGTGACAATGTTGCCAAAGAAGACGAAGTGAAACTGAAACAATTGGCACACGACAAAGGCTTACTAGTCATGGGACCTGACTGTGGTACGGGGATTGTTCACGGTGTGCCTTTAGCGTTTACGAATACCGTGAGCAAGGGTGACATTGGTATTGTCGGTGCATCAGGTACGGGCATCCAAGAAGTCACAACGATAATTGATCGTTTAGGTAAAGGTGTAACGAATGCGATTGGTACAGGTGGACGAGACTTATCGACTGAAGTCGGTGCGGTAACGATGATTGACAGTATTAAAGCACTTAATGCGGATCCAACTGTAAATGTTATCACAGTGATTTCCAAACCACCTGCGAAGGAAGTTCAAGAAAAAGTTATGAATACACTTAGAAATATTTCTAAGCCAATTGTGACACTATTCCTTGGACATAAACCGACATTTGATGAGCAAAATATTTATAATGCATACACGCTAGAAGAAGCAGCAGTTGTATCCGTGCAATTGGCAAATGGTGAAACACCAGTATATGAACCAAAGTCATTATTAGACGTGAAGCCAGCTTTTACATCAGAACAAACAAGTATTAAAGGGTTTTATTCAGGCGGTACGTTAGCTTATGAAGCGGCTATTCTTATTCAAGATGCGTTTGATGTAACAGATAATCACTCAGAAGGTTATACGTTGAAGTCAGAACACCATGAAGTGATTGATTTAGGCGATGATATGTATACGCAAGGTAAGCCACATCCGATGATTGATCCAGAAATTCGTAAAGAAAAGCTACGTCAAGCGGTAGAAGATGAACGTACAGCAGTGATTATGTTGGACAATGTGATTGGTTATGGTAGTCATGATGATATGGCGAATGAGCTTGCACCAATTATTGGTGAAGTGATTGAACGTTCGAAACAAGCTGGACGTGAAATAATCGTGTTGGCAACAGTTGTGGGCACAACGAAAGACTACCAAGGTTATGAAGCACAAAAAACAATCTTAGCCAATGCAGGTGCGCATATTTGTGATACGAACGATCAAATGGTACGCACTGCAATTGAGTTGTTAGGTGGAAAAGTGATACAGCCTGAGAAAACATTAGAAACATTTGAAGTAGTTACAGAAGATCTTACAGTAGACGACAAAGTGATGCAGCTGATTAATAATAAACCAAGTGTTATTAATATTGGCTTAAAGAGCTTTACAACAGCACTTCAAGATCATGATACATCATACGTTCAGTTCAATTGGAAACCTATTGCGGGTGGAGATACAGAATTAATTAAAGTACTACAGTTTTTAAATAATTATGAAAAGGAGACTGAGTAATGAATTTTAAAACAATAGATGAAGCCAACCAAGCAGTTGTTGATAAAGTGATTGCAGCGTCTCCATTTTTAACTGATGTAGTTCCAGCATTCGAAGTCATTCCAGAGTTACAAAAACATGTTTTGTTACATGCGGGACCTCCAATGACATATGAAGATATGACAGATCCAATGCAAGGTTCATGTGTCGGTGCTATTTTGTTTGAAGGATGGGCAAGTGATGAAGCGGGCGCGAGACAATTATTAGAAAAAGGCGAAATCACGTTCATTCCTTGTCATCATGTGAATGCAGTAGGGCCAATGGGCGGTATTACATCAATGAGCATGCCAGTGCTCGTTGTCAAAAATAAAGAAAACGGCAACGAGGCTTATTGCCAAATGAATGAGGGAATCGGTGCGGTGTTGCGATTTGGTGCCTATAATCAGCAAGTTGTTGACCGTTTACACTGGATGAAAGATGTTTTAGGACCTGTATTAAGCAAAGCGTTGAGAACAATTGACGGTGGTTTGAATATCAATGTACTTATTGCAAAAGCGATTGCGATGGGCGATGAGTTTCACCAACGTAATATTGCAGCATCATATGCATTCTTAAGAGATATGGCGCCAATCATTTCAGGACTTGATGATGTAGAAGATCGAGATAAACAAGATGTTTTACAGTTCTTGTCAGATATAGATCAATTTTTCTTAAATATTGCTATGGCGACGGGGAAAGCGATGATGGATGCAGCACGTACAATTCAAGCAGGTACGATTGTAACGGCAATGTGTCGTAACGGTAAAGAATTTGGCATTCGTATTGCTGGTATGGGTGACGAATGGTTTACAGGCCCTGTTAACACACCACAAGGCTTGTACTTTACAGGTTACTCAGCAGACGATGCCAACACAGATATCGGTGATTCAGCGATTACGGAAACAATTGGTGTCGGTGGGATGTCAATGATTGCGGCACCAGCAGTAACGCGTTTTGTTGGGACAGGTGGGTTTAACGATGCACTTGAAACATCGAATCAAATGACAGAGATCTGTATTGCGGAAAACCCTAACTTTATTATTCCGACATGGAACTTTAAAGGTGCACCACTGGGTATCGACGCAAGAAAAGTAGTTGAAACAGGCATTACACCGGTCATTAATACAGGTATTGCGCATAAAGTTGCTGGTTTTGGACAAATTGGTGCGGGAACGGTTCACCCACCTATTGAATGTTTCGAGAAAGCTATTAAGGCATATGCTAAGAAGTTAGGATACACGTCTTGATATTTGATACAAATGTGATCGGTAGTGAAGTTTTCAAATTTGTGAATGCAGGTGATTTAATCATTCACAGTGTGTTTAACAAAGGATTTAATATCATCAATGAACGTCGAGAAATCATATTTATTGGTACCGCTGAAAATGGTTTATTCCCTTTTGGTATCAATGTGGTTCCTCAAACAAAGAGGCAGTTATTAGATGATATTCAAGTTGGCAATGAAGTGAAGGTGAAGAATCATTGTCTGTACTTTAACAGACACATTGTACGGTTGAATGGAGAGATTATTAATTTTAAAGACAAATTAATTAAGAATCTAGCATTTATTGATGAAATTAAGAAGGTTGATTTCAGTGGGTATGCACACACTGACTTTAATAAACGGCAAGTTGATTTACTGTTAACAGACTTAACGAGTGATAATGATGAAGGCATGTTGCACTATTTTATCGGAAGAGGCAATGGTTTAACCCCGACAGGTGATGATATTTTGGTGGGGATGCTCTTTGTACATTGCCTCACACCATTTATTGTGCCTTCTAAAATAGCCCTTATTAAAAAAATATTACAAGAAGATTGTACGACTTTGGTGAGTAAGCAGATTTTAAATCTAGCACTTGAAGGTATATTTAGTTCATGCCTCATTGATTTATTAAATGAACCCAGCCTTTCCTTGAGTATCACACGCTTATTAAATGTCGGGTCTTCTTCAGGAAAGGATACCGCCTATGGTATCTTTTCTGCTATATAAAGGAGGATATGTATGGGTAAGAAGGTAGTGTTGGCTTTAGGCGGTAATGCAATATTACGACCTAAGCAAGAACCAACATATGACAATCAGTATCAAAACGTAATCAAAGCAAGTGAAAATATGATTGATATTAAGAAAGCAGGCCATCATATTATTGTGACACATGGGAATGGTCCACAAGTCGGGAATATCATTGCACAAAATGAAGCAGCAAAAGAAACGATTGCGCCGTTACCCATTTTTATTAGTAGTGCTGAGTCACAAGGGTTTATTGGCTTTATGTTAGAAACCGCATTGAAGAACAAATTGCGTGAGGCACATATCGACTTGAATGTTGTGACATTGATGACCATGGTGGAAGTAGATAAGGATGATCCAGCTTTTGATAAACCAACAAAACCGATTGGTGTGTTCTTTACAGAAGAGGAAGCCAAGCAATTAGAGGAAACGAAAGGCTACGTCATGATGGAAGATGCGGGCAGAGGCTATCGACGTGTCGTACCATCGCCAGAACCTCAGACGATTCATGGGATTGATGCGATTAACCAATTGCTTGATAGTACGATTATCGTGTCATCAGGTGGTGGCGGTATTCCGATTTATAAAGATGAAGCAGGAGATATTCAAGGCGTTGATGCAGTTATTGATAAAGATAGGTCAGGATTGAAACTGGCACAACAAACGGATGCTGATGTCTTTATGATGTTAACAGATGTACCGAATGTGTATATTAATTGGGGTAAAGATAATGAACAGAAGTTGACACATATGACTGTGGCGGAAGCAGAACAATATATTAAAGAAGATCAATTCCCAGCAGGTAGTATGTTGCCGAAAGTGGAAGCGGCAATAGAATTTGCGAAGACGGGTAAAGAAGCCATTATTTGCTCATTAGAAGACGCTGTCGACGCATTAGCAGGACAAGCAGGCACAAAAATTACGTTATAAGAAAAAGCAGGGCGCACGTGTTAAAATTTGCGTCCTGCATTATTTTGAACAATGAACATAGCAATACCCGTATGAACAGCTTTAACATATATTAATAACAATTTGAAAAAGCCCCACCACGAAACGATGTGTACCAAGCATCTATCTCGTAGTGGGGTGAGTTATTAGGTATGGGAACTTACATGCGTGGGATAGGAGTCTCATCTATCCCACATACTGCTAGCATTCAATGAAATCAAGTGGCATCGGTGTGGCAAATCCGAGCATTACAAAGTTTTCGGTGCCATTATTGTAGACGCCATGAATATCACCAGGGTAGGAAACGATAATATCCCCTTTGGCAATCGTACGTTTTTCACCGTTATTAGTAGTGAATTCGCCCTCGCCTTCTAAAACAATCCAGACATCATCTGCATCTGCATGTTTATGTGCTTTTAAAAACTGTCCTGGACGGATACACCATACTGCACCGGCAGATTGTTTCGATTGATAAAAGATATTCTTTTTTGCTTCAAAATCACAATATTGATGTAACGTATCTAATTTGAAATATCTTTCTTGCGTCATATGTGTGTCCTCCTAGTTAACAATGTAGTCAGGTGACTCGTTATTTAACTTTTTGTAGACATTCGTTGTCACAATTTCAGCCATCATATCACGTGCTTCAAATGTCGCATTACCAATATGTGGTGTAATAACAACGTTTTTCAAAGTTTTCAATTTGTCATTAATTTCAGGTTCGAATTCAAATACATCCAGTGCAGCGCCTTCAATGACTTTATTTTCTAATGCGTCCGCTAAAGCAGCTTCATGCACGATAGGTCCTCTTGAAGCATTGATTAAGTAAGCTGTTGGTTTCATCATTGCAATTTCTTCCGCATCAATCATATGTTTCATAGATGGGTGATAAGAACAGTTAATTGCGACAAAGTCTGCTGTTTTTAATAGTTCTTCTTGTGAAACATATTTTGCACCAAGCGCTTGTTCTTTGTCTTCATGTCTTTGTGGACCACAATATAAAATGTCCATGTCGAAACCTTTGGCACGTCTCGCTACAGCAGAACCAATTTCACCTAAGCCGATAATACCAATTGTTTTACCAGAAACTTCGCGACCTCTGAAAAATAGGGGTGCCCAACCATTGAAGCCAACTGTGCGGCATAGTTCGTCTCCTTCAACAACACGTCTTGCAGCTGCTAAAAGAATCGCAAATGTTAAGTCAGCCGTCGCATTAGTAGAGGCATTTGGTGTATTTGTCACATCAATGCCTTTTGAACGTGCATAGTCAGTATCGATATTATTAAAACCTGCACCATAGTTCGCAATAATTTTTAGATTCGGTGCCGCATCAATCACATCTTTGTCGACATTTGTTGAAAGCAAACTAATTAACGCATCTTTATCTTTGATCATCTCAATGAGCGTTTCTTTGGTGATGAGTTTTTCACCTTCAAAAACATCAACATGGTCAAAATGCTTTTGTAAAAATGTCATACCTGATTCAGGAATTTCTCCAGCTACTAAAATTTTCATATTGTTTCCTCCTGATTTTTTCTTTGTATCTTAATTGTAGGACATTTTAAATCGTACAGTTAGCACAGAAATGGAAGAAAATAATTGTGATTTTGTTCACAATAAACAATAAAAATAAAAGAAAAGTTGTTGAGTCATTATAGTAAGATGAAAATTAGCAAACTTATTAATGGGGATAACAATATCTCAAGTATGCCTGACATTTGCTATTAAGGTATGATAGTGGTAAGTGATTAGACAAAGGGGAGATAAATATGACATTACTACTATGCAGTTTAATATGTTATTTATTAGGAAGATTATTTTCTAAAGCACCACCTCAACAAATTAACTATTTCTGGGGTTTTCGGACTAACAAATCAATGAAAAACCAACAAAATTGGGAGCATGCACAAGCGTTATTTGGAGAAATTTTTGAAAAGATTTTTCGTTACGCAATAATGGCTTCGATTGTTTGGTTTATTGTAGATGTTGTATTGCTGATAGTGGGTTATGAGAATATATTGCTTGTTTCCGATATTTCCCAGGCAATTATTCTGTTTATATTAATGTTCATTGTATATCAACGTGTTAATCGAGAGTTGGATTAGGTGTATAACTCTAAGCAGAGAAAGCTTATGTTATCATCGCATTAAGGGAATGTCGTCATTTGGGAAATACAGATTCGACAAAGGAGCGTTTATGGAGAGTAAACAAAAGCAGTCAATGCCAAAGTCTCAACAAGTATTGCTGGCATGGATTATCGTCATATTAGTGCTTGAAGTCATATTAACAGCTTTCTTTATCTCATTTAGTTCACTGATTTTTAAAGGGTTGACGATTGTACATGGTTTATTAATATTGGTATTTTTAAAACGACAAATTAATAGAAAAGGATTTTAATAAATATCCCCCAACGTTCACATTTTGTGTGCCGCCAAAGAGTGTTGCATACTGAACATTAGATGTTAGACGAATGGCTGTGGTGTCATATGAGAAGGCTTGTAGTTTGTTTTGAATTTGAAGTAAGATATCTGGAATTTCGTTCATTATTGGACAGTTGATATAAATATGTGCCGGATTCAACTGGATGGAAAAGTTGTATATAAGTACGGCGATAAGATCAATAAATTGCTGTATCTCTTCAAGAACAATAGGGTGTTGTGCGTGATAGTATTGATTAATTCTTTCAAGGGTTAACGGTTCGTCCAAACGTTGATGAATACGTGACACCAAAGCATCTTGAGAGCAGATATTTTCAATTTTTTCATAGTGTGTATCAGAGACACGCACTAATGATTGCCCAATTTCCCCAGCGCTACCGTCTGCGCCAAGATATAATTGATTGTTTAAAATAAGACCAGCACCAATCCCTTTATGAATACTTAATGTTGCTAAACTTTCAGTGCACGTATGATTGCGCAGTGCATGTTCATAGAGTGCAGCTAAATTCGCTTCATTTTCGATTAGTACGGGTACTTGCGCATATTCTTTTAAACGCGCTTGGACTGATAAATCACCTAATATTAAAAATGGTGATGTACGAATGGATTGGTCTTGATTGACGACACCGTGAATCGACACTGCAATCCCGAGAAGACCATGTTGTGTGCCATGTGAATCGGTAGGGTTTAATTGTGTTTCTACGATATCTAAAGCATGTGTCATCGTCTTTTCTGAGAGTGGATAAGAATGATATGCTATCACTTTACCATTAAAAGCATTAAACATCATATCAACGGAGTTATATGTAAAATCAAGAGATACAGTATAGCCAAAGTTAGGGTTAATCTCCAACAAAATCGTTTTTCTGCCCCCTTTTTTTGTACTCTCGCCTTGACCGACTTCACATATGACTTGTTGTGCTTTCAAGCGATTAATCACCCCTGAAATCGTTGCTTTATTCGTATTTGTCAGACGAGAAATCTCCGTCATAGAAATTGGTTTATGATTGAAAATGGTTTTTAATACCATGCGCTCATTTGCAGTGAAGGCTAAATGTTGCAGGTGTTTCATTGTGTTCCCCCCTTTTAATGTATTTTTACTGTACGATATAGACAGACATGTCTCGAGCAACCGTTCTAATAATAAATAAGTATAGCATTAATTGAAGATATGTGCCGTTAGAGGTGGGGAATGAGTAAAGTGGATCAAGGAAACGGTGTGTGGTTAAATTGCGTGTTATACGTACCAGCAACTATTACACCTGCATAAAGTTTAGATAAACTAATCAAATCTTTTAGTGAGGATGATTTATATGCTTTATATTAGAAATAAAGTAGCATTTATCATAGGTATTTTGATTGTTCTTATTATGATTTTTCTTCATCAAAGTTTTGAAAATACGATTATAAGACCGATTATATATTTTATAGGTGGCGCAATGATCTCTTTATCACTTGGATACCAGGAAAGCAAGTAGTGAGGCAAGATGAAAATTTTGTTTTCTGAATGAGTCTACTGTGCTCTGGGTAAGATTTACTGAGAGTAGGAATACACCTTTACAACTTTTATAATTCATCCAACTGCTGTATGCTACCTATATATTTTGTTAAGTAAATGCAGTATCATAGATGTTGCATCAATATATCAGATAAATACCAGCCCTACAAAAGTCAAATGTCACTTTTGTAGGGCTGTTACTATGCACTTTGTCGCTCTTTAGACAAGGCGATATAGGCACCTAATACGGCGAAGATAATGCCGAATATAAGATAAATAGTCAGTTGTGATTCACCGATAATTACACTTGCAATACCACCGATTGCTGGAAAGCCGGCGACCATGTAGCTACTTTTAGAGGCACCTATATTTTTGACGAGTTTCAAATAGAACAACCATGCGACAAATGATGCAAGTACAGCTAGATAACCGAGTCCCAGCCAATACGTTGGCTGTGTTGGAAATGTAAAGGACTGACCGCTGACGATGGAAAAGATAAGCAGTAACATAACTGCTGCAAACATGCCCATGGTATTTGCGAAGACGGGATCAATGTTTTTGTCACTATTATAAAGTGAGAACACATCGCCTAACGAAGTGATACATGTCCCGAGTATGGCGAGTACCCCACCTAACAAGAAGTCGCTACTTAGATGATGCAGTTGTGGTATGAGCGTAATAATCACACTTAAAATCCCGAATGCGCCCCCGATATAGATTTTTCCGCTTGTTTTTTGTTTGAGAATTACACTAATCAGAAGCGGTGTTGTGACAACTTTCATAGAAAAAATAAGTGTTACTAGTGCAGAAGTTGTTAAAATAGTTCCATAATACAATAATAGATAACTGATCGCAAAGTTACATAATCCAAAGCCAACAATTGTCCCAATATTGCCTTTTAATGATGCGAGGTGTTTACGTTGAATTATAAACAGTATGAAAAAGAGACACAATGCGATGATAGAACGATATAGCAATGATATTTCAAGTGACGCATAAGTGCCTTGTATTTTGACAGCGATAAAGTTAAGTCCCCAAATTAGCATACAACTGATATACATGAAGTGATTCAATATACTTTCCCCCTTGCGTATATGAACTTGTGTTCTACTATAGCGAAAGCGCCGTTGTAATACAATCCCAATATAAGGGTTGGTGTCCCGTCATAGTGCGGTCACTAAGAGGGATGTCTTATATCTCCAAATATACGCTTTATGTTGTGAATGAAATTGGTGTATGATGAAAATATAAGTATACAGGCACGGGAGGTCATTTTGGTGACGCAATCACAGCCAAAATTTTTAACAATCTACAATACGCTTTATGCAGAAATACAAATGGGTAAGTTTCCAGGTGGGGCGGCATTGCCAACCGAGAAAGTCCTTTGCGAGCGTTTCGGCGTGAGTCGTATGACGTTGCGCCAGGCAATTAAGTTGTTAACGGAAGATGGTGTAGTGGAAAGTATACGCGGAAAAGGACATTTTGTCGTATCGCAGCATCGCGATCACAGTGCGTCAAGCATGGCATATTTAGCACATCCACTTCAACAAATGGCACGCAATGTGATGATGTTAGATGCGATTCACTATCGTGTCGATTTGGAAAGTGAATATACGAACCACCTGTTTCCAGATCATCCATCTGCAGTTATTGCGATGGAGCGCTATTATGTAAGTGAAAGCAATGATACACAACAAGCAGATGCACTATGTTTTTCATTTATTCCAATTAATGTGATTGATATGTATGAAGTATCAACGCAAAATCAAGCTGCAGTACAAAAGTTTGTGGAAGAGCAGGTGTATGAATATACTGCACAGTCTGACTTAAAGTTTTCAACGACTGAGAAACCTCAATTCGCACACGATACACATAAGTTTGATGGTGGGAATCACTGCTGGCTAATTGTCGAAACATTATATAGCGGGCAGGAGAGTCCCATTATGATTAATAAATGGTATGTGCCACAAGCTCAAGCAGAAATCAATGTGTCACGTTTAAAAGAAATGGAATAGACAAAGTTGAATTTGATGAGACAACTGAATAGCACGAAGTTTAAAAGCCGTATGATGATATGCATATAAGATGTGCAGTCACATATGGCTTTTTGGATGTACTGCAGAAATTTCATGTGTTAGTAAAGAGGCTCTAGCAGCTATGACTAAAATGGGTATAGGTTTCATATTTCAGCCAATAGAAACCGCCTCATTGTTCAGTTCTATTCGAATGCTCGCGCTTCTTTCACAATTTCTGAGTTCTTCAATTTGTCACAAATTACATCTTGAAAGCGCTATCTACAAGTTATAAGATATAAGTGGTTAGACAAATAGACAAATAACTATACAACTTGGAGGTCGTTATACATGAAAGCTACACCACATATTAAGCCGATGAACGGCGTTGAGATTGCAGAGACAGTATTATTGCCAGGAGATCCATTACGTGCGAAGTTTATTGCGGAGACATACTTGGAAGATGTACAACAGTTCAATGGTGTTAGAAATATGTTTGGTTACACAGGCACATACAAAGGCAAAAAAGTATCTGTAATGGGTTCAGGTATGGGTATTCCATCCATTGGTATTTATTCTTATGAGCTCATTCATACATTTGGTTGTAAGAAATTGATTCGTGTCGGTTCATGTGGCGCACTTCAGCCGGATATTGATTTATACGATGTTATCATTGCGCAAGCGGCGTCCACAGATTCAGATTATGTGAAACAATATCGTTTACCAGGGCACTATGCGCCAATCGCATCTTATCATTTATTAGAAGGTGCAGTGAATACAGCGCGTGAAAAAGGCGTTAATTATCATGTTGGTAATGTTTTATCAAGTGATATTTTCTATAATGCAGATGAAACAGCGAATGAACGTTGGCAACGCATGGGAATTCTCGGTGTTGAAATGGAATCTGCCGCATTGTATATGAATGCAACATATGCAGGTGTAGAAGCGTTAGGTGTGTTTACAGTAAGTGACCATATCGTCCACAACAAAGCAACAACACCAGAAGAAAGAGAACGTGCGTTTACAGACATGATTGAAATCGCACTATCTCTCGTATAAGGGGTGAACGGCATGGGAACAACATCATATGATAAAGTAAAAAAAGCAGTACCGATTCTACTCTTTTTATTCGTATTTAGTTTGGTTATCGATAACTCATTCAAGTTAATCTCTGTTGCGATTGCAGATGACTTGAATATATCTGTTACTACGGTAAGTTGGCAAGCGACTCTTGCTGGACTTGTGATTGGTATCGGTGCAGTGGTGTATTCATCACTGTCTGACGCAATCAGTATTCGAACACTCTTTATTTACGGTGTTTGTTTAATTATTATTGGTTCAATGATTGGCTATATTTTCCAACATCAATTTCCGTTATTGCTTGCAGGACGCATTATTCAAACGGCAGGACTTGCGGCGGCAGAAACATTGTATGTGATTTATGTTGCGAAGTATTTGTCTAAGGAAGATCAGAAGACATATCTTGGCTTAAGTACGAGTAGTTATTCATTGTCACTCGTTATAGGAACGCTATCAGGTGGTTTTATTTCAACGTATTTACATTGGACAAACATGTTTTTAATCGCGCTAATCGTTGTGTTCACATTACCGTTCTTATTCAAGTTAATGCCAAAAGAAGAATCTGTGAATAAAGCACATCTAGACTTTATTGGGTTAATCTTAGTGTCTACGATTGCGACAACGGTTATGTTATTTATTACAAACTTTAACTGGTGGTACTTGGCAGGTGCGATTCTTATCATTGCGATTTTTGCATTGTATATCAAAAATGCGAAACAGCCACTTGTCGACAAGACGTTTTTTCAAAATAGACGTTATGCATCATTCTTATTTATTGTCTTTGTGATGTATATGATTCAGTTAGGTTATATTTTCACGTTTCCATTTATTATGGAACAGATTTATCACTTTGAGCTAGATACAACATCATTATTATTAATTCCAGGCTACTTAGTGGCTGTTGTTGTCGGTGCATTGAGCGGTAAAATCGCAAACTATTTAAACTCAAAACAAGCGGTTATTACAGCGATTGGTTTAATTACGTTAAGCTTGTTTTTACCAGCATTTGCAGTGGGACAACACGTTGCAATTTTTGTGATTTCAATGATTTTCTTCGCAGGTAGTTTTGCGTTAATGTATGCACCGTTGTTGAATGAAGCGATTCGCACAATTGATGTGAATATGACAGGGGTCGCAATTGGCTTCTACAATTTAATTATTAACGTAGGTGTATCAGTAGGTATTGCGATTGCAGCAGCGTTAATTGATTTAAAAGCACTTAATTTCCCGGGTAATACAGCATTATCATCTCACTTTGGTATGATTTTAATTATCTTAGGCTTGATGAGTGTTGTGGGATTAATCTTATTTATTGTATTAAATCGCTGGACAAAAACTGAAGCATAAAAGGAGTTATAACATGAATTACGAAAAATATATTGATCATACATTATTAAAGCCTGAATCTACACGTAAACAAATCGACAAAATGATTGAAGAGGCAAAAGCGTATCAATTCAAGTCAGTATGCGTCAATCCAACACATGTGGCGTATGCGGCTGAAAAGTTAGCAAACTCTGATGTGCTGGTATGTACAGTTATTGGT